>NZ_AOLY01000048.1 GCF_000336635.1 Haloarcula japonica DSM 6131 | reverse complement strand
ATTCCCATCGGTGTTTGTTTTCTGAAACTCGCATTGTGGCCATTCTGTTTGCTGGTCAACTACATCTAATGAGATTCTCGGACAGGCTCGACAACTGGTCGGATATCACGGCAATGACACAGAACGCCTGGCGACCCAACACGCTCCAGGCGACCACCTCCGGCGAGGTCATACTCTCCGAGTTCGAGATAACGGATTTCGCCGGTATCCGACAAGCCGGACTGGCACCCGACTTCCGGGAGAACATCAAACCATGACTGCGGCTGTCCTGTGACAGGAAGCGGCGTTTAAGCGATTGAAATGCGATATCTTGGCAAAGTCTGACTGATTGCACTGTAGCTGCTCGCCATGCATAACAATAGATTGTCATTATTCCATAGTAGTCAGTGGCTTGAAATAGTGAGACGACCGTTTCCCCCTATTACGTACGTTACAATTGTGGTTGCGACCGACGGCAGTACTGACGCGAACCGCACAGCGACACACGCGCTCGAACGGGCCGAGTAACACGGTACCGAGCTTTACGCAGTCTTTGTTGTCGATACGGATCGACACGCAGAGCCAGGCACTGCGCAGCATGGAACTGGAAACAGATCGGAAGTGTGACCGACCAGGTCGTCCAGAACGCGGGACGACCGGTGCTGGTGGCTACCTGAGAGGGTCCCACGGAGACCCTTTCAAACGGACATACACCAGCGGAACTGTGTCAGACCACTCAGCTCGGCAGTAAGCATCGGGCACGGAAGCGACCGCGACCGAAACCGATTCCAGTGCAACCGCCCGAAACGTGACCTGAGAGATGTTTCAACCGACGGCTGACTGGATTAGTCCCGGTCAATCCGCAATGTTGATAGCCGTGCTGGGACTCGCTACGCTCGGAACGTTGGCGCTGTTTTTCGTCGCAGCGGCCAGTACACACCGACGCCGGTCACGGCCGTACGTTCTGTTGACTGTCGCTATCGGGTTGCTGGTCCTTCGGTCAGTGGTCGGCATCGGGACTGTCCTCGGGGCTGTCCCGATGGTAGTACATCACCTCACCGAACACGGGTTCGACTTCCTCATCGCGCTGCTGGTGCTGAGTGCGATCTATTCGGTCGCGCCGCCGAGCGTTCCCGACTGACCGGCGTTTCGACGGTCGCACCATGAACCATTTGGTGTTGTTCAGTGTACTATCTAGTATGTCTGAGTATGTCCAAACATTGACACGCCGGCGCTTCATCGTCGGGACTGCGACAGTCGTGTCGCTCTCGGGATGTCTGGGGACCAGTGAAGAGATTGAACCGGTCAGCATCCAAAGCGGCCAGAACTGTGATCAGTGCGGGATGGTCATCGACCAGCACCCGGGTCCAACCGGTCAAACGTACTACCAGGACAACACGCCCGAGGGACACGACCCACCGGCACGGTTCTGCAGTACGACCTGTACGTATCGCCACCGGTTCGCCAAAGAACAGTCGGGATGGACGCCTGCGGAGACGTTCCTGACCGATTACAGTGCAACCGACTACGATGTCCGGACTGATGGGGGCAAGACCAGCATCTCCCGGTACTTGGAGACCGAGGCGTTCGCCCCAGCGGGGCAACTCACAGTCGTCGCTAATTCGGATGTTGATGGGTCAATGGGGACCGCTATCGTGCCGTTCGGTGACAGCGGGGACGCCGAATCGTTCGCCGAAGAGTACGGCGGCCAGACCCTCCCCGCCGAGGACATAACTCGGAAACTGGTGGGCGGGATGTAAGCGGGTTCCCGCGCAGTGAGAACGTCCGATACCCTGTTGTCCCGGTGGCTGGAAAGCCGTACTGAAGACTATGTCCACGGTTACTGAGCAAGTGCGCTCCCACGTCGAGTCCAAACCGGGAGTCCATTTCAACGCGCTTGCAGCGGATCTCGATATCGCGACTGGACAGGCACAGTATCACCTGCGGAAACTACGCCGTGCCGGCGACGTCGTCGCCGAGGAGATTCAGGGCAAAACGCACTATTACAGCCGGGAGTACGGGCCCTGGGAGCGACGTGTGCTGGCGTTTGCCCGGCGAGAGACTGCGCGGACGATTCTCCTGCATCTGCTGGAAGCGGAGTCTCTGTCAGCGGACGAACTGACCGACCGGCTGGGCGTCGCCCGGAGTACGGTCTCCTGGCACGTTTCTGCACTGGCTGACGCAGGGATACTCGAAAAGTCGTACGGCGAACGGGGGCGTGTCGTCGTAGCTCTGACCGACCCGGATGAGACACGGCGGCTGCTCGCGGCGGTGCGTCCATCGCTCACAGATCGTCTCATCGACCGGTTCACGCGGCTGGTCGACGACGGACTCGCGGCCGCAACGGACGACGGTTGAGGTCAGGCCGCATCCGTCGCAAGCGTCGCCCCCACGAATGTGAGTCCCCACCAGAACAGGAGCGAGAGGACGGCGACCCACGTCGGAACGAACGCTGACCGGCCCGGAACAGCGACGTACAGGACCTGATCAAAGACGAGTCCGCGGTAGGCTCCCGCCGGAGTCATGGCGAGCGCGCCGCCGAGTGTGCTCGTGGTGACTCCGGTATCAAGCCCCGCGAACACCGCCAAGTCGCCTCCGACGGTGATGACAAGCAGTCCAGCGAGTCCGAGCACGAGCGCTCGGCCCCGGCTGCCGGCGAGCGCCGACAGCAGGAACGCGATAGTCAGCGACGAGAGCGCATACAGGACTGTCAGTGCGATGAATCGGATGAACAGGAACGGCGAGTCGACACCGCGATGGCTCGCAAACACCGTCGTCTCCGGTCCTGCGGTCGTCGCCACGTTGACGCCCAGAGCCAATAATGGGACGACGACAATAGCGAGCAACAGCAGGGCGCGGCCCGCGTACACCCCGCCGACGTACGACCACGTCGAAAGCGGGTAGGTGTCGAGTATATCGAGTTCTCCGCGGACAGCGGGGTCGGCGATCGCGCGATAGCCGACGGCGAAGGCAAGCGTCGGTACGAGCACTTCGACCGCAACAAGCGTGTCGACGACAGTGGGAACGTAGCCGCCAGCGGGGCCGCCCCCGGCATGGGCGAGGCCGAACAAGACAATCGCCGTAACCAGCCCGAGAGCGAGATAGGTGCGTGTCCTAACGGCACTGCGGACCTCACGGACGAAGACCGTCCAGAAGCGGGTTCCGTCTATCATGATTGTGTCCCCTCTGGAGCGGCGATAGTGGCTCTGTCCTGATCCAGAAGCGCTGTGAACGTCTCGTGGAGCGGCCCGCCGGTCTGTTCCTGTAGGGCTGCAACCGACCCGGTTCGGACGAGGTGCCCGGATTCGAGGACCACCAGTCGGTCAGCCGTCTCTTCGACGAGCGGCAGTTCGTGCGAGCAAAGAACCACGGCACGGCCAGCGTCGGCAATCGATTCGACGATGTCGAATATCAGTCGGCTCATCGCCGGGTCGAGGCCGCTTGCCGGTTCGTCGAGCATCACGATCGGCGGGTCGCCGGCCAGTGCCTGTGCGATTCCCAGGAGACGCGTCATTCCCCCGGACAGCCCTGACACGGGACGGCTGGCCACTTCTTCGAGGCCGACACGTTCGAGCAGTCGGTCCGGGTCGTCATCGACGAGGTCCGCGTAGAATCCGGCTGTCTCCCGGACGCTGAACCCCG
This sequence comes from Haloarcula japonica DSM 6131, assembly GCF_000336635.1. GTDB lineage: Archaea > Halobacteriota > Halobacteria > Halobacteriales > Haloarculaceae > Haloarcula > Haloarcula japonica. The sequence goes on along the minus strand of NZ_AOLY01000048.1, from coordinate 69,139 downwards.
GTCGGAAGGTCGGCCGCTGTGGCAGGTAGCCCAGTTGCCGTTCGGCAGCAGGTCCGTCGTACGAGACGGTGCCGCTGGTCGGTCGCTCGACGCCCAGAAGCATGCGTAAGAGCGTCGTTTTCCCGGACCCGTTTGGGCCGATAAATCCGGTCACGGCATCGGACGGAATGTCGAGTGACACCTCCGAGACGGCCGTCATATCGCCGTACGTCTTCGTGACCTCCTCCGCAGTGAGATACGTCTCGCCAGTCATGCTGGTTCCTCCATGGCTGTCCCGTTTCGAAGACGCCTGACGGTCTCGGGATTCGCAGGCTCTGCCAGCGGTGCCCTGTCGACAATGCTTCCCCGGCGGAATCCGGGTGTGATGCCGCGGAGCGCCCGGAGGCCCCGGACACCCGGTGCCGACCTGAGGACGACCGCAGCGTCGGTCTGGTGGAGGCGGCGGTCGACAGAGTCGGTGGGTGAGTAGGACTGGCCCAGTGTTGGCCCAGTTCCGCCAGTGAGGTCGTACGCACCGCTCCAGTAGTTCCCCCTGCCGTCGTACGTGTACACACGCAGCGGCCCCGGTCCCGAGATGGCGTGGCGGTCGTTCGCTATGAGATCGTTCTCGGTGACGATGTTCGACGGGACGACTGTCGACGCCCGCACACCGATGTCATTCCCGTAGAGGACGTTGTGCTCGTACAGTGACCGGTCGGCGTTTGTCGACATCGCCTGGGTGGTGCCGACCACCACGTTGTGCGCAATATAACTCCGGGAGCCGGCTAACATGACACCGCTGCCGGAGTGACGCACATCGTTCCCGACGATGGCGTTCGCCACGGGGTTCGTCATGACGACGACACCGGCGTACTCCTGCCCCCGGGCGACGTTGTCCGCAACGAGCGACCGTGAGGTGTACATCAGGTGGACGCCGAAGCGGTTGTCCTGAAACGTGTTGTTCCGGACGACGGTCCCGTCGGCGCGGTGAAGGTACACGCCGTCACGCCCGCCGTTGAAGACCGAATCCTGCACGACAACCGGTCCGTGCATCCCGATGACGCCCATGAACCCGTCCTGCCAGTCTGCCGTCCCGTTGACCGTGATGTTCTCAACGACCGCATCGGGCGTCCGCCGCAACACGACGCCACTTGCAGGCGTCTCAACGGTGAGGTTCGCGACATAGAGCCCGGACGCGTTTCGGCCGGTCACGGCGGCGTCGCTGTTGCCGTAGGCGGTCGTGACGGTCCCATCCCAGGCGCTGTCGTTGGATTTCGTCGGGTCGCCGACCGTTGTGTTGCCGACGCCGACGATTTCGAACCCAGTGACGCCAACCCGGTCGGCGGTCACCGTCACGACAGTTCCGTTGCCACCCCCATCAAGCGTCGCTCCGGGGCCGCTGAGGGTGAGTGGCTTGTCTATCGTCACCTGCCCCTCGTACGTGCCCGCCGGGACGACGACCGTCGTGTTCGGCGGGGCCGCATCGACGGCCGCCTGAACCGTCGGAGCATCGGTGCCGACTTCGACCGAGACGGGCCGATTTCCACGCTGTCGTGCCGCTTCTGCTGTGGCATTCGCATCGCTTCGCCGCGGGCCAACCTGTTTTCGGACTGCTGCCGCCTGTTCGAGGTCGAACGAGTGGGTTTTGAGGGCTTCCCAGTCGATGATTCGGCCGCCATAGCTATCGGTGAACGCTTCGGCGTCGTCCCGGTCTGCGAACGGCACAACCGCCGGACCGGATGGTACCCGCGCTGAGCCGTTGACAACGTAGTGGGCCTGATTCGCTTCGACCCAGTCCGGCGGTGCGGCGGTTCGGAGAGAGCTGTCGTCGCCGCACCTGACCGGCCGGTCACTGTAATCTGAAACGTACACCGCGAGTGGATACCCGAACTGCTGCTCGTGGCCCGGTTCCGTGAGCGCGGTCACAGCCTGACCGATACCGACGTAGCCGACGACGTAGCGGTACTGCGAGTAGAAGACTTGCGTACGCGGAACGCTGATACTCCGATTCCGGGCGATCTGTTCGTCGGCCGCCGTAACACCGCGTTGCACAGTGTTATCGAACGCCACCGGCTCGGGACGGGCGCTGGTGGTATCGATGGCAAACTACGCAGCGAAAACCAGTGTACTGAGAGCCACCGCGAGTAGCGCGAAAACTTGCACAGTCGTCAGAGCGGGTCGCATCTACCGGCACTATGAGCGATGTCCCATTACAGTATGTGGTGTGCCTCTCGAAACTGGCGACCCACCGCAAACACGGTCTGCCATGCTATCCCGGAAGCCAGCCCCAATACCGTTCAAGAGCCATCGTATTGCCCCGCTCGAAAACGCCCTCACGGGTGATTCGCTCGACCCAGTCGCCGATATTCCCGAATACAAGCATTCGGCGGTGCAGGTGCGAAAGCAATACCCCGTTTAGTCGTCGCTGTCGACGGTTGCCTCGGTGCCGGCGTCGGGGACCTGTGTGGCTTCACTCTCCACGTTGATGCCTTCCCAGTCGTGGTCCGTGTGGAACCCTTCGCGTTCCTTCGCACTCTGGGCGACACGGATGAACTCCGCCTTGTCGCAGGCCGCAGCGATTGTATGCCCGCCACAGTAGGAGAGTCCGGAGCGGATGCCAGCACAGAACTCTTCAGCCACGGCGGCGACCGGGCCTTTGTACGGGGTCAGTGCTTCGACACCCTCGTCAGCGCTGACGTTGTTCTGTTTGTCGTCACGGTCCTCGGCCGCGGCAGTAGTCGCCATCCCTCGCGACCGCTTGTACCGCGTCCCATCGATTTCGACGACCGCACCGGGGGCTTCCTCCGTGCCGGCAAAGAGGCTCCCGAGCATCACGGTGTCTGCCCCGGCCATAAGGGCCTTCACCGCGTCACCGGACGTTCGGATTCCGCCGTCCGCGCAAATGGTAACGTCCAGATCTTCGGCGGCTGTCGCACAGTCATCGACAGCAGTTAGCTGGGGGACGCCGGCACCAGCGACCTTCCGGGTGGTACAGTGTGACCCGGGACCGATACCGACTTTGACACAGTCGGCCCCGGCGGCGGCGAGGTCTTCGACGCCCGCGGGCGTCGCGACGTTGCCGGCGATAAGGTCGGTCTCCGGAAATTCATCGGCGAGGGTTTCGACGGCATCGAGCGACCGGTCGAGGTGACCGTGAGCCACGTCGACGACGAGCGCATCGACACCGGCCGCGATCACGGCCGCGCTCCGTGCGACGTAATCCTCGTTGATGCCGACTGCTGCGCCGACCTGTTCGCCGGCTTCCTTCACTTGCTCGACTTGCTCGGCCTGTTCCTCGGGCGTCAGGAACCGGTGTAGTACCCCGAATCCACCCGACCGGCCGAGCTCGATTGCCAGTTTTGCCTCCGTAACGGTGTCCATCGCAGCGGAGACGAGCGGCGTATCCAGTTCGACAGTCGGAGTAAGCGGCGTCGAGAGGTCGATATCGCTCCGACTGTCAACCGGTGACCGCTTCGGGACGAGAAGAACGTCGCCATAACTCAATCCAGTGCGTAACTCGTTCATACCCCGCTAATGGAACCGCTCCTAGCACAAAAGTAGCTCGGATTAGCGGTCCCCCAGCCGTCCCCGTAATTGCGGCTCGGTTCCGACAAATTTGGCCAGTGGCCGAGAGAGATCATCGCTGGCGAGTGTCCGGACGTACCAGCGGACAGGCAGCTGTTCGATCACCAAGAACTCGCCGATATTTCTCTGGAGTGAGCGGAGCCACCGACTCACCCTCGGAAGCGGCGTTGGACAGGACTGGTTTTGCGCTCCGGCAGGAAAGCGGATGACGGGTGGCGATGGGCACCGTGTGTGCCACCCACTGCAGTCAGAGGCACGAATGGGTTCTGGACCAGAGGCATGGGGTAGTCTCGTGGGATCAAAGTATGAAGAGGCCCAAATCGAGTGCCAGAACCCGTCTATGTATAAGACACCGTTCGTGATATTCTTTGTGGCAAGTGCTAACATAGCAGCAGTTCAACGCAATCCAGTCATCCCGGGAATGCACAGCGCCGCCGATCATACGACGGAATGGTACGTTGCTGTGGGGTGGGAGAAATGGGGTACAACGTACCATCGGAAGTCGTCGGTTTCGACGACGGATTCCAGCCCGAAGCAATCGTGTGGGCGAATCCAACGCGATTGGACAGGGCCCAGAACCCACCTAGCACCGATAGGAGTGTATATAAAACGGTTGTGAAATCCCCACGCCGTCTGTTGGTTTTATCGTAAGCTACTCATTTCTCACTAACCTTAGCCCTATCTACTCCGTAGCGTTCAGATAAGGATTGAAGAGTGAGGCGTAGCGTTTTCTGAGTGCTCTCTCCCGAAACGCTAGCCTCAGCGATAGTCTGGACCAACTCAACTCAGATTTTGTGGAGCGAGAAGCGACACCGCGACTGCTGATGGAGTTGAGTATCAGCTGCATCTAGCCGTACTATCATTTTCAAATACTGTTTGTACTCTTGATATATTCGGTGTCCAGCGCGCTCGTTCGACTGTAGATAATTGTATTCATAAGGCTGACATACAGCCCGAAGATGGCCGGTCACCGGATCACGGTTCGGTTGATGAGACCGTGATACAACTCAATGATGAGAAGTACTGGCTGTACGCCGCCGTCAACCGATAAACGAATAAATTGCTTCATACAAGTCTTAAACTAACCACAGCGACGGTTCGTGCTTATTCCATTCTCACCAATCTCAGCGAAAAACACGGCGTCGCCAACGTCGTGTTTCTCGTCGGTGGCTCCAAATCGTTACAAGTTTCGTGTCACCGACAGGGATACGATTTCAGATACGAAAAACATGGAAATCGGAACGCTGTAGAACATGTATTTAAATAGGTAAAAACAGCTAACTATATGATTCTCAAACTGTTCCAGCAACGCTGAGGCAGAAACAGTCGACGATTGGCTTCGGTCGTTCAGCCTTGCGTGGAATCAGCTAATGTGAAGACGATGTGCTGACGAGGCACAATAGTTATACGACCCGGAGTGGATCCCAAAACGTATGTCGAGCGAAGTTAGCGTCAGCGGTGGCGAGACTATCGATCGTATCTCAGAGAACATCTACGGCCACTTCGCCGAACACCTCGGACGGTGTATCTACGGCGGTATCTGGGTCGGCGACGACAACCGGGTCGAGACGAACGACGGCATTCGGATGGACACCGTCGAACTCCTCCGTGACCTCGAAATGCCCGTCCTTCGATGGCCGGGCGGCTGTTTCGCCGACGACTACCACTGGGAGGACGGGGTTGGCCCCCGAGACGAGCGGCCCCGACGCCGGAACCTGTGGTGGACACAGGGCCGTGAGAACGTCCCAGAGGAGTCGAACCAGTTCGGCACAGACGAGTTCCTCCGGCTCTGTCAGCTCCTCGAAACAGACCCGTATATCGCGGTCAACGTCGGGTCCTCCACGCCACAGGAGGCCCTGGACTGGATCGAATACTGTAACTACGATGGCGACACAGAACTGGCGGATCGCCGACGCGAGAACGGCCAGGAAGAGCCCTATGGGGTGAAGTACTGGGGAATCGGGAACGAGAACTGGGGCTGTGGCGGCCGGTTCGCGCCGGACGAGTACGCCGACGAGTATCGCCGCTTCGCGAACTACTTCAACGGCTTCGACAACCTGATGAACGCCGAATCGACGGAGTTCATCGCCTGCGGTCACCTCACCGACGATTGGAACCGGGTCTTCTTCGAGAACCTCAACGGTGGCATGGAGTTCGGCCCAGGCACCTTCCTCGGGATGGGCTCCCCGTTCAATCTGCTCGATCACTTCTCGGTCCATCGTTACTACCAAGCGGGCGGTGACGTGGACTTCTCCGACGACCAGTACTACAAGATGTTCGCGCGGGCCGAGAAGATCGCGGGCGACATCGACCGGGCCGCCGAGACCATCTCGGACTTCGTCCCGAAGGACGAGGTCGGCATCATCGTTGACGAGTGGGGTGCGTGGCATCCGGAGGCGAAGAACGACAACGGCCTCGAACAGGAGAACACCGTCCGGGACGCGGTGGCGACGGCCGGCGTCCTCGACCTCATCCACGACCGCGCGGACGTGGTCTCGATGGCGAACATCGCTCAGACCGTCAACGTCTTGCAGTGTCTCGTCCAGACCGACGAGGAGGACGCGTGGCGTACGCCGACGTTCCGCGTGTTCGAGCTCTACGAGAACCATGTGGGACAGACCGCGCTGGAGACGAGCGTCGACACCGACGTGGAATCCTTCGAGGCGGAGGACCACGACGTGCCGATGGTCTCGGCGTCTGCCTCGAAAGGCGACGGCGAACTGTTCGTCACGGCGTCGAACCGCCGCCACGACGAAGCCGAGACGATCACCGTCGACGCCGGGACCGAGGCAACGGTCGAGTCGGCCACTGTACTGTTCGACGGGAAGGACATTCGCGAGTACTCGACGAAGGACAACGCCGAATCCTTCGCGAGTTCGGACCTGTCTGTCGACGATGAGGGCGACGGTGCGGTCACGTTCGATGCGCCGCCGGCCTCTGTCGTCGGACTGACTCTCTCGGAGTAACAGAGCCGCAGCCCTTCTGTTTCAAGCTGACAGAAGGGATATCATTATTGTGGTGTTCTACCAAACGTCGGGTACGTCCATGAGCGACCGCTTCTCAATCGGGCAGTGTAGTCGGCGTGAATACATGACGGCCATCGCCGCAACGAGTGGCGTCGCATTCGGCGCGGCCGGCTGTCTCGGGTTCCGATCCGACGGCGGCAAACCGGCGGCCGTAGAGGATACGCTCTACTCGCCCCCAGAAGGCGAACCAACACCGGGGTCGATGTACCCGCGTGTGACGAGACTGGAACACGGGTCGAGCGACGGAACGCAGGGGCCGCTGCTGGCAACTTTCGAGTTCTACCCGTCGATGAGCGGCGGCTCGGTGCCGTACTTCCCGGTCTACCGGAGCACGGACGGCGGCCGCACCTGGTCGGAGTACTCGGAGATCCACGACACGAGCGGGAAGGACTGGGGGCTTCGATACCAGCCAACCCTGTTCGAGCTTCCGCAGTCTGTCGGTCCGTGGTCGGCCGGGACGGTACTGGCCGCGGGCAACGCCATCCCGATCCTCGATGCTCCCGAAGAAGTCCCAGAGGGAGCAATCGGCGAACTCGGCGAGACGAGCATCGACCTGTATGCGAGCACCGACGGCGGGGAGTCCTGGGAGTACGTCAGCACTGTCGTCACCGGAGGTACGGCCGTTCCCCACGAGGGGAACAACCCCGTCTGGGAGCCCGAGCTCGGGCTCGACGCCGATGGGAACCTCGTCTGTTACTTCGCCGACGAACGGATGGGGACCGACGACGACTACAATCAGCTTGTCGCCTACAAGGCTTCAGACGACGGCGGGCAGACGTGGGGCGACGAGCAGTTCGTAGCCGCCATCCCGAACGGGACCACGCGGCCGGGGATGCCGTCCGTTACGTCGCTGCCCGACGACACGTACATGATCACCTACGAGGTCGTCGGCCCGGAGTACCTGCACGGCGAGGTACACGTCAAGACTTCGCCCGACGGGCGCGACTGGGGAGACCCAAGCGACGTGGGCACCCTCGTCTCGACGGCCGACGGCCGGCGGTTCGTCAACGGCCCCCACGTTACGTGGACCAGCGCCGGCGGCGACGACGGAACGATACTCATTTCCGGGAAACAGCTCGTCGACGGGAACCGCGAACCTGCGGAGGGCAACGGCGAAGTCGTGCTGGCGAACTCGAATCTCGACGGGAGTGGGGACTGGGAGCCGGTAGACGCCCCGCTGTCCTTCGAGACAGAGAGTGAACTCGGCGGCCGGACGTTCGTCGGCTGGACCACGCCGCTGTTGCCTTCGCGCCGCGGCGACGAACTGCTACAGATGACCTCAACTGCGGCCGACTCGGAACTGTGTGAGATCAGTTACGGGGTCGAATCGCTGAATCTTGACGACGACGGAACCTAGGGTTACCGTCCGAACGTCGTCGAAAAGTCGTTTCTCCGACCGCCACCGGAGACGGAACGCTCCGGAGAGACGGTCGCTTCCGTTTCGTCGCCGTCCGACGCTGTGCGGTTCTCGGCGAACAGTTCCGTGTGGAACGCGGCCGCGAGCGCCGGGAAGACGAGCGGGAGCGCGATAGTCAGGACCGCACTCGCGATCAACAGCGTCGCGGTGACGATGCCGACGAGCACGGTCGCGACCGGGTTCTCGACCGACCACCGGTAGCCGCCCGTGACGGCGTCGACCGCGTCCGCGCCGTCAGCGAGCGAGACGAACGCCAGGGCGAAGACGACCCAGGCGTGATACGTCAGGTAGAATCCGACCGCGCCGAGAACGCCCGATAGCGGCGCGCCAGTGGCTGCGTACTGACCGAGATAGAGGACGGCGATGGCAGGGAACACGACCAGCAGCCCGCTGAACAGGACCGCATCGAGCCAGTGGGCCGCGAGCGTCTCCCTGACCGCTCCGCGGTCGATCCGGCCGTCCTCGCGGACAGACCGGACCGCGCGGTAGGCCCCAAGCGTCGCCGGGCCGATAGTGATCAGCGGAATGGACGCGAGGACCCAGCCGACGCTGATCGCCACCATCGGCAGCGGGTGGCGATATACCTGACGCGCCGCGGTGGCGAGCGCGCGGTGGACGCCGATGGTCGCGTCCGCGGAGTCGCCGTTGGTCATGGTCACCCGGTCGCACCCTGCATCTGCACTGCGCGCACGATCTGCCCCTGGAACAGGAGGTAGATGATGAACAGCGGCAGCGAGCCGAGGATGGCGACGGCCATGTGGAGGCCGGGCGTGTCGATGTTCCCCTGGTAGAGGTTCACGAGCCCGATGGGCAGCGTGTAGGCCGTCTCGTTCGACAGCACGAGCAGGGGCCAGAGGAACGCGTTCCAGTTGTAGACGAACATGAACAGCGCGAGCGCCGAGAGGATGGGCTTTGCGAGCGGGAGGATGATGCGCGTGTACACCTGGAACGTCGAGAACCCGTCGAGCCTGGCCGCCTCTTCGTACTCTTCCGGGATGTCCCTGAAGAACTGATAGAGGAGGAATACCCCGAGCGGGCTGGCGGCTGCCGGCATTATTACGCCCCAGTAGGAGTTGATGAGCCCGAGGTTCGAGACGATCTGGTACAGGGGCACGATGTTCATGTAGTACGGAACCATGAAGCTCGCGAGGATAATCCCCATGATGACCCCCTGTCCGGGCCAGTCCAGACGGGTGAGCGAGAACGCTATCATCGAGTCGATAGCCACGATGAGTATCGTCGCCCCGCCGGCGATGATGAAGGTATTTATCGTCCACTCGACGACCAGCGTGTTGTTCAGCAGGTACTGGTAGTGCTCGAACGTGATTGGTTCACCCACGAGCGGCGGAATCCAGTACGGCCGCGGGTCCCGAAGGAGTTCGTTGGGCTGGAACGACCGTGAGATGGTGTACAGGTACGGGACCGCCATGAGGAGGGCGAGCCCGTAGAGGAACACGTGCAACAGGGCGCTCCGAACGGCATCACCGCTCAGATAGGCGCGCAGCGACTGTGATTGTGTCGATTCAGACATTGGAATCACCGATTACCTTGAAGTTGATAACGGCGATCAGTATAAGGATGGCGACCAGTACGTAGCCCATCGCCGCGCCGTACCCGAACTGCTGTTGGGAGAACGCGCTCCGGTAGAGGTAGTAGACCAGCGTGTCCGAGGAGTTGCTCGGCCCACCCTGGGTCATGATGTACGGCTGGGCAAACACCTGGAACTGAAGGATGAACTGGACCATCACGACGAACACGACCGAGTTTCGCATCTGTGGGAGCGTGATGTCCCTGAACGCACGCCAGCCGGTCGCCCCGTCGAGCCGAGCAGCCTCGTACAACCGCTCAGGGATGCTCTGTCGGGCGGCGAGGAAGATGACGAAGTTGAAGCCTACGAGCCACCATACCGTCATGAACGCGAGCGACCCCATCACGAGGTCCGGCGAGGTAAGCCATCCCGGTGGGTTCTCGATGACGAAGCCGAGATAGTAGTTGATGAGCCCGTAGCTCTGGGAGTACACCTGCCCCCAGACCAGCGCCACGACCGCGACGGTCAGGACGTAAGGGCTGAAGTAGATGGCCCGAAGCGTCCGCTTGCCGGCGACATCACGGTTCACGCCGAGCGCCATTACGAGTCCGAGAATCACGAGCGCCGGGACCGAGACGGCGACGAAAAGGAGCGTCCCCTCCATGGCGTTGTAGAACACCGGGTCCTGGAACAGTTCGACGTAGTTCTGGATACCGACCCACTCGGTCTCCGTGAGATCGAACTTGTTCGGGTAGGTGTGGAGGCTCATGTAGAGCCCCTTCACCGCCGGCCAGACGAGGAACACGGTGAACACGGCAAGGTATGGGAGCGACCAGAGGATTCCCTCTATCGTCTCCTTCCGGAGACCCATCACGGTCTTGCGGTTCGTGCTCGCCTCACCTCCCGAGATGCGTTCTGTTATCCCCATCGTCTACTCACTCCGAGATGCCGCTGGAGACCGTCTCGATGCCGGACTGAACCCCTGCCTGGGGCTCGGCGTTGTGCGCCCAGATATCGACGAGCCAGGTGTACCAGTTCTGGGCGTTCGGGTCGCCGTTCGGGACCTTCGGGTGGTAGAAGTAGTCGCCGTCTTCGGCCATCCCGACGTACTTGTTGAGTGTCTTGTCGTAGTATGGACTGTTCTGGAACGCGTCGGACTCGTAGATACTGTTTGCGGCGGGTAGGTGGCCGGCCTCGGCACCCCACGAGGGGTTCTCCGTGGTCATCCAGTGGGCCGCCCGTGCGGCGAGTTCCGATTTCTTGTCGCTGCGACCCTCCTTCTTCGGGAGGACAATCGAGTGACCGTCAGCCCACACCTTGTCCTGTTGCTTGTTCGGACCGACAGTCGGCTCGAAGAAGCCCCAGTTGAGGTCGTCGACACCCGACAGTGCTGCGACGTACCAAGTCCCGTTCATCGCCATCGCACAGGAGCCGTTCTGGAACGCGTTGTTCCCCCAGGTGTCCTCGCTGGTGGCCGGTGCCCACCCCATGTCGCCGGTCATGTCGGAGAAGAGCTGGGCGATGTTCATCCCGGCCTCGCTGTCGAAAGTCGGGTTCCACTCCTCGTCGTAGAGGCTTCCGCCCTGCTGTTTGACCCAGGTACTCCACGTCCGGAACGACCCGAAGCCGTCGTTGTACGGCGACTGGGTGAACGCAGCGGCGTCGGTGTTCTGGGCGACTGCGTTGCCGGCCTCCTCAAACTCGGACCAGTTTGTCGGGGGGCTCTCCGGGTCCAGTCCGGCCTCCTCAAACAGGTCCTTGTTGTAGTAGACGCCGATGGGATGGAGGTCCATCGGCAGGGCGTTGACGTTGTCCTCGACCGTGACGAGGTTCCAGTGGCTCTCAGTGTAGTCGTCCTGGAACGTCCCGGTGTCGACGTACTGGCCGATAGAATCGACGCCGCCGCCCCACGCACGCAGATACGCGGCGTGCATCACAGCCATGTCAGGCGCCTGGTCGCCGGAGAGGGCGGTGAACAGTTTGTTGTAGTACTCGTTCCACGGTGTACGCTGTCGGTTGATGGTCACCTCTGCGCTGGTATCGAGGGGCTGTTCCTCGTTGAACTTGTTGACGATGCTCTCCATGATCGGACCCTCACCGCCGCTGAAGAGCTCCCAGAAGGTGATCTCGTAGGACTCGCTCCCAGCGTCACCCGTGCTCCCACCGTCGCCCCCATCGCCGCCAGTACCTCCACAGCCAGCGAGCGCCACCGTACCGGCGACACCGAGTGATTTAACGAACGTTCGACGGGTTTCGCTACTCGAGGGTTTCCGAACCATGTTCGCATACTACAACGTAGGTTATTTATAATTTTATATTTAGTGGGGTTTATAGTGTTTGTTGACCTGTGCCTTCGAATCAGGACGGTAACCGTGTGGAACGTACGCAGAGAGGCAACAGGGCATGACTCCCTGAGGCCGTGTAGTGGAGCGGTCCCGGCAAAACAGCAGACCCGATATGAGAGCAGTCCGGGTGTTCAGCCGATTTCCAGTCACAACTATTATAATACCACTTGGCAATTACTGCACTATGGGTACGGTTAACATCGAAAATGTGCGGAAAGTCTACGACGGTGACCCAGAGGTTGTGGCGGTCGAAGACGTGAGCTTTGATATTGCGGACGGAGAGTTCCTCACGATTGTCGGCCCATCGGGTTCGGGGAAGTCAACACTGCTACGGATGATAGCGGGGCTCGAAGATATTTCCGACGGGACGATCCGAATCGGAGACCGAGTCGTCAACGGCGTCCAGCCACAGGACCGCGACGTAGCGATGGTGTTCCAGAACTACGCGCTATACCCGCACATGACCGCGCGGAAGAACATGAGTTACGGGCTGGAACTGACCACCGACCTCTCCGACGAAGAAATCCAGCAGCGCGTCGAGGAGGCGGCCGAGATGATGGGCGTTACGGAGCAACTCGACAAACGACCGGGGAATCTCTCGGGCGGCCAACAGCAGCGAATCGCGACTGGACGCGCCATCGTCCGCGAACCGTCCGTGTTCCTGTTCGACGAACCGCTCAGCAACTTGGACGCGAAGCTCCGGCTCCACATGCGAACGGAACTCCAGCAGTTGCAGGACAAACTCGGTACCACGACCGTCTATGTTACACATGACCAAGAGGAAGCGATGACGATGAGCGACCGCATCGCCGTCGTTAACGCTGGCGAACTCCAGCAGATCGGAACCCCCGAGGAGATTTACGACGAGCCCCGGAACCTGTTCGTGGGTGATTTCGTCGGCAGTCCACCGATGAACCAGTTCGACGTTCGCCTCGACGGATCAACCCTCGTCGGCAACGGTTTCACCTACGAGGTTTCGGACTCGACTCAGGAACGCCTCGACCAGTACGCACAGGGGGTCGACGAGTTCGTCCTCGGTATCCGTCCGGAGAACATCACCATCGCCGACGACGGGGCACCGAACACGATCCGTGCACACCTTGACGTCCGGGAGCCGATCGGCTCTGATAACTATCTCCACATGGATATCGACGGGCAGGAATGTTGGGTCCGCGTGCCCGGCGAAGTCAAGCCCGAGACGAACCAGGAACTGTCGCTCGCGTTCGACGAGGATCATCTCCACTTGTTCCGGCAGTCCGACGGCATCAACATTCTCGCCGGAGAGGGACCTTCGGCTGAAATCCCACCAGCCGAGTAGGCCTAGTAGAGGCATCTGAATCGTGGCCTGGGAAGCAGTGGCCTGCGTTGAGGCGCTTCGCTCGTAGGACTGACAGCCGTCGAGGTCGGTTGTCGACTCTCGACCAGCGGGCCTTTGCAGAACAGTCTCTGAGCCGACCGTTGCTTTCGATTCATTCAAGCAGCGAGTGGCCAGTCGGCAGTCCCTGTCGGCCGAGACATACCAGATCCGGCGTATCGACTGTCGAACGCCGGCCAACACACGCTGTGTGCTTGGTCCCGTCGTTGGCTTTATACGCCTGTTCCTATTGCCCAAAAGTCTGTTCATAAATGTGGAACGCAGATAATAACAGGGGTACACCTGTTAGTTTTGCAGATAGCTCGGATACTTTCACTCATATCGGTTTTAGCGACCCATACCGGGGAGATACGGACTCCTCTGTCCTACAGGCGTTGTGTCGTATCAAACTGTACTTGTATGGTGCGTTCCAGATAACGAAACAGCAGAAGCCTACTTCCGGAATGAGGCCAAATACCGGGACACGTTGTTTTAATCAGACATGGCTAAAGAACAGTGGGACAGGTCCGCACGCGGCAGCAGTCCGAAACACCAAGTACGAGACTGGGACTCTGATTTTCAGTTGCGGGAGAGAGGCCAGTCACCGAACGGAACCCTCGACTGTTGCTGTTTCATCAGTAAATGTGGACTCTAGGTCAGTGTGTGCAGTCTTGTCGGGTTTTCGCGGTTATGTTCTTGTCCGCATGCGTCGGCCGCCTCAAACAAGGTCAGATTGGTGGGGCGGTATAAATACCGCTCACCAGAAGACTACCACTCCGAAACGGGGACCACCCTTACAAAGATACTGAAACAGGCAGGACCCATATCAACTGGTGGTGATCTGAGCGGAAACGAGGGAAGCATCCAGAGTGCGGAACGGTATCGAGATAATCAAGACAGATGTGCGTGTAGTGCCGTCCATAGGTATTCGTCTTTTAGCCCATTTGGGACTAAAAATAGAGACTCTGTTTCTATAATCGCGAGTTTCCGCTTTACACAGAGTAGGTTGATGACAGCTATCCATAGTGGCACACAGTATTCGATTCGTTCCGAGGGATGGTCAGGCTGTTCATGTATTGGGGGAATTACGTGTGACAATTTCCGAGTTATAAAAATAAATGTACGATATATAATACCAGATACATTAGCTATGCGAGTATATAATACTTAATTTTCGAATAATAGCAATATTACAGACAACTATACGTCGAAGTGAGTGTTCCGAATTACAGATAGTATTACTTTTTCCGGTTCGATACGTCACTGACGCGCTCGATGACGGCGTCGTGTGCCTGCCCGTTCGACGCGACGAATCCATCAGCGTCGGGGGTCCACGGGTCCCCAGCGATGTCGGTCACCGTGCCGCCGGCGCGTTCGACGAGATACACGCCGGCAATCGTGTCCCAGGGATTCGGGTTCGACTGCGTCGAGACGGCTGCGTCGAGCGATCCCGAAGCGACCATGCCAAGCGTTCCCTGGGCGCACCCGAGCCGGCGGAGGTCCCCGAATTCCCGGATGAGGGTAGACAGGAGATTGCCGAACACGTCGTCTCGCTCGGGCCCGTAACGAAGGATGGCGGCGACTTTGAACTCCTCGACCGCCGTCTTCTCGCTCACGGTCATCCGGTACCCATTGAGCGTCACCCTGTCGGGACCAGCGGTGTACGTGTTTCCGAGCGCGGGCATGATCGTTGTGGCACCGACGGTGTCGCCGTCGTGGACCGCCGCGACGGTAGTTGCCCAGAACGGGATGTCATGGACGAAGTTCGACGTCCCGTCGATCGGGTCGATGACCCAAGCGCTCCCGTCCGCGGGGACGGACTTCAGTTCGTCCCCTTCCTCACCGACGATTGTCGCGTCGGGGTAGTCCTCGACGATACGGTCGATGATTCGGCGCTGTGTCTCCGTGTCCGCTCTCGTCACGTAGTCCATGGCCGAGTCTTTCGTCGTGACGGACAGTTCTGTTCGGTAGAGGCGATGTGCGACCTCCGAGCCTTCGAGGGCGGCGTGATAGGCGGTCTCGTGTCGTGACATAACTTCAAGTAGTGTTTATTGCTTTGCGGTATCGCTTAAATCTTCGTGTGACGGGGTACTGGGCGATCTCGGTTCGTTCAGACGATCCGAGTGCCGTCCTGTTCGAACAGCCAGGACTCCTCGGTCTGGATGTCGATGTTGACGCGGTCGGTGCCGCGCGCGACCTCCCCCTGTGGGGCGACTGCCGAGAGCGACGTTCCGTTCGCCGAGAGGTGGATGGCGTCCCGGTCGCCGAGCGGTTCGACGACGTCAAGGTCCGCAACGAACGCGCCGCCGTCGGGAACGATGTCGAGGTACTCCGGTCGGATCCCGTAGACGAGCGTCTCGCCGACGCGGTGTTCGACGTGTTCGATCTGTTCCTCCGTCGCCGGAATCGAACAGAACTCCGAGACGAACGCGAGTCCGTCTTCGGTACGCTCGACGGTGCACTCGACGAGGTTCGGTGACGGAGAGCCGATGAAATCGGCGACGAACCGATTCTTCGGGTCGTTGTAGATCTCGTATGGCGTCCCGATCTGCTGGACGTGCCCGTCATTCATCACGACGATCTTGTCGCCGAGCGTCATCGCCTCCTCCTGGTCGTGGGTGACGAACACCATCGCGGTGTTCAGGTCGCGCTGGATCTTCTTGACCTCGACGCGCATCTCGTCTCTGAGGTTCGCGTCGAGGGCCGAAAACGGTTCGTCCAGCAGGAACGCTTTCGGTTCCATCACCATCGCGCGGCCGAGGGAAACGCGCTGTTGCTGGCCGCCCGAGAGCGCGCTCGGTTTCCGGTCCAGCATCTCCGCCAGCCCGAGGGTTTCGGCGACGTCTTCGACACGCTGGCTCTTCTCGTCCGAGCCGAGGTCGGTGTTCATGTCTAGTCCGAACCGGATGTTCTTCCGGACGCTCATGTGCGGGAACAGCGCGATGCTCTGGAACACGAAGGCGAGGTTCCGGTCTTTCGACTTGCGGCCGGTGATGTCCTCGCCGTCAATGAGGATCTGCCCCTGATCTGGCTCCTCGAGCCCCGCGATACATCGCAGCGTCGTCGTCTTGCCACACCCCGATGGACCGACAAGGATCACGAACTCCCCCTCGTCAATGTCGATGTTTACGTCGTCACAGGCGACGATCGCGCCGTCATCGAAGGTCTTTCGGAGGCTCTCGATCCGAATGTGGTCGCCGTCGCTGTTCGTCTCCGCCTGGGTCTGGTCAGTGGTCGTGTTCATACTCTCTTCCGGTGGGTCAGTCTCGGTCCGCTCCGTCTCTCGTTGTGTGGTGGTGTTTCGACTCATACAGTGAATGCGCTTTCGAGGTAGTTTCTCGCCACGAGGTACAGTACCGTAGGCGGCGTTCCGATGATGAGCGTTTCCGCCATGAGCTTCCCCCAGTACACCCGTTCACCGGACCCGCCGCCTATCGTCCCGTACAGTACTGGCACGGCCGGCACCGGTCCCGTTCCGGTCGTGAGCAGGTTCGCGAACAGGAAGTCGTTCCAGCCGGTGAGAAAGGCGAGGAACCCGACGGCGACGATACCGGGGGCGGCGAGCGGCAGGATGACACGGACGAACGCCGAGAACTGCGTGCAGCCGTACACCTGTGCCGCCTCTTCGATGTCCTTCGGAAGGGTCTCGAAGAAGTCTCGCAGGATCCAGATGGCGAACGGTGCGACGAACACCTGGTACGCCAGTATCATCCCGGGAATGGTGTTGTAAAGCCCGAGGTCGTTCCATAGTCCCATGATCGGGATGACTAGCAGGATGTACGGGAACATCATCGCCAGGATGATCGCGTAGAAGCCGAGCTTCTTCCCGTAGAACTCCTTGCGGGCGAACGCGTACGCGCCAGGGATCGTGATGGCGAGCGCGAGCAGCGCCGTGCCGCTGCCGATGAGGAAGCTGTTGATGAGGTTGTCTTTCAGTTCGGCGAACCCACTCGTCCACGCTTCGAGCGTCGGTTCGTACGGGATGATGTGAGGTGCGCCGAAAAACTCCGTCGGTGGCATGAACGACACCGAGAAGATGAACAGGAGCGGGACGAGGTTCAACAGCACCAGGAACCAGACGACGCCGTAGGTCGACGCTTTCAGCGTGACGCCGACGGCATCGTAGTCGGCGAGGCTCACGCCGCATCACCGCCGCTGGCCCGCTCGAACTCGCGGATGAACACGAAGACGAAGCCGATAGTCATCGTGAGCAGGACGACGCCGACGGCGTAGGAGATTCCCATCTGTCCCTGCTCGTAGCTGAACCGGTAGAGCAACACTGCGAGGATCGAAGTCTCGTACCCCGGTCCGCCGTTGGTGAGCTGGAGCACCTGCGATATCTTCGTCATGTTCCAGATGATGCGGATGCTGAGCGCGATGAGGATGGCGCTCTTGAGTTGCGGGAGCGTCACGCGCAGGAACGTCTGTACGCGGTTCGCCCCGTACATCCGTGCCGTCTCGTACATCTCTTCGGGGATGCTCTCGAGGCTGGCCGAGATGATGAGGAACATGAACGGCCAGAACGTCCACGTTGTCACGAACAGGATAACAGCGAGAGCGGAGTCGCCGTGGCTCCCCCAGTAGATCGTCTCTTCGAGGAGTTCCCACTGCGTGAGGTACCCGAAGATCGGGCCGAGATCCGGTTCGAGCATGTACGCCCAAATCGTACCGGTCACGAGCGGCGGGAGCGTGTACGAGAGGAGGAACGATCCCGTGACCAGGCTCTTCCCGCGTCGGATCTCGCGGACGGCGAGTGCCGCCGCCAGTGCGACGCCAAGCTGGAACAGCGTGGTCAGCGAGAAGATCAGCGTCGCCTTCAGCGACGTGACGAAGGGCTGCCAGCCGAACAGGTACTCGTAGTTACCGAGCCCGACCCAGGAGGGGTCGCCACCGAAGGGCCAGTTGTGGAGGCTCATGAAGATCCCTTGTACGAACGGGATCCACATCAGCAACACCAGAAACAGCAACACCGGGAGGATCAACAGGTACGCGAACCAGTTCTCAGAGAGAACATCCCTGTAGCGTTCGGTCTTGCGAATCAGCGCATGACTCGTTTGTGAAGACATTTTAGAAGGTGACCTGGTTCCGTATCTCGCTGGCAGCGCGATCACAGGCCTCCTCCGCCGAAATCTCGCCACGGACTGCCTCCTGGAACAGCGGCCCGGCGATGTTGTACTGGATTGCGTTCATGCCGGGGTGGCTAGACCAGCCGTGCTCCATCCCGTCGACGGTCGTCTCCAGCGTTGAGATGAAGTTGCTCTGGCTGAGCAGTTCGTCCTCCTTGAGCGCCGGCCAGACGTCCTTGCGAGCGGGGAGCGTGGCCAGCGACCGGGGGACCTCCTGCTGGAACTCCTTCGAGAGGACCTTGTTGATCCAGGCGATGGCCGCGTCCTCTTGCCGTTGCCAGGTGTCCGCATCGACACCGTCGGGCTTTCGCATCAGCGCGATACACTGGGTGAAGAAGTCGCCGCGGTTGCCAGCGGCCCCCTCCCAGGGCGGCCCGAACATAATAGTCCCGTCGGCGAGCATGTCCTCCGCACGGCTCCGGAGCAGCCCGAAGTCCTTCGTGCTTCCTTGGACCATGCTCACAGTGCCCTGGATAAGCATCTGGGCTGCGCCCTCGTTTGACGCCGTCGGGGCCTTTTCGGAGGACAGTCCGTGTTCCTGGTAGAGGTCGACGTACTTCTTCGTCATCTCCTTCCACACGTCGTTATCGTAGTTAACGTCCGACCAGTCCTCGTTGAGGTACATCCCGTCGTAGCCGCCTTCCGAAGCGGTCCAGGTCACGAGGGCCTCGTCGGTCACGTCGCCCTGCGCTCCGTAGATCTGGAAGCCGTAGTCCGCTGGTCCCTGTTCCTGCAGCTGGGTCGCGATCTGTACCAAGTGCTCGTAGTTCTCGGGCGGGAAGTCGTCTTCAATGGAGAGTCCCGCCGCTTCGAAGTGATCTGTCCGCGCAATGAACGGAGCGCCAACCTCCAGTCCGATGGGGATTTCGTAGAGCTCCTCGTCGAAGCCACGGTAACAGCTCTGTGACATCTCGAAGGCCCATTCGAGCTGTGCGACCGCCTCGTCGTCCAAGCGGTCCTTGTACTCGCTGACCGGCTTGACCCATCCCGGATCGATGAACTGCCCGTCGAGGGAGTTCGTCGAGTCGTAGATAACCGGGCGGTTCCCGTTCTGGATGTTGTTTTTCCACTTGCCGCCGTTGATGTCGTTCCAGCTCGCCCAGTTCATCTGCATCTGAGTGTCGGTCTCGGACTGGAACTCCTCGACCGAAGACTCCATCAGAGTCTTCGCGACCTCTGACTGTGAATGGAAGTACTCCCAGTACTCCAAGGTGGTATCCTCAGAACTGTCCGAACCGTTCGAATCGCTCGACCCGCCGATACATCCGGCGAGGCCGGCTGTACCACTGAAAGCCGCCGCTTGGATAAATTGACGCCTGTTCATTGTAATCTCTGCACTCTCACCGATACTCCAAACATACATAATAGTTTGGGGTACGTGGAGAGTCTTGTAGTCCGATCTCGACGCGACTTGGGAAACATTAATATATGTCCGTTTGGTTGGTTGCACACACAGCCAAACGGAGAGCGCGGTCTCCTGCTGGCAGCGATAGCCATGAATGACAACGCACCCGACGTGCTTGTCCTGCGCGCAGACACGCACGGACTACACGCACGCGATTACGCCGATTTGCTCGCTGACAGACTCCCGGATCACGACGTACGGTTCGCACCCACGCCGACAGAGGAACGTGAACTCGTCGAACGCGCCACCGTCGTCAGCGGCGTCGACATCGATGCGGCGCTTTTAGAACGCGCGGAGAATCTCCGGTTGTTCGCCGGTGTCGCAGCGGGGTACAACCATCTGCCACTAGAGCAGTTCGCCGAGATGGATGTCGCGGTGACGAATGCGTCGGGCATCCACGCACCCAACATCGCGGAGCAGGTCGCCGGCTACATCTTGACCTTCTCCCGTCAGCTTCGTGAGGGACTGCACCGACAGCAGCGAAACGAGTGGCGGCACTATCAGGCAGAGGAACTGATGGGGAGCACGGTCACGATCGTCGGCCTCGGCGCAATCGGAACAGCGGTCACGGAGCGGCTGTCCGGGTTCGACGTGGAGACGATCGGCGTCCGGTATACACCCGAAAAGGGAGGGCCGACTGACGAGGTCATCGGCTTCGATGGACCTGGCTTCGAGGCCGCTCTCGCCCGGACGGACTATCTCGTCGTCGCGGCCCCGCTGACGGACACGACGCGCAGGCTCCTCGGAACAGCGGAGTTCCAGACGCTCCCACCGAACGCCAGAGTGATCAACGTCGGTCGCGGGCAGATTATCGACACCGACGCACTCGTAGCCGCGCTGCAACAAAACCAAATTGAGGGGGCCGCCCTCGACGTGACCGATCCCGAGCCACTGCCGGCTGACCATCCACTGTGGGACTTCGAAAACGTACTCATCACGCCCCACAACGCGGGCCACAGTCCGAAGCACTGGGAGCGGCTGGCCGATATCGTCGCGGGGAACGTGACGACGCTTTCGGAAACCGGCGACGAAGCGTCCCTGCGGAACCTCGTGCAGTCCTAGCACGAGAGACTTCAGACCGTATCGGCTTTTCCGGCGTGACCGGTCGGATTTATTCGAGTCGACGCTTGAGGGACCATGCGGACCGACGGATACAATTAAATCCGCGAAGCGAGTCAATGTCTGTATGGCCAGCAACTCACCGGCGGACGAGCGGAAGACGCTCGGTTCGGTCGAGAAAGCATTCAACATTCTTGACCAGATCAAATCCGAGGGCCAGATCGGCCTCTCGGACCTCGCGGGGCAGCTAGACATCCCCAAGAGCACCGTCCACATCTACCTTCAGACGCTCCAGAGCGAGGGGTTCATCGTCCAGATCGATGAGGAGTACACCCTGAGTTATCGCTTCCTCGAGTACGGCGGGAGCTTCCGAAATCGTTCGAAGCTGTTTCGAACGGCGAGGGCGGAAGTGGACAAGCTCGAAGCCGATACGGGCGAGGTCGCGAGCCTCGGCATCGAGGAGAACGGGCTTCGCGTCCTCATCTACAAGTCCGAAGGCCCGGACGCGATTCACGACAATGCACCCGTGGGGGAGTACACTCATATGCACTGGACGGCCCTCGGTAAGGCGATCCTCGCACACTACCCGAGAGATCGCGTCGATTCCATCATCGATAGACACGGGCTCCCGCGCGCGAACAAATACACCATCACTGAACGGGACGAACTATTTGAAGAACTTGAGCGAACTCGCGACCGCGGCTACTCCATCGAGGACCAGGACAGGCGACAGGGAGTCCTCACAATCGGTGCACCGATACACAGTCGGAGCAACGACGAAGTCGTCGGATCCGTGTCGGTCTCGGGACCAAAGAGTCGGATCGAGGAGACCGAGCGGTTCGAAGAATTGGTCGCCGCCGTCAAGAAGAGCGCAAACGTCATCGAACTCGGATTTTCCCACTATTGATCGCCCGTCGACGGCGGCGATTGTTCGCTCTCACCATCCAACACTGTTGGACGGGGTTTGTGGGTGGTTATGACATGGATGCCCTATGGAAATAACAGGTGTACGAGTATTATAACAAAGGCGGGATTTCATTCGAAACGGTACGGCGAGCAATCCGTAGAGTCGAGCGATGAACGCGAGAGATACCGAATTCGAATGGTCCTTGAAGCGGGTCCGGAACTTCCGAGACATGGCAGCTTGCGGTCAACATTGTTAAACAATGGCCGGCGATGAGTGGCGAGCCAGTAGCGTCTCTATCATGGCACAGGACCGATATCACACGAGCGCCCTCATACCGTTTATCTTCGTCAAAACGTATCAATGACTCAATTTCTATTTTTTCATCCATATTTATCACTTATAGGATTGAATACGATCAAACAATCGTAAATAATTCTTTTCTTTTATTATACTACCACTTTTTCTGTGCGATTGGCGAGCGGTGGATCTACTCGTGCAGGTAGAGTTGACCGGTGAGTATGAACACTCCCCCAATCGTGACAGCAGACATATACTAACGCTGTTGAAGACGGAAGCTGGAATCGGGTGAGGAGAGTGGGATTCTCCCCATAATTGAGTGACTTTGAGTGGCTACGCTGCCGAAACCCGTCTAAATTCGCATGTATGGTTGATGATTCAACAGGATTGGCGTTTGGAGAGCAATCTGGGTCAGAACCTGCTGAGAAAGAAGAGAGTGAATCACCCGATGACTCAGAGACGGAGGGTGATACTGACGAGAGTGAAGATCGGGACGAGACTGAGTCAAGAAAGGAGCGACATAAACCATCTGAGTTCATGTAACCCATATCAATTAGCCCGCCCTCTAAACATAAGATATCTTAAACACCTCATATCTGTGACGTTGTGATACAACTCTTCAAGTTGGTAACTGGGTACTGTCGAGACTGCGCCATCCCATTGTATTAGAGAAATTGAAATTATATTCTTCGCACCTTTCTATATGTGAAACCGCCAGACTGCAGCGGTAATTCACTAATCTGAATCACGGTGAATCACTCAAACTATACAGTGAATAATCGGAGAATCACAGGACTGCGCGGGTATAAACCATGCAAAATCCGTTACAGACTACACTCTTTACCTTGCCGCGCATGTCTATCCGGAAGCGCGAGAAGTATAAGTAAGCATTCATAAAATATAGACCATAGGCGTAGGCGGTTGATTGCAGAATCCACCCAGAGCGGAGACTGGCATACTCACCCCCACAAGAGAACCTGTTGGGGAAAATATATTTGGCTTCACGAACTGTGGCCCACATCGTAACTTGGACACAGTCAGACAACCCTCACATGAGGTCGTCCGACCTCACTGAGTCACTCGAGTGACCGATTCATCGATGTTCAGTGCTACGCCGATGATGACTTCGGATTGAGCCAGAGTTGGTAGACCAACGTTCGAGTCGCGCTCACTCTGAACCTTGGTGATACACGACTTGTCTCTCACTGACGGTAGCCAGCCATGGAAGTGTATACGAACCCGATGAGGGCCCTATGTAGAGATTGGTATAGTCATGCTCACGGACTATGCAGCGTCCACTTCTGGTTCGGGTCCCCCTCCCAGTGCCACTGGTGGACGTTCACGCCGGGTTGTTCGCCGTCGAGTACGCGACCGCTATGTTTGTTAATGAACGCATAGCGCTCGTCTTCGACTGACACGGCGTACCACCGCTGGTTCGTATTCCCGGTCCAAGACCACTGAATGATATCGACCGCGTCTTCGGTCCCGTCGCTTTTGACATCGAGCACCTTGCCGCTGTGTACTGCTTCGAGTCGGTACGTGCCGTCGTCAGTCTGCTCGACGCTGACCCGTTGGTGGTCGCTCCCGGTCCAGTCGGCCGCAACTACGCTCGCGCCGTCGGTGGTATCTCCATCCGTGATTTCGATGACGTCGCCCGTCTCTACCGATTGGATCGAATAGACACCTTCTGAAATCGGGAGGGTATCACTTGCTGTTCCGTCCAGCTCGGCGACACTCAGTCGGCGGCATAGCGGGACGATGTCGGACGTTTCGTAGTAGTCGACACGGATGAAGTTCGGATTCAGTTCGGGAGCGGTACTGACAACTTGCTCGTACAGGGGCAACATCGCGTTCGTCTGCTGTGCACCGCTGTAGAGGTCCGTCGGCGCGCGGATGATCCACTGGGTTTCACCGAGGCGCTCCGTCTCGGTGTGGTCGGTCCTGATGCCGTTTGCCAGCACGTTCCCCGGTGTAGCTGTATCTGGATAGGAACTCGCCACCCAATCGGCCCACTGCGCGGTGAAACGGGGCAGCGACACCGGGCTGTCGTGGTCCGTGACCGTCCGATAGAGGACTGCTATCTTCGGTCCGTCGAACTCCGAGAGCGTCGCATCGAGGAGAGAATCGGAGCTGCTCGCCGCGCCGAGGTCGAACACGTATTCCCCGAACGTGTCGGCCAGAAGTGACGATAGCGCCTCCCAGTCGTCGGCCTCGAATACATCGTTGCTACACGGCCCGGAATCATAGAAATGCGAGAGCTTGAGCAAGACCAGCTCCGAGGCCCCGGTATCGTCGGCCTCCGAAAGGTACTGAGAAATCTGTGGGAACACCGTCTCGTTGAGGGACTGTCCGGTCTCATCGGCGTGATGACCGTAGAATTCGGTTTCGTCGCCGTCGCCCTGTGACTCGACGCGCACATCCAGAAACCGGATCCCGTCCGAGAGCTGCGTGTAGACATCCCTGGTTTGGCAGTCGTAGTACTCTGGCGAGTCTGGCTGGTTGGTCACCATTGCAGCATGATGAGTCCCGGGGAAACACAGTTCCCGGACCGGCGTTTCCGGGACAGTGTCAGTCTGCCACGTCTTCGTCTCGAACGAACTTTCTGCTGTTGCTGTGTGAGTCATCGCTATCTCTCCGAGTGCCGTACTACCACCACGAGACCAGCTGTTCGTAGCACCACACGCTGACTCGCCGGGTAGTCGTCATTCAAGGCCTGTCCATCCATCATATGGTGCCTGTTCTCTGTGTTATCGACCATTGTGGTGTCTGGAACCACTCATCCGTTTGTGTGGTGCTGTCATCAGTAGGCCGAGTTCTGTCACTTATATGACTATTCATCCTACGGCCGGCTACCGGTGGGGACCACGGTATCCGGAGACGCCTCAGCCTGTCGAATTCGTTCCCCTGTCTCAGCGTCAAACACGTAGGCACTGTCAGCAGAGATGCCCAGCCAGATGGTGTCGCTCCGCGAAACGGCCACATCGAACGGAGCCCGAACTGCGAGTTCTCTATTGTCATCGTCGAGCTGGACGGTAAGCAGTTGTTCATCACCCATCGGTTCCGTTACTGTGACCTCGGCTTTCGCCGCGCCGTCAACGGGGGACTGGTGAACCGAGAAGTACTGGGGCCGGACACCAAGAACGAATGGTTCGGTATCGTCAAGAGCGGTGGGTAGTCCCTTGACGCTGAAGGAAAACGTAGCGTCGTTGGCAGCCACGACTCGCTGTGAGCCGACCGCCTCGCGGCGGACCTGCAAGAAATTCATGCTCGGGCTGCCGATGAAGCCGGCAACGAACTGGTTTGCTGGGTCGTGGTACACCTCGGTTGGCGTCCCGACCTGCTGGACGGTCCCGTCGTTCATCACGATGAGCGTGTCTCCCAGCGTCATCGCCTCCTCTTGATCGTGGGTGACGTACAGTGTCGTGATACCCAGTTCCCGTTGGAGCTTCTTGATCTCGTTTCGCATCTCGACTTTCAGTTTCGCGTCAAGGCTCGCCAGCGGTTCATCCATCAGGAATACGCTTGGACGACGGATGATCGCCCGTCCGATGGCGACCCGCTGGCGTTGACCGCCGCTAAGTTCGTCTGTCTCGCGGTCGAGTAGCTCGCTGATGTCGAGTGTCTCAGCGACCTCTTCGACTCGCTCCCGTCGGGTTGCCTTGTCGATGCCTTCGACTTTGAGCGGGTAGCCGATGTTCGCCGCGACGCCCATATGCGGGTACAGGGCGAGTTCCTGGAACACCATCGCGATGTCACGGTTTTTGGGATGTCTGTTGGTGATGTCTGTCCCATCAATGCGTATCCCGCCCTCGGTGGGGTCGGTAAGTCCCGCAAGGCAGCGCAGTGTCGTCGTCTTCCCACAGCCGCTCGGGCCGAGCAACACGGCGAACTCACCGTCATCGATGGTGATGTCGATGTCTTTCGCACCAATCTCGTTACCGTACCGTTTCGTCACGTCGTCGTAGCGTACGCGTACCATCAGTATTTGTTCCGATTATCGCTGGTTATTGTCTGTACTTGGGGCCGTATCGCCACCATCATCGGACCGCCCCCATGGTGAAGCCCCGCAGCAACTTCTCCCGCACGAGGAACGCGAACAACAGAACGGGAGCCATCGCGATTGTCCCCGCTACCGTCAGTAGCTCCCACTGGATTGCGTAGGCCGTCTTGAACGTCGCGAGCGCGACCGGGAGCGTCTGTGCCTCGGTGTTGCTCGTGAGGATGACCGCAAACAGCAGCTCGTTCCAGGCGTTGATGACGGTGAAGATGGTCGCCGCTATCAGCCCCGGGCGCACCATCGGTAACACGATCTTGAAGAACGCGCCGAGTTCCGTATGCCCATCGAGAACAGCGGCCTCAACAATGCTGTCCGGTAGCTCGGCGAAAAAGCCCTTCAGCATCCAGACGACGAAGGGGATGTTGAAGGCGGCGTAGGCGAGCACGAGGCCCAGCCGCGTGTTGAGCAGGCCCGCGGTATCGAAGATGACGTACAGCGGGATGACCGTCACGATGGGCGGCAGAAAGCGTGTCGTCAACACGAGGAAGGGCAGGTGAAACCGCCCTAGGTTGTACGGGAACTCGTAGTTCACGAACCCGTAGGTCGCTGCGGTACCGAGCAACACTGCGAGGGCTGTCGAGCCGACCGTCACGACGACGCTGTTGAACAGGAACTCGTAAAACGCCGGGCGCTGGGCGAACAGTTCGGGGTAGTTCCCGACTGTGAGCGCGGTCGAGACCAGCTTTGGCGGCGTCGCGAGCAGGTCGCTTCGGGTCCGGAGCGATCCAGATACCATCCAGTACACCGGGAACAGTGTCCAGACGACGAACAACAGGGCGATACCGTTTGTTACGGTCGGGACAAGCCCATAGCTGTCGAGGGTTTCGTGGATACGCTCGACACCAGCAAGCAGTGTTCTGCTGACGTCCCGGTTCGGTTGTGTGTCGGTCGCCATCTCAGAACTCCACCTCCGATACCGTCGCGAAGGCGTAGGTGATCGCCACGGCGATGAGCAATAGGAGCAGCGCCATCGTCGACGCCCGGCCGTAGTTCCCGTAACTGAACGCCTCCCGGTACATGGCCATGCTGATGACCTCCGTGGAGCG
Organism: Haloarcula japonica DSM 6131; assembly: GCF_000336635.1. Classification (GTDB taxonomy): domain Archaea; phylum Halobacteriota; class Halobacteria; order Halobacteriales; family Haloarculaceae; genus Haloarcula; species Haloarcula japonica. The sequence goes on along the minus strand of NZ_AOLY01000048.1, from coordinate 42,008 downwards.
GGCCGGGCCGCCCCGGGTGAGGACGAACACTTTCGCGAACACGCGCATCGTCCCGATGATCCGGAGGATCAGGACCAGCACGACCAGTTCCTTAATGTACGGCAGCGTCACGTCGACTAGCCGCCGCATTCGTCCGGCACCGTCCATCATCGCTGCCTCTTGGACGTGGTCGGGAACCGACTGGAGGCCGGCCAGTACGATGAGCGTCACCAGCGGTGTCATCTGCCAGACATCAGGGAGGACGAGCGCGTACAGCGCGATTGAGGGGTCGCTCAGCCACGGGACCGGACCGTTCGTCAGCGGGGCGACCAGCGAATCGAGGACGCCGCCGTTCTGATACAGCAACTGCCACAGGAGCGCGACGACGGTCGGTGAGATGACGAGTGGGACGAGGCCGATGGTCTGGACCAGCCCCCGGAACCGTACCTGGCTGTTGAGGACGAATGCGATGGCGATACCCAGGCCGACCTCGAGCGAGACGGCGAAGAACATGAACTTCGCTGTGATCCACAGCGACTGCCAGAATGCGCCTGCCGTCAGTATCGCCACGTAGTTCCCGAGGCCGACGAACTGCCGCCCGGCCACGTCGAACCGGTACAGCGACAGCACCCCCGCGCGACCGACCGGATAAACGAAAAACGCTGCAAGCACGGCAAGCGCCGGAAGTGTCAGTAGCCATCGGAGATGGTCCTCAACCCACAGCAGCGCGCTCTCGTAGCGGCTGCCGATGGCTGTGTCTGATTGAAGCGACATGGCTATTGGGTGTCCCGATCCGATTCAGTAGCCGTTCTCATCGAGAATCGATTCGATCTGTGATTCGGATTCGGCCATCGCCTCCTCGACAGACATATCGTCGACGAGCGCAGCGTTCAGTGGCTGCCCCTGCGCGGTCTCGATCTCGCTCCACAGTGGCGTCCGTGGCCGTGGTTTTGCGTTCTGGAGGCTGCCATACAGGGCCTCGAACCACGGCTGGGCGTCCATGTTCTCCTCAAATGTGTCATGGCGGAACGGCACGCCACCGAGGTCGACGTACTGCTCCTGGGCCTGCTTCGAGACGAACGACTGGAGCACGTCCCCAGCAGCACTCTTTGTCTCTGAATCGGCGTAATTATTGATGCCCAGCAGCCAGTTCCCTTGGACGGGGGCCGCTCGCTCCCTGCCTTCAGGGACCGGCAGGAACGTGATGTTGTCGTACTCGGTCGCCTTGTCCTCGTTTAATAGGAGCGAAGTACCAGAGGGCCACTGTGGGGCCGCGGCAATACTCCCGTCAGCCAATCCTGAGAGCACTTGACTGTTGTCGAAGGAGGCAACCCCGTCGGGGCTGATGGAGCCAAGATCGTTGATGAAGAAGGAGGCTGCCTCGATACCGTTCTGATCGGCCCAATCGTAGCCCCAGTTTTCGTCAAACATATTCCCAGCCATGCTCATGCCGACGCTGAAATACGAGGACATGATGGGGTTCCCGCTCTTGCCACGCATGGCATACCCGTCTGCACTGTCGACCTGCTCAGAAATCTTCTGTCCAGCGCGGTAGACATCCTCCCACGTCTCAGGCAAGTCCTCGCCAACCTCTGAATACAACCGCTCGTTAACGACGAAGATGTGTGAGTTCCCGACTGCACACAGCGCCTTCAGTTCCGGTTCGGCATCCTGTGCGTTTGGTGGGACAGCCTCACCAGGTGTCGGCCAGGTTCCAATATCGAGAGTCTGCTGAATAATCTGATCGGTTGGCAGCGAGTCGACGTGGTCCCGGATCGGCGCGAGATGCCGTGCGAACTGTGGCATCCACGGGTCGTCCATGGCGACGATATCATACGTCGACTTCTCGCTTTGAAACATCGTCGAGAGTTTTTCAAAGAGGTTCGCGTTCGGGAGAATCGTCGTCTCAGTCGTCACGCCAACCTCTGATTCAACGTGGTTCTTAAGCAACCGCTTGATCAGTTCCCCATCACCGCTGGACACAGCGAGTGTGACCGTCTGTGTTCCGGACCCGCCACTCGAATCGCCGATACACCCGGCGAGTGCCGTCGCCCCCGCTGTACCTGCAGCGGTGATGAACCGCCGCCGCGTCTGTCGGCCCTCACCCTGCGCTGTGGTACTGTTCCGTGTCATCACCCGAATGGAGTAGAAGTATATAAAAAAGATCTTATAATATTATGCTATACGTAGCTATATATCTACAAAGGTGGGTATTTAAACGAATGTGATCGTGTCGAGTCACTAATTACCCCATCTCGCATCTACTGGCCGCCCATTTCGGGGACAGTCCCAGCCGACACCAGTGCAACGAGGTCCTGATGGATGGCCTGGTTCGAGGCCAGGACCATCTCGCTGTTCTTTCCGTCAAGGGCTTTGATGCGGGTCACCTCGCCGCCGGCCTCCTCTACGATTTTGACCCCCGCCGCGGTATCCCAGACAGAGAGTTGCCGCTCAAAGAACGCATCAAACTGGCCGGCAGCAACCATCGCTAATTCGCCGGCCGCCGATCCAAACCTCCTGACGCCCTGTGTCACATTGAGGATGGCACGGAAGTGGTCATACTCTTGTGCCTGCATTGACGCCGCGTCGAACCCCGTTACCATGAGAGCTTCGGAAACTTCAGTTGTTTCCGACAGTGATAACGGCTGGCCATTGGCGTATGCGCCGCCACCCTCAATGGCAGTGTACATCGTCTCTGAGGGGACGTGATAGACAATCCCGACATCGGGTTCACCAGCGCCCTCAAAGGCAATAGAGACGGAATAATGCGGGATGCCGTTGAGGAAGTTCGTCGTGCCATCGATTGGGTCGATGATCCAGCGCGGTTTTGTCGTGAACTCCGGGGCACTCTCCTCGGAGACAACGGTGTGGTCGGGGAACTTCCCACTTAGCTCCGCTAGTATCGTCTCCTCGACTGTGCGGTCAGCCTCGGTGACGATATCGCCGTTATGTTTCACCTGAAACTGATCGGCGGCCGGTTTGACGGACTCAAGCGTGCGTCCGGCTTTCCGTGCGGCCCGGACGGCGGCCCACAGTTGGGGGCATGTTGCGTCTTGCATACACGGCTGTTCCGGGCAATACTAAATTGGATTGCTATGAACGCTATACAGACCTCGATACTGCTCCCTATGTGGGGTGTCTTTCTGATGCTTTCCGGCCTCGGACACTTTTACACCCAGCCCTCGGCCGGTACTGGACATGAATGACCGGGCCGCCGTCAGACTGGACTCCGGGGAAGTCTATTGCACGTCTTCGGTATGCCCGTAACGGTGGGCTAATGTGGTCGGAAGACTTGACGCAGCCACGGGTCACCTATACGATCACTGACGACGGCAAGCGACGGGCGTGCAAGCAGGCGCTTGCTGTGCAGGGTTACGAGGTCATCATATGTGACCAGCAACGCTATTCGACGACTTGAATGCGAGCGTGCAGGGAAGACTACTCTTTCGCTCTAGTGGAGACCTGTTTGACTTTGCATAACAACTGCGATTCTGTCCGTCGATGGAATGTCTCGGACGCTGTACTTGTGTGGGTGCTGCTAGCCGTGTGGCTATTCATCCGGTTGTGGAGTATCGCCTGTTTTGATGCCTTGGAATCCGCTTAAGAACTCTCGGATGAAGTGGTCGAGAGTAAGCGAGTAAGCGCTAGCGAGCTAAGTCAGTCGCCTTGTAGGTGCGCTCACAGGCTCTCCCAGACAGCCATATATCGGCTGGCCTCACCAACAACCACAGCGGACGCCGACACAGCGGTTTCGCACGACCGCTCAAATTCTCGCTGTCACTTGGCCAGACACTCACGAGTTCGCTCGTAGATCTGTCCGCTAACTGCACCCAGTAATAGTGTCATGTACTGACGTTCGACGAAAAAGATACTTCTGCGATAGTACGATGATTTCGTCGTGTACTGCAGCGCTCAACAAGCCAGTCTATCCCCAAGAGCTCATAAAACGAGGGGAGAGTATCCTTGCTGTCGGACTGAGATTGCTCTATTGGTTCGATCCATTCGGTAGCAGCGTCGTGAGTACCGCTGTAGACCGATTTCTTGGGATACCGGTCGTCGTCAGCCTCGACAGTAACGATCACGTTGCTGCCGGAGCGCGAGATACCTGACACGGTTCAACGACCGCATCAAGTGGGCCGTTGCCGTCTGTCCAGTCGACCCGGACGTGGTCACCGTGACCGAAATCATACGCTTCGAACGATGGCTCTGTGGTGTTCATCATCTCCTCCGCCACAGGGAGACACAAAATCACTCGTAGGCCAGACAGAGCGCTGATACCGCTCGCCGAAATAAAAAGAGCTAATGACCGAGTTTCGGGTCCGGAAACCGATGGCTGGACAACCGTTTCGTTTCCCGACGCAGTCGACTCGGTCTCGGTCGGCGGCGGCAAAGTCGACGGTCAGCTGTGCCTGATCCTCATCGGCGAGCGAGAGGACGGTCCCCGCATTATCGAAACCGGTGTCCTCGACGTCGAGGAGAGGAATCAGCATCTAATGGAGGATACAGTTCCTGACTGAAGATGGGACGAGTGTTGTTTTGGATCGACTATTGCCGGAGTAACAGTCGCTGTGATACGGGTTCTTATTGGTCAAAGGATACGAAATGTCTGCTCAGTAGGACGGCTTATTAAACAAACCGTTCCACAGAGAATCCTCTAACAATATGAATCAGTCATCGTTTTCGAGCATTTCCACCGCGTTTTCAAGCGATTCCAGAGCTTGTTCCAACTCCTGAGTTACTTCAGGGTCGTCTATATCTTCCTTGACAATCCGAATCTGTTTTATTGCTTCCTTCATCCTACTTGGCATTTGTACTTGACAGGTCAGGCTCCTATCACAATAATATATCGGCCACTGTCCTAACCGGTTGTCAGGAGGCTTTAACGAGGACATGCGAACATTTCTGTAACATCCTTTTAGTGACTGGAGAACAGGACTCTCCGTTGTGAATTCTGCCCTCCAGAGGTACTACCGACCACTCCCACGGTATGGTATCCGAACTGTAAGTATGACCTGCTTGCCCTGTCACGTTCATCTGCAGAAACGAGTTACCCCTCAATTAATCGAAGACTGTGGTGAAAATTGGATTCCGAGAACGTCCAATGAATCTGACGGAGCTTGGTAGATGGCTAAGGATTCAGACTTCAGTGTGAACGGTCCTGATAGCTTGGGTGGCGCAGTGCTATACATTCTTGCCGGTGTTGCTATCGCCAGCTACGGGGGGTACGATTATGTCCAGCAGACCGAAGCGGTTCGAAATTCAGTCGAGGTGGACGCAACTGTCACAGAACTCAGTATCGAGACAGACAGTGGCACGTCATCGAACCCCGGCGTAGAGTACGAACCTACCGTCGAATTTGAGTACACGTACAATGGGACAAGATACACCGGGACAAAACTCTATCCAGCAAATATTGAGCGCAATTATGAGACACGGTCAGCAGCCGAATCAGCAATTGAAGATTACGAGCAGGGGACACAGACAACTGCATACGTGTCGCCAGACGAGCCAGGAGATGCGTTTCTGAAGAACAAAACATCGAATGCACCAATCATAGCTATTGGAATCGGTGGAGTATTCGCTCTCTTTGCAGCCTTTTCCGCTGTGAAGAAGATTTGAGCCATGGATAGAACCACAACCTGTGTCGATACGTACGTTTGCGGGCCATCTACCGGAATTGATAGGGGGCGTTGCTGCTACTGACAACGACCGAACTAGTCGGGAGCTTTAGTATCAGATAGTTTCCGTACTGGTCAATGGCGCACTTGTCAGTATGTATAGGCAACCGACGGTCAGTGTCAACGACAAAAATGGCTAATACATGGCTATGAACTCCCTTCGGTTTCCGTTTTCAAAAGCTGTATTCAAAACCGTCGCAGTACGGTGATTTTTCAGGTCTTGAAGATGGACTAACTCCGTTTCGCGGCCATCAAATTGCAGTTCAAGGGGCTGAAATCCTCGTCCGATTTTAATTACCCCCGTCAATTATCCACTGATACCGTGTCCGTGATTCCAACTTGGATCGACGAACGGGTTGACCGTAACCTCGACAACACGCTCACGCAAGAACACGTTGTCGAGACGATGCTTGAGTCCGATCGACCGTTCTTCTCGATCCGCCAACTGCATGCGCGCATCAAGCCCGATGTCAGTCGGGCCACGGTTCGGAACCGACTTCAGGAACTTCAGGAGATCGATGTCGTTGCAACTGAAACGTATCCTGACTCGATCAGTCTGTACTACATCAACCATCCGGAGTCGGACTGGCCGGTATCGCCCGAGGGCAGACGTGCGCTAAACGCAAACTCCCCGCTGGATCGGCTCTCCACTCGCGGATTCCTTACCCTCTCGGACACGGCTGGAATCCGCACGCTTGTGCTCGCTGGATTCCAGTTGAGCCTCGTCCTGCTCGCACTTGGTGGCGTCCTCACAGTCATTGGTGCTGACGTAAGCGGTACCCAAAGCGACATTGTACTCTGGGACACCGCGTTCGACCTGGTATTCGTGAGCATACTGTTGCTCGTCACCGAACGAACCGCTCGGTGGGTTCGTGACAAATATGGCCCGCTGAACCTCCTGCCGTCGACGTGATCAAAACGTATCAGAAACCAATAACACGACTTCGAAACCTCCCATACAACCCATGTCCTCCACAACACCTACGCCCGGACCCAAACTGCTTGATGAACGCTCACTCAGTGGAATCCTTATCCATTTCCTCGCGATTCCAACTAGTGTCGTTGGAGCTGGACTCCTGTATCTCCTCGCCACTGACGAGTTCACAAAGCGAAACGCCCGCAATGCGCTTGACTGGCACCTTACCGTGTTGCTGATAACAGCCATCACCTTCGGCTCTCTGTTCACTTATGCCGAGCTTACTGGACAGGGCATCGCCGATGTTTCGGTTCTTCCCTCATCCGTGTCGACGGCCGCCAGTGTCGGTATTTCCGCACTGTTCACGCTTTGGTTCGCTACCACACTGTGGACATTTGCTGTCGGACTCATCGCGATGGTGAAAGCCATATTTGGGACGGCATGGCGGTATCCATTCTCATTAGCTCTCGTCGAGCGGTTTGAGTCCCATATTAATCTCCCCGGTGGATGGCCACTCGTTATACTCGGATACGTCGTCCTGTCACCACTCCTCATCTGGGCCGTTTTCTTTGCTTCAACAAACGATATCGTGTCGATTCTTTCGGCTTTCGGTCTGATCGGCCTAATACTGGTCTTGACCCCGCTGGCAGGGGTTGCAATGTATCTTCACAGCAAAGGAGATTGGTTGCAGGGCGACGCCCAAAAGCCATACGTTGTTGTACACGTCGGCGTCCCTATTCTTGTCGCTGCTATCGGCTACGCGGCTTCGTCGCGATTCACACAGTCGATATCTCCCCAAGGTGATGCGATGTATGTCTTCCTTGCTGCATTCTGGATATCGACAATCGTGTACTTGATTCGGTGGAGGATGAGGCCCTCAAAATAGTCTACTCCGGGAGAGAGCCTGCTTGCCGAAACAGCGAGTACGGTCTCCTTTGACTGGAGTATCTGTTCGGGAGATAAAACCGTCGTCGTCATGAACTCTACGAGGGTATATAATTGCAGATATAGCAATCAAAATACAAATTCCGCCCCTATAGCATTGATTTCCTCTTCAATGTCGATGTCTTCGTAGGAAAGTAACTAGAAAACTCTCGAAAGAGACGAAAATGGCTCCGGTTCCAACAATCGATGCGAGTAGCCCCGTGGAGAAGACGCCACCGACGAACCGCTGGGCGCGGTGGTCGACGAAAATCGTCCAGAGACCGTCGAGTCCGAACGCCAAGAAGATAGCTATCTTCACGTAGACGAGGAGGTCCTGAGATTCGCCGCTCTTACGCGGGCCGATGGGATTGATGCTGGTGAATCATGATACCAACGGATAGCGCTCTCCGCAGCCATGTGCCAGACGTACCCACGAAAAAATCGGCCGCGAACTATCCGAACGCCGACGCGTACATCGCCATGATTCCAACGTAGCCCACGATCAATGTCCATCCGACCAGCCCCGCGACGTTTTCGTTGCCGGTATAGTGTTCGATGAAGGTAACCAAGCCCCCCTCTTCGTTGCGGTGGGCTGTGAGCCGTGCATAGGAGTAGCCCGACGCCTCCACCAATCAAGTACACAAGGAACGCAGCATTACCGGAAATCTTGGTAGCGACTCCGAGTACCGAAAAGATGCCACCACCGATGAGCCCGCCAATGCTCATGGCGACGATCTCTCGGAGACCCAGTTATTCCGCCATAAGATAGTCTGGTCGCACAAGTGTAAATGCTCTCGATGACAGAGAATCACTCGAAGCGGGTGACTTAAGCGGCGACTGCCTCTCACCACATGTTCGGGCCGCGGCTCGAAGCCACAAAGACGGTAGCGTATCCAGACGAACACATCTAACACTCCAAATCTGTCACTGAATGGATGGCACACCACGATTGCCGTTTCTTCGATATTCTGAATCACCGTAGTAAGCGTCTCGATCGGCTCAAGTGGAAGTAATCGCCGAGTAACTAAACAGATAGCTGACAGTACGGTGGATAAACATGCCGATACTCGAGAACGAACGTAGCCCCGCGTTCATTTTTTGGAGCGTTCTTGAGTCATGGGGTATGCCAGCGTTCTACACTGTGTTCATAGCGCTGGCGGTCATCCCACCGCTGTTCTACCTCCGACAACCGCTGGTGCACGACGAGATGACCTACCTCGTCATCGGCCGTGAAATAGCCTCCGGAGGGACGCTCTACGCTGGCATCGCGGATCACAAAACCCCCGCCGTGTATTACCTGACTGCACTGCTCTGGGAGACGGTTCCTGAACCGTACCTCGCTGGACGGATACTCATCTACGCAATCCACGCAGTGACGGCATTGCTCGTCTATCGCCTCGGCTCGCTGTGGGGATGCCCGGTTGCGGCCGTCGGCTCCCTCGCGTACCTCTTCGGGGTGTACGCACCGGTTTTCGACGGATTCAACCTCATGACCGAGCCCTTCGCCGCACTGTTCCTGACTGCGGCAGTGCTGTGGCTGTTCGCCGAACGGCGCGTGACCGATCTCCTCGCTGGGCTGTCGCTCGCGTTCGGAGTGCTATTCAACCAAACTGTCCTCCTGTTTGGGCTAGTCATCATTGGCTGGTCGCTCGCACGCCTCTACGCCGCCGAGACTGACCTCCCGACCATCGCGGTCCGCTACGGCCGAATCGGGACGACCTTCCTCACGCCGCTCGGGGCCGTGGCGCTGTTCGCGGCAAGTCAAGGAACTCTCGAGGAGACGCTCTGGTACACCTTCCTCCTGCCCTTGAACCAATACAACCCGCCGTACTTCCTTGACGGGCAGTTGCTGAGCGCGGCCTCCTACCTGCCGGTGTGGCTGCTCGCAGGCGGGACCGCACTTTACGTATTCCGGTCGATACCCTCGCGGTCGTTCGACACCCGGCTCGCGTTCCTCTCGCTGTGGCTCGTCATTATGTCGATTCCGGGGTTGCAGGCGTTCCATGGCGGCCACCGGTATATCTTCGCCATGCCGGCGGCCGCCGTGCTCGCCGGCGTCGGGTTGCGTCGGCTTTTTCACTTTCTCGCCGACAGGCCGAGGCCATTCTCGCGGTTGGAGTGGGCTGGTTTAGCGTTTGCTGTCGCCGTTTCCGAGGCAATACTCACACTCGTCGCAGCGAACAGTGGGTACCAGTACCTGTTCCTCTTAGAATTTGGCTTCGCTCTGATGGTCGTCGGTGCTATCGTCCTCAGTTACGTCATGGTCCGGTGGGCCGGGAGCACCGGTCAGCTGGACACCCGTCAGTGGGTCGCACTGGTTGCCGGGGTCTTCCTCGTGCTTTCTGCACTCGGCGGGACAGTGGCAGTTGATGGGGTGAGAGAGATCAGGCTCAGCGGCGACCACATCGAGACGCAATCGGCTTCCACCGAGGAACTCAACGAGGTCGTCGACGGGCGTTTCTACTCGCTCGGCCCACCCACGAGATACGAGCTAGCGTACTTCGGCGAGGCCCGCCCAGCACGGACGTTCATCACACCCCCCTACGGGGAGCCACTTGCCGACCGGGTAGTGACGGACCTCGAGCGTGACGAGGTCCCCTACGTGCTCGTCAGGCGTCAGCAGGTCGTGGATGGCCATATCGACCCGACCCACGGTTACTACCCCGACGCACGGGAACCGGTGGTCATGTACATCGAGACCAACTACGAACCGGTCGCAGAACACAACGGATACGTCGTTTACGAGCGGGTGCCCGACCGACGGGATTGATTCACCTGTACACTCGGCTCCGCGGGTTGATACCAATCGCTTGCCCACCGTTGTAGTCATCAACTGCCTTATGAACCCAACCGTACAGATGGATTATCCGGGTCTCGCGAAAAGTGACTCCACCCCAGGATTGAACTGCTTGGCACACGCAGGGCATAGATCAAATCACTGTTTATCGATATGCGATCCGTGGAAGTAGCCCGGGCCTGTTTACGCTCCTCACTTCAAAAATCAGTATACCGCTGATCTAGTAACAATCACTGAGTGATTGTCATACCGATTTACCAAAGCGGCAACTCGATACGCCGCCGACCGTGAGAGCGGTTCTGAACGACGAGAGTCGTATGGCTCGTGTCCTTTGGTAGTACGGTTCTCGTCCGCTCTTTCCTTTCACGGCGGACAATCAACTCTGGTGGACGACGGCCAAGTCACAGTTGAGGTCACGAAGTGATTCGTGCGTCGGTTCAGAAAACAAGCGCGAAAACGTACTCCGGTCAGTGCTCGATGGAGTCGTGCGGGACTCTCGTTTCGACCGGCCTGTAGAATGGCTGTTCGAGGCTTTCGAGCATTATCTCGGCGTTTCTTCGACTGGCACGTTGCTTGTGCAAGTACAGACACTAACTACCCCATGCTTCGGACAAAGTCGCTGGGCGGACTCGAACACTGCGTTCGTAACCGACCCTACATTCCCCACCATGACGAGAACGTGATGCCACTCAGTCATCCCAGTAGCCGACCGGAATGTGATTACATCGGTCGGTCCGCCCAGATGCTATTTAATGTATTTCGTCGGTTGCCCTTCGTTGACTTCGTCTGGTGCCCGACCGGATCACAGTTCTCGTCGGCTGTGGTCCGGTGAACAGTTTCACCGGGCCCGCCGGATTCGACGGCTACGACGAACTCACAGATGATGTCGACGACCGACGTAAGCGAATCCTGTATCCGTTTAAGTCTGGACAAGGATTATTCAGTGATCATACCCTCTTCGAGTCGGTCTCTTTCCTTGGTCGGGTCTGTCTCGGACTCGCTGGTTGCGAGGTCTGCTTCGAGTTGGTCGATAGTTTCGGTCGTGATGGAACCCATGGGGACGACCTTCCCAGCATCATGCACCGCGGCTATTCGGCCGGCGAGAAGCGCCAGCGAGGTGGCGTTCTCACCCCGACTTGGAACGAGAATCTGAACGACGTTGAGACGCGACCCGGAGGCGTATCGAGAGTGACGACATCGCCGGCACCATCGTCGAGGCAACTGCCGACGTTGATATGACCGTTATCAGTGCATCGTGTGAGAGTATGCTCCAGCAATTAGTCGTCGGGGCCGTTCCCGAAGCCGTCGGACGGCGCGCACAGAGTACGGTCATCATGGCCAAACGCGGTCTCGGTATCACATCGTTCGCGATCCGGTGGCTCCGCGGGTACCACCGGTAGCGAGTCGGCGATTTCTCTTTCCGTAGATTTATGCAGATGTGTACATGACGGTAGAAACGAGATGGACAGACGGCAGTTCGTCAAGACAGCCGGAGGTACAGCGACCGCTCTGAGCACGCTCAGCGTATCTGGAACCGCAGCCGCACAGGAAGACGGCGGCGGTGAGAGTGGTGGGAGTGAAGCGACCACAGTCCCGGACTACGGCGGGTGGTTTAGTGACGTCGGTAACTTCAGTGACCCGACGAGCACCGTCGACGCGACAGGACAGGAGTCGGAAACTGTCGAAGTCGGTGTGCAGGCGAACGGCGGCGCGTTCGGCTTCGGCCCGCCCGCAATTCACGTCGACACGGGCACGACAGTTCAGTTCGAATGGACGGGCGAAGGTGGTGGCCACAACGTGGTCTCAGACGGCGATGGTCCACTTGACTCAGGCTCAGCAACAGGGAGTGCTGGAGTCAACTACGAATACACGTTCGAGGAGGCTGGTCTCTACAAGTATTACTGTGACCCACACAAGGGCCTCGGGATGAAGGGCGCTGTGGTCGTGGGCGAAGAGTATCCGACAACGACTGTTGGTGGCGGTGGTCCCGTCGAAGTAGACCCCCACCAAGCGGGAGTCCCGTTGCAACCACACTTCATTGGCTTCGGTGCAGGTTTCGCCGTGATTCTCCCAATGATATTCGCCTTCTTCCAGCTCAAGTACGCCGAATCACCGCATACCAGCGGCGGCAACGACTGAGCTATTCGTTTACAATATATGGGCCGATGAACGCCCAGTGAAAGTGTGTCTCGCCGTTCAGTTGTTTTTCTTGTGTAACTTCGTAAACATACGGCCCGTGTGGGCAGTCGGGACAATTATCCGCACACGGCTGGCGTTTCAGTACCGTGAACCGCTTGCCTTCACCTTTTATTTCGACGATCTCTTCACCTGGTAATGGCTCGATCTGCTCGGTCGGTTCATGATTATGCTGGAGTGGCTCCTGAGCATATATCAAACCCTCCCGGAGGTCATGTACAGTGGCATCTTGTAACACAGATGCGATGTCATCGGGCAAGTCAACTGGTGGTTTCGGAGGATTGGTCTCTTCGTCCATGGGGGCGAAAACACACTCATGCTTCTATAGCTCCCGGAAAAGTAACATATTAACAGGGACTAAGTGGTTGTTTTTCGGGCAACGTTGGTATCATGTGCATTTCGAAAAAACGTAGAAAACGATCACTTGCCTCGCAGAATCACCCGAACAGTTGGCGCATCATGGGATGCATCTCCATGAGTTGCTCTTCAGCGATCTCCTCGTACAGTTTATACGTGATCGAGACAGTGAGCAGTAAGCTCGTCCCCCCGACACCGCCGATGGTACCAAGCATGTTCGCCATGACCGCCAGCAGACCGACAAGCGCGCCTCCCAAGACCGTGACCTGTGGAATATACCGCTCTAGAACCTTCTCAATGACGCCGACGTTCTGGCGGAAGCCAGGTATCTGCATCCCGGAACTATGAATCTGTTGTGCCGTCGACTCAGGCCCCATATCGGCAGTCTCGACCCAAAAGACGGCGAAGATGGCACCACCGCTGATCATAAACGTGAGGTCAATGCCCATCCGCAGCAGTACTTTCCAGACAGGTTGGGTAGCCCCGCCGAGGAACCACATCCAGTCACGCGGAGAGTGGATCGGTGCAAGATAATAAAACAGCCCTCCGACGGGACGCCCGTTCGCGTAGACACCGAGCCACGCTGGCAGACTCTGCAGTTGTGCCCGCAAAATACGGCCCAGGAACTGAATGTTCGCCTGTATCGCGCGGACGAATATCATCGGGAGGACGCTAGCGTAAATGAGTTTCACCGGGAACCGACCTCGCGCACCCTTTACTCTCGCATTCGAGAGTGGGATCTCCACACGCACGGATTCGGCGTAGACAACGATAGCGAAGATGAGGAGTGTCGTGAAAAGTTGAAGCAAATGGCCTTGTGTGAATAGGAGTGCCTGTAGGCCGTCGGAACTAAAGACGGGACCGATAGGAACGGCACCGGTCGCCATCCGTATCCAGGTCAAAATGATACCGTACTGTTGACCGCCGATAGCCGGATGTGTAAGCAACCCACCGACGAGTCGCTGACTGATGCCAGCGACGATAAACAGGCCGATACCGGAGCCGACCCCCCACTTGGAGATCACTTCGTCCATGAACAGAATAAGCACACCGCCGAGGAACATCTGTGCGAAAATGAGCCACTGGACACCGGCAATTCCAACACCCAGTGACTGGGCCACCTGGGTGTCCACGGGGAGGAAATTCCCTGCAAACACCATCGGTAGACCGGTCAGGCAAATCATCACCAGCACCAGCAACTTCTGAAGCCCCTGATAGAGTATCTGGTCGCGTGGGTCGTTCTGTGTATCGAGTCCAAGGAGATTGGCCCCACCCAGCAGCTGCAAGACGATACTCGCCGTGACGATGGGCCCGATACCGAGCTGTAGCACTGATCCCTGGCCGGACGCAAGTATCGAGCTGAAGCGACCGAACACGGCCTGGTCACGGGTGATATCAAGCCCGAACAACATCACGTTCGTCAGGAAGAAATAGAGGACGAGCACGCCTGCCGTCCACGCCAGTTTCCGTTTGAACGGGATGTGTCGGTCCGGCTTGCGGACGGCTGGCATCCGGACCAGCACGGGTTCTGCCGTGTCTTTCCAGCTCATCGCTGTCCTCCAGCGCACGGCCAAGTGACGATACCATACTGACAGCTATACCGACAACGAATCATATGCGTCATGCTTGTGGGACCCCCACGCCAGAACAGGTCACAGACAGCTCTACCGCTGCTACTCTACGTAGCGCTGCCGATGATACTGCTGACGCGGTGGTTGTCGCTATTTCTTGTGTGGCCTTTCAAATGTTTACTGGTTCGGGAACGTCCGGGACCGCCGTAGCGTCCACCGTTTCGAGACGGTGGCGCCGGCCTGCCCGATCAAACGCCGCGATAGATGCATCGTGCCAGGGTGGCACAGCCACAAAGACGACTTCGTGCAGGTCATCGCGCTTGGTCACCTCCAGTCCGGAGCGTGGGTGAGAAATGAACCGACCCTGCGTCCGCTGTGGTGGGGTCGACAAGTCGATGCCGAATACGGAACTGACTGAGTTCGGCTCTTCGGGTAGATAGACGTCTGAAAAGACCGGAGTCTGATCGGGTACGTTGGTACCGGATGCGAGGTTGCCCGCTGGCGTGACCGCGAGGCCGAACGACACCGTGTCCGGCTCTGCCTCGGCGGCAAGCGAAAGGAGCATCTCCTGCAGTGGCTCGGCCATGTACACTGTCTGGCAATCGAGCGTTGGCGGTGTATCACAGCCCGCCGGTATGAGAACCGACTCCCCCAGGAGTGCAACACCGCCGGTAAGCACTCCGATGACCTCCAGATTCCTGTCGGCATACAGTCCCCACCCTGAGACACTTATCGCCGGGTGAGTGTCGGCCAGTACCCCAAATGCTCCCAATACGAGGAAACAGACACCGATGCTGAAGACAACTATCGATACCGGTGATTGGAGATGCGAGCGTGACGACGGCATCACTCGACATCCTGTCGTCGTGTTGCTAATCAGTTTCGCCTTTGCTCTCCCGGAATCGTGTAACAACCACTTAGCTCCTGTCAATCTGATTGCGAGGCGGTCGGCTGAATATCGAACGTCTTCTGGATGAGTTGCCGCGACACCATCGAACAGAGAAAGTACCAGACAATCCATGTTTTCATGGGTCCGAACAACGGCTCTTGCCAGCCGACGGCGCCAGCCAGCGGCACGATCAAGCCGAACTCACTCGCGCCGAGGTGACCACCGCGAACTTTCCACCGAAGCCAGAGGAACACTGGAATGGTCAAAAGCATGATCCACACCATCGGCCGGAACTGCAGTTTGAACATCCCGAGCTGGTCGCTGGCGACTTCCATTTGTTCCTCCTGTAGCTCCGCAAGAGCTTCGTCGTCACCGCGCTCTTTTGCCGCCTCCTTGCGCTCTTTCAGCTCGTTTACCCGCTTCTGATATGCCTGTATCTTCTCGGTGTCTCTCAGCCGTGACTGCAGTACGGTCGAATACAGTCCGGTGACGATTGCGAGTAGTATGATGACGGCGAAAAACGGGAACGCATCCGTGACGGGGGCAAGAAGGAGGTCGTCGTACGATGCGATGGTATCCCTGATACCGGTGCTCCAGTACCCCGCAAAAAGTGAGAGGGCCGCCAGCCCTGCTGCTTTGTCATACCAGGCCCACGATTCAGCTTCGATTCCGTCTGTGTCCGTCGTTGTATCCATCGGTTCGTCCGGTTGCAGTGCCTCTCGCACCCGCTCTGGATTCGCCACGGTGAATCCGGTGCCATCACTGACAAGCACCCCCTCCCGTATGAGTCGTCCCCACTCTTCATTGGACAGCGACTCGCTCACGTCGTTCCACTGGAGCGGTTCGTTTCCCTTGTCACTGTGCTCAACCACCGTAGCGAGAGCATCACGCATCGCTGGTTCTTCTATAACCGATGGTACCGGTTTATCTGGCATTCCAACAAGTGAATCTCAGACTGAATCGTTATCAATGCTTCCGTCCTGCCGTTTTCGTACTCCCATCGCTGCGAAGCGAATAGCTTAGGTCCGAAGACATCACACGTTCAGCTATGCCCCCAGCAGTTCTAGCTGAGAGTATCAGCAAACGGTACGACGACACAGTCGCACTCGACGACGTGTCGATTGATGTCGACGGCGGGGAGATTTTCGCGTTAGTTGGCCCGAATGGGTCTGGAAAGACAACCCTCGTCGAAGCCCTTACCGGAACAACAACGCCTGATTCGGGCTCAGTTAGCATCTTCGGCGAGTCACCGACCAGTGTCGAGGACGGACGTGTCGGACTGCTTCCTCAGTCGTTTACACCGCCGGAACGGCTAACAGCACGTGAACTAGTAACGTACTATCAGGGACTCTATGACGACCAACAACGCGGCGATGACGTACTCGCCGCTGTTGGCATGGAAACAGAGGACGATACGTGGTACACAAACCTGTCGGGTGGACAACAGCGGCGTATTTGCGTCGGCATTACTCTCGTTAACGACCCTGATCTCCTCTTTCTCGACGAGCCAACGACGGGAATCGATCCGGCTGGCCGTCAGTCGCTCTGGTCACTCATCGACGACTTGTCGGCCGGGGGGACGACGATATTTCTCACGACCCACTACATGAAAGAAGCCCAGCAGCTCGCAGACCGAGTCGCCTTGCTCGATGACGGGACAATCGTCGAAGTCGGCCCGCCGACCGACCTTATCGAATCCTACGGCGGTGGTACGCATCTCCTCGTTGAGACAGAAACATCCCCGGAGCAACTGTCGGTACTTGAGGCTGATGTGGAGCCGACAGAAGACGGCATACGAATTCTGGATGTTGCGACGGCTGATATCGGGCGGATCGTCGGACAGCTGGACACGCAGGGAGTCACGTACGAGACGCTCACATGGGCCGACCCTTCCCTCGAAGATGTCTACTTGAGCCTCACCGATGAGCGTATCGACGAAAACAGACCCTCGCGAGAGCCCATGACTGCCGGGGGTCGGTCCCGGTGAGTCGGACGAGCCGTGTCACTGCCGAGGCCGGCGCGGCGTGGCGAACATTCCTTCGGCGGCGGACAGCGGTCTTTTTCACCTTCGGATTCCCGCTCATCCTCGTCGCGATATTCGGCATCATCGTTCAGGCGAACCCGGCGGGTGGCGGTCTGTTCGGACACCCGACCAGTTTCTACGTGCCGGGCTATCTGGCTGTTATCGTCCTGTTCACCCCGCTGTCCAGAATCGGGAGTGCGTTCGCTCGATACCGGGATGGGAACCGGTTTCAGAAGCTGTCGACCACACCTGCGACCTCTCGCGAGTGGTTGGCTGCACACACACTCGTCAACATCGCTATCATCATTCTTGCGAGTACCGTCGTACTGGGGGTTCTGGAACTGCTCGTGGACGGGACTATCGGACTCTCACCGTTGTTACTCCTGTTTATCATTCTCGCAGTGGTGGTCTTTTGCGGCCTCGGAGCCATACTGGGACGGATTACCGATTCACAGGATGGTGTCGTCGCCGCCAGTAACGCCATCGCGCTGCCGCTCGTGTTCCTCTCCGAGACATTCGTGATGCCGGAGCGGCTTCCAACGTGGTTCCGTCCGGTGATCGGTCTTTCACCACTCACGTACTTCTCTCGCGGGGTCAGAAAGGTCACCTATCTCGGCCAACCGGCCTGGTCCGACCTGCTCGTACTGGCGATGTTCGCCGCGCTGGTTTTCATCCTCGGTGCCTCCGCGGTGCCTCAGGAGTGATACACCGAGACAGTATCCTCCCTCTAGACAGACCAGTTCTAATAATGACTGAGTGGTTGTTACTACGGGGTCATCGGGGTCGACTCCAACCGCTCCGTCGGACTCAAATATCGATATCGAGCACTTCCTCTGACTGACAGTCCGGACACGTGAGCCGATACCGTATGTGGCCCGACTGGTGGTCCGTCTCGGCGTGGGTCTGCCAGTCGCCGTGGAGGACTGTATCCTGGAAATCACAGTTGCTACACGTCTATTCCCTGTGCAATAAGCTCTGAGTGAATGCTTGGACTCCACGCTCGTGGGCCTCGGTAAACTCGCTCATCACAGCAACAGGTAGCGTAATCGAAAACATAAGTCTGGCGAGAAGGTATTACACGTTACCACGAGCCAAACAGGTCGCCGCTTCGGTTATCGTTACGATTTGGTTTCGGCCTGATGAGAGATGACATCCCAGTCAGACGGGGAAAGTTCGTTTGCTTCGAATCCGTCGTGTTCAGGATACGCCGTCAAGACAAGATAGTCAACCCGGTCCACAGTGTACTCGACGAAGGTGGCGATGTTGTCACTTGCGAGGCTTCCCAGCCCGTCGAGGAGCAACACCGGGACACGCTCACCCACGTTGTACGCCTCGTGACCAGCGAGTGCAACGACGAAGCCGAGTAGCTCCCGCTCACCCTCGCTAAGGGCATCGAGTGTCGTCTCGCGCCCATCACGGGCGATGACGAGGTCGAACGTACTGGTCAGGCGAGCCATCTCGAAGCCCGTATCGAAGCGTTCGAACAGCTCCGCTAGCGCTGTCGAAAACGACTCACGGAGGTCCTGCTTGATCTCATCTTTACGGTTCCGAAGCGAAGCGATTTCCGCTGTGAGATCGTCATACTCTGCGCTCAGCATCTCACGCTGCTCGGCACGGGATTCGGCGTCGGCCAGTTCCGCCCGAGCGTCTTCGAGTTCGGCTTCTGTGTATTTGATCTCACTCTCTATGTCGGTGAGCCGTTCCGATTCTGTCTCGACGGACTCTGTCACCTCATCGACGCGGGCCTCCAGATCAGCCAGTCGGTCGCGGGCTGAAGAGAGTTCCTCGGTTTTTTCGTCGAGAGAAGTTTCCAGCTCGCCGATTCGGTCCGTCAAGTCCGCTTCCTGCCGGCGGGCGGTTTTGACCTCGTCTCGGCGGGCCTCAAGCTCTTCGACTCGTGTCCGGTACTCTGATTCCTCCCGACGTAGCTCGGTAATTTGCTCGTCCAGTGCGTCGAGCTTGTCAGCCATTTCGTCGCTCGTCGTTTCCGTCCCACAGAGCCAACATTCGACTGTGTCCCCGAGTACATCCCGAGAGACGTCAGTCAGCAACTCAGTTCGGTCCGAGTCGAGTACCCGCTTGTTAGCCTCGAAAACCCCCTGTAACAGCTCTCGGTCCCGTTCGAGTGATCGGAGACGCTCGCGAACCTGTTCTAACTCCATCTCTATATCGCTCTCCTCCGGGACAGTCAGCTCAGAGAGTTCAGTGCGGTTCTCGGCAAGCCGGGTTTCCACTCGCTCGACAGTCTGCTCAAGCCGGTCGACACGTCGCTGCACGCGTTCTCGCTCTGCACGGAGGTCGCTGAGTTCTGCTCTGGCCTCGGTGTTGTCGCCGTCGGCGTCGAGCGCCTCCCGTTCGCTGCGTAGTTCCTCAAGCTCAGCCTCAAACTTGGTCTCTTGCTCCTGCAGTTTGGGGAGCCGCTCTGCCGCATCATTAGCCCGTTCGAGTTCGCGTTCGACCTGGTCTCGTTCGGACCGCAGTTCGGCCAGTTGGCCGTCGATGTCCTCGAAATCGAGCGGCCTCGTAAGGACCGGCTCAAGCGGGTCGCCGTCTCGGACTGCCTTTCGAACAGCGTTATTCTCGTCGAGAAATGCGAATAGATCGGCACAGATTTGATCATACTCGGACGAAAGGTACGGGGTACCGCGGCGACTGACCGCCACGCCGTCCCGTTCGAGTCGAACTTCGAACGCCTCGCCGTCCGCGTTGAGCTCGACCCGGCCCTGGTCAGTACCCTCAGTGAGCGGCGTCTCAGTCCCGAACACTGTCTGGATACTCTGTAGAAAGCTCGATTTCCCTTGCCAGTTGCTCGCACGGACGGCGTTCACACCAGGTTCGATTGCCTCGTTTGCGCTACGAATCCCGGCGATATTCTCAACTGTGAGTTCCCATGTCATGTTCAGAGTACTGGGAGCAGGAGTGTCTCTAGGAGGGATGGTTCTTCGAGCAACAGACACTGGACCGCTTCGACCGCACCATAGGGTGTAATCACTGATGAGAGAGTGTTCTTCCAGCTATCCACGGTGGTCTCTTTCTCGTCCTCATCTGAGACGTGCTGTTCACAGACGTAACCACGCTCGACCGCCTCGTCAAACGGGACCCGAACGGAACAATCCGAACAGCCGAGTTTTACCTGAACATCTACTTCGGCGGACTCAGCATCTGCGAGTCGCTCCTTCGATGCCAGCGAAGAAAGAACTGACTGGGCCTTTTCTTCGGTCCGCTGTCGGGCAACCTCGACGGTGTTTGACTCCCAGTCGGTCTTCGCCTCGTTAGTGTCTTTGTCCGCTTCGAGACACCCCTTGAGATGATGGCGCATCGTGCTCCAAGAGATGAGTTCGCTCTCGATGCGCTCGATGTCGAGTCCATCAGCAGCAAGCGCGGCTGCCAGCTCGTCGTACGCTACGTCGTCATCACCGGTTATGAGTTCGTACTCACGGTCCAGATGGACACCCAGTGTTTCCCGATCTACTTCGGCGTATAGCTCTTTGAGAACCCGTTTGTTGAACCACTCCGTGAGCGATTTGTACCCGACCGCTGATCGTCCGTCACGGCCGGTCCAGCGAGCCACGAGATACTCGTCGAGAGAGTGGTTCCCTGATCCAGGGGCCGTGAGGTCATACCGGTCAGCCAGTGTCTCGACCTTGCATCCCATACTGTTTCTACCCGAATTAAAGGGTTGGCGACTATTAAACGTGCGTACTATCATTTGGCTCGCATTCAGCTGGACTGATTCCATGTAAAACTGAACGGCTTGAACCAATCATTGTCTATTTCTGCTTTGGCGGTGCTGGAACAGCTTAGGGAGCTTATATCCTCGCGCTTGTGTTTGTATAAACCCAAATCAACAGCATATTATCTCTATATCTTTGTATATACAGATAGACATACATAATTTGCTTACTTTTAGTAATATCTTAGGGGCTATCAGTGGAAGATGTGCGAGAAGTATCTTCGTTATAGTTGGCCTTATATTTATATGAAGGAATGTGTTCGTTTATTATCGCCCGTCCGTGTTTCGACAGATGTTTGCAGGCGATCAACGAGAATCGTTACGCCTGTCGGAAGATCGTCGGCCTAATCCCAGAGAAACAGGCGGTATCTACTCCTCGTCGTCCGCAGAGCCGAAAACACCGGCGTTTGCGAGCGCTTCAACCTCCGCCTCAGAATATCCGAGCTCGCGGAAGACCTCACGATTGTGCTCACCGAGCAGCGGCGGCGCGGAGTCGAACCCGCTATCTGCGTTGTGGTACTGGATCGGGTGTTCGATAACTGGGACTTCCCCGAGTTCCGGATGTTCAATTTCGGTGATCGTTCCCCTTGCATCTATCTGTGGATTGTCCAGAGCTTCTTCGACATCGTAAACCGGTCCAGCCGGGACACCAGCGTCCTCCGCAATGATCTCGATCCACTCATCCGTAGTCTTCTCGGCGAGAGTGTCCTCGATTTCCGCCTCTAACTCGTCGACGTGCTCGACGCGGTCTTTGTTCATCTCGAAGCGGTCGTCGGCAGGGAGATCAGGTCGGTCGAGTGCCTCGCAGAGCTCGCCCCAGAGCTTCTCATTGAGGATACAGATGTTGAGGTACCCGTCCTTCGTCTCGAATGTCTGGTAGGGAGCGAGTACTGGATCTTTAGTTCCCATCCGCCGGGTCTCCTCACCGGCAAATACCATGCCGGCCTGTTTTGTGAGCCACGGGAGTGTCGCTTCGAGCATCCCGAGATCGATGTACTCGCCCTCGCCGGTCTGTTCCCTTCGGTAGAGTGCGGTCATCGTGCCGAAAGCAGCCCACATGGCAGTAATGAGGTCCGTCATCGGTAAACCGACTTTGACCGGCTGGCGGCCCTCTTCGCCAGTCACGTCCATGATCCCACCCATTCCCTGAATGAGCAGGTCGTATCCCGACCGCTTACTCCAGGGTCCTGTCTGTCCAAACGCGGAGATTGCGAGATAAACGAGGTCATCGTTGTACTCGGAGAAAGTCTCGTAATCGACATCAAGGCGCTCCGCAGTCCCGGGTCGGAAGTTCTGAATAAAGACATCGGCCTCTGCGATGAGGTCATACAGCGCCTCCTTCGCTTTCTGGTTTTTTAGGTCGAGTTCGAGGCTCTTCTTCCCGTAGTTCAGTGTCCAGTAGTACGGCGATTGGCCGTTAATAAACGGGGGACCGGAATGTCTGACTGCATCGCCGTAACCAGGCTGTTCAACCTTGAGGACCTCCGCCCCCTGATTAGCCAGCATCGCTGAACAGAACCCACCAGTGACGAACGTCGAGAGGTCGATAATCTTGATGTCATCCAGAATTTTCCCGTCTGGGTTCATATTTGTCCTCCCAGTACGGCGTTCATATCCAGTGATCTTATAGTCTGAACATCGGAAGCGGAAAAAATTGTGGATTTTCGTGTCTCATTCACGTTGGGCGTGTGGTTAGTACACATCCGTGATAGGTTATCACATTACCAGTGGGTAAAACCTTTGCAAGATCTGGGTAGCGTTCCAGGAAACCGTTTCATCACGGGCGAGTTTGGTACGGCTACCTGTTCGTCTCTCTGATTCAGTTTGGCGATGACAGCGAGAACCTCAACTTCGCGGATGCGGACGGGACGGTTAGTCTGACAGTGTACGACGTTGAGCGACTGGAACTCGATAGCAAGACGATGACCGGACGCAAGAGCGAGGGAAACCAGTGATATCATCAGAACGGTGAACAGCAGAATTCTGGCACCGAATCAAGATAATAACCTGTCCCGGTGTTGCAACCAACCTCGAGACAACACAAAATATTGCGGGCAGCGTCAGTAATCAAATCCAAACACAGCGGACGGGTTCGTTAACACAACCTGTCGGATATCGTCCTCGTCAACGCCCAGGCGGTACAGTTCGAGGATAGCCCGTTTGACCGAGCGGACATCAGTGCGGAGAACATTCGCACAATCAGTCTCGACGAGAATCCGGTCGGGTCCGTATCGGTCGATAGCATCGGCGACATCGGCGGCAGTGACACCAGTCAACCACGGATATCCGAGCGTGAAGCTGGCGTAGCATTCCGTCTCTGACAATAGGAAGTCGACATTGTTCGGGTCGGCGTGCGAGGCAACGATTTGATCCTCGGGAAGGCCCACCTGGTCGGCAATATCGATATCCATGCGAACCGCTTCGAGTGACGGATTCTCTCCCGTGAGTACCGGGTCTTGCGTCAGGTTTGTGTTCTTCTCATAGCCAGGAGTACCGACGCCTGGCCGGTAGGTCGGTTGGTCGGCAGGGCGCTTGTTCGGCGTGTGAAGGATAATAGGGAGGTCGTGGTCGGCCGCCAGTTCCATTTGTGCCCCGACGACTGTACGTTGTTCATCAAGCCCCCAGGACTGGACGTGCTGTGCGGGAGTAATACCCGTTTCGCCGAGAGCAACCACTGGCTCCGTACGACAGTATTCGTCCATCGCCGCAAAGAGGTCGTCCGGGTTGGCTATCGGAACGCCGGTGTGGACACCGAAAGCGAGCCGGGCCTCGAAAAAGTGATTCCGCTCTATCGTCCGTCGCCGGTTGATTACATCGTCCCAGAGAAATCGGATGTCCTCGGCTTCGACGGGTTTGTACGGCGTCCAGTGGTATCCTGACGCAACCATGACCATCCCCTGGCAGCCGGTAAGCGAGTACCGCTCTCGGTCCTCCCACGAGAGCGTCTGTGCGTGATTATGACAGTCTATCCAGGGGAGATTCAGAAGCGACGGCGGCGGGGAGAATTCATCGTCAGTGAGGTGAGCTTCGTCAGTTGGTCGACGGGTGGGCTGTTGTGTCATATCGGATATGAGGGCGAGAGTGATTTGAAAGTTGGCACCGGAAGATCTCACCGCACAACGAACTGTCAGATATACGTCCAGCGTCGTCGGGCTACCTTACCACATCTGCTCAAACACGGCTTCGAGGTCTGACTGTGCGGCGTCAAGGTGTTCCGGCCCTGCATCCATGAACGGATCTTCGATGACCGCTTTTGCGAGGGAGGGGAAATGCGCCTTCTCGGTTCCATCGATTGAGCGGAGTTGTGACGGAAGATCAAGCGCATCACGCGTCTGGGTAACGGCGTCGACGATGGCATCAGCTGTCTCCTCCGGGGTCGCAGCCTCGTCTCGTACGTCGAAGGCCTCGGCGAGCAGGTCACGTCGGCCGTCCACTTGTTCGAATAGATAGCGAAGCACGTGGGGTGCAGCGATAGCGTGGGCTACGCCCTGCTGAACGTTGTAGTTCCGGGCAATCGCGTGGCCGAACGAGTGAATTACAGACGCCCGGTACGCGTTTGGCGTCGATAGGCCGTACTGAGCGGCTGCGATGCCCCGCAAGATCTGTGAGAGGTCCTCCTCACTCGTGGAATCGTCAGCGAGTGCGGGGAGGCTCTCATAGAGCAGTCGGACGCCGCGGATCGCAGTACCGTCAGTGAGGGGGTTGTGATGTCGGGTATAGATCATCTCGATGCCCTTATCGAAACCGTTCATCGCTGACCGTGCAAGGATCGGATTCGGTGTCGTCGCAAACAGGTTGAGGTCGTGAAAGACCGCAGTCGGCATGAGCCTACTATCGGAGACACCAGCACTGGGAATCTCATCCTTAGATTTCCCTGCTGGATCCAGACTGAGTTTGACGCCTGCAACCTGAGAAAGGTCAGCGCCCGGAAGTGTCGTGGGAACGGCGAAGATGTCCGTGAGAACAACCTCGTCGTCGGGGAGAACCATCTCTCCGCGGTCGAGAATTTCGTCTGTGACCTCATCGACCGGTCGGTCGTGTCCCGCGAGAACGCTGATCTGTTTGGCCATGTCGAGGCTGCTGCCGCCGCCGAGCGGGACCAGTGCGTCAATGTCATCCTCACGAACGCGACGGGCTCCGGCGGCAGCGTCTCGTAGGTACTTTTCAGGCGTGACGTCATCGAAGACCCCGTGCAGTCGATCACCGATGCCATCACGGAGCGGATCCATGATCGCAGGCACGTCAGCCAGCGTCGCGTCGGTAACAATGAGCGCACGCGAGGCACCATATCGCTCCAGTTCGGAGCCGAACTCTGCAACTACTCCCGGGCCATGATGGATCGCACCCGGCTGATACTCGAAGCTGTAGGCGTTACCATCCATTCTACCGAGTTTGGATTACGCACGTGTCCACATAATAGTATCTCCGCAACCGGGTCAGCCAGAAGTATACGACAACACGAGATCGAGGTTCATGTTCTTTCTCTGGTAAAAACCATTAATACGTAATGCAAGTATTGCCGTATAAGAATGAAAGCATCGGACTTCGACCTCGTCCGCGACCTCAAATTCGACCTCGAGCGAGGGATAACAACCTACGGGAGTGACCGCATGGTTATCCTCCATGCGGACGCCCTCGGGCTGTTGCGCTATCAAATCATCGAAGAGATCGGATTTGAGCGTGCGCGAGAGATTTTCCTCAGGTTCGGATTCCGGGCGGGATTCTCCGATGCGTTAGAGATGAAGGTGGCCTACGACTGGGATACTGACCGCGATCTACTCGAGATGGCACCGCGCCTGCATACCTATCAGGGCATCTGTCGCGCTGAAACAACCCATGTGGAGATTGATATCGACGACGGGCGACTCCACGTGAAAGGACACTGGTACAACTCCTACGAGGGGAGCCAACACCGGATGTTCTACGAGGAGTCCGTTGAACCAGTCTGCTGGTCACAGATAGGATACGCCGCAGGATACGGGACGGGGATGATGAATGCCCCCGTTATTTCGGTGGAAAAGCAATGTATCGGTGCGGGTCATGAGTACTGTACAATGGAGTCACGAATTGCTGACGAATGGGGGGAGGAGGCAGACATGTACCGCGAGGCATATGGCGACTTGCTTGATGTATAACAATGGCTGAGAAACTACTTGAATACTACCAGTACGTAGAAAATCAGTACGATATCGAAACGAAACAAGAACTCGGGTGGGCGACGAGTCTTCCAAGGCATAGGGCCTCATTCGAGGCCGACTCGGATGAAAATATCGAGAAACTCCGCACAGCTATCGAACGGATAACCGGCGAGGAACCGCCGGAGTTCTGACCCCGCACTGGTATTCAAATTGAGGGGATCACAGCAGGTGACCTAGTGTTAGCCAAGGAAATGAGAACGGTAAATAAGGCTAGCACAGTCCTTGTCTATTTGGATGTGTGTCAACTGTGACTGCGTCACAGACGTCCCTCACATTTTCGAGAAGTGGATCCTTGGCCCTGAGATGTCGGTACAGTGAACGGTGGCGTCCGGACCAGATATCCTGAACATATTGTCGAGTATCACGCTCCCCAGAAGAGAGAGTTACTCTCTCATCACTTCGTCAATGATTGTCGATTCGTCAAGCAGGACGAAGTCGTTCTCACCGGCGTATGCAGCGGCGTTGGTCCGGGAGAGCGCGCCACCAGTTTCGTCGTCAAGCATCTCACAGACGACGGCAGCAGGGGGAACGTCCGCCATCTCGGCGAGGGCGATACCTAGTTCCGTGTGGCCCTGCCTGTCGTCAAGGAGATTCGGAGCGGCTTTGAGCAGATGGACGTGCCCTGGAATGTCGAATTCGGACGCGAAGTCGACATCATCAGGGTTTCGTGCTGCTTCACCAAGCACAGAAATTGTCTGTGCACGGTCGTTGTCGACGATTCCGGTGAACGTATCCCGGTGATTAACTGTCAGCGAGAACGACGACCTGTCATCATACTCGATACCAGTCTCGGATCCAGCCGGGTGGCTCAGTTCGTCCGCCGCAAATGGGAGGTCGAACGCCTCTGCGACATCGTACGAGAGTGCGACACAGATGAGACCACCGGCGTCGTTCCGGAGTCGAGCGACGTCGGACGATGTCACGGTGTGGGCCGGGTAGACCAGATCAACTTCGTTCTCGCGGTCGGAGGCATCGTGAATGAGAACCGGCTCACCCTGCTGGAACGCCGCTATCGCGTTGTCAAGCCCGCCGGCAGGCTTGTTTTGCCTGTAACTTCGACTCTCCGGGAGCATGCTGTCACTCCACATAGATATTCTCCTCTCGAAAGAGCACATTTCGGCTCTGCATAGGCAACTGTTCGGTAGGATGTCTAATAAATATTCCTCCTAGATTCCGTTGTAACACGATAGATATCGGCCAGTAGAGGCCGTATGAACAGCTCTCGCAATAGGCAGGATCGTTTAGAACAGGTCGACCACCAGACGTTTTATTATGGTTTCAGCCAAAAATGACAGCGATGGACGCCTTATTCGCCCCATGGCGGATGGAATGGGTCACGAGAGACCGCTCCGGCGACCCCGATGGCCCGGAGTGTCCGTTCTGCCGGTTGCCGGTGGTAGACGATGACCGCGAGAACAACATCGTCGCCCGGAGTGACTCGTCGTACGTGTTGCTCAACAACAGACCCTACAATCCGGGACACGTGATGACGATTCCGTACGAACACACTGGTGAGTTCCAGACATTGGACGAACGCACCGTACTCGATTGTATGCAGACGGCACAGGTGGCCGTACAGGCGGTGACTGACGGACTCTCGCCAGACGGATTCAATCTTGGTTGTAACATCGGTAGTGCGGGTGGGGCATCGATAAACGATCACCTCCACCTCCATATCATCCCGCGCTGGGAGAGCGATACATCGTTCATGCCGCTGACGGCAAATACCGCTATCGTTGAAGAAGCGGTCAACGAGACATATGTCCGTCTTCGAGACGCGTTACTCGACATCGACAGTGTCCAAGCGGAGGACGAGCAGGGAGCCGTGAAAATTAACCACGACTGAACGCTGTCGCTTCCAGCTCTTGCGTTTACCGTGGTGAAGAGATGGAGACTTCGAGCGGTTCGTCATCTACGAGGTCCAACCGGTCGCGTAATCGGACCGGTGAGATGAGTTCGATTGTGGACGTATCGTGGTCGGTCTTGTCGGGAACGATGGCGTGTAACCGAAGGGAGTCATCAGCCGGGCCCAGTGAGGCTGGATAGCAGTCGACTGCACCAAACGTGCCGGTATCGGTCTCCCATTCGGTCACACGAATGGATTCAAGTGTGGTAAGTTGGTCACCAATGTCCGAATCGAGGTCGAG
This sequence comes from Haloarcula japonica DSM 6131, assembly GCF_000336635.1. Lineage (GTDB taxonomy): Archaea > Halobacteriota > Halobacteria > Halobacteriales > Haloarculaceae > Haloarcula > Haloarcula japonica. Next base: position 13,600 of record NZ_AOLY01000048.1, on the reverse strand, counting down.
ATTCAGTGTGCCCGGATATGGCTCGTATCCCAGTAACTCCGAAAACTGATCCGCGTACCCCTCCATCGTGACGAACTCCTTACCCCGGCCGAAGCCACTTGTTACCGTGCCCGAAACCGTCAGGCTCATCACCAGCACCTCCGGGGATGCTGCGCTGTCCACACTCGCGTGTGGAGAGGCTTGTCTACTTGTATCATGTCGCTTGTTCTCTCATCTCAACGGGCGATAATATAGCTTACCCACGCACCACCGTCTACGTATTGGCACCGGTGGCGTCTCGGGCAGATGACTTGATACCAGCGTCGTCGTATCGCTCAGTTATCGAGCGGAGCCGAAATCTCAACTGTGTACCCGTCCGGATCAGCCAGAATCGCCATCCGTCGTCCCCAGTCCACGTCGGTCGGGTCCATCCGGACTGTCTCCCCGGAGTCGTGCGCCCGCTGGCAGACGGCATCAACTTCGTTAGGACCATCGACCTCGATTGCGACGATCACACCGTCACCGCGGTCGTCACCGGGCTCCTCAAGCCCAAAGGCGTCTAGCACTGCTGGATCGAAATCCGACTCCAAGACGAGCGTGGCTTGGCCGGTGTCGTATTCGATGTTACTGTCGCTGATCTCGTCTGGTTCGACTCCGACAACGGTTTCGTAGAACTCACTCGATGCGTCGAGATCAGTCACCATTAGCAGTGACTGGTGCAGTGCTGGGCTCATACGTCATTACGACCGAGCGCCTATCGTTTAATACTATCTCAAAAAGAATGCGGAGCAAAGCCTCGAATATCTAAGGACGGTTGGTAGAGTTAGTCGTCTGCTCCGGCCGTCTGGGCGGTACCGCCGGTGACCTGACCCATGCGCCGGAGTTCAGGCATGACCTCGTCCGCGAAGAGTTCGCGGTTCCTGATTGCCTTTTCGTGGCTGAGGTTGCCGAAGGTGAACTGGCCGGCAAATCGGCCAAAGCCACCGACGACGTCGTACTGCCGTTCGATTTCGGCAGCGACGGTCTCGGGACTTCCAACGATGACCTCGCCGCGGTCCGAGAATTCGTCGAAGTCGAAGTTCCACGCAAGTTCGCCGTGGGGATGGAGGTTCTCGATGTAGGTCTCCTCCTTTTCGGGGTCGTACTCGTCGTCGCCCATCATCCATGCGGTCGCGCCTTTGTGAACGCCCGCAGTGATGTTCTTGTAGTGGTATTTCAGGGCTTCTCTCGCCTCTTCAGTGGCCTTCTCGTCGGTCTCGGCGACATACACCGTCCGGCTGACAGTGAACTTGTCGTCGCCGACCGAGTTGCCTTCCTCGTTGGCGTACTCGCGGTACTCATCGAAGATTTCCCGCATCTCCTGTGGAGAGTTGAAGACTGAACCGATTCCGACGTCTTTCTCGGCGGCCCAGCGGAGCGACTCCTCGCTTTCGGCGGGCATCCAGAGTTCGGGATGCGGGTCTTGGTACGGGCGGGGCCACGTGTAGACGTTGTCATACTGCCAGTACTCACCGTCCCAGTCGAAGGGTTCGTCCGCCGTCCACGTCTTGAGTATGAGCTTCCAGGCCTCCTCGAAGCGGTCACGCGACTCCTCCATAGGGACGCTCCAAGAGGCATATTCGGTGGGGATACCGCGAGCGAACCCGCTGATGATGCGGCCCTCCGTCATGTTGTCGAGCATCGCGATCTCCTCGGCAAGTCGTACTGGGTTCTCCCGTGTCGGGATGACGTTCGCGAAGAAGGCGATGGTCGCATCCTCCGTCCTAGCCGCGAGATTCGAGGCCATGATATTCGGCGAGGGCATCAGACCATAGGCCGAGAAGTGGTGTTCGTTGACACCGAGACCGTCGAAACCGAGTTCGTCACTGTACTCCAACTGATTGAGATAGTCTTTGTACAGCTTGGATCCTTTCTCCTTGTCCCATTTGTCGTTGGGGAACGGCCAGGCATGGTCGTTTACCCACTGGTACGGCATAATATGGAAGTCGAACAGTTCCATACCGGCTATTGAAGATTCCAGTTACTTAATATTTCCCCAGAAGTTAACATTCCTCATCCCGCGTGGGGCCTCCACAGCCGTCAGAAGTGCCGCGGCGGAAGTATTATAGAAAGACAACCGTACTAGATAGAGTATGGGTAACATGCCAGACCCAGCCATCGAACGGAAGAGTATCGTTCTCGAATACTTCCAGCGGCTTGATCGCGGTGAGGACTTTCTCGGACTGTTTGCCGACGATGCGCGTGTGTTCTATCCGAAATGGGGCATTGCGACGGGGCATGACGAAATAGGCGAGATGTTCGGTGACGTCGGCACCCTCGTATCGTCGATGTCCCATGACTACGAGACGTTCAATTACGTGATCGACGGCGACACGGTCGTCGTGGAGGGGACGAGCACTGGTGAGACAGCCGAGGGGATCGAATGGCAGCCGGACGGCGCACCTGGCGGCGGCCGCTGGTGTGACGTCTTCGAGGTCCGCGACGGCGAGATCCAGCGGCTGTTCATTTACCTGGACCCCGACTACGCCGGGAAGGACACGGACCAGTACCCCTGGCTCTGAGTTAGCCGCTTGACCGAACAGTCTCGAAAAATACCGCCGTGATCCCGAGGGGATCTACGGTCGTTTTTCACGGGGGCGCTCAAGCATCCGGCCAGCGCTCGATGTAGACCGTTTCGTCGGTGTAGAAGCGGACGACGTCTTCGGCTTGTGCATGGAGGTCCCCGAAGAAGGAATCCTTCTGGCCACCGAAGTGGAAGAAGGCCATCGGTGCCGCCGTACCCGCGTTGATCGCCAGGTTACCCGCCTGCGCGTTGTGACGGAAGTCTCGTGCCTCGGCACCTTCACCCGTGAACAGACTTGCGGCGTTGCCGAAGTCTGAACTGTTCAGCACCTCGATGCCTTGATCAACGTCGGTGACGGACATGAGGCTGAGGACCGGTCCGAATATCTCCTCCTGCGCGATGACCATGTCTGGTGTGACGTCAGTGAAGATACAGGGCCCGAGGAAGTTGCCGTCCTCGGACCCTTCGACGGACACGTCGCGGCCGTCAAGGACGAGGTTTGCTCCCTCTTGTACGCCCGTCTCTACGTAGTTCCGGACTCGCTCCTCGTGTTCGGGCGTAATGAGCGCCCCTACGTCGGTCTCCTCGTCAAGGCCGTAGCCGACGACTTGGCTGGCGGCGATGTCGACGACGAGATCCCTGAACTCCCCGTAGACACTCTCCTCAACGCAGACGACATCGTTGGCAAGACACCGCTCACCGCTACAGGCGAGTGCCGATGAAACACTCTTTCGGGCGGCAAACTCCAGATCCGCAGTCTCTGAGACGACGATGTGGTTTTTCGCCCCACCCTGTGCCTGGACCCGCTTTCCGTTCGCAGCGGCCTTCTGGTAAATGGTCTTCGCGACGGGGGTGCTTCCGACGAAGGAGATGCCCTCGATGCCGTCGTGCTCGATGAGCGCGTCGACTGTATCGACGCTCCCGTTGACAAGTTGGACGACGCCGTCAGGAAATCCGGCCTCGTCGATGAGTTCGAACATATACTTCGTCGTGAGCGGGTCCCGCTCGCTGGGCTTGAGGATAAACGAGTTACCCGAGGCAACAGCATAGGGCAGAAACCAGAGTGGAATCATCCCGGGGAAATTAAACGGCGTGACGGCCGCAAAGACGCCGAGGGGCTTCCGGACGGCCGTCTCGTCGATGTTTGGGGCAGCGTTCTCAACGTGGCCAGCCTGCATCAGCGTCGGCATCCCGCAGGCCGTCTCGACGTTTTCGATGCCACGGCGGAGTTCCCCCCGTGCTTCATCGAGTGTCTTCCCGTGCTCCTCAACGAGGACCTCTGCAAGGGCGTCGAGGTGCTCCTCAAGCAGTTGCTTCAGTTCGAACAGTGGCTGGATGCGTTCCTCGATGGGGCGTTGGCTCCATGTATTAAAGGCCGCCTGACCGTGCTGGACTGCCTCGTCGACATCACCGTCAGTACTGAATCCGACGTAGGAGAGGGTCTCACCCGTCGCAGGGTTGACGACGTCCATGCCGTCCGTTCCCGTGGCGTCCGTCCATTGGCCGCCGATGTAGTTCTGTACCTGGTTTTGTCCACTTTGCTGTGGTTCGGACATACCCTGCAGTTCCAAAGCATTCCAATTAGTAGTTTGGATTCGACGGTTTCGAGGCTCCATGTCGAAGCCATCAGCCAGTTAGACCTGGAATCTCAGGAGCGGCGAGGGCTGTCGGGAGCGAGGGCGTCGTCGTAGATATCGATGTAAAGGTCTCGAATCTCGTCGCTGGTAGGCTTTCGAGGGTTGTTGGCCGGCGAACCGGAGTCGATTGCATCCTGCGTCATTTCGTCAACGACCGAGAGGTATCTCTCCCGGGACGGGACCTCACCAAAATCGTCAAGATAGCCGGTGAGATCCAGGTCGTCACAGAGCCGAAGAATCCCCTCAGCAGCTTTGTCTGCAGCCTCACGGGTAGTATCCGACTCGTCGGCAGCGCCGAGGATGCGAGCCACCGTGGCATACTTCTCCGGCGCGGCCATCGCGGAGAACTCGGCGACGTAGGGCAGGATGAGCGCGTTCGCCAGGCCGTGTGGGACGTGAAGTTGCGCGCCTAACGGCCTCGCGAGCCCGTGGACGAGTGCGACAGAGGAGTTAGTGAAGGCCTGACCAGCCTGGAGCTGTCCGACGAGCATATCGGCGCGGGCATCGAGGTCGTCGCCATTGGCCCAGGCGACCGGCAGCGAGCGGGCGATGCGTTCCATAGCCTCCTCAGCGGAGCTATCGGGGATGTCGTAGGCGTTGACCGACACGTAGGCTTCGATGGCGTGGGTCAAGGCGTCGATACCGGTGAAGGCGGTGTGGCTGCGGGGCAATGAGACGGTGAGCTCCGGATCCTCGATAGCGATGTCGGGGACGACGTTCTCCGAGACGATTAGGAACTTTGTCGACGTGGACTCGTCGCTGACGACAACCGACCGTGTCGCCTCGCTTCCGGTACCAGCGGTTGTGTTGACGGCGATGAGCGGTGGCGTCGGCTCGGGCACGCCCTCATAGCCTGCCCTGTCAACCCCGAAGTCGCGAATCTCGCCGTCGTTGCTGGCGAGAATGCCGACACCCTTGCCTGTGTCAATGGATGATCCCCCACCAAGCGTGACGAGAACATCGCAGTCGTGGCGCTTCCACAGTTCGTAGGCCGACTCGATGTTCTCAACTGTCGGGTCTGGCCTGACGTCGGTGTAGGAAACGGACTCGACGCCAGCGGTGTCGAGTGCGTCGATGACCTTGTCACCGTGGAACTCGAATATCTGTTCGGTCGCAACGAGTAACGCGGTGGTCCCGTGACGGGCAGCGTACTCACCGACTTGCTCGACAGCACCGGCACCGACGACGACGCTACTCGGCGATACGACTGTTCGTGTCTCTCGCGAGAGAGGGGTCTCGTATGTCACACTGTATCCATTTTCGGGTTTCCAATTAATTCTTCCGGGTTCACGGGTGCGGGACGGCCTACCCGGCACAGCAGAACCTCCGCGAGTCGTGCGTCGACAGCCAGCGTTCCCCGAGAAAGCCAGCTACAGACCCTATGTTTTATGTTGGCCTGCAGGATATGGCAGCCTATGTTAACGGCTAGCGGAGTGACAAAACGGTTCGGCGGCCTCACCGCTGTCGACAAGGTAGACCTCAGTATAGACGACGGGGAGATAATCGGCCTTATCGGGCCCAACGGTGCCGGAAAGACGACCCTGTTCAACTCCATTGCCGGCGTGTACACACCTGAGGAGGGCTCGATTACGTTCGATGGGACGGAACTCGTCGGGAAGGCGCCCCACGAAATCGCACGCCAGGGGATCACACGGACGTTCCAGACGGCGCGAACGTTCAATGAATCCACTGTGGTGGACAACGTTCTCGCAGGGGCGATGTTCGGCAGGAAGAATTCGGGTTCGCTGGAGGAAGAACGCGAGAATGTGTGGGAATACCTTGAGTTCCTCGGGCTCGAGGACAAGGGCAACGAGGACGCCAGCAGCCTCACGATTGCCCACCGGAAACAACTCGAACTCGCCCGGGCGCTCGCATCAGAACCGAAGCTAATCCTTGTCGACGAGATCGGGAGCGGACTTACGCCGACGGAACTCGACGAACTGTCCCGGAATCTTCAGCGGACGCGCGACGAGTTCGGTATCTCTGTGTTTTGGATCGAACACGTCATGGACGCCATCATGAACGCAACTGACCGGATAATCGTTCTCAACCAGGGGCAGAAGATCGCTGAGGGGTCGCCGAGCCAGATCCAACAGAACCGCCAGGTTGCGGACGCGTATCTCGGCGGGGCGGAGGCCTGACATGATTACAGTAGAAGACATCAGCGTCCACTACGGCGACCTGCAGGTGTTGTGGGATCTCTCGCTTGAGATTCGGGAAAACGACTCTGTCGTCGCCATCGTGGGGCCCAATGGCGCTGGCAAGACGACGCTTCTGAAGTCGATGTCGGGCGTTCTCAGGCCAACCAGTGGCAGCATCGAACTGTTCGGGAGAGACGCGACAACACTGTCCCCCAGCAAGATCGTCGAGGAAGGGTTCGTCCACGTTTCCGAGAAGCGGAACCTCTTCAATGACCTCACGGTTTACGAGAATCTCAAGATGGGAGCCTATACCGAACGCGATCAGTTCCGGGCCACCTTCGAGGAAGTCATCGACATGTTCCCAGTGCTCGACGAGCGCCGGGATCAGAAGGCCGGTACCCTCAGCGGCGGCGAGCAGCAGATGCTTGCCATCGGTCGCGGCCTTATGGCGCATCCGGATATTTTAGCGCTTGACGAGCCTTCCGGAGCACTTGCACCACAGTTAGCCGAGCGCGTGTTCGCTAAGATCGAGGAGATCAGCGAGAACACAACTGTCATTCTGATCGAGCAACACGTCGACCGGGCATTGGATCTTTCGGACCGAGCCTATCTCTTCGAGAACGGTCGCATCGCAACCGAAGGCAGCGGGGCCGACCTGCTCGAGAGCGACCACGTCAAGGAAAGCTACCTCAGCGGGTGAAACTGCACAGTTTCGGCGATAGCTCCGGAGAGATACGTGCGTTCTACGTTGGATTTTCGACCCTCGAAATCTGGGATGGCGAGAAAATAGGTGCCAGTCGGTCAGTCTGTCCAGCGCCAGCGATAGCGGGGAAAACTCTCCGACATCGGTGAATTCGATGCGCTGGAGGTCCTCGGCAACAAGCTGCCTATCCCTTATCAGACGGATTCGGCCAGTGTCTCTAACGCATACAAGTGGCCCAGATCTATCGTATCAATAACGCACAAGACATGGTACGTGGCGTCTCACCACACGCCTCCTGGCTGCCATCCGCTGGAGCCAGTCGGTTGTTTCCCATAGTATCCGGAGTATGAAATTGGCACGTAAGAGCGTCTGCCGGAGGTGGAGGGCTATCGCTCGGGAGCCCGCGATCCCGGCATGAGATCCTGTGCGCGTCGTTTGACATCCCACTTGTCGAGGTAATCATCGACAAACGGGACGACCCCGTCACGGAAGTACAGGAACAAGACGACCAGCAGGGTGCCGAACAAGATGGAGCGGAACTCGGCAAACGCTCGGAGTTGCTCATTCAGCAGGATAATGATGGCTGAACCGACGAGCGGGCCGTACATTGTCCGGAGGCCACCGACGATGAGCATGATGAGGATAAGAACGTCGATGTTGTTAAATTGGTACGTGCCCGGAGAGACGAAGCCTGAGAGCTGGGCAAAGAATGGTCCAACGAGCCCGATAGCGAACGTAGCGACAAAGCCAGCGATGACTTTGTACTTCACCGTGTCCAGTCCGACCGATTTTGCTGCAGTCTCGTCCTGGCGAATCATCTCAAAGGCCAATCCATAACGGGAGTTCATCAAGTACTGGTAAACTGCCAGCATACCGAGCAGCACGACACCGAGCGTATAAAAGAGGACGATATCTTCGGTGAACCACGGCAGGTTCACCAGCGGCGGAATCGTGAGCCCGTCGAAGGCCAGCCCCGTGACGCCGCCAGTAACGTCTCGGAGGCTGTTGACCAGTTCGATGATAGAGAACTGCAGCGCAAGGGTCAGAATAGAAATTACAATAACAGTGAGTTCTCGAATCGCTGCTACGTAGGTCACTGTGACGCCGACGACGCCCGCAAGCAGCCCACCCGCGAGGAGTGAAAACCACGGTGAGATTCCGAGCCACTGCGCCGTCAATGCCGTCGTATAGGCCCCAATAGCCGCGACGGCACCAGTGAACAGAAGCAACTGGTCTGTGTGACCGAACACGAGATTAAGTGCCGTGGTGAGGATGGCATAGAGGACCATCAGGATAAAAACGCGTGCGAGGTAGCTCTCTCCTGGCGCGAAGAAAGCGGGTGGAATAGCCGCGAGAACTCCGGCGACGAGCAGGAGGTGATACCGATCTCGCTTCATTGGATTCCCTCCGGTTTGAGGACCAGGGTGACAATCGCAGCCCCAAACAGCGCAATCGTCGAAATATACGAACCGAGATATGCACTCAGGAACGTCGTGAGAATACCCAGACCGACCCCCGCAACAACGACGCCGAGTATACTCGTGACGCCGCCGACGATAGAAACGATGACTGCGGTGATAGTCAGGTTGAATGCTCCGGCGACGTTCGTCTCGAAGGAGAGCCCATAGAGAATGCCTGCGGAGGCGGCGATGACGATGCTCAACACGAAGACGAACGTCCGCATCCGGCTCGTGTCGATACCGCAGTAGACCGCGCCCGTCTCGTCTTGCATGATGGTTCGTGTGGCGAGTCCGGTGTAGGTTCTGCTGAAGAAGAGGTACATCGCGAGCAGAATGACCAGCGAGAGAACGATGATGACGAGTGAGCTCCCCCGGATAAACGCGCCAAAGACCTCGACAGAGGGAATCTCGACTGGTACAGCGAACTCACCAGTGTAGCGAAGCGAAAGCGCACCTTGAAGGGCAATCGAGAGCCCAAGCGTCGTGAAGATACCAAGCAGAAGACGTTCGTCGCCCTCAGAACGGTAGACCAGTTGCAGGACCGACCGTTCAAGAACGATGCCCAACCCACCAGTAAGTGCAATCGCGAACACGGCCGCAAGTACGACCGGAACGCTTGCAGTGAGTTCCACGACAAGCAGGATGGCGATGACGGTGAAAACGCCCAACGCCAGATTCAGGATGCCACCGAGGCCGAAGACGAGTGTGATTCCAAGCCCGAGCATTGCGTACAGGAGGCCCAGGCTCAGCCCATCAACTGCTAATGCACCTATGCGTACGAGTGTATTGGCGACCATGATCTATTGAATCCTAATCAGTTGTGTGACGAGGCGTTTCTTATACTTTTTGGTGACTGGTATCATGCGTCAATCTGGCCGGAACTTCGTGCCGTACCGGGTGATGCCTTCCTGCTCGTAGATACGACGCACGACCGCTGTAACACGGTCTCCGCGTCCGATATCGTGGGGATCACAGTCTGTCAGCATACCTGGGACGCGGACGCCCTCGTCAAGTTCCACGAGAACGACCCCGATTGCACCCTCGGCATCGAGGAGCGTAGTGAACTCCGGTGGCGCACCGCTCTCAATGATTGTCTGTGCGACCACCGTTCCGGTGCCCTCAGGTTCGGTCGGAGTCAGAGCGTCGATGGCGTTGCACTCGACGCAGGCCCCCTCAGCCGGGAACGTGTACCCACCGCACTCCTGACATTCGCCGACGACTAGCCGGTACCGGCCGTCGAGGTTACGCCACCACGCCGGGACACTCAGATACGCCCCCATCAGTGGTCACCTCCATTGGACAGCACGTGTCCACGTTTTCGGAGGTACTCCGGGTAAGAGATATCCGTCGCCGGGCGCGCCCAGTCGACATCGAGCGCTCCCTCGATCACAATCGCGTCGACAGACGACCCTGCGCCGTAGCCAAGCACCGCCACGGTCTCCTCGCCTGCATCCCACGCAGCCAGGAGGCCGAACAGCGGGCTTGCTGCACCGGTGTCCCCGAGCTCTGAAGCGAGATGATGGACAGAATCGACGTCGGCCGATCTGCCGACGCGTCCTGGGAGACTCCCGTCCGGCGCGGTCGGTGCGAGCGCGGCGGGCACGTCGTCGAGTAACTCCAGTGCCCCGTTAATGGTCGTCGTGTACGCCTCGCGTTCGTACGCAGTCGCGTCGTACGTCTCGACGGACTCAGATCCCCGTTGCCGGAACCTGGTCCCGGGGAACTCACGGGTGTAAGTAGCTGTCTGCCGGACGGTCGGACCGCTGTCCCCGGTCACTACGGCGACTGCGCCAGCGCCCGCCCCGTGGTCGATTGCGTCGTCTGGGTCGCCCTGTGGACAGTCTGCCGCCACCGCTAACGCCGGTCCGTCGGCCCGAACCGCCGCCAGTAGTGCTCGCGTTCCGGCGCGAGTCGACTGCGTGTGGACCGACACCTCAATGTCGTTTTCCAGCCCGAGAATTTCGGCGATGGTGGTTCCGATGTCACCCTCTTCTCGGGGCGGCGTCGTCGTTCCGACGCTCAGCGTCGTCAGCGAGTTACGGCCGACCGATGCGTCGGCAAGCGCATCTTTACACGCCGCTACAGCCATCGTCACCGCATCCTCGTCGGCACCGGGGACACGTTTTTCCTGAATACCACGGGCTCGAAAACCGTCCCAAGCCTCGCCGATTTCCTGGGCCGTGATGCGGTAGGTCGGCAGATACGAGCCGACACCCTCGATAACAGTCATGCCCATCCCCCCTCGTAGACGTGGACGGCAACAGCGCCACCGGAACCACCCACGTTGTGCGTGAGTCCGCGTTCGAGCCCATCAGCCTGGCGATCCCCCGCCTCGCCCCGAAGCTGTTTGAAAACTTCGACGGCCTGGCCGATGCCTGTTGCACCGATTGGGTGGCCTTTGGACTTGAGACCGCCGGAGAGGTTCACCGGCCGCTCCCCGTCGGGCTCTGTCGCACCGCTCTCGATGTACGTACCGGCCTCGCCGGGGGCACAGAAACCTAGGTCCTCGTAGGCGAGAAGCTCAGCGATAGAGAAACAGTCGTGGACCTCGGCGAAATCCACGTCTTCGGCGCTGATGCCAGCGTCGTCGTAGGCCTCCTTGGCGGCCCCCTGCGAAGCCGGAATGCTTGTCAAGGACGGCCGCTGGAACAGGCCGACACGGCTGCTGGCATGGCCACTCCCGGTGATTCGGACCGGATCGTCGGTCAACTCTTTGGCAACCTCGCGGCTCGCGAGTATGGCGGCACCTGCGCCATCCGATGTCGGGCAGCAGTCATAGAGGTTCAGGGGGTCTGCAACGACGGTCCCGTTGACGGCGTCCTCAAGTGAGCATTCGAATCGGAGGTGCGCGTGGGGGTTTTTTGCACCGTTTCTGTGGTTCTTTACCGCAACGGTGGAGAGTTGCTCCCGCGTCGTCCCGTACTCCCCCATGTGGGCGTCGGCCATCTGTGCGTAAACCCCCGCGAAAGTCGTCCCTGCCATTCGCTCCCACTCGGTTTCGCCGGAAACGCCGAGCCAATAACGGGTCCGGTCTCCGCTCATATCGGTCATGATTTCGACACCGCCGGCGAGCGCGACGTCTGCCATGCCAGCACGGATAGACTGGACCGCCTGGCGCAGGGCGGAGCCGCCAGCTGCACAGGCGTTCTCGATATGGGTCGCGGACGTCCCGTCGAGCCCTGCGTACTCGGTGACACTGGGCGCACTCAGTCCTAATTGGCGGCCGCCGACGCCGAGCGTCCCGAGAAACGCCTCATCGATATCAGTTCGATCCAGCTGACCGTCCACACTGTCGAGCGCGTGTTCGAGAGCTGTCGCAAACAGCGAGCGGTACGATTCCTCCGGGAATGCGCCGAAGTCGGATTGCGCCGCTCCGACGACGTACACGTCTTGCATAGCACTGACATCTACTCCCAGGGAGTAAAGTTGTTTGCATCAGTGGGGGCACGTTCTGCCGCGGACTCCGAGCGAAACGATAGGTCGGGAACGAGCAAGTGTGGTGTGGTCAGGCTGGCCCGAAACTCTCGATTTCGACGGCGGCAAGGTCGACGCCGACAGCGGTCAGTGCCTCCTTCGTCTCGTCGACGAATTCCTGGAAGCCGAACACGTAGGTGATAGCCGATTCGAGAGCGAGTGACTCAACAGTCGAGCCGAGGTCTTCTGAGCGAATGACGGTCGCGCCACGGTCTTCCAGCATAGCGAGCCGTTTTCCGTGGGGCGGGTTGGGTCCGCCGTGGACGATAGTCACGTCGTGGCCAAACTGGCGGGCGCGTTCAGCGATACCGACTGCTGGCCCAATACCTGGTCCGCGTGCAAACACGAATGCGTCGCTGTCCCCGGTATACTGGATATCACCGAAGGGCCCCTCGACCGTAATCTCCTCCCCGAGCGTACGCTCGACGAGCCAGGGACCGAGCGTCCCGTCGGGATCGACCGCAACGGTCATTTCAAATGACCCGGCGACATCCGGCGAGGATATCGTGTAGTAGCCTGTCTCCTCCTCACCGTCGACGGTCGCCCGAACGAGGACGAACTGCCCCGGATAGGCCTCGAAGTCCGCCGGTGTCTCGACTTCGATGGCGACAGTCCGCTCACCGACAGTCTCGATTCTCGTGATCGGTAGCGATGGCATACACTACCATCCCGCCGACCAGATTAAAAAAAGATTCTGCCCTACAGGTCGCGTGCGAACTGCCGGAGCTCGCGATTATACCGGTCGGGCGATTCCCAGAACGGCGTATGGCCAGTCTCCGGATACATGGAGAGTGTCGCGTCGTCGGCGAGGTCTTCGTATTCTCGTGCGGATTTGGGGAGCATGACAGCGTCCTCTTCACCGTGAGTGACCAGGACTGGGATGTCGAGTGCGGCAAGCGACGAATCGTGTCGCACGGTTCGGTCCCGCAGACTGTCACGGACACGAGGCGGCACGACGACATTGTATCCGAGCATGTAGGCCCGGTCGGCCGACGAGAGGTCGTCGTAGACACAGAGATCGACGAACTCCTGTAAGGTCCGGACGCTCTCCATGACGTCGGTCGAGACGAACCCCTCCATGAGATCGAGGTACGCCTGTCCGAGGCGCGCGTTGCCGGCCTCGGTCCCGATCTCTGAGACGCCACCGACGAGGTTGAGCCCGGCGATCCGGTCTGTGCCAAAGGCATCGAGATAGTCAAGAACCTCCAGCCCGCCGTAGGACCAGCCCACCAAGACAGCGTCATCGACATCGAGTTCCGCGAACACCGCGTCGAGGTCCCGTGCCCACAGATCCGAGTCTGCGTAGGCATCGTGGGGTTTGTCTGACTCCCCGTGACCACGGTTGTCCGGTGCGATCAGACGGAAATCTTCCGTCAGGTTGGACTCGAACTGGTTGCGCCACGAGAGCCGACTCTGAGAGTAGCCGTGGATCAGGACGACTGGCCGGCCGCTTCCAGTCTCCTCAACTGCCAACGAGACGCCGTCAGCACCGTCGATAGTGTGTGTTACCATGCTACTTTATAACAGAACGGGAGCCCATAGGTGTTTTCGTCGGGTCACTGCATCGTGTTCAGATTAGCTGATTCCATGCGAAGCTGAATGACCTGAGCCAATCGTCAGCTGTTTCCGCTTCGGCGTTGCTG
>NZ_AOLY01000047.1 GCF_000336635.1 Haloarcula japonica DSM 6131 | reverse complement strand
GTCGAGACTACCGCTGAGGCCGGCGTTTTTGGGCATAGACACTTCAAAACCGCCGTGCCTCACTCTTCAATCCTTATCTGAACACTACGGGTCACTGCGACCGTAGTTTTAATACCGGAACCGACGATTGTGAACGTATGTCAGATCTTCTGACCGGCAAGACGGCCGTCGTCACCGGCGGTGCGAGCGGCATCGGGCGCGGAATCGCGCTGAAATTAGCCAACCACGGCGCTGACATAGTCGTCGCCGACATTCAGGATACCCCGAACACAGCAGACACCACACCGACGCTCGAAGCCATCGAAGACGAGACCGACGCCCGCGGGTTGTTCGTCGAGTGCGACGTGACCGACTACGACGACATAGTGGGGGCAGTCGACACGGCCGAGGAGTTCGGCGGCATCGACGTGATGGTCAACAACGCCGGCGTCGTCCACCCGGTCGAGTTTTTTGAGACGACCGACGAGGACTTCGCGACGCTCATCGATATAAATCTTAAGGGCGCGTACTACGGCTGTCAGGCCGCCGGCGAGCGGATGGTTGAACGGGGGAGTGGCTCTATCATCAACATCGCCAGTACGGCCGCAGAGCAGGGATTCGTCGAGCCCGGGTCTATCCTCTACAGCGCCGCGAAAGGCGGGATGAAGTCGATGACCTTCGGCCTCGCGGAACTGCTCGGTCCGGACGTCCGAGTGAACGCCATCCAACCCGGTTTTACCGACGAAACAGGGCTGGCCGAAAACCACCCCGAGGAGGCAGCCCGGGCCCGGGCAGCCGAGACCTCGCTCGACCGGCTCGGGACGCCGGCAGACATCGGGAACGTCGCCGTTTTCCTGGCCAGTGACCTCTCGTCGTATGTCACAGCAGAGGGCATTCTCGTCGACGGCGGATGGGTCAACACCGGCGGCCCCTAACTGAATCCAACCCCAGCAGAGCATACCGACCCCCTGATTTTATACCATCTCGCAGTTCGTTGCCGGCGTGATAGAGAAAGCCGTCGACCTCATCCAGAGAGACCGCCATGAGCACGTTTTCCGGGGTACCTCGGCGAGCGGGACTCTCCTATGTGGACCGGGACGAACATCGACTTTCTCCGTAGCCTCCTCGTCCTAACGTTGTAAGCACCAAACGGCCGATTCAGCCCCGGAGGTTTATTGTACCACAAAAGATACCATCAACTATGGTGTTCGCAGACGACCGGCCAACGGAACTAATGGAGTCGGTAACATGACGAAGGTGACAGACATGGCAGAGGCAGTGTCGTCGGCCATCGAAGACGGACAATCGATCTACCTCGGTGGCTTTACCCACCTCATCCCCTTCGCTGCCGGACACGAGATAATCAGACAGGGATACAGCGATCTCACGCTGGTGCGGGCGACGCCGGACCTCATCTACGACCAAATGATCGCCGCGGGCTGTGCGAGCAGCGTCACCTTCTCATGGGCAGGCAACCCCGGCGTCGGGAGCCTCCGCGCCTTTCGACGTGCAATCGAAGACGGTGTTCCGACTGAACTAGATATCGACGAGTACTCGCACTTCGGCCTCGTTTCGCGGCTCGCAGCGGGCGCACAGGACCTCCCGTTCCTCCCGCTTCGGACGTTCGTCGGGTCGGACTATCCGGAGCACAACGACAACATCCAGTTCGTCGAGAACCCGTTTGGCGACATGCCGGGAGAGATTCCGGTGGTGCCACCGCTGAACCCAGATGTCGCAGTCGTTCGCGGCCAGCGGGCCGATACTGAAGGGAGCGCCCACCTGTGGGGCATAGTCGGTGAGATGGTCGAAGCGGCCTTCGCTGCGGATACTGTCATCTTAAGCGTCGAGGAACTCGTCGACACTGAAGTTATCCGGAGCGACCCCAACCGAACGCTCATCCCTCAGACTGTTGTCGACCACGTCGTCGAGGAGCCCTATGGCTCACACCCCTCCTACGCACAGGGATACTACGACAGGGACAACGAGGCGTACCTTGCGTGGGACCGGCGGACAGAGACCCACGAGTCAACCGAAGAATGGCTCGAAGAGTGGGTCTATGGTGTCGACGACCGAACAGAATACCTGGAGAAACTCGAGGTCGAACGGTTCCTCGACCTGCAGCCACAGACGAGCTACGGAACACCCGTCGACATGGGGGAGTACTGACGATGACAGACTACACGGACACCGAACTGATGATAACGCGGGCGGCACAGGAACTCCAGAACGATGACACGACTCTCGTCGGGGTCGGCATCCCGAACCTCGCCTGCAACCTGGCAAAACAGACCCATGCCCCGGATCTGGAGATGGTCTACGAGTCGGGGACCATCGATTCGAACCCCTCGAAGCTCCCGCTGTCTATCGGCGATCCGGTGCTCGCAACCGACGCACAGAGCATCGTCCCGATGATCCAGGGCTTCGGGTACTACCTCCAGGCCGGTCGCATCGACGTCGGCTTTCTCGGCGGGGCACAGATTGACCGTTACGGCAACATCAATTCAACAGTTATCGGAGACTACGAAGACCCCAAAGTCCGGCTCCCCGGAAGCGGCGGAGCCTGCGAAATCGCCAGCAATACCCACCGCACGATAATCATCACACCCCATACCCAGCGTCGCTTCCCCGAAGAGGTGGACTTCGTCACGAGTCCCGGGTACATCGACGGAGAAACGACTCGGGAAGAGTTAGGGCTGCGTGGCGGCCCTGACGCGGTCATCACCGACAAGGCAGTCATGCGGTTCGATGACGATGGCGAGATGTTCCTCGATTCGGTCCACCCCGGCGTCACCGAGGATGCCGTCCAAGAAGCGACCGGGTGGAACCTGCAGTTCGGGTCTGATGTCGTGAAAACGGAGCCACCCGATGAGGAAGAAATCGACCTCATCCGGAATGAACTAGACCCTGACGGCGTCTACACGAAGTGAACAGCCGTCATTGCGACACACGATTTGAACACCCAACGGATAGGCGAGACCCACTCAGTAAATATACCGCGAACCGGACAGAAAGACAACAAAAAGTATTTTGACGTAGTCTTCTGGAAGGGTTGCTGTATCATATCATACCAGAGGTACCAGGTATTCACCACGTGACCGCCTTCTGTGACGACCCTCAAGAAAACTACGGCGAGGAACTCAAAGCACCGGACTGGCTCGAAGTCGACGTCGAACGCATCGCCGAAATACTCCCGCCGCTCGAAACCAACTGATTTGCGTCGGCCGGTTTTTGACATCGCATCGGTGTTCTTTGCTGTCCCGTCAGTCGCTCGCCGAAGCGTCCAGTTCTGGAATCGTCGGGTTACACCTTGACCTATATAACGGAGGAGAGTATTTGTTAACGTGATGCGAGCCCAAGAACCACATCCGCAGTTACAGGCATTCATGGAAGAGACGGAAGACGCACCGGCGTTCCACGAACTCCCCGTCGAGGAAGTACGGGCGATTACAGCCGACGTCTTCTCGGTAGAGGAACCGGAGTCAGTCGGAGAGGTGATCAATGAGACAATCGACGGGCCGGGTGGTGACCTCGACGTTCGCATCTACCTCCCGGTGGGCGACCAGCCGTTCCCGATCACGATGTTCTTCCACGGTGGGGGCTTCGTCTCCGGAAGCCTCGACAGTCACGACGAGTTCTGTCGGCGGATCGCAAACACCGTTGATATCGGTGTCGTCGCTGTCGAGTACAGACTCGCGCCCGAGCATCCCTTCCCGGCAGCCGTCGAAGATGCTTACGCGGCAACGGAATGGGTTGCCGAATCTGGGAGCGAGTACGGCCTTGATACTGACAACCTAGCAGTCGCTGGCGACTCCGCCGGTGGGAACCTCGCGGCCGTCGTTTCGCAAATGGCACGGGACAGGAACGGGCCGTCTATCGCACATCAGGTCCTGCTGTACCCACCCGTCTCTGCCGACCAGGATTGGGACTCCATGGAGGAGAACGGCCAGGGCTACTTCATTACGACCGAGGACCTGGCGTGGTTCGATGACAAATACTTCGAAGACGAGATTGACCAGATGAACGTCTACGCATCGCCACTCCTAACCGCTGACCTGCGCGATCTCCCACCTGCGACACTCGTCACGGGTGGGTTCGATCCGCTCCGTGACGAGGGGATCGCCTATGCTGAGCGACTCAAAGAGGCTGGCGTCGAAGTATCACACTACCATTACGACGACGTGATTCATGCGTTCGTCCAGATGGCGGCGGCACCATTCGAATTCGACCCCTCACAGGAGGCACTCGCCGACATCGGTGCTGACCTCGAGTCTGCACTGAAATAGAGCATGGCGGATCCGAGATAACGACACCCAGTCTCACAGGGGAAGAGCACCGTACGGTTTCTTCAACCGCTCACTCGTGTCGGCAGGTGTTCGTGAGTTCACCGACGCCGTCGACGCCGACGGTGACCGTCGTCCCGTCGTCAAGGAGTACCGGTGGGTCACGGTAGACGCCGACACCTGGCGGTGTCCCGGTGAAAAGGAGGTCGCCAGGCTTTAGCGTAAACGCCTGGCTACAGAACGAGACCAGCGTGTCAATATCGAAGATGAAGTTTGCCGTCGTGGAATCCTGCAGTCGCTCGCCATCAATTTCGGTCCAGATACGCAGGTCGTGAACATCCTCGATTTCGTCGAGGGTGACCAGTTCCGGACCCGTGGGCGCGAAGGAATCCAGGCTCTTCCCACGGACCCACTGGCCGTCGCCGTGCTGGAGATCTCGGGCAGACACGTCGTTCCCGACCGTCACGCCGGCCACGTAGTCTCGCGCGTCTTCCTCGTTGACGTTGCGTGCCTCTTCACCGATGACAACGACGAGTTCGGACTCATAGTCCACCTGTTCTGTGTAGTCCGGGTCCCACGTGATTTCGTCGCTTGGCCCGCGCACGGTCGTCGGGAACTTCGAGAAGAGTACCGGTTCGTCAGGAATCGGGTTGTCTCCTTCCTCGGCGTGATCCTCGTAGTTTAGACCGACACAGACCACTTTCTCCGGGTCGTCAACTGGTGCATGCCAGGTCAGTTCATCGGTAGCGTATCGATGTTCGTCTGTCTCGTTCGCATACTCCGTGACCAGGGACACTCGTTCCTGCCAGTTCCACGTCTCAAGTAATGCCGACAACCGACGCGGAATCTCGACACCGATAGCGTCGCCGGCAGCGTGAAGATCGAGGGTTGTACCGTCAGCCATGCGTGTCCCACACCAGACCTGCGCCGCCTCGTTCGTGCTGTATTGACCGAGTCGCATTGCCACACGATACCGTGTGGATGTACTTAACGCCGCTGATGGAATCAACGACAGTGTACCAGACTTAGCTATGCCGTCGCTGGATACGTCGGGCGAGCGGTCACCACGGAGAACAGAACGTTCTCATCAGGCACTGCTCGTGGTGTTGGGGCTGATCTGTACGCATTACCCAGGCGAGAACGACGACCACCGGACACAATCTTCCAGGCATCGAGTAAGGGAAAGATTCTCATTCGCACATAAAATATATATGACAATATGCAAAACGCCTATCATCCGACCCAGAGTACCAAACGGTGATGTTCACAAGTACTACTGTCGCAATGCGTCCAAATAGCACAGTCATCGGAGGGAGCCGATAATGGCGCTCGAAGGAGAATTCATGCTCGTGGGTCGAGTCCTGCTCGGCTTCCTCTTTCTGTACAATGGATACAATCACTTCGCAGGCTACGAGGGGCGGGTCGGGTACGCACAGTACAAAGGTATGCCGGCACCGTCGCTGTCAGTCATCTCGTCGGGCGTCTTGCTGGTGTTGGCGTCAATCGGCATCATCGCTGGTATCTATCCGGTTATTTCGGCAGGTGCACTCGCCGTCTTCCTCATCGTGGCGACACCGCTGTTTCACGACTTCTGGTCGTTTGAGGGGGAGGACCGCCAAAACGAACTGAATCACTTCCTCAAGAACGTCGGTCTCCTCGGCGGGACCCTCGTGCTTCTGGCAACCGGTGGCGAAGCCTGGAAGTATGCTGTCGGCATTGGACTGTTTTAAGTAATCACGTTGTTGACACTAATACGTCATGAAACTCGGACAATTCAGAGAGACCGCAACAGAGGAACGGTGGCCAGGCGTCGTCATCGACGACGGAATCGTTGACCTGACTGTGGCCGGCAGCAAAGCCGGTATCGACCTCCCGGCGGCCACACACGAAATATTGAAGATCTGGAACTGGGAGCGGAAGATCCAGCTAGCGGTCGAGTACGCTGAAGAAACTGGGACGGCACTCCACGCAAAGGGCAATGTCGAGACAGTCGCGCCGATTACCGACCCGGAGAAGATCGTAGCAATCGGTCTAAATTACAGGGACCACGCGGAGGAAGGCGACCAAGAGATACCGGAGCGGCCGCTGGTCTTCTCGAAGTTCCCGAGTACTATCGTCGGCCCCGACGAGGCGGTCAAGTGGGATCCGGACTACACCGAGGCTGTGGACTACGAGGGTGAACTGGTTGTGATCATCGGCGAAGAGGCACGGAGCGTCAACGAGGAGGAAGCCCTCGAGTACATCGCGGGCTACACCATCGGCAACGATGTGTCTGCCCGGGACCTACAGCTATCAGACGAACAGTGGGTGCGCGGGAAAAGCCTCGATACGTTCGCCCCCCTCGGGCCGTACATCCATACGCCCGAGGAGATTGACGACATCGGGTCTCTGGATATCTGGACGGAGGTCAACGGTAAACGGCTACAGAAATCGAACACGGAACACCTCATCTTCTCGATTGCAGAGCTGGTGGCCTTCTGCAGCCGTGCGTTTACCCTCGAGCCTGGTGACGTGATATTCACCGGGACCCCCGACGGTGTCGGGTACTTCCGCGAACCACAGGTTCTTCTAGAAGACGGGGACACGATGACCGTCGGGGTCGACGGGCTAGGGGAGCTTACAAACACGTGTAGGTACACTGACTAAGTATGGCCCAAGAATATCCGACGCAGCGACCGACCGACCTCGAACACGGCAGCGGCGAGGAGTCGATTCCCACAGAGTTGAACAGCATTCCGTGGATCGACATCCACAATCACGCGCAGACGCTCTCCTGGAACGACCGGGAGAAGTTCACGCTCAGTGGCTGTGAGTCGATGGTGATGATGGGCGCAGGGTACTACTGGACACCGTACAAACCTGTCGAGCCCGAAGACGTCCGATACCTTTGGGACGACGCGCTCAACAGACTCCCGCAGATCCGACAGTCCCACCTGCTCGATGCGAAAGTCGGCATCGGTATCCACACCGGAGCCCGCGTCAAAGACTACGACCAGTTGCTGGATGTCATCCCAGAGTACGCCGCCCTCGACGAGGTTGCTGCCATCGGTGAAATCGGGCTCACCGAGGCCCAGCACGTCTCCGGCTGGTCGCTCGAGGAACAGAAAGACGTGACCCGGCGGCAACTCGAAATCGCAGCCGACCACGACCTCCCGGCAATCCTGCACACCCCTGCCGACCTCGAAGACGTCGAGTTCCCGGACAGGATTCGCGGGAACATTCCGGGGTACGAACTGGACCTGAGCCTCCAGCAAGAACCCGTGTTGACATCGGACTATCCGAAGCGGGAGGCCGTCGAGATCGACGTCGAACTGAAAGACGACGCCGGACTCCCGGGCGACCAGATGGTACTCTCGCATATGGACAAGAAAATCGCTCCGTACGTCCTCGAGAACACGGACTGTTACCTGAGCTTCACGGTCAGTTATCCGTGGCTGCTTGGCGTCTCGCCAACGGATGTCGCGGAAATCGTCGCAGAGTACGGCCCCGACAGAATTTTGGTCGAGACAGACAGCGCTGGCGTGTTACGAAGCGATATCTTCGCGTTCAAGCGAACGATTCTGGAGATGTACCGGATGGGTGTCGACGTTGAAGACATCCGGCAGGTCGTCTACGAGAACCCACGGGAACTGCTCGACTGATTGTGAGCTAACATATTTTTAAGTACAGGTAAGCCACACGTAGAGCCATGCGTTCCGAATCGTCGTATGGTGTCCAGTCGCAGTTCGACGTGATGGTCAGAACCCGGGACGGGGTCGAGCTCGCGACGGATATCTACCGGCCGACAGAAGACGGCGATGTCGTCGAAGAACCGTTACCGGCACTGCTCAGTCGAACGCCGTACAACAAACGAGGGGAGATGGAGCGACACGGCGAATGGTTTGCGAAGCACGGTTACGTCGTCGCCATCCAGGACTGTCGCGGGCGCTTCAACAGCGGCGGGACGTTCGAAATGTTCGTCAATGAACCCGAGGACGGCTACGACACGGTCGAATGGCTCGCGGACCGGCCGTACTGCAACGACACCGTCGGGACGATTGGGTCCTCATACGGGGCGTGGGTCCAGAGCGGGCTCGCGACACAGGACCCACCACATCTCGAAGCGATGTTCGTCAACCAGGGACCGGCCAACGGTCGGGAGGCGACGCTCCGGCACAACGGCGCTTTCGAGTTGCGCTGGCTCTGCTGGGCGCTCACGCTCGGCGGCGGCTTCGCCAAGCGAGTCTTAGCGGACGGTGACCTGCAACAGCACTTCGCCGATATCGACGTTCGTGACATCCTCGCCGAGTCACCACTCCAGCGCGGTCAGTCCCCGCTGAAGCACCTCCCGAAGTACGAAGAGTGGCTATTCGAGATGCTCACGACGGGCGACGCAGAAGACGACCTATGGAGCGCACCTGGCATCAATCCCGAGGCGTACTACGACGAGATGGCGGACGTGCCGACTGTGTACTCCGGTGCCTGGTACGATTCCTACACCCTCGGGACCTGCAAGAACTTCGAGGTGCTGTCCGAGCGGCAGTCGTCCGACCAGTTTCTCATCGTGGGCCCTTGGACCCACGGGTGGAACGAGTATCCACTCTCGTCGTGGAACAAGGCGTACTCCGGGGAAGTCGAGTTCGGTACGCACTGCCTCCGGAACTACCAAGAGACGCGGTTGCGGTTCTTCGACCACTACCTCAAGGGGAAAGACACGTGGGACGAACCGCCGGTCCAGTACTTCCAGATGGGAACCGGCGACGGTTCGCGCCAAGCCGAGGGACGGCTCTATCACGGTGGAGAGTGGCGGACAGCAGTGGACTGGCCGCTCCCTGAAAGCGAGTCGGTGAAGTTCTACGCACAGCCGGACGGATCGCTCGACCGGATGACACCGGCGGCGGTATCGGCTGGAACGACCTACCAGTTTGACCCTACTGACCCGGTGCCGACCATCGGCGGGAACTGCTCGTCGTACATCACCTTCGAGCAGCGCGAGGAGTCACTGCTCGAGTATCCACTCGAAGAGCGCCATCTCGTGAACATCACAGGCAGCGGCGGGTACGACCAGCGGACGCGGCCGGAAACGTTCGGTGCGGACCCGCCATATGGTCCGCTCGAACGCCGTGATGACGTGATCGTCTTCCGAACCAGGCCGCTGACCGAGGACCTCGAAATCGCGGGCCCGATTCACGTGACGTTGTACGCCTCAACGACGGCTCCGGATACAGATTTCACTGCAAAGCTCATCGACGAGTATCCGCCGAGCGACGAATTCACAGACGGGTTCGCGCTCAATCTGACGGACTCGATCTGTCGTGCCCGATATCGTGGGAACCGGAACGAATCGGACTTCGTTGAGCCAGGCGAAGTCCACGAATACGAATTCGAGCTCTACCCGACAGCGAATGTGTTCAGAGAGGGTCACCAGATCCGGCTGGACGTTTCTTCTTCAAACTTCCCGCGGTACGACGTGAATCAGAACACGGGAGAGGAACTCTACGGCGGCAGGAGCGGCGAAACCGCCGAGAATACGCTGTATCACGACAGCGAGTACCCGACGCACGTCGAACTTCCGGTGCTATCGGAGTAATGGAGCGCCGCGGGCTGTCCGTGGTACGCCTTCCAGATCGTCGGTTTTCTCCGTAGAGTCGCTCACACCGGATGCCGGTCAGGACCGCGACACCATCGAGTGCTCTCCGAAGAGAGACTGGGTAGCGAACGAGGCGATACCGGAGTGATACCGCGTCTTTCTGCCCCGCACTAAGCATTGGGAGATTTTCTACCAATGATTATCTATATTTCCCAAATATCATGTCGGAATTATACAAAATTATAAATACTTGCCGTTTCGCGGTAGAAAGGAGCAGTATGACCAGAGACACCCATTCAGGCTCGAAGAGGCGTAATTTTTTGAAAACAACAGGTGCGGGCGTGGCAGCGACGCTAGTTGCGGGCTGTCTCACCGGCAGTAGCGGGGACGGTGGGGACGACGGCGGTAGCAGCGGCGATGGCGACAGCGGCAACAGCGGCGAGCCAATCGTGATTTCCTCACTGCAGCCGCTCTCCGGACCCTTCTCCGTCTACGGACCGCGTCACCAAGCAGGCGCGGAGTTCGCAGCAGAGCAAATCAACGCGGACGGCGGCGTCCGGGGCCGTGAGATCGAGATTCGGAGTGTGGACACGGAAAGTAGTGGCCAAGCGGCGGCAAACTCGTTTACAGAGGCCATCGAGCAGGACAACGCAGTAGCTGGCATCGGCCCGGGCGCGTCCGAGGCGGCAATCCAAGCAAGCAGAGTTGCCGAGCAAAACGAAGTGCCGATGTACCTGCACGCAGCAGGTGCCGTTGAGGTCGTCCCACAGGAGTCTCGGTATACGTTCCGAACGGCGCTCCCGGCGACACCGACCGTCGGCAGGGCACAGGCACAGATTATCGAGGACGAGGGATACAACAACATCGGTGTCATTTACGAGGACGGTGTCTGGGGTGACGAGTATAGCGCCGCGATAGAAGAATACTTCCCCGACGGCATCAACCTCGAGACGGACACGGCACCGATTCCAGAGACAGACTTCGTCCCACTGCTGCGGCAGTTCTCCGACGACATCGAAGTGTTCCTTGGCAGCGGTCACCCAGCGGGAGTCAGCTCCCTGTATCCCCAGATGAACGAAATCGGACTGGACGTCGACCTGTTCCTCGGTGCTATTACGCCGATGGAAGCAGACTACAACGCCATCGGTGAGAGTATCGGTGACTCCTTCGCCTCGTTCAACTCGACCGACATGTACAGCGACGATTACGCCGAGATCGCGACGACGTTCAACGAGGAAAACGGTGGCCTGTTCGATCACGCGCAGGTCAACGGATATACCGCCGTACAACTCATCGCCCAATCCATCGAAGATGCGGGCTCTGCTGCTCCCACAGATATCGCCGAGTCGACACGGACAGGGGCATTCGACCTCCTGTACGGTGCAGACATCGAGTACACTGAATGGGGAGAACCCGAAGGAGCAGTCCAGATACACAACGGATTCAACCTCGAAGAGTCGCCGGAATACTGGCCTGACGGTGACTTCGCACCCGAAGAAGTTCACCGCACCGACCCCCTCCCCGCGTATGAACCCGGTTCGCTCGATATCTAAGTCCAACCCACGGGTTCAGGCGACACCAGAATGGTCGAGTGGACCCCAAGGCGTGCCCAGAACACGAACTGCCGCTCGAACGGCTGAAACGTGACTCAGCTCGAATCCAGTCGGGATGGCGTCCACCAAGGACATCACGATTCAGGCTCGTCTGACCAGACGGGGCGACACCGAAAACGAACTGGGTCACGCTAAGTAGCTGATAAAAAGTATTATTAATCATCAATTGCAACGTTGTGCTGTATCATACCATGCCAGAGATACCAGGCATTCACCACGTGACAGCCTTCTGTGACGACCCACAGGAAAACTACGACTTCTTCACGAACGTCCTCGGAATGCGCTTCGTGAAACGTACCGTTCGCTTCGACGTTCCCGAGAAAATCTATCACCTCTACTACGGTGACGAACACGGCACTCCCGGTACGATTGTAACGTACTTCCCGATGACCAACATGCCCATGGAAGAGGGCATGGTCGGCAAGGGCATGATGAGCTCCGTCGGCCTCACGATTCCGGAGGGCTCCGTCGACTACTGGACGGACCGCTTTGGCGAACATAATGTCGACTACACTGTCGAGGAACGTTTCGACGAAACCGCAATCGCGTTCACAGATCCCGACGGCTTGCCGTTCGAGTTGGTCACCGGCGAATCCGACATCGAACCCTACACGGACGGTAACGACGTACCTGAAGAACACGCCGTCCGCGGCATGTTCAACACGACCCTCCACTCCAATGACCCCGCCGGCACCATGGACGTCCTGGAGACGATGGGGTGGGACCGCGTCGGCGAGGCCACCCATCCACAGGCTGGCGACCGAATCCGCTACGAAGCACCCGGCGATGCTCCGTGCGCGACCACTGTCGACGTCCTGATTCGCCCCAATGCCCCCCAAGGGAAGATGGGCATCGGGACGTACCTTCACGTCGCGTACCGCGTCGCCAACGACTGGGAACAGGACGAGGTCAGCGACACGCTTCGTGAGAACGGGTACATCACCACCTCGACGAAGGACCGCGACTACTTCCACTCACGGTACATCACCGAACCCGGCGGCGCCGTCTTCGAATACGCCACCGACGGCCCCGGCTTCGACATCGACCAGGATCCCGAGAACTACGGCGAAGAACTCAAAGCCCCGGACTGGCTCGAGGTCGACGTCGAACGCATCGCCGAAATACTCCCGCCGCTCGAAACCAACTGACGTAGTACGCGCCAGTTTTCAGAGCGACCGGCTTCTTCCCCCTCAACGTTTATTGCGTCGGCCTCATAACTGACGGTCAGTATGCGAGCAGCACGCTATTA
Organism: Haloarcula japonica DSM 6131; assembly: GCF_000336635.1. Classification (GTDB taxonomy): domain Archaea; phylum Halobacteriota; class Halobacteria; order Halobacteriales; family Haloarculaceae; genus Haloarcula; species Haloarcula japonica. Next base: position 2,888 of record NZ_AOLY01000047.1, on the reverse strand, counting down.
CGGTCAGCAAGACATCCGTATCGAAGACATCGAACCAGCCAGCGTCGGCCCTAACGACGTCCGAATCGCCGTGACAGCCTGTGGTATCTGCGGGTCAGATTTAGGAGAGTACGTCGGTGGCCCAGTCACGATTCCGGACGAGCCCCACCCGGTCACCGGTGAAGAGTTACCAGTGACGATGGGCCACGAGCTCACCGGCGAGGTCAGCGAAGTCGGGAGAAACGTTGACATAGACATCGGAACGCGGATCGTTGTGAATCCCATCATCTGGTGTGGCAACTGCCGATACTGTGACGAAGGGCTTTACCGACTCTGCTCCTCTGGCGGGTTCGTTGGTCTCTCTGGCGGTGGGGGCGGATTTGCGGAGAACCTTGTCGTGTCCGCCGAGAAGGTCGTCCCCCTCCCCGAAGCCGTGCCGTCAGAGTTCGCCGCGCTCGTCGAACCCTTCACAGTCGGTGTTCACGCCGTCGCACAATCAGGGTTAGATGCTGGGGACTCCGTGGCGGTCTACGGGGGCGGACCAATTGGCCAGACCGTCCTGCAGTCCGCACTGGCCGCCGGGGCGGGTCCAGTGTACGTCTCTGAGCCGCAGGCGACAAGACGGGCACTCGCAGCGGATTGTGGTGCAGACGAGGTAATCGACCCGCTCGAAACTGACCCCGTCGAGTACATCACCAGCGAGACAAACGGTGGCGTCGACACCGTGTTCGAGGTCGCCGGTGTCAATCAGACTGTCAATCAGGCGTTCCGGACGACGAAATCCGGTGGGACAGCGACCATTGTGAGCATTTTTGAAGAAGGAGTCGAGATCAACCCGAATGATATCGTGATGCCAGAGCGTGCAGTCGTGGGAACGGCCGCATATGAGGGCGGACTACTCTCAGCCCGCGAATTCGGGACAACTCTTCGGAACTTTGCGACTGGGGCCTTCAACCCCAAGCCACTGGTGACCTCCCGGATCGCTCTCAACGATATTGTCGAAGAGGGTTTTGAAGCACTGCTGGACGGAGACCGTGAAGAAATGAAGGTTCTCGTCGAACCCTGAGATCGAAACAGCACGGATTAGGGTGACCGCAGCATGTGAACGGATTCCTGAGAGTGGGTGATGTTCAGTTCGAGTTCGTTGACCGCACTCAGTAACAATCCGACGATGTCGTCCTCCAAGCGACTCTCGTTCATTCGGTGGCGTGGCCCAGCAACCGAGCACGCGCCGATAACAGTGTCATCAGGAACGAGCGGGACCGCAACGGCGACCAGCCCTTTTGTGCTCTCTTCCATATTGAACGAGTAGCCGCGATCTCGAATCGTGTCTAGATCGTCATGAAGTTCGCTCTCGTCGGTAATCGTATTCTCGGTCGCTTTCGGGAGCCCTGTCGTCTCCAGCACGGACCGGACCTTCTCTTCGGGAAGCTGTGAAAGAATCGCCTTCCCGCCGGCAGTTTGATGGGGATACAGCCGACGACCGAGGCGTGTCCGCGTTGACACGCCCTGGTTGCCGTTTTCCCGGAATAGCGTGATTATGCGAGTGTTTTCCTGGATAGCGAACATCGCAACCTCATTGGTCTCCTCGGCGATTTCTCGCACTTGTGGTTTGATGATCTCAGAAGCCACGTAGTGTGACCGCAGCCAGCCACCGTAATCGAGAAACCGGAAGCCCAGATTGTACTGACTACCGTCTTTCACCACGAGGTCGTGATCCCTGAGCGTTGAGAGATGTTTGTACACCGCTCCTTTGGACAAATCAGTTTCTTCGACGATCTCCGTGACCTTCCCCCCACCAAGGCTCTTGATCGTGTCGATAATCTCAACGGAGGTCTCAACCGCTTTGACTCGCGGCCCGCCCTCAGAGCGGCCCTGAGCGTTTGGGTCTTGGGTCATAACACTCCCTATGAACGGTTTCGGTATATAATTAACCCATAATAAATAACGCAGGATTCAGTGTACCAGAGGGAATCGGATCCAAGTCGAATCACACAGCTCCCGAGTACTCTAAAACTATATATGAAGGCATATCAGGCCACTGAGCGAGGTATGTTACCTCAAATAACGCGGAGAAAAGTGAGAAACGGATCCGTGCCCGGACTCAGGACCAACCGTCGAGTCCGTCACAGGAGGAAACGGTTTACCAACAGAGGGGGCCAACGGACCGTCACCAGTGCCTAGAACGTCGGCAGTGGTTTTACGATTAGTATAATAAATGAATATATATGAAAGTAATCTATTATTATATTTTTACTCAATAAACTCGAGTGTTCCGGAATATACATCCATATTTTTGTGTTGTATGTGATCAAATGCCTATATGACATAACAGAGAGGCTGAATCTATTAGTGAAATACTAATGAATGATAGCATGTCACGTGATAAGATGCAAGTCCACGGAAGGAGTCATGAATTCCATAACAACGTTAACGATGTTATGGTTAACAGAGACACGACTGCTCGTTGTACGGCCGTAGTAACCCATAGCACATCTCGTGTCTCGCCCACCGGAACTCTGTAGCCAAAGATACTATCCAACATTTATAATATATCTTATTATTAACTAATTCCTATAGTAAGAATGCAAAAATCGAATAGGACTAGACTGGAGAAATAATACTCTCAAATAAGAGTTATATTTTTAATAAATATTTTGATTCCATACGTATAGAGTATTATCTACAAATATTTCAAGAAAAAAGTTATAATTTTATTTCTCTCTAAACTCGTTCCCAAGCTATCCAGCCAAATAAGTATTAATGAAAATTGACTACTTCTGGTTAGTATAAATAATAAAATGTATCTTGAGCATCGTGTTCAGATTAGCTGATTCCATGCGAAGCTGAATGACCTGAGCCAATCGTCAGCTGTTTCCGCTTCGGCGTTGCTGAAACAGTTTGAGAAG
>NZ_AOLY01000046.1 GCF_000336635.1 Haloarcula japonica DSM 6131 | reverse complement strand
GTCGAGACTACCGCTGAGGCCGGCGTTTTTGGGCATAGACACTTCAAAACCGCCGTGCCTCACTCTTCAATCCTTATCTGAACACTACGATCTTGAGGGAGGAAAGACATTTTTGTCTCAGCACCCTCTCGGACATATGACCTCCGCAGACGACGACCAGAGTTCTTCGAGAGGACGCTCAAGCAAGGTCGCACGACTCATTGAGCAGTATGGATTACAGGGAATCGGTCCGCAACTTGAAGAATTATGGACAACTGATGACCCGGACCGTCGCCGAAGCCTCCGTTCCCTCGCGGAGTTTTTCAATCGACAGCTCCTGAAACAGGAACTGGAGCAAGCCGATATGCAAACGCTGGATGGGGAGGTAGAGAACACGTTCCGACTGTTGACGGACGATTCTGTTAGCCAAGCAAATCAGACGCGAGTGCGACGTCAACTGGAACGGGAGGGAATTGATGTCGACCAACTCAAAGACGATTTCGTGTCATACCAATCGATGCGAACCTATCTTACGAAGTATCGGGACGCGACTTACGATAACGACGCCGACCCCGTCGCATCAACGAAGAGGATGGTACAGCGGCTGCAGAGTCGTGTTTCGAACGTAATCGAGACCAAGATCGCTGCGTTGAAAAAGTCCGGTGCCATGTCCCTGGACGAGTTTCAGGTCATCGTTGACGTCCGAGTTATATGTGAGCGCTGTGGAACACAAAAGGACGTCATATCCCTTCTCGATGATAGGAAGTGTGACTGCACTCAACTTGGAGACGAATGATCCTGAGCACGGCTTCGGTTATTCGCTCTATTGAGTAGGCAGAGACAGCGGTAGTTCGATAAATCTTATAATATCGGGGCGGAATAGCGCTGTATGAGCACCGAACAGACGGGACAAAAAGCCGAAATATCCGTTGAAAACATCGGGGGGATCGAACGGGCAACTGTCGCGTTCGAACCAGGCGTGACGCTCTTAGTCGGGAACAACGCCACTAATCGGACTTCTCTCTTGAGTTCAGTGATGGCTGTAATCGGGAGCGACGATGCCGCGGTCAAAGGCGACGCCGACGAGGGCTACGCCGAACTGACTATCAACGGCGAGACGTATACACGGACGCTCAAACGGGATGGAACGACGGTCGTCACAAGTGGCGAACCGTATTTAGAAGACACGACAGTCGCGGATCTGTTTGCGTTCCTGTTGGAGAACAACGAGGCGAGACAGGCCATCGCCCAGAACGATGACCTCCGAGAGATCATTATGCGGCCGGTCGATACCGATGAGATTCAGAACGAACTCGATCAGCTCAAACAACAACAGGACGACTTGGAGCAAGAACTGGAAGAGATTGATTCGTTGAAAGGGCGACTCCCGTCACTGGAAGAAAAGCGTTCGGATCTACAGGAGGAGATCGACGAAAAGCGGACAGAGCTAGAAGAACTGGAGGCGGAACTCAGAGAGAAAGACACCGACGTACAACAGCGTCAGCAAGAGAAAGACGAACTCGAGGAAAAACTCAATAAGTTGCAACAGAAACGTGGAGAGCTCGAGGACGTCCGTTACGACATAGAGACTGAACAGGACAGTCTGTCGGAACTAAAGTCTGAATATCACGACGTGGAGCAGGAACTGTCGGAGCTGTCCGATGTCCCAGCCGGCGAACTCGGCGACATCGAGTCTGAGCTTGACCAACTCCGGACACGAAAACAGGAGGTCAAAGCGAAGCTCAGTGAACTCCAAAGTATCATCCAGTTTAACGAAGATATGCTGGAGGAGGACGGTGTCATCTCGACAGTCGAACTCGATGGGATCAACGACGACTCGCTTACAGACCAACTTCTTCCGGACAAGACGATCCAGTGCTGGACGTGTGGGAGCACAGTCGAGCGCGAACAAATCAGCGCGACCATTGATCAGCTGCAAACGGTACGGCAGCAGAAGTTCCAAGAGGTACAGGACATCGAGTCGGATATCGAATCATTCAGAGAACAAAAGCAAGAACTGGAACAACAGAAGCGTCGGCGTGAAAAGCTCGATATGCGACTCCAGCGGGTCGAACAGAATATCGACGAGAGCAAAGACCGGATTACGGAGTTGCAACAGCGCAGGGACAGGCTCACCGATGCAATCGAAACCATCGAGGACGAGATCAACGAGCAGGAGGACGAAGAACGAAATGAAGTACTGTCTCTCCACAAGCAGGCGAACCAGCTGGAGTACAACCTAGGTCAGTTAGAGAACGAGCGTGAACGGATAGAAGAAGAAATAGCTGATATTGAGCAGCGAATTGACGATGAAGACGAAATCAAGGCCGAGATCGAGGAAAACAAAAAAGAAATAGCGGATCTCCGGACGAAAATCGAGCGAATCGAGCAAGATGCCGTTGAGGAATTCAATCGGCACATGGACGCGATTCTTGATCGACTCACATACGACAACATCGACCGGATATGGCTTGAACAGCGTGAGACCGAGGTGCGAGAAGGTCGCCGGAAGGTCTCAAAATCAGTGTTTGAGTTACACGTCGTTCGAAACACACCTGATGGCGTGGCCTACGAAGATACCGTCGACCACCTCAGTGAGAGTGAACGCGAAGTTACCGGCCTCATTTTTGCGCTGGCCGGATATCTGACCCACGCTGTCTACGAGACAGTCCCGTTCATGCTTCTGGACTCACTCGAAGCAATTGACGCAGAGCGAATTGCTAGACTAATCGAGTACTTTCAAAGCTACAGTCAGTACCTCTTGGTCGCGCTTCTTCCCGAAGATGCGAACGCGTTGGACGACGAGTACACGCGCGTGACAGAAATTGAGGGCTAATCCCTTCAACAGTGGTAACAGGAAGAATATCTCCGAGACTTATCGACTGAAGGGCCGTGGTGAATCGCCAGACATAGCTTGATTTCATTGTTTCAACGACAGCTTGATATTGTGAACGACACACATCAAAACGAGTTCACGAAACTCACCGATGGTGACGGCAGATAACACGCCAACGTTGTTGAAGAAGGAAACCGGAATCGGTTAGTGAGGTTCTCCATCCCTGATAGCCGGTGTCTGAGTGGGTACACTCTTGGAAGTCTTCGGAAATCGGCGATATAGTCAGCAGTACGATAGGAACGAGTGATTGAGTGCTAATCTGGCGCGATCTCCGCTTGACGATTCGTCCAAATACACGCATTGCAGCGCTGCTAAACCCGCTGTAGTCTCAACTTCCAATATGAACAGAAGTTGAGATCGGCGCTCTCAATGCATACGCCTCAAGCCCCGTCTGCTCAGTACGTCAGAGTTGGGCGATCGGCTTATTGATTATCTTGAAGACTTCGTTCGCCCGGTAGAACCGATTGCGCTCTTTTCCGGTCAGCTCTTCGAGTATCTCGTCATCTTCAAGCTGTCCGATCAGTCGGTTGGCCGTACTGTACTCGACATCCAACCACTCGGCGGCCGTATTCACGTCGAGATACGGATCTTCGAAGAGCCGCATCACCAGTTCAAGGATGTTCTCAGACCGTTCGTTCTGGTAGCGCTGTTGATAGTCCTCACGAAGGTCGACTAGCAGGTTTGCCCGTTGGTGGGCCTCGTCTGCTTGCGACTGCACTCCACGCAGGAAAAACAGGAGCCACTCTTCCCATTCACCGTGCTGACTAACTGCCAGAAGATGGTCGACGTATGCTGACCGTCGTGCGTTGAAATACGAACTCAAGTAGAGATATGGCTCGGGCAAGAGACCGTCACGTTGCAGGAGGAGACTGACTAGTAACCGCCCCAGCCGTCCGTTCCCATCAAGAAACGGGTGAATCGTCTCGAACTGATAGTGAATTAATCCTGTCCGGAGGAGCGGATGGAGGTCAGTATCTCGGTTCGCGTACGCAAGCAGATCTTCGAGCAGGTCGGGAATCTCGTTCGGTAGTGGCGGAACGTACCTAGCATCCTGGATGTATGGCGTACTACCGATGAAGTTCTGAGTCGTACGGAGTTTTCCTGGATTGGCCTCGTCTCCACGGACACCTGAAAGTAACCGGTCGTGCATTTCACACAGCAACTCGGTGGTGATTGGATCGCCAGCTGTGATCGCATCCAATCCGTGCGTCAGTGCGTGCAGATAGTTTACGACTTCTTGAGTGCCTTGCCGTCTGTCTTCGTCGATGAGGGCTTCCTGTCCAGCCTCATAGGCGTAGATATCCGAGAGTGTGGCATGTGTTCCTTCGATTTGGGAGGATTCCAGCGCTTCTTTTCGAATGAACGGTTCGATCAGGATCTCTCTTGAGCCGACACGTGGGCCGATACCGTGGAGTCGCCCAAGTGCTTGTGTCGCCTCGGCCAGCGGTGTAATGAGCTGTTCAGTGTCGGTTGAAGGGGGAAGCGGATCAGGTCGGAAGGCCGAATATGTCCCCTTTGGTGTCGTCGTGGGAATGATCTCACCTGGGGTCGTCTCGTCGAAGTCATCTCGCTCCATCAGTGGTATCTCTACAAATATGCCGAGTCCTATTGGTATTTACGGCACTAAATCAAAATAGTAATAGAGCTGATTGCACCGTTACAACTACTCGGAATCTCTGGAGACTGTTTTGATACATATCTTCCTTTACTCTGGTTTTGTGAGTGAAACACCTGGTCAGTAAGCATGCGTACTGAACATCAGCTTGAAACGCGAGAGACTAATGAACTGGCAGTCTGTTGTGCTTGTTCTACAATCGATTCCTCTTCAAGAGTTAGCACTTCCCGGTCACGCATGAGGATTTGTCCATCACAGACCGTATGCTTCACGTCGCTTCCAGCTGCTGAGTAAGCTAGATGGCTTACCAAATCATTTCGGGGTGTCAAGTGTGGCTTCTCAAGATCAATGACGGCCAAATCAGCTGGTTCTTTTTCTTCAATCACTCCTGAATGAAAGCCCAGCGCGGAAGCACTCCCCTGAGTCATCATTTGAATCACCGTCTCTGCGGGAACTGCACTCGCGTCATTAGCAGCAATTTTACCGAGCATTGCAGCATCACGACCCTCGTCTAATAACGATAGGTCATTGTTTGTAGCTGCACCATCTGTCCCAAGACCGACCGTCACTCCTGCATCTCTCATACGTTGGATCGGAGCCATACCGCTGGCCAACTTCATATTAGAAGCCGGACAATGGATCACGCTTGTTCCTGCCTCAGCTATGAGGTTGATCTCTTGTTCATCAACATGAACTCCATGGGCGACGAAATCTTGTGGTTCCAATATCCCGTGATTTGCGGCATAATCGAGTGGGCGAATACCATGGTCATTTACTATCGGTCTGACTTCGTTCAAAGTCTCATTAGCATGATAGTGAATTGGAATACCTGCTTCACGGACCCGAGGGACGAACTCCTCAAGGTATTCATTTCCCACAGTAACTAAAGAATGTGGCATAAACGCAGTTGAGATTCGCCCTTCTGCCGCACCATCATACTTTTGTGCGAACTCAAGGCTTTTCTCGACATCTGCTAATGCTTTATCAGCGTCCTTCCCAGCCGTTACAATTCCGTGACCGAGTAGGGCTCGTACTCCAGCTTGATCGACCGCATCAACGATTTCGGGCACATGGAAGTACATATCCGCAAAACCCGTTGTTCCAGACTTGATCATTTCTAACAAGCCGAGTTTTGCTCCGGTATGAACATCGTCTGCGGTCATTGTGCTTTCAGCTGGCCAAATATCCTCTTCAAGCCAGCGATCCAGTGGCTTATCATCTGCATACCCTCGAAGCAATACCATTGGAATATGGGAATGGCCGTTAACAAAACCAGGAGTCACAAGCGAGTTTGAGGCCTGGAGAGTGTTCTCTGCTGTAAGATCAGAGCCAATCTTCTCAATTAAACCGCTATCTTGATCAATCAGCACATCTGCTTGAGAGACCGTCATATCGGGACGCAGAACTCGTCCCCCTGCAATTAGAAGTGATGTCATTAGATAGGATGAATATTCGAGGACTATCACAGTTTTGCTTTTTGTGTGCTCAAAGAAGTCCTTGTACTGATCAGTTAGACGAATTTTTGGGCAAGTCGTGACTAGCATCTTGTAGTGGTTGCAAGTCGTGATTCTCGACGCGCTGTCTTTCGACGAATCGCACGGCAGCCATACGCTGAATGGCCAGCATATGGTTCGACACCACTCTACGACCGGAGTTCTCCCGGCGGCCTGGAAGAAGACATCCGGACTGTTGCCTCCACATGGTTCGACCACGAGGCCCACAATTCCGTCGACGAGTTTACGTCCCATTTCCCAGTAGCGTATTTTCAGTTTCAACCACACGACCAGTATTCTGGAGCCACTCAGTACGGAATGGACCAACTGTTCCGCGTGTTCTTGCTCAAAGAAATTCACGGCTGGACCCACGAGACGGAACTTGTCACCTACCTCAGCACCCACCCTGACCTCCGTGAGCAGCTAAGCATAGAGACAGTCCCGGACCAGTCGACGCTGTGGCGTACATGGAACGAACGCTTCACTGCAGAGCTTCGTGAGACGATTGAGACAACTGCGCGGACGGTTCTAATCAAAGCCCAGGACACAGGTGTTGCTGTTCCGCAAGAACCAGAACGACGCCTTCCATTTCAGCGTGACCAGGAAGAATCAGACACTAGTGACCAAGCTGTCCTTGACGAAGCAACATCGATTACAGACCACGTCAGCCGTGTCGTCCTCCCAGCCTTCTCGTTAGAACGTGGCGATGGTTGTGAAATCCATGAGAACGCATATTGGGACTTACAAACGCATCTCGGGCTTCGTGATGGGCTGGCTGCCAACGAAGGAGCCCGCAGCTTCGTCTATGAGACGACCCGGGATCGGACTCCGTTGGGCCACTCCCATCGCGATCAGATTCGCGATCTCTCTATCGAGCAGATTCGGGAGATGTACCGGCGAGCCGTGAATCGATTACTGGATGAAGTCGCAGAGACGGAGGAGTTCTTCCGAGCTGGGATTGTCGCTATCGATATTACGGAAGCCGACCCGTTTACTGGGGATCGGACTGGTCACGAGGACGAAATTATCGGGACAAAGGAGAACACCGATGAATACGCTTATCAGTGGGCGACGGTCCAGTTAGTCGGCAACGCCGTTCCAATCGTGTTAGACGCACGGCCGGTGGAAAAAGGGGACACGCGTAAGGAGATCGTCAAGGACCTACTTGATTCTGCCGAGGAACTGGTCCATGTCGATAACGTACTGATGGATCGGGAATTCGACAGCCAGCACGTTTTGGAGATAATCAGCCAGCGCGGCCTCTCCTATGTCGTCCCAAAACGAATGCAAACCAGCGAGAAAGCCCAAGCAAAGCGACTCTTGCAGCGAGGCCAGAATCGGTATGAGACCGATAGAAAACTGCATCTCGGGAAGAACGAGTGGCACGAGACGACACTGATCTATCGGCGAAAGGAGGACTCTGAGCATGATGATTCCCGGCAGTACTCGGTATTCATGACAAATACCAGTAGCGCCTATCTGACCGAGTACGGGTATCGGTGGGAGATCGAGAGCGGCTACAAATCGATCAAGCGATTCATGGCTGCGACGACGTCGAAGGATTTTCGACTCCGATTCTTCTATTTCGCGTTTGCGTGTCTGCTGTACTCGATTTGGCGAGCAGTGGATCTGCTCGTACAGGTCGAATTGACCGGGGAATATGAACACTCACCGATGGTGACGGCAGATAACACGCTAACGTTGTTGAAGAAGGAGACTGGAATCGGGTAGAGAGGGACTCAATCAGGGGGTAACGCGGTGTCTGAGTGGCTACACTCTTGAGAGTCTTCGAAATTCGGCAATATAGTTAGTAGTACAACAGGAACCAGTGAATGAGAGCTAATCTGAATCTGTCCTCGGTCACTTAATCGTCCAAATACATACATTACAGCCTCGCTAAACCCGCTGTAGTCTCAACTTCCAGATATACCGTTTCTAAGCCAGTTAGTCCCTGTACGGCCGATATTCTGGTTTGTGGATTAGGTTTGTATTATTGCAGTAAGCACCACCATTTTTACCCAAATCGCCGCTGTATGGGAAGCATGGATCGGCTTCCGCCTGAGTACGACGCTACTCCCGGGGATGACGCCCTCGAAGCAGCAATCGAGAAACGGCTGGTCGATATCGACTCTGGACGCTACCGAACAAACGTCGCCAGTGTGCTGCGGAAGTTCGCCGCGTGGGCATGGTTCAGCATGGCATCACTGACCGAGGACATCGACGACGATCTCTGAGCAGTACGCCCATGAACTGTCCCAGGCTGCCGATCAAGGCGATATCTCGGCGGAGACAGCGCGTCGGCACTTCCGTACGTCCGATCTTCCACACCTGGGCCGCCTACGTAGGGCTGATACCAACGAACCCAGGAGTGACAAGCGAACCCATACTCATGCCTCAGTAGTCGAGAGCACTTCCTTGATTCGGCTCCTAGCGTCGTCAGTGTCGACGGTGAGACCAGCGATGGCGTCTTTGAATGAGACGTTGAAACTCGCTGGTCCATGGACCTTACCGAAGTCGCCGTTTGCGGCGGCTTCCCCAGCCAAACTGAATGCGGCGGTTCCGGCCAGTGCGGCGTGTGCGGTGTCGTCAATAGCCCCTGCAAACGTTGCGACTGTCGCTCCGAGCATACACCCTGTGCCGACGATAGTTCCCATCTTGGAGTGGCCGGCGCTAACTTCGTAGGCGACGTCCTCAGTCGCGACGATGTCTGTCTTGCCGGAGGCGACGACAACAGTGTTGAACGTTTGTGCAACGGCGACGGCCGTCGTCGCGATATCGGAGTATTCGCCGATAGACTCAACGCCCCGGACCTCAGCCTCATCGCCGACTAAGGCTGTGATCTCGCCGTAGTTGCCCTTGACTACCGCGGCATTGAGTTCTGTGACGAGACGCTCAGCGACTCGGTTCCGTGTCGGCGTCGCACCGACACCGACAGGATCGACGACAACCGGGACGCCATGGTCGTTGGCAGACTCGCCGGCTTCAAGCATTGTCGCCTCGCCTGTCTCGCTGACAGTACCCATGTTCAACAGGCAGGCCTGAGCACCAGCAACCATGTCCCCGACCTCTCGCTCGTCGTCCGACATCACTGGCAGGCCACCCCAGTGAAGGATAGTCTGTGCCACGTCGTTGACGGTGACATCGTTCGTGACGGCGTTGACCAACGGCGATTCTTCAGCGACCGTTTCCAGATCAGCGTCAAGTTCGACTGGCATACATTCGTAGAAACGGATGGTGCTACCTCATTCTTCGGTTGTACCGCAAGGTAATTGCCAGCCAACCACAGTATGGAGAACTCCTTGTGCTACTTTACTACAGTAGAGCCTGCTCGCAGGAACAGACTCCCCTGCCTCGTGACGGAAGCTAACGGTCTCTGTATCTGGGTCATGCGTCCCGCTCCACGTTACTTGCGGAAGCTCATATTCAGGGGCAAGCTCTGCTGTCGAATCGAGCGGGCTTTTCGCTTCGAGTGTCGCAAGGTTCTCGTCTATCTGTACATCGATTGTCGTGGGATTCTCAGTGAACAGTGACGAAAAGGTCTTTTCCTCAAGTGCCCCCTTGAGCTCCCGCTCTGTTGGTACGAAGTCTGATTTATACTGGTAGTGGATTACGTGATAGGCTGTATTAGCGTCGAATCTGTACGCATCTGCGACCATGCCCTTTTCATTTGTCGGGTCGCGGCTACTGTGGCAATCCCAACAAAAGGATTCCCACCGGCCGCCGTCGTAAGCTGATTGAGTCCGGGATTTTCCTCGTGATATCGAGGTCGTTTACCCGCATTAGCGTCGATAAGTACCTCTATATGTGGTCTGTCGTGTCTCTGTTCGCTCGTCCACACGATGGCACCGTCGCCGATAGCAACACGGCGTGGGATATCCATCCGGTCAAACACCCTGTAGTCTCGATACTCACCGGCGCGCTCGTAGCCGCTGTCGATGACAGTTTGTATAACGATCTTTCGGTCAAACGCTGCCTCAATCACGGTTCCGAAAGCGGAATCAATGATTCGATCGTAATTCTCGAATCCGATGCCGAAGTAGTCTACATGACACTTTTGTCTCGCTTGTGCTGAAATAAACGCCTCTTGGGCGCCGGGCCGGGGGCTGGCTGGTTGCATGGCGATAAACGCGTACTGATCTACTGGTGGATCGAGACTCCCCGGTGCGGGAAGCCATGTTCGGTATGTTGGATCTCCTGCAGAGGGGACGTCGACGCGACCATATGACCGACCATCTCCCAAAGGTGGAAGGCTGGACAAACATCCAGAGGTCAGCGCGGACAGCGACGTTATGACTGCTACGCCGCCCATGGAAAGCACCTGACGGCGTGTTCTCTCGTCGGAGGAGCGATGTCGGTTGGGGGACATGCTGCAGTCGGACTTTCTCCCTCAGAAGTATATAGGCCAACTCTGGGTCACGCTCAAGTGCAGATCACCACTGGGTCTTATATTTGATGAGACAAGCGCGGCGGTCCACTCAACGCCTCAACACCCCAAGCCAAGCAGGACTGTTCGTCCAGCGAGTATGTCCGTCTTTCTTGCCCAGTAAGCACCACCAATTTGACCAGCACCGCCGCTGTATGGGAAGCATGGATCGGCTTCCGCCTGAGTACGACGCTACTACCAGGGATGACGCCCTCGAAGCAGCCATTGAGAAACGGCTGGTCGATATCGACTCCGGGCGCTACCGAACGAACGTCGCCAGCGTGCTGCGGAAGTTCGCGGCATGGAGCCGGGACCAGCATGGTATCACCAACCCCAAGGACATTGACGATGATCTCTGCCGGCAGTACGCTCGTGATCTAGCCCGAGCCGACGACCGGGACGATATCTCGCCGGAAACAGCACGGCGGTACTTCGCCTACGTCCGCTCGTTTCTCACCTGGGCCGTCTACGAGGGCCTGATTCCGACGAACCCAGCCAAGACCAACCACGCTGAAGGCCCGCTTCCGACCGACGAGACTGAAACTGACCAACAGTACTGGACGACACGCGACCGCGAAGCCATTTGCGCGACTGCCACTGCCCGCGTCGACGAAGCCGGCGAAAGTGGTGACGTCGACCGCACGGCGGCCTACCGCGACCAGGCACTCGTCTTCTTGCTCGCCTTTTCTGGAGCCCGCAGCGCAGAGCTCGTCGCCGTCTCTGATGATGAAGAACGGAACAGCCTCCGGTGGCGACACGTCGACCTTGACGCCGGTACGATGCAGGTCTTCGGCAAGAATCGCACCCGAGAGTCTGCGCCGATTCTCGACGATGCGCTTCGGCCCCTCCGTCGCTGGAAGCAGTTGCGAGAGCCCGATGAAGACGAAGCTGTATTCCCCAGACTCGACAACGCAGCGAAGCCAATGACCCGACACCGTCGATCACCACCCAGTCAGCGAGGAATATTCTGGCAGGCCTCTGTGAGTGGTCCGACTACGAGTTTGAGGAAGCGCTGAAACCACACGGCGCCCGCAGGGGTCTTGGGCGGGAAGTCTATCGCGAGAATCCACAACTTGCTCAAGATGACCTTCGACACAAGTCCATCGGGACAACGCACGAGGGCTACGCGTAGGAGGCCGCAAAGCGAACGCGTGACGAAGCGAACGATATTATCCGCGGTGAGTAGGTTGCTGACGTCTCTTCAAAAAGGGTAGACAGACGATCACGCCCCAGCTGAGCTGGTCAGCGAGGTAAGAACGCATCGTCTGTTCTGGAATCGCTTCTACAACCGCCGGTAGATGATGAGTCCACCGAGAACAGCCACGAGAATGCTCCCACCGACAAGCAAATTTGTTGGTGAGCTGCCAGACGATTCAACACTGTCTGCCGCTCTGGTCTGAGACGGTGTGTTCGTTACGTCTGGTGTGATTGCGGGCCCACCACTGCTGGTCTGGCTTGGGGTTGCCGTCTCGGTTCGTTGTTCAGTTGTCGCTGTCGTCGTTGTCGGCGTGTCACTAGACGTTGTTTCCGTTACTGTCGGTGCGTCCGTCGGTGTTGCCGTGTCTCCAGAGTCACTGCTACCGGAATCGCTATCATCGTCATCGCTATCGTCATCACCATTACTATCGCCGGAACTGGAAGAGTCTGTGTCGGTTGGTGTCTCCGTCGGTGTCGATGTTGGCGTTGGCGTTGGCGTTTCCGTTGGGGTTGTTGTATTATCTCCGGACTCAACTGTCAGTGTTCCATCGCGTACGCTGGTGACATTGTACGCGTTCCCGAATTCGTCACCGACGGCTGCAACAGTCAGGTCGACATTGCTTGTCCCGACAGCCTCGCCGGTGAGCGTGACCGAGACAACAGATGTCGAGCCACTGTCGGCGGTATCCATGCCAGTCGCCGCAATGCGGACGCTGTTCGCTTCTTGAGAAGTCTGGACTGTTTCTGGATTCCCAGCAACAGTCGTGTTCGAGACTGTTGCAACCGACCCGTTGGTGCTTGTAATATCGATATCTAGCGAGCCGACTCCGTCTGTAGCAGACGTGACCACGATGTCAACAGTGGTTGTGTTTCCAACGGTAACGGTGTCAGTCGATGGCTGGACTACCACACTGGTCGTTCCTGCCCCCATCGCGAGTCCCGCACAGAGGGACAGTGCTATACAAAGGCCAGCTACTGTCGCAAGTTGCTTCATTAAATATATCGCCTAAATGAGTAAGATTAAATATTCCGGTACTAAACCGAACTAACAACAGTACCTCTGGTGGGGGTTTATATGGCAAGTTCAACGAGAAAATTACAGGCGTTGTTTGGTGTATTACTATTAGTGACTGTCGGTCCGGCTTCCGGGATGATGGCCGGGGCCGGGGCTGGCCCGTTACAGACGGCCGGCAATGATGCGTCTCTCACAGGTGCCGGAAACCAGACTGTCACCACGGCCGGTAATGAACCAACACGGACACAACCACAGACACCTACCGCAACGGCTGGGAACCAGGCGACCAGACCACTTTCAACCAGTTGGAATGACTCGACAGAACCGAATGCGAGTGCAATTGAGCAGTTAGCGCCCCGAGAAGACGACTCTCAACCCTACCCACTCGTCGGTGAGCACCAACCTACGGACCCAGATGGTGACGGCCTCTATGAAGATGTCAACGGCGATGGCGCTGTCAATATCGTCGACGTTGACGCACTGTCGCGTCATCTGGGAACCACAGCAGCCGGTGCTAACTGGAGCGCGTATGATTACACGGGTGACAACCGAACCGATGTCGGGGACATCCAGTGGCTCTTCATGGCCACACGCTCGACGGCCTCGAACGACACTGATGGCGATGGACTTCCCGATGCCTACGAGCGCAACGCCACTGAGACTGACCCTGCGATAGCAGACTCCGACGGGGACGCTGTGATTGACGGCGCAGAAGACTGGGACAACGATACGCTACCGGCATCCCAGGAATACCGACTCGGAACTGACCCTCGAAACAACGAGACAGACGGTGACCGGCTTCCTGACGGTATAGAATCACGGCTCCCCGGTGTTGATCCGACCGACCCTGACACAGATGACGACGGCGTACAGGACGGCGCTGCCGATCCAGATACCGACTCACTGAGCACCTACAACGAGACCGTCGCAGGCACCCTCAGTAATAATCCAGATACGGACGGTGATGGCCTGCTTGATGGGACAGAGGTGCACCAGCTTGGAACAGACCCACTCGCCGCTGATACAGATGATGATGGCCTTTCAGACGGCGAAGAGGTGCGTCTCGGAACAGACCCACTCGTTGCCGATAGCAACGACAATGGCGTTAGTGATGGCGAGGAGAACTATACCACGACAGCTACCAACGAGACACTCGGAGTCACACTGAGTCTGACTGGCAACGGTGACATCGGCAATGGGACGACCATCGCTCCCCAAGACGACCCACGGTTCAACACCTCCCGTGTAGCGAATATGAGTGTCTCGCCAGTTGTTGAACTCAACTCCGAACAGGAGTTCTCCTCGGCTAACGTTACGCTGGCATACAACGAGACGGGGGTTCAAAATGAGAGTCAAGAACTCGCCGTGTTCACGTACGATCCTGAGGCGGGGATTTTCGTCCCGCTGAACTCCACCGTCGACGCTGCTAACAACACAGCAACTGCAGAGACAAGCCACTTCTCTACGTTCGCTGTCTTTGACATCAGCAACTGGGCGGCGACGTACAACGCAACCGAGCCAGTCCGACAAACGGACGACGATGGTGTCCAGCCCGTCAATGTCGTCATGCTGTTGGACGCGTCTGGGTCGATGGAAAGCGAAGACCCCAACCGACTAGCGAAGGATGCTGCACAGCGATTCACCGGGAGTCTGTTAGAGACCGACCGTGCAGCCGTCATTGAATTTGACAACTTTGGTCGTGTCAAACAGCCGCTGACGAGTAACCATACAGCGGTCAACCGCTCGATACGGGATGTCGAATACGAGGGTGGCAACGGCGGGACGGACTTCGCATCGATTAGCGCAGCGAACGAACACTTTGCCGAACAGAGTAGTCCGGACCGCGCCAAGATTATAATCTTCCTGACGGACGGGAAATCAAAGTACTCCGACGGCGTGACCGAAGCCAAGCAAGCGGCCGAACAGAATATTACAATCTACCCGATCGGTTTCGGTGGTGCAACGCGAGACCAACTCTCAGCCATCGCAAACGCAACCGGCGGTGAGGTCAACTTCGTCGATAACGCAGGAGGGCTCCCGACGGTGTTCTCTCGTGTTGCGAATACCACAACCGAAATCAACGATACTGATGGCGACGGTCTGAGTGACGAGATGGAACGCAAGGGATTCATACTGGGTGGTCCCAGCGGAGCTCGCGTCACAACGGATCCCACGTCGAACGACACCGACGGCGACGGCCTCTCAGACAGCAGAGAAATCGGCCAGTACGCCGATGTCACGTATCGCGGCAGGACTTCCTCCTATTACAACCACGTCGCCAATCCGCGGCAGGTCGACACCGATAGCGATGGACTCAGCGATGACCGTGAGGTCAGAAACACGACAATTGTCACTTTCGATTCTAAAACTGAGGCAAACGCTTTGCGCGAGGCAATGGTCACAGACAATCAGAGCCTCAATCTCCAAGCGGCAGGGACCGTATTGAATGTCACCTCGTCGGCTCTAAACCCGGACACCGATGGAGATGGAATCTCGGACGCAGAAGAGTGGCGGTACCGAACGAATCCACGGCAAGTAGACACCGACAACGACGGAATCTCGGATACGACCGAAGTGCACGACGACCTGGACCCAACATTATACGATATTCGGGGTCCGGTCATCAAATCCCTCCGTACTGACTCATACAATCCCGGCTGGGCCGGCCCTCACTACGTGCTTGACTTCCGTGTGCGCGACCGAAGCGGGCTCGGCACTGTTCGTATTGCTCAACGCGGAAACGAAAATCTCGACCGAGCAAACTTCACCGGACACACGCAATATCACTACAGTCAGGACCTAACTGGAAATGCGCTCCAGAGCGCGGGAACCTTTGCAGGTGGGACTGAGGTATACATCTATGCCTACGATAGCCACGGCAACAAGCGGTACGTCCGCGCGCTGACGCGGTCGAACAATATCGTCAACAATCTGCAGGGACATTATGATGCAATCGGACCGGTAGAGGCCAAGACATTCGGGCGTGGGTCCGGTCTAATGCACGGCGCTGGGGAATTTGGATCCACTGTCTCGAATCCAGTGGAGACAGCAGCGGGACTATCTCAGGTTCCGAATGCACTGGCAAATTATGGCCGCACGTATGAGTCAATGGAAACACAATTCAAGAACCGCCAGCGTGTAAACAACCCCTTCCCCCCGAATACACCAGAAAATGAGAGCTTCGCGCGCGGGTACTTCGACGGCTACATGGGATTCCTCGTCATCGAAGAACTCACTGGGACAGCTGCACTAAAAACAGTAAAAGAATCTAGCAGGGTCGCACGTACGATCAATAGAATTGACAATACTCGTTATTTAGGTAAATCCGTCACTGCGGCTCGCAAACTGAAATACGCCAGCGAGCTCCCGGCACGAGGTGTTGGGCGTGTGGCAGCATTTGGCGTTGACCAAGCCAAGCGCCCGTTCGCACGCTACTCACTACGCAATTCCCGGACGGTCGGGAAGGTGGTCCGAACACGGCGTTATGTAGCCGACAAAACGCCGCAGAAGGTCTACGACCTGAACACCAAGCAACGGAAGCTCTCAGCCCGATACTTCCGAGATGCCGACCTTGGCGGTCGCTCCCCGTCGGAACTGGAGACTGCCGGGAAGCTGATGGCTGAAAACAACCCCAAGCAGGTCTCACGGATGTTGCGTCGGATGGACGACGGTCAGCAAGCGGCGTTCCTGAGCGATGACCTCGACGAAGCGACGCGTGCGGATTTATATAAGGCTTGGAAAAACGGCGACAATGTGGGTGCCAGCGATGTTGCAGAAGCCACTAGCACCGATCCGCAGACAGTGCGGCTCATCGCAGATGGCTCCGGTGATGTAGACGACGCATATGATCGGGCAATCATTCGGGCAGCCAACAGCGATAGTATTGATTCCAACAAGCCACTCCACCGAGTTGTCCGGAAAGTCGACGACCTCGACGCTACCAGACAGCGACGGGCCAAGCAACTCATCGCTGAGACTGACGGTGCTGGCATCAAGCTCGTCGACGAACTCGACACTACACAGCTCCGCACGGCCATGGACGCTGTCGACTCGACTGATGGGCTGTCGAGACTCTCGCGCCAATTCGATGCCGGGACAGTCGAAGGTCGGCATATCGATGAGATCACCGACCTGTTGGACAGCGGTGACATGGACGGGGCTGATCTGCGTCGATTCTCCAAGATGCTCCATCAGCGGGGGAGTGATCCGCTAATCGACGATTCGATCGATGCTGATGACCTGTTGGATGTTGCTCAGAAGGGCGAATTGAGTGAGACTCGGCTCGTGACAAAAGACCGCGATGGTGAACCCATACGATTACAGTCCGGTGACACTAATAGTGGCCTGGAACATATCGAGGGCCGTCATGTCAACGGAGATATTGTCCGCCGACAACAAGCCAATGGAAAGGACTCTGGTGCTGCTTCGTTCTTCCCGACTGGCCGAAAGATCGAGGTCGACGGGAAAACGAACAAGTTGCCTGATAAGATGAACGGCAAAGACGTGAAAGAGCTGATATACGAAACGGTCGAAGAGGGGTCAAAAGATGCTGGGCGTGGAGATCGAATACAATATACACTAAAACCATCTGATCATGGACACGATTACGGTATTGAGCGCATGAAAGTGATCGTGAAAGATGATGGGTCGATTCATACCGCTTACCCGAAATCGGGTGGGTCAGTAGAAAAATGGTCTTTCCCTGCTGGTGATTGGGTATGACTAAGGTTTCGTTAGTGTTTGACTTCGACGAACGAGCGCATGATGCCTTTCAACAGGGTAATGTAGATATTTCGGTGGGTGCACGGCTGCAAGTCGATCAGACACATATTCTGGGAAGCTCTGATGCCTATACTAGGGATTTCATTGAACCCTATGTAATCGGCCTCCTCGAAGGCGCATTGGCCGCTCTCAATCAGGAGAGATATGTCTATGACTATTACATCGACGCGATGTATCTCGTGTTCGAACCAGCCGGCGATGGACGGACGAATCTCGCGTTCTGCTACAGCGAAGAGGCCGTCGAAAACCCCGACTACCGCGGGGAACAATCACCGAAACTCCCCGAGCCGGAAGCCGTCGCGCCGACGCAAGCGCTCGCCGAGGCCATTGCTGGCGCGGCCCAGACATATCTTGATACCATCCGTGAGTACGATCCCGATGCTGGTTCTGAGTACGTCGAACCGCTGTTAGATGAGTTGCGTGAGAGACTCGGCGGCACCGAGAAGTAGCTGATCGGTCCCCTCTTTTGACGAATTTCGCGACTGATTGCCCGTCCGCCAGCAGACGACTCAGCAGTTGCGCGAGATGGACTCGGATACCTGGAAGTGAATCAACGTCAACGGCAGGGCTGCACTGCTGCAACTCTCCGAGGCGACTACGACCGTACGAACGTCGCTTCGGGCCTAGAAACGCGGTGTTCTCTCTGATACTGCACTTCGACTCCTACAAACAGCTTGACCGGGCTGTCCGGAAAGTCGACGACCTCGACGGTACTCAGCAACGCCGGGCCAAGCACGCTCGCGACAAATTTGAGCAGGTGTTGGATAACCCAGATGACCACTGGCGTGGAACACGGGATGTCCAGATCGGGCTCATCGAGCGTGACTCGGGCCGAGTTACCAACGGTATCGAACGGATAGTCGCCTACCACAAGGAGCATGTCGAAGATATGCCACGCTGGCGGGAACTGCTTCCACTCTCGGCATCTGTGTACGTCCTTGTGGCACGAGACTACGGGCTAGAAATCGATATCGAGAGCGAGTACCTGCCCGACGCTATCCGACAGTACAGTATCGATGAGCGGATTACCCTTCCCCAGCCCGACTATCTGAAAGACCACCTTCGGGTGCCGGCTGGGTCCATCTCAGCGGAGTAGTATATATGCGCGAGCTCCTCAATGAGGAAACATATATTGTGCGGTTCGAAGGGATATCTGACGGGTACCGGGCAGAATTCAAACATCCGGAAATGTTAGAGAAAAAGAGCGAGGATGTCGCCCCATACGAGTTTTGCGATGTTCACTATACATTGTTACCGATGAAGGGGCGCCATCACAGCGCTCTGTATTCGATCGACCTTCGGTTGAGTGCAGAGCCGACTGACACACCAAATGAAATCGGCGGTACTGTTTCCACCGCCGAACTCCCTGTTGAAATACTTGATCGGGACAAGCATATCAAAGTTCGAGGCCGGGACGATAACGGGCTGCTCCTGGTCAGACACCTCCATTTTTCCTCGTGGTGGGACGGCCACGACGCCTCCGAATACGAGTATCTGACCATCGAACTCGAATATCTTCACCAGACACGGAGCGAACCCGACCCAGACCCTGAATATATCGAGGACTGCCGACAGTCGTTCCAGAAACAGATCGACCGCTTCGACGGGATTGCTGTCGACGATACTGCGTTCTAGCGGCCATCGAACTCTAAGCGGACGAACTAATCGATTGAAATTGGTGATTGCTTCGTGCTTTTCGATGCGTTGGTAATGTGTTAGCCACGAACGACGAGAGATCAGAGGCAGTTATCATATTATTCGGTAGGTTGAGGATGGACTCTTTACCGAGTCGCGCGGACTCGAGAGGACCGACCGACCATCTACGCACAGAAACAGTACCTCAAGGTGGCGGTCTGGGTACCACTCCTTCGATTCTCCGCTGAGTTTCCTGATACCGGAGATCTGCAGGCCATTGACGAAACTGGCTTCGACCGCCAATTGGCCAGTCACCACTACGCAAAACGGACAGATTACGCTTTCAGATCGGTCAAGCTGACAGAGTTGGTAGGCTTCGACACCAGCACTGTCTGGGATATTCACCGTTCGATGCAGCAGCCTCACGACGTCTAAATCAGACAGCAAGCACTCGCTTGGAATCTTAACCGATTACAGGCCGTTACCGCTGGTAAAGGATGTCACTGGCAACATGAGCGGGTTGTTGCTCCACATCTGAACAAGGCCGAGAATCCTACTCGTCGGCCTCCTCGTCGTCTTCTTCGGGCTGAATATCCCGAAGCCGACCACCGATCTCCTGCTCGTACTCTTCTAAGAGTTCATAGAATTCTGCAATCGTCTCCTCGGCTGTCTCACCTTTCGCTTCAATCGTCATTCTGTCTTCGTCCCGTGTTTCGGTTCCTCGTTTCAGCCGGGCCTCCATACTACAGCCGACATCTGTTCGTGTGACCTTTTCAACTGAGTCTGGATCTTCGTCAGATTCGTTTGACATGGTTCTTTTCAGGACGCTCTCACTGGAACGCCCCTCACCCGACTGGGGGACACAAAACAGCCGCTAATCGCTGCTCTTGAACGCATCCAGACCGGCCTGCTCGCTCGGGACGGATGTTGCAACTGGAGCTGTTCGATCCTTCGAGCCCGCATCCCTCTGTTGCTCTGGACTGGGATCGTTGCTGTCCTCAACCGTATTCTCGAAGGCGTCGGTCACCCACTCACGAAGTTCAGAGACTTCCTCGTCGTCTAGCTCGCGAACGCTGCCACCCAACGAAGAGTACGAGGTCTGCCACGCTCGTTGAAACTCGACGGTCAGCGAGTCGCCCTGGATGATATAGGCGTCCAGATTCAGGAAACAGCAATTCAGTGCTGTCATCCGGGCACACAGCGGGTCCTTGTCCTGCCCGAAAAGTAGCGCGTCTGGCTGCTTTCGGCCGGCGACCAATAGCATCCGACCGCTCCCACAGGCCGGATCGAGAACTGTCTGCCGGTCATCGGTATCACCTTCATCTACAACGCCGGCGATTTCAGCCGTCATCTCGCAGACATTGTGTGGCGTGAAGTGCTGGCCGAAGGCGTCGCTTGACATGCCATACTCCTCGTAGACAGCGCCCAGAACGTCCGCGTCGGTGGCTGCCATTCGCTCTTGGAGCTGACCGAACGCTTTCGAGAAGAGGTCGACAGACCGTTGTCCCTCGGGATGGTCCATATCGCCGCGCTCGCGGTAGTCGTCGACGATCTCCAGATATGGGTCGTCCCGGCGCTGCAGTGCGAACAGCATGAGATTAACCCAATCTCGGAAGACCGTGTGGGCGCTATGCCTGCGCTGGCGGATTCGTTCAAGCGTTTCAACAATCTCGTCGACGTCGATCTGTGGCGAAGCCATGCTCTCTCAGCCCAGAGAGAGGCACAAAATCTGGCCTGCCGGTTAGCGTCACTACAGTAGCTCTACTCGCTGAGTGATCTGGTCAATGCAGGTGGTGCAGTGAGTATCCACACGAGCGGAGTGAGTGCGGTATCCTGAACGCGAGCGAATCAAACACACACCCGAGGCAGGAAAAGGTCGGTTCGCAGACTCTCTGAACGGCTATTTCACCGAGAATAGTGTCTGACCAATAGAGTTCAACAGTGCTACTGAGGCTACTCCTCGGGCATCCACGCTGGCCGGGTTACCGTCGCGTTTCCGAACTCAGAAACGTCGTATATCGTTTGTCGGGTGAACTCATCGTTTCCTCTCGTGATGTTGAATTCTGCGATGTATCCTTCCTCGGCAACAATGATGTGCCCGGTTGCGGTATTGGCTGGGGCAAAGTCAGGATTTCTGAGACCAGTCACAGTGTATCTGACAGCTGTCGTCCCCTCAACGATGACAGTCTCTGTCGCGTTTATTTCGAGACTCAGCAAGGGTCGTCGAAGTCCCTCGTGCGAGGCGACACGGTCTCGTTCCCAATCCTCGCCGGGACGCCGGTCCAGTTCGCCTGTTATCCGATCATACTTGTACACACCATCAGCGTTATAATATGTGTGTGAGTCAGTATCGAACCTCGTATCGACAAACCGTATTTCGGCGGTGCCAGCATCGGCATCGAGCGTTCGCACTACCGTGCGGTTCGTGCCTCCGCTGATAGTAACCAACCGGCTTTTGTGAGAGGTGTTCTTCACTGTCGCAGAGTGTGTTTGCAGTGCAGTAGAGACGTTTGAGACTGTTATCCCCTCCTGAGACCACCCCGGTGGATAGGAAAAGTTCTCCACCGTCGATTCAGGAGTCGGGGCCTGTTGGTCTGTGGCAGGCACCCCAGCACAGCCAGCCAAGAGGATGACAACGGCCAGGGTTACCGCAGGGAGGGAATCTTGAGGGCGGTTGACCATATCAGCGCAAATCAGTTCCCAGCAAAGATGCTTGTGATAGCTCTCTATCAAGACAAGCAATGTATTCGAGATAAGTCCGTATCGATTGGATAGCCGAATTTGGACGAAAATCAGTCACCGATGCTCAGAAAGCAGGCTTACTGAGCGGTCGTTTCAATCGCGTTCATGAGCAAAGAAACTGTTTCCACAGCGGCTACGGCGAGTCGTACAGGTCTTCAACCGAGCGTCGGTAGTAGTCCTGACTGGAGTCCGGAACCGGATCGACCTCTTCTCTGTCCTTCGCGATGACACTGGGGAACTGCTTGGGCGGCTTCCAACTGTCGTCTGTTTCCCGGGAATCCAACTCTTTCATGAGCGCGTGTTCACCATCAGCGGTGACGTACAGTACGCGAGGCCCCGGCTTCTCGCTCAGTGGTCCTCTGTGTAACTTCCCGGTTCGTGTATTGACCAACCACTCAAGCCGGAGCCCTGCCCGGCACTGGATCGCGTACAGCTGCACCTCGTCTTCTTCGGGAGATTCTGTGTGACCCCTGTCGGCCCACGATTTTGGCTCGATCTCGACTCGGCGACGGTGCTTACATCGTTCGGCGATATCTGGGCAACTGCACGTCTCCTCAAGTACGTCAACCTCGTACCGACTATCCGACGCTGAGTGGACCTCATAGCAACCGGGCTTTGCGAGAAAGGAAGCGTCGATGTCTTCCCGTTTCGCCCGCTCCGTGCGTGGCTCGTCCTCAGAAGCGACGGCTAATGGGTCCTCCGTGGGGTCCGTGACGCCGCCGTCGTTGAACCGCAACTGCATGACTCCGCCGTCAGCGACCGCTTTTCGAGGTTCGCCGTCGACGTGCAAGCCGAACTGGTCGTCGAGAGCGTCGTCGTCAACCCACTTGGGATGGGTCGCTCGCCGGTCGCGAAGGCGACTCGCTTCCTGTGTTTGCATTCCTTGTTGGGATTGTACTGACTCCACAGGCACTCGCAACTCCCTGTTCGAGTGTCGGTAAGGTACTCCGAACCAGAGCCAGAGTTGACCAGGAAAAGGTCGTCAGCGTTTCGTGCCCGGCCGACCGAGTCCATCACGGTCATCACTTCTGTCAGCGCCGAGACAGTGAGGCTGTTCGGGCTGGCCTCTGCGATCTCACTCTCGTCGATGCTGCCGGCGTCGCTACTGGATTCTGTGGTAGCCATGAATGACAGGCGGCACGCCCTCTGTGGGACGCCCCTCACCCAACTGGGGCACAGAAAATTCGAGGATTAGAGTTTGTGAAGGTATAGGTCCATTCTCAGGCGGGAGTGGGCAGTACAGAAGATGTGATCAAAAATTTGGTTTTGTAGGTTATGTATAGATTCAAACAGTGCATGCAACTATAGAGAGTGTATATCCTATCGAATCAACAGCTCGGTAGAGATGTGGTTGGTTAGGTATGTTATGTTTATACTACTTTTCAGGATGTTGTGCATCGATCTGCCAAATGCCAGCTATTAAAACAGCAGCGGTTCCCAACAGGACGGGCGTACATAGTGTATAGAAGGTTCGAAGGCTAGCAGCCAGCGTTTCAGTCCCAGACACAGGTAAGTTGAGGATGCGAACTAGCATAGTCGCATCATGGAGTTTCAACGTGAGTTGCATGAAAATCACACCCCCAGCAAAGATCCTACCGGGCCATTCTGAGAGAATATATAATAACGGGATTAGTGGATAAAAAACGAAAGCGAAATACATAGTATACGAGGGGATCACTAGCAAAATTCCGCACAGCGTCGAGAGGAGAGCAACGAGCCGTTGAATACGACCGTCACTATGTAGATATATGTAGGCTACTACTGGGGCGACTATTATCAATGAGAGTCCTGCCAGAGCCGTCCCACTTACGTCGGTAAAAATAACCGAAAGAGGCCGCTGAAGTGTGACGTATAGACTTGACGGTGAGAGCCCACCTGAGACAGCGTTCGCAGTCCCTCGTGGGAGTAGCTCTTCAACAAAATAGCTCTGCGTACGGGTTAAACCAAAAAGTACGGCACCACCGGCAAGCGCTCCGATACCGGTGATTATAGCAACCAAACTAGCATACCACTTCCGTCGCCAGACTAACCAAAATCCGATGGCAGCAGGGAAAACCTTTGGAAGTGCTGCTAATCCAAGAGCAACACCAGCGCGCTGTTGTCGATCCTGTTCCAACCATATTAGTCCGACTCCCAGCGCCAATGCGATGTGGTGGTTGATATTACCCGTTACCAATGAGGGCGCGCTAATTGGACTGATTATAATAAATCCACAGATCAGGATCCGATCACAGTTTGATAGTTGCAGCCCGTATGATTCAGTTGCCTTTGCGATGGCGAGTCCAAGTAAGATGCTGACCAGAATTGTCCCGGCAACATGGATAGCAAAACCGGTAACAGGTGAAACCAGGAGATACAGTGAAAACGGGACCAACAGTATGATTGGGTATCGGTATGTGAGATTTGGGATGCCGACAGGGGAACGCCCGTAGACAACCTTACCTGAATGTAGATCCGCAGCGGCAGCCCGATAGATTTCAAAGTCAGTTCCAAATTGATCGGGAGTAATAGTTAGCCGATAGAAAAAATATGCAATCCCGAGGGTGCTCCCGAATCCGAGTACCAAGCGTGCTCGGGTGAATGACGTTGTTGAACCCCTTCCTTGCAAGATACAGATAGTGGAGACAGTTCTGATATATGTTTTCTGTTTTTACTGAATTAGCTGAACAATATGTACGCTTACTGAGCAGGCGTTGCAGCCAGCACCATGACTAAAGAACCTGCCTTCTCACCGCCCAGTCAGAGCTCGGTCGAGCGCCCAACCAGTATCGCTTCGCTTGAGCAGGACTGTTGCCCCGGTGTCGGGGACGTGCCAGCCAATCGTGTCGTTGCCAGCGGCGGGAAATTCCCATTCACCGACAGCGGCCTCTTGTGCCGCGCTTTGCGTGTCAATCAGCGTAGCCGAGCGTGGGCCACCAGCGCCGAAATCGCCTAACGTCGCTGTTCCTGCTGAGTTCATGCAAGGACCTCCCGACGGTCCCAGCCAGCGAGTTCGGCTTCGATGGCGCTGATGATGCTCACAATTCGAGACTCTACCGTGTCTGCCTGCTCACCGTCAACGTCTAGAAGCGAACGAAGTTCGAGTATATCCGGGAGGGTGATGCTGTCCGATCGCTGGGCCACCGCACGGAGGGCGACCGCTTCAACATCGGCGCTCCCGGACTGCGCTTGAACGGTTGTCGCGATGGACTCGACGAACTGCGGAGTGGTTGGCTGAGACAGGCCTTCCGAACGACGGCAGGACATATTTCGAGACATCCTCTCATCCACAAGAGGAACACAAAATTGGGACTTGCTGCTGTGGATTTGATTTTTTACTTACTGTGTTTGCTGAAATACCTGCTCAATAAGTCTGTGAATCTATGGTTTTGGATGACTGAATTCAGGGCGTATTTTCGAGTTCTCCGAACCTATTCGCGACCTTTTTTGAATATTGGATGTATCCGCTTCGTCCGTAGGATTTTCACTTAAGTAAGGAAAAGCGGTTCTTATGGATTGGTCCTCCGTCACACGATACCGCGGTGAGGCTGCGATCGTTGTTGGCTTCATTTTGCTGCTGAACCCGCTAATTGTGGGCATGTTTGACATCGGAGATCCAGACAGGTATCGATACGAAGCCAGTGAAGTCTCGTTCTCTGCGAGCGGTACCTACACGTTCTCAACTCATCCCGTCCCTCTCAACTCCGATGTGGCATGTTTTGGCGACGTTCCGAGTCGTTCCTGCGTGCTTGAGCAAGCCATCCACACCAACGGCGGTATCACGTACGATGGACCTACAGAGCTGTTCATACACAATGAATACAGCTATGTCCACATCTGGGACGAAGGATTCTTCCAGCCTGTTAGCGAGGAGCGGCAAAATGGTACTGTCTGGTACGGACTTGAGGCCGTCTCTCAAGAAGAGGCACTCAAATATATTGCAACTCCCATAGAAAGAACTGACAACGGTGTCCGAACCGCTATCGAAACTGGCGCCTACGAAACGTCCGACGAACTCTCCGGCGCTCACGAACTTGTTCAGGCCGACGACAGCTACTACGTCGTCTATCCAACCGTAGTTCAGGAACATAAGGGGACAGAGCGGGGCCTAACAGTCGTCGTACTCCAGTGGCTGCTCGGAATTGCTGGTGCAATACTGATTCTCCGCGGACAGCGTCATCGCGTCGAATGAGAAAATAGTCAGAACCAGCCGTCTGACGATCCGAAATATTGTCCGTCCGTACCTACCGCTAAGTGGTACTCCTGAAGCTACCGTTGTGAGAATAATCAGTTGCTTCGATTGCGAAGTTCAAGAACCAATCCGATTATCCCGCAAAGGATGAATAGCCCGGAGAGAAGAAACCAATTCCCGTTGAGATACTGTAGTGCACCAATTGCCATAAAGCCGCCATACGTGAGTGGCTGGTAGAGTGGGTGGCTTCGGACACCCTCGACTGTTGAGATGAGCAACATTGGAACGACGATTATCCAGAGGGTAACTGCATAGAGAGTTGGTGGTCCATTATACACGAATTCAAAGTAGGTCCCCGCCCCGACGATTGCTAACATAACCAGTAGGGCTCCCGGACGGATTCGGTCTTGGAGATGATGGAGGGGAGTCATTCAGACAGAATTGTGTTGTTCACCGCAACATAGATGTCTGTTGAACGATATGTGTATCTTCTGTACTGCTCATTAGCGGATAAGCGGACTCGCTGTTTCACGGTGCTATCGTCTGCTATCCAATCCACCCACCAATCTCAACCTGCGTACTGTCTACCGGAGCGCTATCCGCAGTCTTCGTAGCTGAGTCAAACGGTGGCTCAACGAGACGGGGCACTTCCTCGTCGTATGTCCGGTCGGGACGTTTCACACAGTCGACCGTCACGATGGGGCTGCACTCAGTGCAAAAGTGGCTGTCCCGTCGAAGCCGTTGATACTTACCGACCAGGGGATGGCGCTTACGAGCCGATACGTCTCCGCTGCTGGACGGCGAGTATTAGCAGACCCGCAGCAACGGCCCCACAGATGTCGCAGGTGAGAAGGTGGTCTCTATCTGCCTCGTAGAAGAGCACGCCGCTTGCTCGACGTTGTCGCGGTCCTGAAGCGCACAGTCCCGGCAGATCGTGAATCGGAACACGCCCTCCGCTCGATCCACTTCATTGGGCCACCGGACGTACGTGTACGTTTCACCGGAGAGATCAGCTCGGTCTCCACAGAATCGACAGTACTCGGCCGTTGCCTCGGGCTGGACGCCGCTCACCGAAACCACTGTGCAAGTGTTGATTGGGTTGGTTCGACAGCGACATGATCGGCAAATCGAATCCCCAAAGGGGCGGTGAACGGGTCTCCGTCGGCGTGGGTCGGACAAGAACACTGCTCTGTCTCCGCTGGCGGGCGATGCTGGAACGACTTCGCGTCGACGCTGAGTGCGTGGACATCCTCTCATCCACAAGAGGAACACACAATTTCCAGATTTAGTGCGTTAACCAACAAAAGTCCAGAGTAGTGGTTAAATTTGAGTTTTTAAGCCGATGACCACCGTTTCAGGTCGCTTTAGACGTGGTCTGCCCACGGAATGATAGCCGGTCAAGCATTGGAACGGTCACTGCTTCGCCGTCGCGAGCCGCGTAGTTGTTCGGATATATTTCGTAATCTAATAACAGATGTGAAACATAGTATGTGAGTGCCTGCTGTGACCGATACAAAGGACGTGTCGGCCATCACTCTCGAAACCGGTTCGATATCAGGATATAGAAAGACGAAAGAAATTCACGAGTGGGGTCAGAAACTCGACTTGAGATGGTCCCCGGGGTTTTCAACCTCGCCCTCGGAAGTAGCTACTTGCTCCTCCTTGGGCTCATCGGAATCCAATATCGACGTGGCAGAATCGTATCTCGACAGCTCCCGATGCTGCTCGGGATGTGTGCGACGTGGCTCTCGTATAGTCTGCTGCAGGTAACACAGGGTGGACCAGTTCCAACTGGAACACCCCTCAATTACGTACTTGATGGAGTTGCTATCGTGTTGCTTGTTGCAGGCAGTGGTGGACTCTACTGGTGGTGGCGTCACCGCGGTCACGAGGATACCGGTTCATCACCGACTGACTAGAAGTCGCTCCAGTGTGTCTGTCTACGAAGTAGTCTCACTGAAACCGGATCGTCAATCTGTAGTCTCGCTCACCATGGACCGCTTCATGGCATCGCGAACATAGCAACGCCAGATTAGCCTGGGTCGTCGGCCCACCATCACCTCGGGGAGAATATGGTGGGCATGTAACTCATCGCCGTCCTCAAAAGACTCTTGGCATGATAAGCAACGGTCGCGGTCGCGTCGGTGAACTGCTCTCTTCATTTGATATTCGAATCGATATGCTTCACGTCGGTATCGCTACAGGGTGCTACTACGCCCGGCGGTAACTGTCGGTGAGATTCGAGAACACCGTCTTCCGATGACAGGGGCCCTATCCTTGTTTGCTCGTCAAAACGACGGGACAGGAGGCGTTCAGTAGCAGGGTCTGTGCTGTGCTCCCGAAGATGGCTTTCCCCACGGGAGACCGTCCCTTTCCACCGATGACGAGGTATCTAGGGTCGGTGTTCTCGACCTCAGCCAGTATTTTGTCGGTCGGGTCGCCGACGCGCCCCTGCGTTTCGATTCGGTCAGCATCGTACTCGTCAAGCGATTCGTAGACAGCCTGACGGGCGATTTCGGCAGCACTTTGCTCCTCCCGGCTGATGGTGAAACTGTCGGACGCTGACGTGCCCTTGAGCGCTGCCTTGTGGTCGTTGAAGTCCTCCTTCGGGATGACGTGAAGGACGAGCAGTTGCTCGTCGTACGCCGTCGCGAGGTCATATCCGACTTCGAGTATCTTGTTCGAGTGTAGTTCCTCTCCAATCGGGGTGAGTATCGTCATGTGTGTTCCGTAAGTTGGTCGCTGTGGGACGATCAGTGGCATCAACTCCGTGACTCCACCGATCGGCCCGTAGATGCTCTATCGTACTGTTCAGTGATTCGAGCCCGCTTGATACGACTGTCGTCAACCCGTTCGACGCTGAGTTCGACATCGCCGTACCTGAGCGACTCTCCCTCTTCGACCAGCCGTCCAGCCCGGTTGAAAATGAACCCGGCAATCGTCTCGAACTCCTCTCCCTCAGGGAGGTCGACGCCGAGTGCGTCATTGACCGCTTCGACGTTTACGTCTCCCCGGACGCTGACGCTCGTCTCGTCGATGACCGTAATCGGTTCCTCCTCCTCGGCACCGAGGATCTCGCCGACGATTTCCTCGACAAGGTCTTCAGTTGTGATGATCCCCTCTGTCGTTCCGAACTCGTCGATGACGACGACCATCTCAACCGGCTCCTGGCGCATCTCCTCGAACAGGTCGTCCACGCTCTTACTCTCCGGCACATGGAGCGTTTCAGTGACGCTGTGATCGAGGCTATCGAGATCACTTTCTCCATAGCGATACTCCCGGACGAGGTCGGATAACGTCACGACGCCGACAACATTGTCGAGACTGCCCTCGTACACGGGGAGACGCTGGTGGCCGCTCCGGATACACGTCGCAATCGCTTCGTCGATATCATCGTATCGGTCGACAGCACTGACATCCAGCCGGGGGGTCATCACCTCCTTGGCGATGGTGTCGTCGAACCGGAAGATACGCTGGAACATCTCGCGTTCTTCCTCGTCGAGGACTCCCTCCCGCTCTCCGGTTTCGATCATCTCCCGGATTTCGTCGCGGGTGACGTAGGAGGTCTCGATGGCCGAGCGTCCCCCGGTGACTCTGTTTATGACACGCGTCAGGTAGTCGAATAGGACGACCAGCGGGAGGAGGAAGTACTCGGTGAGTTTGAGTGGTCTAGCGATGCGCAGCGCCCAGGATTCCGTGTTCTCGACCGCATAGGACTTGGGTGCGCTCTCGCCGAACAGCAAGACCAGGGCGGTGATACCGAAGGTTGCGAATGCAACCGACTGCCCTTGACCGAATCCGAGCACTACCAGCAGCCCAGTCGCGATAGAGGACATCGCGATATTGACGAGGTTGTTACCCACGAGGATCGTCACGAGCAGACGGTGCGGGTCAGCCTTCAGTGCCTTGAGGGTCTGGGATCCGGGAACCCCGTCATTAGCGAGTCCCTCGATCCGATGGTCAGCCAGCGAGAACATCGCTATCTCTGACGAGGAGAAGAACGCGGAGAGGGCGATGAGAGCGCCGATAAGGGCCACCCCACCGATTGCGACGGCGCTATCGGGGACGGAGACGCCGCCGAGTTGGACGGACAGCGTCGCCGTTTCGAATACCGCCTCTCGCAACGGGGGGACTTGCATCGATTACTCCCCCTCAACCGACTCCTCTATCGACTCCTCTTTGGCGGACTGTACCTTCGCCTGTCCGCGATTACGAGCGTACTGTGCTAGCAGTTCGGTCTCGACGTCTTCGACCGGGAAGTAACAGGCCGCCTCGTGACCTCCGTCTTCGAAGGCCGACCGTTTGGGTTCGGCTTGGCGGCATTCCTCACTGGCCTTCGGGCATCGCGGTGCGAAGTTACAGCCCCCGGGGAGGTTGACGGGATTGGGGGGTTCGCCCGGCAACAACACCCGCTGGCGGTTGACGCTGGGGTCTGTTTGTGGCGACGCAGCCAGTAGCGATGCCGCATAGGGGTGTCTCGGATTCTGGACGACATCGCGGGTATCGCCGATTTCGACGACCCGACCGAGGTACATCACTGCCAACCGGTTCGCGATCTGCGTGAGACTGGCGAGGTCGTGGGAGATGTAGACAATACCGATGTCACGCTTGTCGGCCATCTCCCGCAGGATGTTGAGGATATTGGCCTTCAGCGACACGTCTAGCATCGACGCCGGCTCGTCACAGATGAGGAGCTTCGGTTGCAACACAAGTGCCTGCGCGATGGCGACGCGCTGGCGCTCCCCTCCCGACAGCTGGGCTGGGAGCTGGTCAAGGTATTTTTCGGGCGGATTGAGGCCGACATCGGAGACGGTTTCGCGGACCCGGCGGTTGATCGTCTCCTGGTCGTAGCCCTGGATCTTGAGGGGTTCGGCGACGGCAGCCTTGACCCGCTGGCGCGGGTTCAGCGAGTCGAACGGATCCTGAAAGATGAACTGTACCTGCGAGCGGAACTTCTTGGTACTCTCCGCGAGCAGGTCGTCAACCGACGTGCCGTCGATGTAAATGTCGCCACCGGTTCGCGGCTGGAGCGCGGCGATCACTTCGCCAAGCGTCGACTTGCCACAGCCGGACTCGCCGGCCACGCCCAGGATCTCGCCCTGACGGACCGTCAGATCCACGCCGTTGACGGCCTTGACGTAGTCGGGTTCAGCACCGCGCATGTCATCAATGAACGACTGCGTCTGCTTGAACCACTTCTCAAGGCCGTCCGTCTCGAGGATCACGTCGCCCGGCTCGTGGGACGTCTCTCGGTCATCCCCGCCTTCGAGACCCCACGTCTCGGGTTCGGCGGCCGCCTCGCGCATCTCGTCTGCCTTGTCAGTGTGGTAGCAAGCCGACAGCTGGCCGCCGTTCGCGGTCAGTGGCGGATGGCCGTCCTCGCACTCCTCCGTCGCGAACGGACACCGGTTGCGGAAGACACATCCCGTCGGTTCCTCGGTCAGTTCCGGCAGTGATCCCGGGATAGAGATGGCCTGCTCATCGAATTCGTCGACTACTGGGAAGGCGTTCTGTAGCCCCATTGTGTAGGGGTTGGTGGGGTGCATGAACACGTCGTACGTCGCACCCTGCTCCATCACTTTCCCGCCGTAGAGGACCGACACCTCGTCGCAGGTCTCGGCGACGACCCCGACGTCGTGGGTGATGAGCAGCATCGAACTGTCGACTTCGTCCTGGATCTCCAGCAGTTTGTCGATGATCTTGTCCTGGACGATGACGTCGAGGCCAGTAGTCGGCTCGTCGGCGATGATGAGGTCTGGGTCGAGCACTAACGCCATCGCGATAGTAACGCGCTGTCGCATCCCACCGGAGAACTCGTGGGGGTAGTCGCTCGTCCGGGCTGGGTCGAGGCCGACGATCTCGAACACCTCGGCGACGCGCTCGTCGGCTTCCGCTTTGGTGGTATCCCGGTGTTTGTGGATTGCCTGTCGGATCTGGGCACCGACGGTCATCACCGGATCCAGCGAGTCCATCGCGCTCTGGGGGATGTAAGAGATCTCCTCCCAGCGGATGTCTTGCCACTCGCTCTCGGAGAGATCGGCCAGTTCCCGGTGCTTGAACTTGACGCTACCGGCCGCGATTTCGCCGTTGTCGTCCAGCATGCCGAGTATGGTCTTCGCGATGGTCGACTTCCCGCAGCCGGACTCGCCGACGAGGCCGTAGTTGTCCTGTTCTCCGATAGAGAAGGACACGTCGTTGACGGCGTGAACGTCCTCCTCTGACGTTCGATACTTGATCTTGAGATCGTTGACTTCGAGTAGACTCATTCTTGCTCCGTTTGTAAGTCGGGATTAACTAGCTCCTCGAACGCTCGACCGACCAGGAAGACGGCGGTCGTCACGGCCGCGATACCGACGGCAGGCGGGAAGACCCACCACCATGCGACCCGCATTGCGCCCGAGCGGTAGACCTGCTGGAGCATCCGGCCCCAGGAAGTCATCGTCGGGTCGCCAAAGCCAAGGAAGGCCAGCGACGCGCCGGCGACGATTGACCAGCCGAACGCGTAGGCGGTGTAGAGGAAGCCGATGCCGAGCACGTTCGGCGCCACGTGCAGGAACATCGTCCGCAGGTGGCCAGCGCCGCGTGCCCGAGCGGATTTGACGAACGTCCGCTCTTTCACTGTCATCACCTCCGAGCGGATGACGCGGGCGGGCATCTTCCAGAGGAAAATGACCAGTACACCGGTTATCAGCCAGATGTTCGGCGTAACGAACGACAGAATCAGTAGTGCCATCGGAAGGAACGGGAGCGCGAACGTCAGGTCAGTCAGCCGCATCAGTGCCTCGTCGACGCGGCCACCGAAGTACCCGCTCGTGAGTCCGACGAGGAAGCCCAGCACGCCCGTGCCGATCCCACCGAACACCCCAACGATGAGTGTCGGGCGTGCACCCGCGAGGAACTGGCTGAGCACGTCCTTACCGAAGGAGGTCGTCCCCATCGGTGCCGTCGTAGTGGGACTTTCCAGACGCATCATCGACCCGTCGGCGCGCATGGTGTGTTCGATGGGATGATGGGGCGCCAGATACGGGCCGAACAGGCCCATGAAGACGAACGCCACGATGATCGCAAACCCGATCTTCGCCGCGTTGTCTTCGAGGACTTTCCGCAGCGTGTAGCGTGCTCGTGACAGTTCCGACTGCAGGCGGTCTTTCGCCGTTTCAGCGTCGAGCGCGTATCCCGACATCAGACATCACCTGCCTCGACGGTCGGGTCCAGTCGCGCGTAGGCGATGTCCGCCGTCAAGTTCATCACAATAACCGCCAGCGCCATGATGAACACGGCAGCCTGTACCGTCGGGTAGTCCTGATTGAGAATCGCTTGGACGAGCGCACGGCCGATCCCCGGCCACGCGAACACGACCTCCAGGGTGATGACGCCCTGGAAGAGCATCCCGGTCCGGAGTGCGAAGTACGTCACCAACGGGAGCAGCGAGTTACGCCCAGCGCGGCCAAGCTGTTCCATCTCCGAAAGGCCCTTCGCCCGGTGAAGCTTGAGGAACTCCGAGCCCTTGCGCTCTACGACGGAGTTGCGCGCGAGCATCAGGAAGTCCCCGCTGTAGAACAGCACTGTCGCGGTGAACGGGAGAATATAGTGTTTCAAGAAGTCCACCGAGAGGTACGTGGCCGCCAACCCCTCCGGATTGGCCATCGAGCTGCGCATCCCGAAGGCCGGGAACCAGCCCAACCCATACGAAAAGATGATGAGCAGGAAGATGCCGGTAACGAAGATCGGGGTCGCGCGGAAGAAGGTCGTGGTGATGATACTGAACTGCTCGAACCACGACCCGCGGTTCCAACCGGCGTACATACCGGCCAGAGAACTGACGATTGCGGTCGTAATCAGCGCGGGGAGGAGCAACACCATCGTGTTCAGCAGCGCCGGACCAATGATTTCACTGACCGGTCGCTGTTGGGTGAGCGAGAGCCCGAACTGGAAGGTGAACAGGTTCTGTATGTATTTCAGATACTGCACCCAGATCGGCTCGTCGAGTCCGTACAACGCGCGTAACTCCTCGACCTGTGACGGTGTGAGCGCACCAGAGGCTACGAGTCCGCTGAACGGGTCGCTGGGCAGCATCCGCAGCGTCGCGAAGATGACGCTAACGGCTACAAGGGTCAGTATCGCGGCTATCGCCGTTCGCTTTATCAAGAATCGTCGAAAAGTCATGTGTTAGGTGGTGCTTACGAGAAGTCCTGTTGGTCGAGTTCGGAACGCGTCGAATGCCCGTCTTCGACGCGCTCTGCGAAAGCGTCCCAGGCGTCGCCCTGCGGCCAGACGAGCATGTCGTCGCTGTCGAACGTGTACCCGGCTTGCCGGAGCATCGTTCGGCCCATCTCGGGATTGTATTCATAGGGCTCGGTCTCGCCGTAATAGGGTTCCAGCAGCGGCGTAATGAGATTCTGTCCCTCGATAGCCTGACCGCGCCCGCCGAGGGTATTATCGACGAAGCCCTGTTTGTCGACGGCGTGGCTCAGTGCGACGCGGAACGTCTTGTCGCGGAACAGCGGGACGAGGTGACTGAGGTGGACGTCCGTCGGGACGTAGTTGCGCGAGATCTGCTTCTCGATGCCTTCGGCCTGAGATGCACGGTTCGCCTGTTGGTTCGAGACTGTCGTCCCGATGGCGTCGATGTCCCCCGACTGCATCGCGCCGATGAGCGTTGAGACGTTGCCGACGTTGGCATGGACCATCGCGTCGATGCCGTCGCCGGAAACGAAGTGCTCCTCGCCGATGAGTTCTCGCCGGGTATCGTCGTCCCACATCCAGTTGTCCTCGTATTTCGAGAGTCGGAGCTCCTGGCCCTGCTCCCAGCTTTCGAACTGGAATGGCCCGGTTCCGACCGGATTGTCGGGATTGTGTTGGCCGGGGCTATCGATGTCGTCCCAGCGGTGTTTCGGGATAATGACACTGCGGACGGCCCGTTGGGTGAGGAAGGACGCGTCAGGTTCCGTGAGGTTGAACCGGACACGGCCGCCACCGCTGGTCGAGACCACTTCGGCGCTTTCGATGGTCCGATAAAACGGCCCCTGCTGCGGTGCCGTGTGCTGCTTGTACTTCTGGACGCTGAACGTGACGTCCTCCGGTCCGAATGACTCGCCGTCGTGCCAGGTGACTCCCTCTCGGAGGTCCATCTCGACAGTTGTGTCGTCGATGACCTCGTGGCCAGTCGCCAGCGCGGGAACGATCTCCAACTGCGGCGAGGCATCGTATAGTCCGTCGTAGACGTTCAGCAAGCGCTTCTCCTCCTGGCCGCCGGTCGACCAGGGGAGGTTCGTCCCCTGCATCCCGGAGGTAACACCTTTGACCCATGTCGTCGAGTCGCCTCTCGGTTGGAGGTTGACCTGCGTCCAGATGAACGAGTCGCGCGTCGTCCCGTTCCCGGGCGTCGGCACGTACCCCTCCCAGTTGGCCGTGTTCGCGACGTTGATCACGTCCGGGAAGTTCGAGGCGATGAGGTAGGCGTCCTCGCTGAGTTTCCGCTGGATTTCTTGGCAGATCTCGGCACGCTGTTGCTGGTCCCCAATCGTCTGGGCCTGTTCTTCGAGCAACTCCGTGATCTCGTCGTTCTGGTAATTGAAGTAGTTGCCACCTGTTGCTGGGTGGGCCCGCATCAGGAACGGGTTGGGGTCGAGCCCGCGCTGTGGGTCTGGTCCGTGGAGATTCATTACGACTGGGACCGGGTGTCCGATGTCGGCCCGCCAGAATTCACCGTATCGCGTACTGGGCTGGACGTTGACCAGCTCGACCGGCGCCCCGATGGACTCGAACGATTCCTGGATCATCAAGGCGTGCTCTCGCATCCACGGAGTCTCCGACTGTGCGAACTGGGTCGTTACCGATGGAACCGACTGGCCCTCGACTGCCGTGTACTCGAATTCGGGGTCGACCGACGGTCCCTTCGTTTCGACCGGCCACTCCTCCCAGAACTTCGTCTCCAGGGAGCGACCGTCGCCAGACGAGGTCCCGTCACCGCCGTCACCGCCGTCGCCACCTTGGCTGCACCCGGCTAGCCCGGTAATCCCTGCTGCGCTCGCGAGGCTAATGAATCGTCGACGCGATATCGTTCCTGTCTCGATCTCGAACGGGTTTTTGCGCGACATTACACCACATCTGTTCCCCCCATATCCGCCTGAACCTACCCCCGAAACCCGCCAATCATAATCATTCTTTATATACTATTCCTATATCACCCCGGATTACCCACTAAATAGTCGCTGAATTGACAGGCCCGATTTGTTATATCACTAATATTTATATACTGGATGGTCACCGATTGACCGAGCCACGAGACACGCAGCTGTCGTCGTTGTCAGTCAGTAGTGACCGAGTCCTCATCGCCGGAAAAAACGAGGTCGAACAACTGACTCTCGGCGAGTCGCAGGCGTTCACTGAACGTAGACTGGGCGATATCGAGTTCGGTCGCGATGTCGTCCGCTGAGGTCTTCCGTGGTGTTTCGAAGTATCCCATCTGGTAGG
The DNA here is from genome assembly GCF_000336635.1 of Haloarcula japonica DSM 6131. GTDB lineage: Archaea > Halobacteriota > Halobacteria > Halobacteriales > Haloarculaceae > Haloarcula > Haloarcula japonica. Next base: position 38,208 of record NZ_AOLY01000046.1, on the reverse strand, counting down.
CTGTTTGGAGAACAGTCAATTGCTCGCGAGAGAGTTCATTTCGGATGGCACGACCGAATTGTCCACCGCCCAGTGGGACACCTGCCGTCTCGGTTTGGTTTACGCTCACGAGTTCAAAATGCCCAAACTGTTCTTGTATCTCGTCGGCGAGTCGCCGGAAGTCATCCCACTCAGCGAGGGTGGCGACGCCAGTGAAGTGGTCGGAAGTTAGCAGCAGCCGGTTCGGAATCCCCCGTTCTCGAAGAATTAAGCCCAGAAGGAACGGATAGGGCTCGTGAGCGACCACCGTCAGCCGATAGATCTGTTTGTCACTCCGGTCATCCGAGATTCGTTCAGAGTGGAATAGATCAACCCGTGAGAGGGATGCCATCTCAGCCTCGGGATCGAACCCCGTCTCTGAAATGACCAGTAGCGATTCGATCCAGTCACCATCGGCCGCGTAGAAAGCGTTCTCGAATTCAATACGCCGGATATCCGGAAGATGCGATACAAGCAGGTCAGCGACACCGGACGGCGCAGTTTTAAATTCGATACGTAGAATACCAAATCACCCTGATCAATCGTGCGTATGCTCTTACTCCAACTCGTAAATAAACCTATGAAGTTCGAATAAAGAGAATAGTGGATCAGCGAGAGCCACATCTGAAACCGGTTGTTCTCCTTGCCGTCCGAAGGAGTAGGAATTGATTACCAAGGTTCACGCTTGTGCAAGCGAGTCCATAGTTGCACCGTCACGAAGCGAACGCCCCGTCACAATCGCGACTGGAGGTCGTCAACGACAGCCTCGGTGCCTGCGTCGCCGCCGAGGTCAGGCGTCCGTGGAGCAGACCCGTCGGCGAGCTGGTTGGTGACCGCGTCCCAAAGAGCGTCAGCAGCCGTCTTTTCCCCTAAATCCTCTAGCAGCATCGACCACGAGAGGACAGTAGCTAGCGGGTTGGCGACCCCGTCACCAACGATGTCCGGTGCGCTCCCGTGGACGGGTTCGAACATCGAGGGGATATCGTCACTCGGGTTGATATTCCCGGACGGTGCCAGCCCCATGCTCCCGGTGATCTGAGCACCGATGTCGGTCAAGATGTCTCCGAAGAGGTTTGAGGCAACGACGACGTCGAACTCGTGTGGGCGGCGGATCAAGTCCATCGCCGTGGCGTCGACCAGCAGGCGCTCGACGGTAACGGTGGGGTATTCCTCTCTCACTTCTTCGACGATGTCATCCCAGAACACCATGCTGTGGGCCTGAGCGTTGGATTTGGTGACGCTGGTGAGGGTCCCGTCTCGTTCGGTCGCAGCCTCGAATGCCGCACGGACGATGCGCTCGGTGCCTTCCCGAGTGAATAACGCCGACTGGACGGCCGTTTCGTGGTCTAACCCACGGTGCTCGCGGCCACCGATATCGGCGTATTCGCCTTCAGTGTTCTCGCGGTAGACGACGAAATCGATGTCGCCGGCACCATATTCCTGGAGCGGGCTTTCGATACCCTCGAAGAGGACGTTCGGCCGCTTACAGATGTACTGGTCCAACTCTTTCCGGATCGGCAACAAGAGGCCGTGGAGTGTCACGTGATCGGGCACTTCGGGGTGACCGACAGCGCCAAGGAAGATCGAATCGGCATCGGCAATCCGGGAGACCCCGTCTTCAGGCATCATCTCACCCTGTTCGAGGTAATACTCGGTTCCCCAGTCGCGTCGGGTGATATCGAACGCGAGTCCGTGGTCGTCGGCTACCGCTCGGAAAAGTGGGAGCGCGGCGTCGACCACTGCTGGACCGATGCCGTCGCCGGGGATCAGTTCGATGTCGTAGGTCGTTGTAGTCTGGTCGTCTGTATTCATAGCTGTGTTGTGGTTATCGATTGGTTGTACGGCACGATTCGCCATCCGATTTGCAGGTTGCGGTATCGTCGGGCTGCGACATTGTCTGATAGTCGTGGATGTGGGACCTAATTCGGCCGGAAAACGTAGCGTATGGGCTCGAACACGATGGCGTGTCTGTAGTGGCCGCTCTCATCGGTCAATCACCCACAGGAGCACCGTCAGTGCAGTCGCGGCGCCGAGCACGGCCGTTAGGACGCCGAAGGCGACCTTGAACCCGCTTACCTCGGAGATGTACCCCACGGCTGCGGGACCGACGGCGCCTGCGGCGACTAACAGCGTTCGAACGACGCCGAGAGATCCCTTCGCGATGCTTTCCGGAAGCACAGCTACCAGATAAGCGCCGCGTACCGGCCGATACCCATGGGCACCGAGGCCGAGCACGACCACGGAGGCTCCGAGTCCAATTGCTCCCGCGGTTCCCGACAGCACGACGAGACCGACGAGGCCGGCCGTCGCCGCGACGAGCGTCCCAGCAAGGAGTGGGAGGATACCGACACGGTCGCTCGCTTCTCCGGTTATCAGTTGGACCAGACTGACCGCGAAAAGGCTACTGAACAGCAGATTCGCGGTCACCGAGGGGAGGCCACCTGCACTGGTGAGATACAGCGGCAGGAAGGCCACGAGGCCATTGTAGGTAAACGAGAACATGATCGTTACGGCGACGAATGCCGAGAACTTCGGTCGGCGAAACAGGCTGACATACTCCCAAAGCTGTGGCGCACCGTCGCTCCCGTCAGCAGTGGTCTGTTGTCCCTCCAGATGGCGCGGTACGCGAACGAGGAACGCGAGGGCTATCCCCAGCGCTGCGAGACCACCAGCAAGAAACAGCGTCCGCCACGGCGCTCCGAACACGCCAGGGAGGGCGGCCGCGGCCACGACCGCTGCGGGCGCTGCGACACCGGCTAAGCTCCCGACCGTATCGAACACACCCAGCGCCCGGCCAGTTTCCGAGGGGTAAATCCGCGCCAGTAACTCGATAGCGACAGTCTTGTACGTCCCCGTGCCGGCGCCGATCAGCAACATCGCGCCCGCTAACACCGCAAACGGCGCGTCCACCACCAGCGCGAGTGCCCCGAGGCCGGTTACGACGCCGCCGACAGCGATGACGCCCACCGATCCAACCCGGTCAGCGACAAACCCCGACGGGAACTGCATCGCGGCGTACACGAGCATGAGACCGGTGAACGCCGCCCCGAGTGCAGTCCGAGAGACACCGTATATCGTCTGGAACTGCCCGAACAGGGGCGGGAACGCGTAACGAAGGAACTTGCCCAGGAACCACACGAGTGCAGTCAGTGCCAGCGCGTCGTAGCGACGGAGATGTGACAGTGAGGCGAATCGCCCGGTCATGATCTCGTCGGTTGTCATGGTACGAGTGGCTGGATTTGGTCGACGGTGGCCGTGGCGACACGCAGTCGCTGTCCGCGGCCCGCGATCACCGCCCCCCGATAGGTATCTGTGGCCTGCATCGATAGGCTACTCACGGGTCCGCACGAGGGCGTCCACCGCGATGGGGCCGTCCTCGGTGACAACAATGGGGTTGAGGTCCAGTTCTGCAACGGCGTCAACGCCCGCGGTCAAGTCACCGACGCGAGTGAGTACGTCGACGAAGGCGTCGACAGACAGTGCAGGCCCGTCACGCCGGTCTCTGAGTAACGACGCGAGAGCCGTCTCCGCAACGGCCGCTCGCGCGTCGGCCCGCGAGAAGGGGGGAACCAGCGTGGCGCTCTCGTCGAGCGCCGCCACGAGGACACCGCCCGGACCGACGGAGACGAGTGAGCCGAACACCTCGTCAGGGGCGATGCCCGCGATAGCCTCGACGCCGTCATCGAGCATCGGCTGGACCAGCACGCCTTCGATATCGTCGTCATCGACAGCTGTCCGTGCGGCGTTCATCACTTCCTCATACGCGTCACGAGCTGCTTCGACCGAGTCGATGCCTAGTCGCACTCCACCGATGTCGGTTCGGTGGGGGAGTGCCGGTGAGTCGATCTTGAGTACGACCGGGAACCCAAGATCGTCGGCCGCCGCGGCCGCCTCGTCGACATCGGTCGCCAGCCGAGACTCGACCACGGGGATGTCGTACGCGTCTAGCAAATCTTCGGACTCTGCCCACGTGAGGACGCGTCCCCGCGGCAGGTCGACGTTGGCGGCGGCCCGACGCGCGTCGGCATCGAGGGCACCTCGGGACGGCTGGTCGGTCAGATGGTCGTGTGCGGTAACGAAGTCCATCGTCGACGCGAGTGCGTCCAGACACCGGCTGGGATCCTCGTAGACCGGGATTGACTCCCGCAAGCGAACGTACGGTGGTGTCTCTGTCGGGTCATCGGGCTCTTTGCGTCCGGTCCAGAGCACGTAGACGGAGTCATCAGCCTCGGCGGCGATTGTCTCCAAGTCCTCGGCGATAGTCTCCGCACGCTCGTCTACTCCGGGCAGGCCAATGGCGAAGACGTACGCGTCGAACGCGTCGTCGTCGGTCACTGCGTCGGCGATCTCGGGCAGAACGTGGGCGCCGTAGCCGCGGATATCAGCCGGATTGTTGAATCCGCCGTAGGTCAACAGCTCGTCGATGTCCAGCAGTTCCCGTTCGGTCTCACCGTCGATGTCCGGGAGCGCGAATCCCCGGTCGGCGGCCATATCGGCGAGCAGGCTCGCGAGTCCGCCACTGGTCGAGGCGATACAGACGCTGTTCCCGTCGGGGTCGTCGTAGGCAGTGTGAGCGCTCGCGCGAGCGAGCAGGTCAGGGATGTCCGGCACTCGCTCGACACCCGTCTGGTCGAATGCCGCTTCCCAGGCATCGTCATCGCCGGTGAGTGACCCGGTGTGGCTCAGCGTCGCTGCCTCCGCGAACTCGGACGACCCGATTTTCACCGCTAGGACAGGGGTCCCGTTGCGGACAGCGTCCTCGGCGACTCGCAGGAACCGCTCGGGATCGTCGACCCCCTCGATGTAGGTGCAGACGACGTCAACGTCGTTCTGGTCGGCGAGGTAAGCCACATAGTCGGCGGCCGTGAGATCGACCTCGTTGCCGGTGGAGACGATGTGGCTGAAGTGAACGTCGCTGTCGGCGGCCCGCTCGAAGAACGTCGTGAACGCCAGCGCGCCTGACTGACTGACGAGGCCGATACCGCCAGGTTGCGGTTCGCGGGAACACGTCGAGGTTAGCGTCGCCCCCTCACTGGCCATCACACCGATACAGTTCGGGCCGACGACCCGAATCCCAGCCTCGTTGGCTACCTCGCCGAGGTCCGCTTCCAGGGTTGTGCCCGTCTCGTCGGCCTCGGCAAACCCCGCAGTCAGTACCAACGCGACTGGGACGCCGCGCTCGCCCGCCGATTCGACGACCCCGACGACGTGCTCCCGCGGGACGCTGACGACTGCCAGGTCGACCGTTTCGGGAATGTCGTCGATGTCGTCGTAACACTGCCGGTCCCAGACCTCGTCGCGACCGGGGTTGACAGGATAGAGCGTCCCGTCGAACCCGTAGTCGAGCAGGTTCTCCACGAGATTCCCCGAGTAGAAGGAGTCGGGACTCGCGCCGACGACCGCGACCGACTTCGGGTCGAATAGCGGATCCAGGTCGGGGACCGGTTGGGAACTGTCAGGCGGGCCGTTTCCATCATGTACATCATCGACCGGCATGGTTATCGAGACACTGCCGAAGGACAATACCATACTCCCGAATGCCGGCAATGACAATCGCCATTTATATGCGGGACAATATCTCAGGACTGAATCGACGTGCAGGCGAGCCCTAGTCAGTGGTTCTCCGCAGCGTCGACCCGATCGAGAATGGTCCGTGCGCGGTCGACCAGCGGGGGGTCAATCATTTGTCCACCGACGGTGAACACGGCAGTTTCCGTTTCGCTAGCCTGCTCTTGCCCTTCGATTACCTTCTCGGCCCACTCGATTTCCTCAGGGTCGGGCGTGAACGCCTCGTTGATGATGTCGACTTGAGCGGGATGGATAGCCAATTTCCCATCGAACCCGAACGCGATGACCGTCTCGGTCTGCTCGCGGAGACCGTCAGCGTCGTCGATGTCCGTGTAGACGGTATCCAGCGCATCGACGCCAGCCGCACCTGCGGCAGCGACGACGCGTTGGCGAGCGTACAGCGACTCCGTTTTCTCGTCGGTGACGGTGGCTCCAACGTCGGCGGTGTAGTCCTGGTCGCCGTAGGCGACGGCAACGACACCCGGCGCGCCCGCTATCTCCTCTGCAGCAACCAGTCCTGCCGCCGTCTCGATGAGTGGGATGACGTCGACAGACTCCGCCCCAACGTCAGCGAGGTGGTCGGTGAGCGCCGCCACCATCTCGCTACTCTCGACTTTCGGGAGCACCACACTGTCGGGGAGTGTCTCGGCATCACGGATGACAGCGTCGACATCCTTTGATCCATCGCGGTCCAAGGGATTGATACGGACACTGATGGATTGGGCGGGATTCTCTAGCGCCTCTATCGTCTCTCTGACTGCCCGACGAGCCTCGTCGCGTGCCGCCGGCGCTACGGCGTCTTCGAGGTCAAATATCACCACGTCGGCACCGGAGTCGACAGCCTTCTCCATCATCTCCCGCTCGTCGCCTGGACAGTACAGCATCGAACGTCTGACCATGAGACGATGTCGTCCGGCGGTGAGAAAAACCCACAGCCGCCCGAACCACTTTGACGACCCGGCATCATACGGAGGTATGGACGACGGAGCGGAGCAGAAGCGGTCGGCAGCGGCGCTATTCGACGAACACGCCGAATCCTATTTACACAGTCGCGTCCACCGGGCGGGCGACGACCTTGACCAGTTAGTCGAGTGGGTCGGATCCGCTAATCGTGCGGTGGATGTCGCCACAGGTGCGGGTCACACTGCCGGTGCACTGGCTGAAAGCGGCGTCGGCCAGGTCATCGGAACTGACGCCGCGCCCCAGATGGTCAGGACTGCAACTCGGGCATTTCCCGGCGTGACGGGCGTCGTGTGCGATGCTGAGCGCCTCCCGTTCGTCGCAAATTCGTTCGACTCGGTGACCTGTCGTATCGCCGCCCACCACTTCCCCGAGCCCACGAAATTCGTCGAGGAAGTCGCTCGAATCCTCGAACCCGGAGGAACCCTCGCCTTCGAAGACAACGTCGCACCCGATGACGATTCCCTCGACGACTTTCTCAACCGAGTCGAGCGGATCCGGGACCCGACGCACGTCCGCTCACACCGCGTCGGCGACTGGCTCCGGTGGGTTGAGAAGGCGGGCTTTACCGTCAAGATATCGCGAGTCATCACGAAAACACTCGACTACGACGAGTGGGTCGCAAACGTCGATCTGTCGGCCGAGCGCCGCGAGCGCCTTTCGGCGGCCTTCGCCGACCGGCCACCCAGTGCGACCGAGATATTCGAAATCACCGAATCAGAGGGTGAGATCGAGTCGTTTGCGAACCTCAAACTGTTGCTTCGCGCAACCCGGTGAACGGCCGCCATCGTGGCGGCAGCACCGTGACCGGTCACTCGTTTTTGATCGATTCGTCTATCCGCCCGTGACCACCGTCAGCTGCATTCTCAATAGGGTGGAAACAGGCCGATTCGTGGCTCTCACCGACCCAAGTGTCGAGTTCGGGTTCTTCGCTATGACACCGGTCAGTCTCTCTCGGACAGCGGGGGGCGAACCGACACCCCGTCCCGCAGTTCACGGGGTTGGGCGGCTCCCCTTCGAGTGTGACGCGGTCGCGGGTCCCTCGTGGATCCATCTCCGGAATCGCCGCGAGCAACGCCTCCGTGTACGGGTGTTTCGGGTCGGTGACGATACGGTCGGTTTCACCACGCTCGATGAACCGACCGAGATACATAATCGCCAGGCGGTCGGCGACCCGTGTGAGACTGGCCAGGTCATGTGAAATGTACAGGACGCCGATCCCTTCGGTGTCTGCCAGCCCCCGGAGTAGGTTCAGGACCTCCGCCTGCAGCGATACGTCGAGCATCGAGGCGGGTTCGTCACAGATGAGGAAGTCCGGGTCAATAACCAATGCTTGAGCGAGGGCGACCCGCTGACGCTGCCCGCCGGAAAGCTCGTTCGGGTACGAATCTAAATAGTGCTCAGCTGGTGCCAGTCCGACCCGTTCGAGCGTTTCTCTGACAGCCTCGTCGCGCTCGCCGAGGCGGTAGTCGTGAATCGTCAACGGTTCCTTGACGAGTTGTTTGACAGTGAGCCGGGGGTTCAATGACTCGTACGGGTTCTGGAAAACAACCTGAAGCCGCTGACGGAACGACTTGAGATTCCCGTCCTGATAGTACTCATGCGACTGGCCATCGAACACGAACTCCCCCGCGGTGGGTTCCTCGAGGAGCCCCAGCGTCTGGGCGAGCGTCGACTTGCCACAGCCCGATTCGCCGACGATACCAAGTATTTCGCCGCGAGCGACCGAAAACGATACTCCATCGACAGCGCGTACTTGCGATTTCCCGCTATCGAAAACGTCACGGAGGACATCTCCTTGCTGCTCGTACGCTTGGCGGATGGTGCTCGTGACTCTCGCAATCGACGGTGAGCCGTGGTCGAAAGGAATTCGGCCGAGGAGTGACCGCTTGCGGTCGTACCACTTGCACAGTCCGTCGACTTCCAGAAGTACCTCTTTGTCGACAGACCGGGTGCCGTCAGTGGCTCCACTCCACGTCGACGGGTCGTCAGCGCTGTGTCTCATTCGGGCTGCCCGATCAGTATGGTGGCAGGCGACTCGCTGGTTCCGGTACGGGAGTTTCTCCAACGGAGGGCGTGTACTCTCACATTCCTCGGTGGCGAAGGGGCACCGCGGTTCGAAGATACAGCCTTTCGGAACCTCATCCAGCGTTGGCGGTTCGCCGGGGACCGAGATGAGCTCGTTGCTGCCGTCGTTCTGCCCAGGGTACGCGTTCTGTAGCCCCATCGTGTACGGGTTCGAAGGGTTGAGAAGTATATTATCGACGTGGCCTTGTTCCATGACCATCCCGCCATAGAGCACGGACATCTCGTCACAGGTCTCGGCGATGACACTCAAATCGTGGGTGATCAGCAGAAGCGAACTGTCCGTCTTCTCCTGAATCTGCAGTATGTTCTCGATAATCTTGTCCTGAACGACGACATCGAGCCCGGTTGTCGGCTCGTCGGCGATAATCAGTTTCGGGTCGAGTGCGAGCGCCATCGCGATGACGACCCGCTGGCGCATCCCAGCTGAAAACTCATGTGGATACTCGTCGATCCGTTCCGGGTCCAGCCCAACAGTTTCGAACAGTTCACGGGATTGTCGACGGGCGCCTTGATCAGAGACCTCACGGTGGGTCTGGATGGCCTGGCGGATCTGTGCACCGACAGTCATGATGGGGTCAAGCGCGTCGATAGCCGTCTGCGGGATGAAAGCAATCTCTTCCCAGAGGAGGTCACGGCGCTCCGCTGAGGTCATCGACCGGAGGTCTCGCCCTTCAAATTCGATCTCACCGGACTCGATTACAGCATGGTCGGGCAACAGGCCGAGAATCGCCTTCGCAGTGGTCGATTTACCCGAAGCCGATTCGCCCGATAGCGCGTAGTTGACGCCGTCTTCGATAGTGAACGAGAGGCCGTTGACGCTGTGGAGTTGCTCGTCTTCCTTGTCGTATCGCACCACCAAATCGTCGACATTGATGAGCGTCATTTTTCGTTTCCGTTGTTACCGAGTGATATCAAAAAGTGAGCCGATGTCGGGCAGCGACCGCTCCCTTCTACCCTCCTTTCGGAATCACGCCCGCGTCGGATCATGGGTAGAACACAGTCACTTCATAATTATTAACCCCTCGTTTTTCAAAGTCGTCGTGCTCAGTTCGTAGCATTGGCTGTCAAACTCTCTCGGACGGCCGGGAGTCTCCACCCGGCACCGCCTCTCAACAGCACGATAGGATAACCGGCCAGTAGACTAGCCACGACGCTACGACAACTACCAGCGACAGCGCCATCGTCACCAGCCCGAACGAGACCACGTCGCGGTGCGAGAGCGGACCGCGGTCCATCGAGACGAGGACTGCAGACGTGTTGAACGGCAATATCGTGGTCGACCCGACGACGAGCAGCACGGAAAGCGCGAGCGGGAGACGGGCGACGCCGAACGCGTCGGCGAACTCAAGCACTATCGGGAGCGCGACGACGATAGCGGCCGAGGCAGTCGAAAACAGTACACGGATCCCAACCGCGAGCCCCAACAGGACGGCGACGACCTGCCAGTGAGCGAGCGCCGCGAACGGGACCGCGCGAGTGAGGGTCTCGACCACGTAGTCGAGCGTACCCGTCGACTCCATGACGTCCAGAATTGAGAGCATCGCGCCGATGAGGAAGATGATGCCCCAGCTTACGTCCCGCACGTCGTCCGCTTTGATGACGCCCACACCAGGTAGCGATAACACGAACACGGCCGCGGCGGCGGGTACAACCGTCGGGATACCGACGAACGAGCCGACGATCCACGCCAGCACGGTCGCACCCATCACGCCGGCGACGAGTCGCTGCTCGCGGGTCGAACCCACCTCCGAGGCCGACTCTGTCCCGAAGGGTCGAGGTTCCTCAGCCGGCGCACCGTTCCCGTCAGCGGTCGCGACAGTCTTCTCGCCGTCGACCGAACTGAACGCCGCCGCGCTCACGGTCCCCAGCCCGAACAGCGCGACCGTTGGCGGGATCATCAGCACGGCCCACTCAACCCACGTGACCGGGCGCACGGTCGAGGTAACGATCTCCGAGGTGACCAGCGCCATCCCGCCGCCAGTCATCAGCGCCATCGACGCGATGGGGTTGACGTGGCCCAGCAGGAGGAACGCCCCGCGTTCGAAGCCGCTGCCATCCGCCAGTCCGTAGGCGTCGACCAGTCGCTTGACGATGGGGATAAAGGTCACCGCGCGAGCCATCGCCGAGGGAACGAGCACGGCGAGCAGGAGGATGTGGGCAGCCAGCGACCGGTGGGTCTGCCGGGGCGTGTGCTCGCCCGAAAGTAGTCGCTGGGCCATGCGGCGGTCCAGTCCGACGCTGGAGATGGAGTTACTGAGCAGGAGCAACAGCAGGAGAAAAAAGACGAGTGATGAGGCGTAGCCGGTAGCCGCCGCTGCGAAGGTGTCGACGACGCCAAGTGCGTACAGCAGCGTCACGCTGAGCACGCTGGACACGACGTAGGGAACCGGCTCGGTCAGCCACAGGACCAGCGCGATGAGAAACACCGAGAGGACGCGTCGGATCGACGGCGACATCCCGGGCGGCGTCGGCCCGGCGAGGCCCCCACCGAGCAACAGCGCCATCACGACCAGCCCACTGACCTGCACCACTGGGACATCGGCCAGCAGTCCCGTGCCGTCGGTGCGACCATCACCCATTACGTTCGGGGTTGCCGGGTGGTCCAAAGTATCTGATGGAACCGACAACCGCGCCCAGTCGTCGATCCGGCGGCCGCACCGCGAGAAGAAATCCTCCGCCTGCCCGCTGGGAGAACCGAAGATACAGGACATCGCGTTCGGACTAGCTGACTCTATGCAAAGCTGAACGACCTGAGCCAATCGTCGACTGTTTCTGCTTCGGCGTTGCTGAAACAGTTTGAGAACCAGATAGTTCGCCGTTTTGCTTCTCTGAAGACACGTTCGACGGCGTTCCGATTTGCATGTTTTTCGCATCTGAAATCGAATCCGTGTCGGTGACACGCAGTTTGTACCGATGTGGAGTCCTCGACGAGAAACACGGCGGCGTACAGCCAGTACTGCTCATCATTGAGCTGGTCGAGACTACCGTTGGGGCAGCGTTTTCGGACATAAAGTACTCAGAAACGCTACGCCCCACTCTTCAATCCCCATCTGAACGCTACGAGTACTGATGGCCTTCCTCTGGACAGTTCTCAGATTGAATTCGAAACCTACTCCCCGGAGAATGTTTTGGCGAGCCAAAATCGGAACCACTATTAATGTTTAGGGTGGCCTAAAAAATATGTCAGACGACTCCAGCGGCCACAAGGAACCGACGCGGCGTGACTATCTGACGTACGGCGGAGCAATTATCGGTGGCGGTCTGTTTGCGGGCTGTTCGAGCACCTCCCAGTCAACGGGTTCGCCGACAGAATCAAGCACGTCATCGACACAGGAAGCCGTCTCTGAAACGGACGCTGGGACGGAAACGAATAATTCGTACACTGTCGAGATCGAGCCGGTGGGTTCGGTTGAGTTCGATAGCCCGCCCGAGCGGTGGACCGCATTGTTACCGACGTTCGCCGACATGGCGTTCGCGCTCGGCGGTGGACAGACGCTCGGCATTCAGGATCACGCTCGGTTTGCGAACGAAGTCTTCGAAGCGCTTCCCGGAGTGGAATTCAACGCGGACGAAATCGTGGAACTGGTAAACGATGGCGTAAGTAAGGAATTATTCTATGAAATGAACGCGGATGTCCACTTCATAGATCCGCATTTGCTGCGACTCTGGTACGACTGGGATCAAGCCGATGTCGACGAGATTTCGGACAATCTCGGCCCCTTCTTCGGCAACTTCATTCGCCGCCATAGTGACGACTGGCACGATTACAAATACTACACCTTGTACGAGGCCTTCGAGCTGGTGGCTGAGGTCTTTCAGGCACAGGAGCGCTATCAGGCGTACGTCGAACTCCACGAGGAGATGCTCGAGTCCATCGATGAGCGATTGCCGTCGGCCGACCAGCGGCCGACTGCCCTACTGATCTACCCAGCCAGCGGCTCTGGCTTCCAGTTCTTCCCGTTCCGATTTGATGACGGCGGTATCAGCACCAAACAGTGGCGCGATCTCGGTCTAACCGATGCACTCTCGGCGACGGACGTGGGACACTACAGTTTCTCTGACAGGGGGACGCTCGATCTAGAGTCCCTGATTGAGATCGATCCCGAGGTATTGCTCGTACGAAACCACGGTGGAGCGTCGGAATCTGAATTCCAGAGCGAGGTTGTCGAACCGCTGCAGGCAGAAGATGGATCGAACGGTGTACAGGCAATTCAGAACGGTGCCATCTACAGCGCTGGCTACCTCGATCAGGGACCAATTATCAATTTCTACCATACCGACCGAGCGGCGAAAGATATCTACCCGGATTCGTTCGAGGACGTGACACTGTTTGACCGTGAACGCATCGCAGAAATCGTCCAAGGGAATCTCTGAGAAGGTTTACACATAAATTACCGACCGAGGGACAGCTTCCGTTTCAGGCAGTGACGCCGAGCTTCTTGAGTTCGTCCTCAGTATGGTCAGTGCGGAGTTCTTCCACACTGTGTTTTTCGACCAGTTCTTCACGCTCTTGTTCGCTCAGTTCATCGACCGAGCCGAAACAGTGACACATTGCATCTATTTACACGACGGGAAGGTACAAAAATACTGTTAGCACGGTTCTGCCGTCCGCGTAATACCAGCTAAGAATCGCAACTTCCAACCTTTTCGGTCGGAAATTGAGAGTAGATATGCGTACCAGTTTCAATATCCCTGATGACCTACTCACGAAGTTCGACCACACGTGGGAACACGAAGGGTTTGACTCGCGGTCACGGGCCGTTCGAGAGGCGATGAACGAGTATATCGAATCACACACGAAACTTGAAGAGCTCTCTGGGGAAATAACGGCCGTCTTGGCGTTCGATTACGAGCACGAGCCGAGTATTGGTGACCTCCATAGCATCCAACACGACTTTCAGGACGTTATCGAAACGACCAGCCATACGCACCAAGGCGACTGGTGCTTAGAAACCATATTCTGTCACGGTGAAGCATCGCAGGTTCGAGAATTAGTATATCAACTCCGCGATTTTGACACTGTTGGCCGTGTGAAAATACTGATTCTCAGTCCACATGAGGATGACTGTCACCACACTCACTGACACGGGCAAATTCCCGCTGGAAATTTTGATTTGAGAGTGGATCAGTTAAATTCGGCTCAACGGATTCACTCGGAGTTCATATTACCCGATTCAGGAACGAACAGAGTGCGTCGGTGGCCGTTTCGAACAACTGTTCGCCCTGCTCGGCGGAAGCAGCCGTCCCATCCCCGACTGCACCGTTCTTGCTGAACTCTTCGGTGAACCGATTGACGACGCCACCATCAACCGTGTCGTCCCAGGTTGCGGCATCGCCGTCGGTTAGTTTGCCGACATCGTCAGGACAGATGTGAAGGAGTACGGACGTCTCGAGTTCGCCGGCGTGGTCGACGTGGTCTTCAACGGCATTCATCCACTCCCAGAGGAATGCGTCGAGGTCAACCGTTGAGTCGTCTGCAACGGTACGAGTTAGGTTTCGGAGCGTTTCACCGTTCCCACCGTGGCCATTGACGAACATGACTATCTCCACACTTGAGTCTGACAACGAGTTAAGGATATCAGAGACGTACTGTCGAAGCGTTTCCGCGGAGACCGATAGTGTTCCTGGAAAATGGCCATGATACGGTGCAATGCCAACTGGAACGGGCGGTAGGACGACCGAGTCGAAATCATTGCGCCGGTCTGCCTCGTTAGCCAGTTCCTCTGCGATGATCATGTCCGTACCGACAGGTGCGTGTGGCCCGTGTTGTTCCGTGCTTCCAATAGGGAGCAGCGCTACCGTCGGCGCTGCGTCTCTGATATCAGTCCAAGAACTCGCCTCAAGTTGCATCATCATTTGCTACTAACCACGTTACATAAGTGATACCGGTTTGGACGCTCAGCGAAATATCGAGTCGCCCGTAGACCAGTACTGGAATATCATGAGCAAACATTCCAGCGTTCGGTCCGCACGCATACTGACGGGTGGTTCATATTTGACTTTGGAAAAGCAAAGGCACGCATCAATACCATCCTCCGAGGTTGTGGGGAGTTGAGACTGAAGCGGGTGTAGCGGGGCTGTAATGCGTGTCTATGGACGGATCGTCGAGCGGAAACCGCTCCAGAATAGCTCTGAAGCACTCGTTCCTATTGTACTACTGACTATATCGCTGAATTCCAAAGACTTCCAAGAGTGTAGCCACTCAGACACCGGCTATCATGGATGGAGAAGCCCACTACCCGACTTCGGTTTCCTTTTTCAACAGCGACAGCGTGTTATCGGCGATCACAATTGACGAGTGTTCAGACTCACCAGTTAATTCGACTTGCGCGAGCAGATCCACCGCTCGCCAGATTGAGTACAGGAGACACACGAACGCGATCACGATTCAGTGAAAACGGTCTGTTAATCGTGTCTGTAGGGCTTCGAATCGCTCTCGCCACGGTGAGCGAACGTATAACACCGCGCGGAATATCGTCTGGGCCGAATCCGAAGGCTTCAGCCATTTCTGGGTTGTCTTCCAGCCGGTCGGAGAGTCCGGTGACGGACTCGCGCTCCATGGCTAACCAACAATGTCTGTCAATAGCAGTTTCTGTTGGATAGCGCTGTAGAGTGATTTTGAAATCAGTGAGCGAACTGATATTATCGACCGAAACCGGAGCGAAAAAGGGATTTCAGCATCTCTATTACTTTTTCCGAGTTCTCTGATTTAAAGAATTCCCCAAACAGATATATATTCAATTATCAAAGAGATAGACATGAGTACCAAACAGACTCTACAGTCGGAGATGCTCGGGCGCAGCGTCACGTTCGATTACTCGGAGATGTGGGTCGGCTACTCCCTATTCTTCATGCGCATCGTGATGGGCTGGACGCTGTTCCAAGGCGGAATCACGAAACTCGTCACGTACATCGACGGCGACCCCGCGAACAACTGGACTGCGGCAGGGTTCTTGCAGAACGCGGTGCCGGCAGGGAACCCGTTTACAGGCTTTTTTGCTTCAATGGCGGGGATGCCGATCATCGATTGGTTGAACATGCTCGGACTGACCTTGACGGGCCTTGCCCTCTTGCTGGGCCTGTTCGTTCGGTTCAGCGCGTTCTGGGGCGCAGTGATGATGCTGTTCTACTGGCTGGCTGCATTACAGGGCGGGCTGCTGGCCGGCCTCCCGGTTGCACACGGCTGGGTCGTCGACGACCACATGGTCTATGCTGTGTTGCTGTTCGGATTAGGTGCGTTCGGCTCGGGCCGCATCCTGGGCCTGGACAGCTACATCGAAGATTTGTCCGTCGTACAGAACAACAAGTGGCTCAAACTCCTGCTGGGCTGACCGGGAAGGTACCTGGCTACTCACAAACAAAAAAGCGGTTTCAGTACCCGGTTCGCTTTTTATACCGCTTGGCGAGTGACCGGGGTGCAACCGGCGTCGTTCGGACCGTCCAATCCGGGTGTGCATCACCGCTCGTATAGCGTCCAATCACCGCTCACAGCAGCACTACGAACACCGGGTAGGAAACGGCAACTGCCAGCGAGGGTGTCAAGACCCACATCGTGACGATTCGCTTGGCTGCCGCAGGGTCGAAGAGGCTCCGCTCGTCGAGATCGGCCGGCCCCTCCGCACCGATGTCCGGAACATCCGGGATCTCTTTTGACTCCTCCGCGGGCTCTTCCTGTCGAGCGATGTCCCCGATGGTCGGACTCGCGGGCGCCTCCTCGGCGCGTGACGTAACCAGCGCCCCCGTCGCGACATCGAGCTCCGACCGCTCGGGCGTCGGTGTGGCTAACTCCGAAAGCGTCGCGGCCCGACTGGCCCGCCCCCAGCCAAGTCCGATAATCGCCGAGGTAGTGCTGACCGCGAGACTCGCAGGGATTCCCAAGTATGAGAGGATCGTGATGACAGTCCCACCGACGACGGAGACGATCAGCGATGCGAGGATCGGGAGTTCCGTGATGTCGTCCCCGACTGTCTCCAGTGTACGCCGGGCGATGGTGAAACTCCCTAGCCCAAAGGCTGCCACTGCGAGCAGGACTCCTTGGTTGACGGTGAGTGCACCACCTTCCCCCACGAGGGGTGCCACGGCGTTCGCCGCGTTCGACGCACCCGCCGAGAACGCCATATAACAGCCGATGAAGACCACAGAAAGTGACCCGACGACGTCCTGTGGCGACGCGTTCCGGTTCAGATATGGGCGTGGAATTGTCCCTGATCGGTCAATCTGGACGAAGTGGAGATCGAACTTCGTGAACGCGACGTAGCGGTCGAGATACGGGTAGACGTAGCGCCCGACCACGAGCCCGATGGCGAGGCTCACCAGTGGGGCGACGATCCACGCCGAAACGATGACGAACATCAGCGCCTGGTTGAGCGTCCCCGACGCGAGACCCAACCCGACGATGGCGCCGACAGCCGTCATCGACGTTGAGGCGGGAACGCCGTAGAGATTCGATATCAATAGCGACGCGCCCGTGAAAAACAGAACTGCGACGCTTGCAATGGGCGTGAACTGGGCTGCCGGCACGATACTACTGCTCATCGTCGCGATTACGTTCCGACCTACGGTCCATGCCCCGAGGAAGCCGAAGCCGACGAACAGAACCCCCGCAGTCGCCTTCCGAACGAGGCGTGAGCCCACCGCCGGCCCGAACGCCACACCTGTCGACGAGCCGCCGATGTTGAAGCCGACAAACACGGCGACAGCGATGCCGGCGACGGTTAGCAGTGACACCATTGTGTGGGTCAACGAGTCCGGGCTTTCAAATAATCCCCGACGTTCTTCTGCGGTGGTGTCTCGATGGTATCACTTGGTCCGAGTTACAAGCGTTCATCCGCAGTGTCGTGCTTAACGAGTACGATCACCCTCCTCGTAACTCTGTACGTTCAGGGGACAGAAAGTATCACTTTGCCGCAATAGACGGGTTTCCACCGGGAGTAGGTATCACCGCCCGGACCCGGCGGTTCCGCGATGGGTACTTGCATGAGTGGACAGTTCCGTGCGGACCGCATCGCCGCCGACTGTCTTGGCGGTCGCGGGGAGCGCGACGGCGTGCGTGCTCTCGACCGCGATCCGTGAGCGTGCTATTGGCGGCGCGAGCAGCATGTCCAGTTTTCCTGTCTCGACGGCCGCCGTGACGAGTTCACCCCGCTCTACGCGACGTATAGGCCGAGCAGGAGGAGCCAGAGGAGCTGGTACATCTTGGCTGAGAGAAACCCTTCGACGGTGGAGAAGATATCACAGTAACCGTCGGGCAAGTAGACGGCCGTGACGGGTTCTACATCGCGGATGACGGCGACGGGGTTCCGCCGGCAAAACGTGAGGACGTACTTAAACACGGATTACGTCTATCGAGGAGGCACTGGCTTCGGGCACTCTATCGTGGCGGACATCGCCAAAACACACGGCTGGACCGTCCGTGTGACGGAGAGCACTGCTGGCGGGGCACGGTTCGAGTTTTGCTACTGCGGGAAGCGGTGGTTGCGTTTTTCGGCATCGACAGTGACAGTGGTGGAACTCGTGATGGCACCGACAGAACAGTGCTACGGCCAGAGCCCACGTGCTTCGTGGGCCTCCGCGATACGGGACAGGGCGACGATGTACGCCGCATCGCGCCACGTGATGTCGCGGTTTTCGAACTCTGTCCGGACTGCGTCCCAGGCCGCCCGCATCTCTTCGTCGAGTTCGTCGTTTACGCGCTCGAGTGACCACGACCGACGGTTGATGTCCTGTAGCCACTCGAAGTAGCTCACCGTGACGCCACCGGCGTTCGCCAGGATGTCTGGAATCACCATGACATCTCGGTCAGCGAGGATGGAATCAGCAGTAGACGTGGTCGGTCCGTTCGCTCCTTCGACGACGTAATCCGCTGCGATGTCGTCCGCGTTGGCCTCGGTGATGACGTTCCCGAGCGCGGCCGGGATGAGGACGTCGACGTCCAGCGTCAACAGTTCATCGTTCGAAATCACGGTGTCGGCGTACTCGGTGACCGCTTCCGGTTCCTCGTCGTGTGACGGCACTGTCGCCGTATCGATTCCGGCAGGGTCATACATTGCCCCGTTCACGTCGCTGATCGCAACGACGGTCGCGCCCTGTTCGTCAAGCAACCGTGCTGCGTTCGCACCGACGCTGCCGTACCCCTGTACTGCGACCGTGGTCTCCGACAGTTGCTGGTCGTAGTACTCACAGACCAACTGTGTGATAATAGCGACGCTCCGACCGGGCGCGTCCTCGCGTCCCTTGCTCCCACCGATAATCGGCGGCTTCCCGGTGACGACACCCGGAATCGTCTCGCCTTCTTGCATGGAGTAGGCGTCCATCAGCCAGGCCATCGTCTGTGGGTCTGTTCCCATGTCCGGGGCGGGAATGTCCAGGTTCGGGCCGATGACCTTGCGGAGTTCCTGTGTGAACCGGCGGGTGAGCCGTTCTTTCTCGTCTCGGCTCAACGTTTTCGGGTTGACGGCGATACCTCCTTTCGCGCCGCCGAAGGGGAGGTCCATTACCGCGCATTTCCAGGTCATCCATATCCCGAGTCCGACACATTCGTCCCTCGTCACATCGGGGTGATAGCGGAGCCCACCTTTGTACGGTCCCCTAACGCTATCGTGCTGGGCTCGGTACCCGGTGAACACGTCGACTGTGCCATCGTCCCGCTCAATCGGAACGGTGACTTCGTGGACGTTTCGCGGGTGGTGCAGTCGCTCGACGATGTTCGGGTCGATATCGAGATGGTCCGCGGCTCGGTGGAGTTGTAGGCGGGCTGTTTCGAGCGCTGACTCTGGTTCGGACGGCGGCGAGTCGTCCGAAGGAGAAGCGGAACTCAGTTCCGGTCCCATCGTTATTCCAGCGGTGTCAGTCGGTTGCGCATTTCACCGCCACAGTCCTGACAGTTCTCCGGGTGGCTCTCTGCAGTGATGACTTTGCCACACGCAAAGCACTCGTACGGTGTCTCCTCGTCGTGGTCTTGCTCGACATCTCTCATGTGTATTCACGAGTGGCGGTGTCCGACCGCCAGTACTCGATTAAGGAATAGAAGGACATCAAAGGAATATTCAGAGGTTAAACAAAGAAGCAGTAGTGTATTGGGTTGTTTATTATTGAACCCCGTTTACGACTCCAGCCCCGAGACGCTCCGATCTTCAAACAGTGTGGTGAACAGCTTCCGCTGGACAGTCCGGACGTGCTGGTAGAACGCCGGCGGAGAGATTTCAAGCATCGTCGCGATGTCCTCGCCGGATTTTGTCCGCGGTGATTCGAAGTAGCCGCTGTAGTAGGCAGTCTGAATCACTTCGAGCTGGCGCTCCGTGAGGTCCGTGAGGAACTCCGAACTACGGTCCTGCTCGATACCCCGTTCGAGCGTCTCCTTTCGCTTGAGTTCGACGCCGGAGAACGTGCTGTCGACCAACTGTGCGATGTTTCGAACGTCGACGCTCTGTGGCACATCGACGACGAATGTCGTCCCGTTCGGGTCCGCTGTCGCTTCCCGGAAGATAGCACCGTGGTCGGCCAGTTCTAAGGCGAGGAACGGCTGTGACAACTCCAGCCGCAAGACGCCACTCTCGGTGTCGTCGTCACTGATCTGTGTCACGTCGTCAATCGACGTCATGTCCGCCGCAGCCGCTGCAACCGTTTGCACGTCAGCGTCTTCGACCGTGACGAACACGCTGTTACCAGCCGGTGCGTGCTGGATGCCACCCTCGTAGGAAAGGGTACACTCCGCCGACCGGGCGAGTCTCGACAGGAGGAATCGCTCGTCATCGATGTCGAACTCGACGCGAGTCACCGAGGTCGTGAGCAGCGCGTGTTTTCGTTCGATGGCGCTGAGCGCCGAGGCAATCGTCTCGCCGAGTTCGCGCAACACTGTGCGCGTTGTCTCGTCGAACGCGTCTTTCGTGTCCGCATAGATGGTGAGGATCCCGTGCCTGAGATCGTTGTACACCAGCGGGATGCTCAGCACGGAGAGGAAGTCACGCGTGAGCGCGTCCGACCGCCACGGCGCGTTTCGGAGGTCGGCGGCGACGTTAGGGATCATCGTCACGTCGCCGGTCGCGGCTGTCTGGCCCGCGGGCTCGGTTTCGGAGTCCGTAACGGAGATTGACTGACTGTCGAGATACCCCTGTTCGTTGCCGGCCCATGCTCGCGGTTCGACGGTATTACCGCCCGGGTCGACGCTCCCGATCCAGGCGAACTTGAATCGGTCCGTGTCAGTCAGCCGTTCACAGACAGTGTGGTTGATCTCTTCCTGTGTTTCGGCGCTGACGATCGTCTGGTCGATCTCCCGAATCGTGTTGTTGATGTGGTTCAGGGCGGTCAATTGCTCGTTTTGCCGCTGGAGTTCGCGGTCCTGTTCCCGGAGCTGAGATTCTCGGACGACCCGGTCGAGGGCAGCCTCGGCGGTCGCTGCGAGCAGGTCGGTGAGTTCCTGTGTCACGTCGTCGAACACCCCGACGGCTGTCGAGCCGCTGACGAACACGCCGTGGTTGCCCAGCGGAATGAACATGACGCTACGGAGGTCGGTCGCCCGGTTGTCCAGCCGGTCCGACGTGTGGACATCGTCGAACACGAGTGTCTCGTCGTTGACGAAACTGTGGCTCGGAAGCGTGTCGTCGTTCGTGCGGACGGCCGGAAGTGGCCCATGGTGTTCGGTCATCGCCTGTGACTGTGCGACAGGCTGGAGTTCGTTCGTCTCAGCGTCGTGCAGATAGATGGCGTTCGCGGAGACATCGAACACGCTGAGCACGTCATCGACGATGTGCTGAGCGATCTCCTGATTGGTCTCCGTGTAGAGGAACTTCCGTGCGGTTTCCTGCAGCGTCGCCAGCGCTTCCTCGCGCTGTTTCCGTTTCGTGATATCCCGGCAGCTGTACAGCAGTGTCCCGCCCTGAATCGCGACTTCGCGGACGTTGACCAGCAGCGTGTGCTCGTGACCTGCTTTGTCGGTGACAGTACATTCGATGTTCTTGAGAACGCCCTTTTCTGCGAGCGCCGAGCGGTCAAACAGATCCTCGCCGAGGAGCGTGTCGATTGTTTCCTGCTCGCGGATTTCGTCGTCGGTGTAGCCGAAAATGAAGTGAACGTTCGGGCAGACGTAGGTGTACTCCCCGTCCTCGTTCGTCATGAGAACGGTGTCGGTCATATTGCTGAGCGTGACCCGATGGAGTTCCTCGGACTGACGGAGGTCACGGTCGAGGGTGACCTGGTCCGTGATGTCTATCCCTTCGATTACAATCGAGGTAACGTCGCCGAAGTCGTTCTCCACCGGCCGAACTGAAAGCTCGATAACGCGGTCCGTGGCCGTGGTCGGCCGGTGGACGACCGCGTTACCGAACTGCCCGTCGCGTGCGCCCTCTACGAGTTTCCGGATATCGCGTTCGGTCCCCTCGGACTGTGCCCACCACGGCAGCGTCCAGAACAGGTCACCGATGACCTCGTCCACGTCCTCGGCGATCATCGCCCGGCCCGTCTGATTCACACGGGCGAGAGCGCCGTCCGGGTCGAGGACCCACGTGGCCGTCTGTGTGTCGTGAAAGACGGCGTCGAACTGCTGTGCTCGTTCGCGCTGCGTGATCGCTCGACGAGCGGACTGGAGCGCGTTCCCGGTTCGCTGGATCAGCTCGTCTATCCGCAGGCCGTCTGTCCCTGTGAGGGGAACGTAGTCGGAAACGCCGGCCTGGATTGCCTCGCTCGCCAGGGCCTCGCTCCCGTCAGTGGTTCCGAGGACAACTGGGAGGTCCGGAGCCGAGTCCCGGAGCTGTCGGACCAGATCAGTACCACTCCCGTCGTCGAGTGCCTCTCCCGTGACGAGACAGTCGACCGAGCGCTGGCGAACTGTATCCAGGGCGTCCGATAGCATCCCAGCGGTGAGAATAGTGGCCTCGGTACTCGCTCTGAGAGCTTCTGAGAACGGCTCGGTCCAGTTCGCCGAACCGGCGACGAGAACCTGGGCCGTGTCGAGTGGACTCCCAGCGTCGCTCATCTGCGTCTCCCGGTCACAAACCCATCATTGAGGCTACTGGACAGAGACGTGGATACTCGTGCGAGGTGTCGCCACCGGTTGGGGAAGGGGTGCTTCAGTTGCCGTGTCTTGGGTGGAGGGTTCAATAGTAAACACCTGGTGTCCGGTGAACTTCGTTGCTAAACAATTTAGTATTTCCTCATTCCCGTGGTCGTTCCGATAGAGTGCCATCGGTCGACGGCCGGTACTCGCGAAGACACATGACGGATATCACACGGACGCCGACACGGTCGGTCCCTGCCCGTTGTTCAGGCAGTCGCGAGCAATAGCGCCCTGCCGATTCAGCTCAGCTATGATGGACGTACAACGTCGCTTGACGGAGAAGAGAGCTATCAGGCACGTCGAAGCGCCGACGTCGATGCCAGTGTTCCGATCCGTGACGCGGGTCTGGCACTTCCCCAGCGGAGACATCTTGCTCGAACGTGCCGAGCATCGGGACTGTCTGATCCCGGACGTCGACCAAGTCGATGTTCCAGTAAGTGGAACGGAACGGGTTGCGGACGCCGTGGCACTCGATACGGATACCACTGTTCGAGTGGCAGATGATTCAGGAAACATAATAGTAACAGAATTTGATAAAAATATGAAAATAGGCTAAGTATTTTGGACACAATGCCGCTGTAAGTCCCTCTATTAGCCCTTACTATATCAATTGGTATAGTAACTTTCTTGGTAGAAATAGGTAGCTTTTGGTATCTCGATGAATCCTGTGGATACATGTCTGATGTAAATCCGTACCAGAGTCTACGGACACAGATAGATGCAGCAGCACAATATTTAGACATTTCAGAGGGTCAACTGGAACGGCTGAAAACTCCCGAGCGGATACTGGAAACGAACCTATCCGTTGAGATGGATGATGGGTCGGTCGAAGTGTTCCGTGCATACCGGTCCCAGTTCAACGGCGACCGTGGCCCGTACAAGGGCGGTATCCGCTATCATCCGCAGGTGGACCGGGACGAGGTCAAGGCGCTCTCCGGCTGGATGGTCTACAAGACGGCGACGGGCGATATCCCACTCGGCGGTGGGAAAGGCGGCATCGTCATCGACCCGAGCAACTATTCGGCGAGCGAACTCGAACGGGTCACGCGCTCGTTCGCGAAGGAACTGACGCCACTGATTGGGGCCGACCGCGACGTGCCCGCACCTGACGTCAACACGGGCCAGCGCGAGATGAACTGGATCAAGGACACCTATGAGACACTCGAAAACACGACCGAGCCCGGCGTCATCACCGGGAAGGACCTCGCGAGCGGTGGCAGCGAGGGTCGCGTCGAAGCGACCGGGCGTTCGACGGTCGTCGCAGCGGGTGAAGCCTTCGAGTATCTCGACAAGGAGATCGAAGGCGCAACGGTCGCGGTCCAGGGCTACGGGAACGCCGGCTGGATCGCAGCGAAACTCATTCACGAGATGGGAGCAAACGTCGTCGCCGTATCCGATTCGAGCGGGGCGATCTACAGCGAAGCGTCGTTCGACCCCGTCGCAGTCAAGGACTACAAACGCGAAACCGGGAGCGTCGTCGGATATCCGGACGCGGCGGCGGAACTCACGAACGATGAACTGCTCACACTCGACGTCGACCTGTTGATCCCAGCCGCACTCGAAAACGCCATCGACGAGTCTTTGGCACATGAGATCTCTGCAGACGTCATCTCTGAGGCCGCGAACGGCCCGATCACTCCCGCAGCGGACGACGTTCTCAGCGACCGCGAGACGCTGGTTATCCCGGACATTCTCGCGAACGCGGGCGGCGTCATCGTGTCGTACTTCGAATGGGTCCAGAACAGGCAGCGCTTCTACTGGTCCGAAGAGCGCGTGAACGAAGAACTGGATTCGATTATCGTGGAGCAGTTCGGGAACCTCGTTGATGCTTACGAGGAGCGAAACCTCCCGTCGCTCCGAACCGCCGCGTACGTCGTCGCACTCCAGCGAGTCATGAACGCCGGCGAGCAGCGCGGCACCTGGCCGTAACAGAGTTCCGGACCACATCTGGCCGCCGTTCTCGCTGCCGTGTTTGTGGGTATTCTGTCACCAAACGACACGATATTAAGGCCATCCAGTGACGAGGGACACTATGCCAACCGACCGCGTCACCGTCTCTCTCGACGAGGAGACCAAGGAGACGTTAGAAAGTCTGACCGACCGAACTGGGGAAAGCCAGAGCCAACTTATCCGCGAGGCAATCGCGTTCTACGCGGCAAACTTCGACTCAGCCCACGCGAGTGACAGCGATCACCTCCAGACGTACTACGAGATGCTCTCGACGGGCGAGCACGTCCTGCTGGATATCGACCTGCTTCACGCACTCCTGAGCCAGTTTACGGACCCGAATGAGCGGGACGAGGCGGTTCTCGAAATGATCGATCAGGTGGCGCAGTACCACGCTCAGGAGTACGCCGAGCGATTCGATTCGCTCGAAGACGTTCTCGAATGGCTCTCACTGTGTGGGTTCCTGACCGTTCGACGCGACGAAAAGGGGAGTTTTCACGTGGTGTTCCCATCCGAGTCGGTGCGGTGGTTGATGATCCGGTTCATCCGCGGTAGCATCACCGACCTCCCATTCGAAATCGAGATCGAAGAGAGCGTATCCAAAGTACTGTTGCGAGAACGAACGCCGTGAATACCCCCGCACGGGACGCAAATTGATTTGAACCGCGGGTTGGATGTTTCTTACCAGTTCATACACTTGGTGACGCATACACAGGGTTCATACGACCGATGTTCCGGCTACACACCGGTCTTAACAATGTTTTTGACTACCTGCCGGGACCGTGACAGTAGCTATCAAAACCAACAATCATGAGTATTACAAAACGACTCAAAGCCGTCGGCCCGGGAGCGATGGTCGCCGCCGCGTTCATCGGCCCTGGCACGGTCACGACTGCGAGCGTCACCGGGGCGGAGTTCGGCTACGCGCTGCTGTGGACAATGGTCTTCTCGATCGTCGCAACGATTGTTCTCCAAGAGATGAGTGCGCGGCTGGGTCTTGTTTCGGGAGAGGGACTCGGCGAAGCACTTCGGGAGCGGTTCGACAATCAGCTCGTCGAGTACGTGAGTATATTCCTCGTCGTCGGCGCAATCGGCGTCGGGACCGCCGCCTACGAGGCCGGAAACATCCTCGGCGGTGCCGCGGGGCTTGCGACGATCACAGGTATCGACTCGACGGTGTGGGGCGTCGTGATGGGACTCGTGGCCGGACTCCTGCTCTACACTGGGCGCTACAAGCTGATCGAACGAGCGCTCATTGGGCTGGTGGCCGTGATGGCGTTCTCGTTCGTGGCATCGGCGGTCCTCATCGGTCCCGATCCCGGTGCGATTGCAATGGGGTTCGTCCCCGGTATCCCCTCGGGGTCGCTGTACCTCATCACCGGGCTCATCGGAACGACCATCGTGGGGTACAATTTGTTCTTGCACGCGAGTAACGTCCAGGAGCGGTGGAGCGGGCCCGACGATATCGGCCACTCCCGTATCGACACGGTGCTGTCAATCGTCGCGGGTGGCGTCATCACGATTACGATCATGGTGACCGCGGCCGCAGCGTTCGAGCCTGGAACCCAGATCAGCGACATCGGCCGGATGGCCGAACAGCTGCGACCCATTGCAGGGCCGTACGCCGAACTGTTCTTCAGTATCGGCATCTTCGCCGCCGGGTTCACGAGCGCGACGACGGCACCGCTCGCGGGTGCGTGGGCAACTACGGGTGCACTCGGCTGGGATTCAGATATGCAGAGCACGCAGTTCCGTGCCGTCTGGGGGACCATCCTTGGTGTCGGGGTTCTCTCGGTGTTGCTGGGTGGCAGTCCCGTCCAGATAATCGTGTTCGCACAGGTTGTCAACGGGATTTTATTGCCGATTGTCGCGGTATTCCTGATATACGCGATGAACCAGCGGGACCTCCTCGGCGAGTACACGAACGGATCGGTAGCGAACGCCCTCGGCGCGATTGTGACGCTCATCGTCGTGTGGCTCGGGCTTCGGACGCTACTCAGCGTCGCGGGGGTGCTGTAGATGGGCGACCGGCGGATCGGCGTTGACGTCGGTGGCACCTTCACCGACGTGACGCTGTCGCTCGATGGTGAACTCGTGACCGCGAAAGTCCCGAGCACTGAAGACCAGAGCGAGGGCGTCATCGCCGGGATCGAGAAGGCCTGCGAAGCGGCCGACATCGACCCTGGAACGGTAAGCGAGTTCTCTCATGCGATGACCGTCTCGGTCAACGCGCTCCTTGAAGAGGACGGCGCAAAGACCGCACTCGTCACGACCGACGGGTTCCGGGACGTTCTGGAAATCGGTCGGCAGGACCGCCCGTCGCTATACGACCTGTCCGCCCAAAAGCCGACACCGTTGGTTCCCAGACGCCGGCGCTTCGAAGTGTCCGAGCGAACGACCACCGACGGTGTCGAACAGCCCGTTGACGAGGGCGAAGTCCGGGCAATCGCCGAGCAGTTACGCGAGATGGATGTCGAATCCGTCGCCGTCTCGCTCCTGCACGCGTACGCACACCCCGAAAACGAAACGCGTGTTGCGGATATCCTGCGGGACGAACTAAACGTTCCCGTCTCGGCCTCACACGAAGTCCTCGCCGAGTTCCGCGAGTACGAACGAACGTCGACAACGGCCGTCGACGCGTACGTACGGCCGGCGATTGACCGCTACGTTAGCAACCTGACCGACCGTGCGCGGGACCTCGGGATCCCACAACCCCGGATCATGCAGGCAAACGGCGGGATTACCGACGCCGACACCGTCAGGCGGAACGCTGTGACGACCGTCCTCTCTGGCCCTGCCGCTGGTGTCGTTGGGGCAGGGTCGATGGCGGCCGACGAACAGGACGGGCTAGTCACGTTCGATATGGGTGGGACGTCTAGCGACGTGAGCCTCGTTCGCGATGGCGAAGCCGAACGGACGACGGAGGGCGTCATCAACGAGCGGCCGATCAAGACGCCGATGGTCGACGTCGAAACAGTCGGCGCAGGTGGCGGGTCCATTGCCTGGGTCGACGCCGGGGGCGCACTCCGTATCGGCCCGCGTTCCGCCGGAGCAAACCCCGGTCCAGCCTGCTACGGGAAGGGCGGAACTGAGCCGACTGTCACCGACGCGAACCTCGTGCTGGGATACATCGGCGAGAGCACAAGTCTGGGTGGCGAACTCTCGCTTGATGCAGATGCCGCCCACGACGCGCTTGCGGACCTCGCCGACGAGGCAGGTCTTGATGGCCCCGTAGAGGCTGCCCGTGGCGTCTACCGCGTCGCAAACGCGAACATGACTAGAGCCATTCGCTCCGTGACCGTCGAGCGCGGCTACGACCCGCGGAAGTTCGGGCTCGCCGCATTCGGGGGTGCCGGGCCGATGCACGCGGCAGCAATCGCAGACAGCCTGGATATCGACCGGGTGGTGATTCCGCGCGCCTCAGGCGTGCTCTCGGCGTACGGCCTGCTCGCAGCCGACGAGAAGCGCGACGCGGTTCGGACGTATCAGCGGTCGCTCGACACGGTCGATCCAGACGATGTCGACGCTGTCTACGAAGAGCTGTCAGAAGAACTGTTAGCTGAGGTTAGCGACCGCGAGGCGGCGACAGTGCGTTGCTCCGCCGACCTCCGGTACGCCGGGCAGAGCTTCGAACTTACCGTGGACGTCGACCGGCCGTTCGACACCACGGACGCCCGCGAGCGGTTCGCAACAGCCCACGAGTCCGCCTACGGCTATCGAGCGGACGAGTCGGTCGAACTGGTGAACTGTCGCGTGACGACGACCGTCGAACGGGACGCGCCGCCAGTCGAGTACAATGCCACTGGCGACCCACGGAAGGGGTCCCGCGAGGCGGTGTTCGCCGATGCTGTCCGCGAAACCCCGGTTTACGAGCGGACGAAACTGCCACCGCAGGACGGAATCGACGGCCCGGCGATTGTCGAGGGCGATGAGAGCACGATCGTCATCCCACCGGCCTGGAACGTCCAGGTCCGCGATGACGGGACACTGACAGCGGCGGTGAGCAACGAATGAACGACGAAGCTACGACAATGAGTGACGAACAGGAGACAATCGATCCCGTAACGTTAGAAATCCTCAGGAACCAGCTTGAGAGTGTTGCAACCGAGATGGGCCACGTCCTCATCCGCGGAGCGTACTCCCCGAACATCAAGGAGCGACAGGACTGTTCGACGGCGCTCTTCGACGCATCGGGTCGGATGGTGGCACAGGCGGAACACATCCCGGTCCACCTCGGGACGATGCCCGATGCGGTGGATATCGTCCTCCAGAAGGACCCGAAGCCGGGCGACGTGTTCATCGTCAACGACCCGTTCGCCGGCGGAACGCACCTCCCGGATATCACGCTCGTCTCGACGATCGCACCAAACGACGAGGTGATTGGATACGCCGTCTCGCGGGCACACCACGCCGACGTTGGCGGGAGTTCACCGGGGAGCATGCCACCGGGCGCACAGGAGATTTACGAGGAAGGCCTCCGCCTGCCTGCTGTTCGGCTCGTCGACGGCGGCGAACCCAACGAGGCGGTTCACGACCTTATCCGTGCCAACGTCCGGACGCCGGACGAGCGCGAGGCTGACCTCCGGGCCCAGCGCGCCGCGAACGCACGAGCGGAGGAACGCATCGGTGAACTCCTCGAAGAGCACGGGTCGACCCTGCTGGACGCGTTCGACGCCGTCATCGAGTACTCCCGCGAGCGAGTCGAGGCTGAACTCGACGCGCTCCCGGATGGTACGTATCGCGCGCAGGATATCCTCGAAGGCGATGGTGTGACCGACGACGATATCCCGATAGAGGTAGCCGTCACCATCGATGGGGCCTCGATAGCCGTCGACTTCGCCGGAACCGCCGATCAGGTGGCGGGCAACCTGAATGCACCACTTTCGGTGGCAAAGAGCGCTGTCTACTTTGTTGTCCGGGCGATCACTGACCCGGAGATTCCGCCGAACCACGGCTGTTACGAACCGGTGTCCGTGTCCGCGCCTGAAGGGTCAGTACTCAACCCGGACGCGCCGGCGGCAGTCGTCGGTGGCAACGTCGAGACGAGTCAGCGCGTCATGGACGTCACGCTGGCGGCGCTCGCCACGGCAGTCCCCGATAGGGTTCCTGCCGGTGGACAGGGAACGATGAACAACCTTATCATCGGTGATCGGACCGGCGATTTCACCTATTACGAGACCATCGGCGGCGGGTTCGGTGCCCGGCCCGGGAAAGACGGGATGGACGGCGTACAGGTCGGCATGACGAACACGCTCAACACGCCCGTCGAAGCGATGGAGACCGAGTATCCGCTCCGGGTCGAGCGGTACGCGCTACGTCCGTCGAGCGGCGGTGACGGCCGATACCGCGGCGGTCTGGGCCTCGAACGAACCGTCACTGTCGAGACAGATGCCACCGTGTCCCTCCTGACGGAGCGCCGGCGGACTGCCCCCGCTGGAATCGACGGTGGCGAAGACGGCGCGACGGGGGAGAATCTGGTCGACGGCGAATCGGTCCCTGCGAAGGCCTCCGTTGACGTCGAGGCCGGGTCGACCGTCTCCGTCCGAACGCCCGGTGGCGGCGGGCACGGCGACCCGGCAGAGCGGGACCCGGGTGCAAGAGAGCGTGACCGACGCGACGGAAAGGTAGACGAGAGGTAGCGTCTCGATTCGGTTGTCAGTCGAACAGACGTAGCCGGTCACCAGAGTGGTGCCACCCGTAGTCAACGGTCCGGCGTATCGATAGCTTCCTGTACACCGAGCTAGTTCGTGATGGAGCCGTCGGAAACGGTGAGTAGCACTCTCGTCACCGGTTATTGAAGCGTGTGCCGTCCGCGCGATAGGTCCATAGGTCGACGGGCCACTGTTCCCAGGTATCGATCCCCTCCTGAAGCGTTGCGACCGCCTGGGGGTCCGTTGCTGGTCCCTGCAGGAGTCAGCGGTTCCCGCCACAGAGTGCTGTCAGCGAGTGGCCAGTCATCTCGTAGAGTTGACTGTACGTATTAGCTCACCTCAGCGAATACAATGACTCGTCGGAATCACCAGCTGCCTGATTTAG
This sequence comes from Haloarcula japonica DSM 6131, assembly GCF_000336635.1. Classification (GTDB taxonomy): domain Archaea; phylum Halobacteriota; class Halobacteria; order Halobacteriales; family Haloarculaceae; genus Haloarcula; species Haloarcula japonica. The sequence continues at coordinate 7,541 of NZ_AOLY01000046.1, read as the reverse complement.
CTATATATTACAGCCATTCCGAATAGCCAAGCAAATTAGCTATACGGTTTAGTTACATAGTATAGTTAAATAGTATAGCTGATAGAGTCAGTCAGTAAAGGAAACCATACAAATCAGTGGGCAGGGATAGCCGGATGACACAGTTGGTAGGTCCAGTTCTGTTCGAACCCTGCCGGAATATGACTGTAAGCACAGAAAGTAAAACCACAACCGGAGCGAGAGGAAATCGTACCGGACAGCGATTGGGTCCTATCGGGACGCGGTCGACTGCTCCCAGTCGTAGCCCCAGTCACGGAGTTTTTCGGCGACAAGGTCCGGATTGTCCATAGCGACAACGAGGGCAGCCTCCAGCGCGTCAGTCTTGTACACATCCTCACCGACTTCATCTTCCAAGTTACGGAGGAACGTGGATTCGCGCTCTTCGACCTCGGGGCGAATGAAGATCGGCCGTTGCTTGCGATCCTGCTTGACTGAGTCACGCCGAAATTTGTATGGGATATCTGGTTGGGTCGAAGTTTCTACTTCGGTGGGTTCAGTTTCAACATCCATTCCCTCCTCCTGCTGGTCGTCCGCTTCTGGCTCTGGATCCGCATCCGTCTCTGCAAAGGGATCGTCGCCGGAGCCGGATTTCATGCTGTTGCCTCCTGTTCCCGGGTCTGACGGAGGTGTGCAGCTAGCTCTTCAAACTGCTCCAGCGTTTCGATTTCGTAATCACGTTCCCGACTCCGGTGTTTTTCGATATATTTGAACGCCGAACACTGTTTGCGCCAACACCCTTCAAGCAAGGACGTTCGTTCCCGGAACACGACAGGGATATCGTACGATTCTGCCTGGAGCCGGTTGAGCATCTCTTCTTGATCGTTCGTCCCTTTGAATCGGTTCGGTACAGCAGCTAACACGCCCACGTTGATGTCCAGTGTGTCTTCAAGGCCGGTAACGAGGTCTGCGAGGCCCTGGACGGACTGCTGGCCCTTCCCGCTCGGCTCGAACGGGATGACGAGATTTCGCGTCGCGTGCAGTGCGTTGTACAGTTTTACGTCCGCGGTCGCAGGCGGGTCAATGATGACAGTGTCATACTGAGACGGAACGCCCGCGTCCTTTAGCACACGTAGGAGCTGGACGTTCGGGTTCCAGTTCTCACCGAAGTCCGCCGCTTCCTCCTCACGACGGCGTAGATGTTTCGATAGCACCTCCAGAGAGTTGTGTGCGGGAAGGACATCGACACCCTCTGAGGTCTCAATGAGGTCAGCGAACGGCCCGCGTGGCCGTTCGACGAGGTGTCGAACTAAACTGTCAGCCTCCGAGTCCGTTCGGCGGTCCGCGACGTCAAACAAGAACGAGAGGCTTCCCTCCTGTGGATCCATATCGATTGCCAGTACATCGTGACCAGCTCGGGCATCGGCGACAGCGAGGTTCGCTGCCATCGTTGTCTTGCCGACACCGCCGGCCTCGCTGTACACAGTGTAGGTCAGCATACCGTATCGGATTCACTGCACAGATATAAAGATTAGTCAGACGGTATAGCTATATAGTATAGCCATACAGTATGTCTTAAGGCGTTTTTACAAAACGTAGGCTACTCGACGAACAGCCCTGCAAGCGTCTCGCGCATCTCAGCCCGGCGGTGAGACCGGGCTTCAGACTCGGAGAGGTAGTTATCGAGTACGACTTGTGCAGACGCCGAGCCCTGCTCCGCTGCGACGTCTTCAAACCGTTCCGCAACCCGCCTAACAGCAGCGCCGTACGTAGTATACCAGAATCGACGGCCAGTTTTCGGCGTTGGCGTGTCGCCGTCAACAGTGACATCTGCGGCCTCGGCCACTGATTTGAACCGTCGTCGGACGGTTTCGGCGGTTAGATGGCCAGTAGCTGCGGACGGAGAGGGCAAGAGATAGCCACTCCACTCTGGACCGCCAAGCGTCTCTATACGGCGCTCTACTGTCTCCAGACTGGCCAGTAGAGCCACGGTCCCAGGACCGTTTTTCCGCTCGCCATCACCGAACTCTATGTACGGATGGGAGTCATCGTCCGGATCTAGGTTGAGCTGCCGGACATGTAGCGATGCGACTTCACTCGGGCGAAGCCCCCAACCACAGCATGCGACCACAATAAATCGGTCTCGTTGATCAGTCGCTGCTGCATACAGCTGTTGGACAGCGTTTCTATCGAGTGCTTTGTTGTCCCAAGATGGAGTCGTATCCCACCCAAACCGGATTTCGAGATCAGCGAGTGGATTGTACGCGGCGTTTCCGAACATCACCAGGTGCTTGTAGAACTGCCGTGTGTCCTGAACGTATTTACGCCGTGACGCAAGCGTCGTCAGGGCATCGTCCAGTTGGTCCAACGCATCAAACGTCGCCGCCACCCGGTCCATCTCCGCAACGCGTTCATCGGGATTCTCCAGCGGTGCGAGCAAATCTTTTGTATCGTGGATATTGGTATATACTTTCGCGAAGCGTCGTAGAATCGACCGCCGTGTGTCGATTGTCGCGTCAGCACGCCCACGTCGAGTCGAAAGTTCGTCGAGATACGCTTCGATGGCCCGCTGTGTGTTGTCAGAGAGGAAGTCAAATGATCCTGATGCAGTCGTGGCTTCTGGTACTCCGATTTCATCGTAGAACTGCCCCGGTGACAGGTCGAACCGCCGTTGGAGATGTTTTACGAATCCTGGGAACTGTCGGTTCAGCCAAGCATACGGAGGGGTTTCGGCGGCCGGCTCCAGGCCGTCGGTTCCCATCGTCGGTACAACTGTCTCGTGATAGAAAGACTCGCAGTCAGCTAAGTCCATCGTTGAGTAGCGAGTTTCACTCATTGGGTTTTGGGGTTAAACTGCGGTAACTGACGAACTGTTCTAGCTGGTTCGTCTGAATCACCGGTTTTTCGTATGTAGCGTATATCCATCGGACAACTAATAAGTTGTCTTGTATTGTTTTCTCATGCAGAAACCCAGAACAAGACAAACATTGATAGGCATATTACTGTAACACATAAAGTATATAGCGCTATATGAAATTCTGCGTTGTCGGGCCCAGTGGAAGTGTTCCATCTCAGTTTTATGCGGGTTAGGGCTCTTCTCCACCCGAATTCTGAATAATCTGTGGTAGATTCAAGCACAGATTTCCCACCAGAGTGGGAACAGCCCCTCATCGCTCTTCCAAGAGCACCCATGAGCAGGTAAGATCGAGCGACAGGATGTATTCCGGGTAACGTACGGTAGCTCCCGTAACGGTTACTGTCGGCTATACGTCTGCGGTGAATTTCACCACAAGAGATGGGAGAGATCGTGCAACGGCCACAGTCAATAGTGTAGAACAGGACCCACGGTTCTGAAATGTGGCTTACTCAAAGGCCAAGTTCTCAGTTGTCCCCACCGGGACCGAACTCCTGACACCCAAATCGATCCCTGTTCTCCGGCTGTGCACAGAGATAATCGAGCCGTTTTTCCATTTCGGACCGTGACATGCCCGCTTCTCGGGACTCCGCGAGCCGGGCTTGGCTGGCATTTAGTATTTTTTCTTTCCGATTTAGTTCCGAAACAAGTGTGTCTACGTCCTCGTTACGTGTTTCTAACTGCTTGTTGAGCTCTTCAGCACGGGCTTTTGCGGCCTTTCGGTCTTCTCGGGTTTCGTTCAGTTGTTCACGCAATTCCTCGTTTTCAGCGTGGAGGGCTTCGTTCTCTGTTTGTATGTCCTGTGCAGAATCCTGCAATGCAACCGTTGTCCCGACTGTCCCACTGGTAGCCACCACAGTAGCGATGAGTAGCCAGGAACTGATATTGCGTGCAAGCATGGTCATCGGTGATCCGCCTCTGCTGTAGCCGGAGTGCTGTACTGGTGCCTCTCTCGGTACAGCAGTACCGAAGGTTGAGTCGTCATGTCCCAGCCTGATTGGTATGTGCTACTAATCGTAGTTTCCAGTTGGTTACATTTGGATAGCGATAAATCCTCTAATTGACCCACAGCACGCACCATTGACGCACGTTTCCGTTGGACTGCGATGAATTCCAGCCACTACCTTATTGGCGGAGGTCTTCGGACCGAAGCTCTCCTTTTGCGTGCCATGTTCTGGGGCGGACAGCAATCACGATTGCAGCGGCATATAGTAGTCCGACAGTGCCGATGACGACGACGCCGGGAAGCATACCGATAGCAGCGCTATCTGTCCACGAACCGGAACTGAACACGGTAATTCGTATGAGCCAGGCAGTTAGTAAGACGGTGAAAAGCGGCAGATACACTCGCCGGAGCCGGTGCGCGATAGCTTCTTCGGTGCTGATTTTGATTGTCGGCTGTCGGTAATCGGCACTCAGTGACTTGCGCCAGTCCGGGTCGGCCACGCCTGCAGCGGGGTCTAATCCGTAGGCGAAGACGTTTGCTTGCAGTGTTCTGACTCGGCTTCGCCAGATGTCGTATCCTCGATATCGCCTGGCCTCAATGAACAGAAACACTGCCAGCGTGGCCGTTCCGATCAAAAGGACGTAATGGGGGATATCCGGCCGCGAAAAGGCCCACGTGAGGATTGCAGAGATTACCAACACTGCCCAGTTGGTGGTCCGGTCGAGGCGCTCACGCCAGAACTTCATCCGATGGATCTCGCCGCGATAAAGATGGGCCATGGCTGAACTCGGCCCCATATCCTCCTCTAGCAGGCCCACGCCGACTTCCCGATGTGTCGAGTCGGTGGCGTCGACATCCTTTGTTGATACCCGTGTCATGAGTGGGAGATGAGCAACTGGGGATTCGATTCAGTCATGTGCTGGACGACCAGCGCCGAGTCGACACTATTGACGGAATTACTCCTGTCGTAGTCAGGTGTTATATTTGCAGTAGCCGCCTGTTGAGGTCCCGTAGTCATCGTGTTACTCCGTTCTGCGGACGTAGTGCGTGAGAACGTCCGTACCTCCTTTTCACCCGACAATGGCTCGTCAATAGTTTGTTTCGGCTTGACGACCTGCATCAGACAGATTTCCCCTGTGACATCCAGTGTGTGAGTAGGTTCATGGTTGGACATGGTATTGTTTCTTATCATCAATACTATAGCCAGATACAAAAACACAGCGGTAATGTTTCAGATTGTGCATCGCGTTATCCGAGGTTTCAAGAGGTTATTACAAAAAAGTCCTGCAGATTTGTGAAGGTCGAAATTGTGTAGTAATGGATTTACTATATTATTTTTGTAGTGTACTCACTCGTTCAATAACGTAATTAGCTGGTCCAATCTGTCGCGTTCCCAGTATCTCAATGGCGTACTCTGACGAGAGAATCTAAATACGTGTGATGCCAGGTGTATTACTGGACTCAGTACCAGATGTCCAAGTCGAGATTTCGGTGACACAAGCTTCCGGAATCGGCCAGCGTCCCGATGAACCAGCAGCTGTCCTGTATTGTATATTCTTCATCTGACATTACAGACAAGCAAAGTAAACCTTTTTTGCATTGTTCATCATCCAGAGATGTGACTTCGATATCGACGCTTCGAGCAGTGAGTCGGGCTGCGAGCAAGTACTTCGTTGTCTGGGTAATCCTTCTGGCAGGAATCGCTCTCGTCAGGCCGGACCCGTTTGTCCCAGTTTTAGGTTACGTGTCCCCGTTACTCGGGATAATCATGCTCGGGATGGGGTTGACGCTTCAGCCGACGGACTTTCGCCGGCTAATCGAGGAACCGGTGGATATCGGAATCGGCGCTGTCACGCAGTGGCTGGTGATGCCTGCCGCTGCGTACGGACTGTATGTCCTCCTTGATCTTCCGGACGCTGTCGGTATCGGTCTCATTCTGGTCGGTGCCGCCCCCGGAGGGACCGCATCGAACGTAATGACGTATCTCGGTCGCGGAGACGTAGCGCTGTCCGTTGCGATCACGACACTGACGACGCTTGCAGCGCCGATCGTGATGCCGGCCTGGGTAGTGTTTACCCTCGGTGAGCAGATCAACGTCACCTTCGCGGAGATGTTCCAGAGCATCATTCAAATCGTCATCATTCCGGTGTTACTCGGGTTCACAATCCGATATCTGCTGGATCGCTATTCGCCGAAAGCCGCTGAGATAGGTACCGACGTGTTCCCAGTTATCAGTGTCGCCGCCATCGTCGCCATCGTCGCTGGCGTCGTTGGTGCGAACGTGGACAACATTCTCACTGCTGGCCTACTCGTGCTAGTGGCGGTCGTCACGCACAACGCTATCGGGCTTGGCTCAGGATACGGTGTCGGCCGAGCAACTGGGATGTCGAGAGACCGCGTTCGGACCTGTGCGTTCGAGGTGGGGCTGCAAAACAGCGGTCTAGCCGTTGCGCTGGCGACGACGCTGTTTGAGCCTGCAGCCGCACTCATTCCGGCGCTGTTCAGCGTCTGGCACAACATCACCGGGCCGGCGCTGGCAAGCTTCTTTAGCTGGCAGGACGACGGACAGCAATCCGTCGAGACCGTGCCGAGCGACGACTGAGACTCGCTTCCCGTGGGAACCTAATTTTCGGTGGTATCAAATGCACTCATCCAACGGTGAGCGACCAGGCCGTACAGACATAGAGAAGCCGGAAGCGGGGGAACCGTTTGGCTATCTCAACAAACAAGTAGTCGTACTCACCGGTCCGTCTGATGACAAGATCAGTGATGTCGATTCTGTGTTGCTTGAGTAGTGCTGTCACTGCTTATGGCTCCCGATTGGTATCCGGAACGTCTTCGAACGGGAACTCACCGTGGGGCTCAATTTCGACGGTGTACGGCGTTGGATTTTCCGGAGTCGATTGCTCGGTATCTACCGTGGCTTCGGCCTAGTCTATTTGGGAACTCACGGTCCCGCCTCTGGTGGTTCCCCTATCATCGGAACCCACACTGGAACAACCGGCGAGGGAAGCCACCAATCCGGTACTACCTGCAAGAACTTCACGTCTACGTGTCATCGCTTTTCACGTGAACCTAAAACAGATTAGTGATTCCTCCCTTTCGACCTAACACGGTGTGTACGATGTTTAGCCCGTGAAATATCGAGCCGCTATCCGTCGTCCGTGCTCTGCTCAGGCGTCACCGGCGATTGGAAACGCTGAACGAGTGCTTGCACTGCGGGCAGTGATAAATCGTCGTATATCCAGTGTTCGAAACGTCCCAGTCTCCCCCGATCATACCACTCTCAAAATCACAGTCCGGACAGAACAGTACCATTTTCGAGGGTGTCCCGATAGTGTCTGTAGTTTCCTTACGAGCCATTTGCATTGATAGCGTAACATGATGAATGGAGGGCAATATATGCTACCCCCCGGTTTTCAGTATTTGATATCGCAGTTATCAATCGGATACCCCGTGCTGTTTCCGGACAGAGTACAGCCATGTGTCACATCCTGACAGGCAATCGAGGTATCATCGATGTAACTACCTGACACCGGTGTCCGCGAGTACTTTTGGGGGAGCTACACTTCCGTATTGATGCTGACACACCCACACAACATGTCTCAACAGAAATCAGATTACGCAGACGACGCGGATATCGACGAATCGCTGGACGAGCTGGCCTCCGAGGAAACCCTGTCTCTTATACACATCTCTGATGGC
>NZ_AOLY01000045.1 GCF_000336635.1 Haloarcula japonica DSM 6131 | reverse complement strand
AGATGTGTATAAGAGACAGTCCCCGACGAGATCTGGGGTATCGATGACGACGCAGAGCGACAGGCCGCCCGCCGAAAGTCGCAAACGGCCGACTACTTCCTCGGTGGCATCAACGGCATTTCTCAGACCGGCGAACTCGTCGCGGCAGACCGTTCGGGGAGCCGCATCGGGGCGTATCCGTTCGCGGCCAGTAACGTCGTCATCGTCAGTGGCGTGAACAAGATCGTGCCGACACTCGAAGACGCGCTCGATCGACTGGAAACCGTCGCCTACCCCCTCGAAAACGAGCGCGCGAAGGAGGCTTACGGTGTCGACTCCGCGATTGCCAAACAGCTCATCCTCCGCCAGGAACTCGAAGAGGGTCGCACGACCGTCGTCCTCATCCGAGAGCACCTCGGCTACTAATTGCAGTACAATTCGGATTGTACGGTGGACAACTCCGCTGCTCTTCCTTTCCGGTTATGGAAAAACACCGGTTCTCGACACGTTCTCAGTCTTCGTAGTCTACAGGAGAAGAGCCTGTCGATGAGCTTGATCCAGACCGTGTACCAGAGGTAATTCGGCAGGAGACAGACTGGCAGGAACTACGAAACCAGATGTGAGTCGATATACGAGAACAGAGACGCTTTCGCTGCGGCCGTCGCGGCTTCACGGTTGGTCGTGAGGCGGCCATACATTGTTCCTTTGATCGTTGCTAGAATGTGTTCTGCCGCGTGCGTCGGGTCGACATCGCGAAACACATCCGCCTCAACGCCTCGGCGAACAGTTTTTTCGATGATTGTCGCGAGTCGAGTATCGATTTCGGTGAACTGCTCGCGAAATATCGCCCGCTCCAGCGCTTGCGGGGAGAGCGTGACTAAAACACAGTATAGCTGGCGTTTCTCCTCGGTTAGCTGACTCGGGAGGAGTGTCCTGATGATGTGGTTGAGGTCTTCTTTCGGATCGTCACCTATACTGGTATTGATTGTCGCCTCGAATCGGTCAACGGTGAATCTGAGGAACTGAAGTAGCAGGGCGTCTTTTGAGTCGTAATAGTGGTATATCGTCGACTTGGCCTTGTCAAGTTCATCGGCGATACGTGATATCGAGAGCGCAGCGTACCCACTGTTAACAAGCGCTCGGTGAGTTGCGTGCATAATTTCCTTTTCAGTTGCACACAGGGCGTCGCTCTCTTTAGTCATATAGACAGTCGTCCTCCCTGACTGTGGCTGGGGTGGCAGTACAGAACCGCTTGTTCGAACGCTGTCCCCGAACGGTTCTGACTAAATTGGTCAGTTTGGTCATAGCGGGCCCAAGTGAGCAGGAGCCGAAGTGAATGGACCGCATCAGTTCACGCTCCGCGATTGGCGCGACGAGAGTAGCGACCCAAGCGCTCCACGGCTGCGGTCCCAGATTACGATCGAGGTTGGGAGCACCAGTATGGACGATACAAACGAATAGAGGACACTGAGGGCGATCAACAACCCGAACTGACCCAAGATCGGGACGACCGCGAGGACGAGCACTCCAGTTCCGGATGTCGTGGTGACCATACTGCCGGCCAACGCGCCACCTGTTCCCCGGACGCTAATGTCGAGTGCCTCAAGCAGCGGGGTATCGCCACGATACTCCTCAGAGAACCGATGGACGAGGTGGGCGGAGTAATCGATACCGAGCCCGATTCCGATCGATAACGTCGTTCCGGTGAGGACGTTAAATGGGATATCCAGATATCGCATTGTCGCAGCCAAGGCGGCAATGGTGAGCAGTATCGGGATGAGGTTCGCAACCCCAAGCCCAGGACGGCGTTCAAGTAGCCAGTACGCGAACAACAGGAACACTGCAGACGCGAGGATTGCGAGACCCAGGCTTATGTACGCCGATTCTGCGATTACATCCGAGACGGCTTTGAGTACCACAACGCTGCCGGTTGCGGTCGCCTCCATCCGGAACTCATCAGCAACGGTTCTCGTGTCCTCTGTCACTTCCTGTTGACTCGCATCAGACTCGACAGAATACACGATTCGCGTGCGCGTGTAGTCGTCAGTCATGTACGATGCCGCGCGGTCACCGTACGGTGAGTCATACAGCGCGCTGTAGATGGTCGGAAGATTCTGGTCGGGGACACCGTTACCGTTCTGATCGTTCTGTGCGACGAGTTGTCGGAACTCCGGTGAAGCACGCTCGTAGCGGTTAATCACCGTAAGGATGCTGGTCGAATCTGCACTCCCGCCGGCTGTGACAAAGGAGCCCGGTGGGTCCTGATTCGCTCGGTATATCTCCTCTAGCGCTGTTCCGTCCTGCAACGACCCTTCGACGTATACGGTTACTGTATCACTCTCGCCGCTCTCGAAGTTGTCCTCAAGATAGTTTATCTGTTTCGTAACTGTGTACTCGTTGGGAGCCACAGCTTCCGGCAGGACCTCGACGTATCCGGGGTTCTCCTCCGGTGGGAGGAAGTCCTCAGTGGTGAATCGGGTATCGATTCCAGTCCCATACGCCCCCATGGCTGCCGTAGAGACCAGCACAAGGGCGAAGAATACGTACGGGGCTCGGCGGGCGATTGCGACACCGACAGTCAGCGATTTACCGACTGCGGAGTCCTCAGAGCCAATCGGAGCAGTACTGAATTCGGGGAGATCATATCGCACCCGCTGCCGGTCCATGAAGTGCTTGAACGACGGCAGAAAGATACCGAAGATAAGGAACGTAAATAGGATTCCGACGCTAGCGACAAACCCGAGGTCGCGGATCGGACCAAGCTGACTGGTCCCGTTGGCGGCGAATCCCAGCACTGTCGTGCCAGTCACGATGAAAAACGCCGGGAGTAACTGGTCTGTCGCGGTCCGCATTGCAGGCGTCGGTTCAATGCCCTCGACGCGTTCTTCACGATATCGATTTACCGCGTGAATCCCGAAGTCGATTCCAACGGCGAGAAGCAACGGCGGGACTGTGATCAACATCTGCGTGAAGGGGATACCGGCCCATCCCATGAACCCGAATGTCCATATAATTGCCATCGCAAGGGAGACGAGGCCGATGAGCAGATCAAACGGGTCCCGGTACGCGATAATGAGGAAGAACAGAATCAGGACCACGGCGGCTGGGACGACGAGTCCCAGCGAATCAGCGATGACACTGCTCAGTTCTGCAGAAATGATCCCACTGCCGAAGACAGAGATATCGCCGTCGACCGAACTGACGATAAACTCCGCTTCCTGCTGAATGGGCGTCAGTGGTGATGACCCCTCTGTCCCGGCACTGCTTGAGACACCCGGTACCTCGTGTGTAACAGTCGTCAGTGTTGCCGATGCCGACGGATCTTCCCTGTTTAGGTCGTTGCTGAGAAGGCCTGCGACTGCCGGCTGGCGCTCGAGCGTCGTTCGAGCAGCCGATTTGATTTCCGACTGGGAGGCTGCTTCTACGGCATCGATCTGTTCAGGCAGTGTCTCCGCGTCCGGGTCAAGCGTCTGTGCGACGGCCTGTGCGACACTCGTCGTTCCGACAACGTCCTGTGATTCGCGCTGTTTTAGCCGGTTCTGGGCTTCCAGCATATTGAGGAGAGCCGGCTTCGACAGGACGTTCTGGTCCTTCTGGATTAGCGTCGTAGAGCCAGTCCCTTCACCGAACGGTTCACGCTCGAAGTTGTCGTTGACTTCGTCGGATGCTTCCTGTGCAGGAACGCCCTCAGTGAACTGTGATGTCCCCGAGTCAGTCGCGGTCATGCCGAACCCTGCCGACAAAACGAGGGTCATAACGATGAACGCAGCGACGACTGTCTTGTCACGGTTGACAATCCAATCGTCAAGGACGTCGATGTATTTCTGGTAGTCTAACATTGTGACATATACGTTAGCCTCGGAGAGTTACTGTCGCCTATACCAGACCACGCCGCCAACGACCGCGAGGAGGCCAACACCACCAATAAGCCACAGTGGCGTTCCGCCACCTCCAGACTGGTCGGTGACTTCTATCGGCAGGCTGTAGGTGTCTGAAACCCGTTTGTCCCCGTCAGGAGTCTCATACTGGAAGTCAAGATTGAGCGGATACGTCTTGTCCAGTGCATTGCTTCCCGCTGAGAGCTGGACGGAAACTGTTTCTGACTCACCGGGTTCCAGCTCAGCGATGAACGTTTCATCGTCACTGCTGCTGAGCGGATCATTGACGAACGCCTTCCCCTCAATACTGGACAGCGTCTTGTCTTTCGTATTAGTTATCGTAAACGTGATCGAGCGGTCTTGCCCCACACCGAGCGTTGAGTTCTGCATTTCGATGTCGAATTCGTCCTGACTCCCATCCACCGTTGAACGAATCTCGAGTGTATCTGCGTCAACCCTGTCACCGTTATCGTCGCGATAGCTCACGCCGAAATCAAACTGTCGAGCGCCTGCCTCTGCGCTGTTGGACACGTCAACGCCAAAGCTGAAGTTGGCTGATTCGCCCGCATCGAGATCTCCGACAGCGTACTGCGTCTCTTTTGGCGACAGTGTTGACTGCTGGCTCTGCCAAGAGACGACGACGTTCTCGATATCACGCGTTCCGGTGTTTGTGAGGGTTGCACTCAGTGATCCGTCTTCACCGGCCTGGAGTGAGGTGTCAATATTGGACACGTCAAAGTTTTGCTCAGGTGCCGGACTGAGGCTCAACTGTACATCGTCATAGGTGCTGGTATCGCCCTCTTGATCATCGTACTGGACGTTGGCCGAAAGCGCGTAGCTTCGTTCCTCGGCATCGGGGCTCGCTGTTGCATCGACTCGGACGGTCCGAACTTCACCGGGTTTCCAGTTGCCCACATATGCTGTTGTTGAGGAACTCTTGCCGAACGTTATATCGGCGTTCTGTGAAACAAACGTAACAGATGCGTCAGCAACAGTCAGCGGGCCCGTGTTGCGGAGCTGAACCTCGTACGTTCCCGTGTTGCTGACGGCGACAGAGCTGCTTGAATTGACGACCGCGAACTGCTGTTCTGGATCGGGTTCGACTGCGACAGATTGTCCGACTGACTGTGTTCGGAGACCGTCCTCGTTGTCAAATGCGACCGACAGCTCAAACCCGTACGGCTCCGGCTCTGCGGATTCAGCGGAACTTACACGATAATTGAACGTCCGGACTTCGCCCGGTTCCCACTTATCAACAAACCGTGAGGTCGCCTCGCCGCCACTTACTCCGAGGTCCTGGTTCTGGGATTCCAGCGTTACCGCGGCGTCCCGCGCAGAGCTGTCTCCGGTATTTTCGACGCTAACCGCTACCGTGCCCGTAGAGGCAACACGGGCATTCGACTCGACATCAGTCACCTTGAATGTGGCGTCATCAGTGACATCGATCTCGATGTCAACAGTTCGGGTCTTCTTGTCTTCGTCACGTGATCCCGTTCCTTCGGAAATGTAGCTTGTGTGCTTGTAGTTGAGTCTCAGTTGTGCCTCGTACGTTCCAGAGCTAGCGTCTTCATCGACGCTGATAGCAAACGGGACTGTCGTCTTCGGTCCGGCTTGGAGCGTGCCGAGGCTTCGTTTCGAGTTCTTGACCGATATCGGCGCATCACCGGAGCCAAGTGACACAGTGAGTCCCTTTGCCGTGGTTACTTCGCTATTTAATGCCGGGTTTCGTGCGGAGCCGCTTTCGAGATCGCCACTATTGACCAGCGAAATTTCTATGGTCTTTTGCTCACCAGGGGCGACGGTATCGTCTTCGAGCGTTGCAACAATATCGGGGCTCCCAACGACCGCAGCGGTTGCCGTGCCACTAGTTACGACAATTCCAACTACGGCCAAGAGTAGCAGTTTCTGTGCTTTCGATACCATATTAGTAGCGGCTCCATTCGATCTGCAGTTCCTCGGTCGTCATATACGGCCTCAAGATTCTTCGTTTGCCAGTTGGCATGGTGCTGTAGTTGAATAAACGTTCAATCACATTTAGTGCTTTCGTATCTTCCAGTTCCCGAGAGGAACACTGATCCATCAAAACCAACGCTATTTGATTGTAGCTCCTGTGTTAATATCCGTAATAGAGGTCGCTTCGGGCTTGTTTGATCTTAGAGAGGTGATTCACAACAATGGATATGTGAACACAGTGGGCTGGAACTCAGTCCGGATCACATCGCGGGTAGCAGAGTCAACAATACACTTATACTTATTGAATATATAATCAATTACATGGCTATCTTTGAACCGTTGCCGTTACTCAATCCAATAACGATATCCCAGATTGGCGCTGTGGCCGACAACGAGAAAACAGTAAAACCGTGAGTGATTTGAACCGTACCGCGCAAGCAGAGAACGGTCGATGTAAAGATGACTAACGAGATATCATTTTTTGAGAACCCAGAGGGGACCCGCGAGGAGATCCTCGAAGCCACCTTCTATGCACTGCGTCAGCATGGGTATGCGGATCTGACTATTTCGAAGATCGGTGATGAATTCGGGAAGAGTCAGTCACTTATATATCACCACTATGACGATAAAGACGAGTTGCTGGTAGACCTGCTTGATTATATGCTTGAGCAGGTCGAAAATCAGGTCCCGCTTCCTAACCAGTCCCCTGAGGCGTACATCGAGGTCATCATCGACGAAATATTTGGGACCAGCAGCAACAGTGATATCGAGTTTTCTCAAGCTGTGATTGAGCTGCGAGCGCAGGCAGCGCATGACGATGATTACAACCGCCTCTTTCGCAGGAGTGATGACTTTATTCGAAAGCAGATCGCCCGTGTTATCCAAGCGGGTGTTGATGCCGGCGCATTTGATGTCGAAGACCCATCGCAGACAGCCGCACTGTTTCACACGGTCTTAGTCGGTATTCAGGCGGAACGAATTACCAGCGACGAGGACACAATTGACGACGTGAGAGCCGAATTTCGGCGGTATATCGAGCACTGTTTACTCTCCGAGTAGCCCGCTGGGTAACGTCTGGTTGATCGATTAACTGGCCCCGTCAGCTGTCATGCCGCCACCGGGCATCGACTGGCAGTCTCCTTCGGGTTTCTGGATCGGCTCGACTGAGCCCCACGAGTGGAAATCCCATCTCATTGACTCAGCTTCAATACGTCGCGGATACCCGGAATCCGCGAGGATGTAGTATGTAACCGGCTCCTGAGAGCCGCCCTGTGAGATTTCATACACCAACACTTCCTCGCCATCGATGGTATCCCGGCCGACCGGCGTGATATCTGGGTTTTCCTCCGGCTGGTCGGAGAACTGACCCGGATCAACCTCGTCACGGTCCATCCCCTGTTGCATCGTTCCCCGGAGACACTGCCCCCCAGCAACGGTGTACGTACTGTTCCCAATGTGGTACATCTCCATCTGTTGTCCTTGCTGGTCAAACGACCAGTACATGTCCCCCTGATAAAAACGGCCAGTCATCTCGACGGTCTGACCCTCAGACTGCATGGTGGCTGTCATCGCATACGATTCCGGGAACTGCGTGACCTGTCCGAACTGTGTCGATCTGTCATCGTTTCCGCTGGCCGACGATGTATCCGTGCCAGTTGTCTCACCTGGTTCAGGCGTTGGTTCGGCGCCGCCGCCACTCTCTGTTTCGTCTGGCCCACTATTTTGATCGCTGCTGCAACCGGCTAGTACGGTCAATCCCGAACACACGACTCCGAGTAACTGCCGTCTAGGTAGTTGATGCATGGAGGCGGATACCCTCACCAGACAGCTACTATCGATTACTTCATGACAATTGTTATCACATACATCTCACTCTGACCACGAATGGGTTCATCGGATGTGCATAGACTGACCGATACGGTATAGCTATATCGTATAGCTTAGCAAAATAGTTAGTAGTGTGTACAAGACTGAATTGGAGATAGCAGTTACCATACCCGAATATTCATACATGTATTATATGTACGTTCCAGTTGTTTACTAGATAGATGAACGACAACAGCCAGAGCGATGAGGCTGATAGGGATGAGAGACTATTTGCGGCAACGAGCGGCACTCTAACTGAAGTTCAGTACAATCCAACCAGCGACCAAGAGCTTGCTACGGTCATTGTTCAGGCCGTTGCCGATCAGACGGGAACAGAAATGGATCGTGAGTCGCCGTTGCACGACTACATCGATATCGATGCCATTGAAACACTACTATTCGGTACACAGCCAGACCAGTCGATCGGATCAGCGAGCCAGAACATTACCTTTCGATACCGTAACATTATCGTGACAGTTCACGCTGACGGTGTGATCCAGCTATCGGGCACTGACAGCAGCCGTGCAAGAAAGAACTAATCGCCAGGCTACAGGACATTTCGTCCTCCTTGCATATGCACTCCACTGTCCATATATCTCAAAATGTCCACGACCTAGATTACATACTCTTACCACCGGAGCACCAGACTACGAAAGTCTACAATAATCGGTCCAATTAGGCTGTTGAGGGACTGTACGAGATAGGTTAAATGGATGATTCGTTCCCAGTGTTGGACGAGATAATCTCTGACTTTCGAACAAGCAGTGGTTTGACGCGGAAAACTAGAATCCGTATATCCTCCTGAAAGGGGGAGTTAGCTGCAAACATAGTATACAAATTTGATTCTCAAAAGTAATATCGATAGATTCCACGGTAATTATTATCGCATCAAAGGTAGAGTCGGTACTATTAGACACCACCGTGTCCGTAGTTCTACACGCTATTTGAGTAAATACGTAAGCTTCCAATCGCCCACGACAACACCACTGTGTCCGCTGTTCTATGTCCTGAAAACCGCTACGTGTCAATCGGTTTCGACACCACCATGTCCGCCGTTCCTAAGTGGACTGGAAGTCCGAAAGCGTCGCTTCGCTATCAACGAGGTTAGTGACGGATTTGTGGATTCCAACATCGTCGACAGTCTTCTCAAGTGCTGCAAGAATCATCTCCGGGTCCATCTCGAGAGAATACTCGCGATAGGTTCCCCCACGACGTCCCTCGTTCCGCTCGATTGCCGAGATGATACCTAACATCGACAGCTCGCCGAGGTGATCACGCATCCGGCGTGGGACAAGCGGATCGATCCCTGCCTTTTCGGCGAAGTTCGTGTATCGAGGCCTGATATCCCGTGTTCGGGCCGGCGTCTTTCCTTCTTGATCGAGCGTAACCATAGCGTACACGACCAGATGACCGTGTTGGGTCAGTCCCGAAATACCTTCCTGAATCCGGCCTCGTTCCAGAACGTCGCGGGCCTCTCTAACGAGATCTTCCGAAATCGTATCCGTATCCTTGTCTCGGGCCAGATCGCCCGTTTTCATGAGCAAGTCGAGTGATTGCCGTGCGTCACCGGCGTCTTTCGCTCCGTACGCAGCACACAGCTCGATAACTCCGTCTTCGAGGACGCCGTCGTGAAACGCTACGTCAGCGCGTTGTTGCAGGATCTGGATCAGCTCCTTCGCGTCGTATGCGGGGAACTGGATTTCCTCTTCACAGAGTGAGCTCTTGACTTTCGGGGAGAGGTCATCGCGAAAAGAGAAGTCGTTCGAGATACCGATAATACCGATCTTCGCAGAACTCAAATTGTCATTCGCTCGCGCACGCGGGAGTTGATAGAGAATACTGTCGTCTTCGATGTGGTCAACTTCGTCGAGCACGATGTAGATAGTCCCGCCACAGGAGTCGAGTTCGGTCCACAGCATGTCATACACCGTTGCACGAGGATACCCCGTCGTACTGATCTGGCTCGTTTCGTCCCTGAATTCGTTGACGAGTCGGGTAGCGATTTGATAACTACTGGAGAGGCCATCACAGTTTAGCATCTTCACCGTGAGATCGATATCCTCGTATTTCGCTGCGTCTTCTTCGAGATGGTCGATCAAATACCGCGTGCCGGCAGTCTTCCCGACCCCTGTTTTACCGTACAGGAAGATATTGTTAGGCTGTTCACCGTTGATTACGGGCTGAAGAGCTGCTCGATACCGGTTTAGTTCAGTATCACGCCCGACGAGATTCTCAGGCTGATAGTCCTCTCGAAGCGCATCCCGGTCCAAGTAGATCTCAGTGTCGCGTTCGAACATCCCCATAGTCGTTGCCTGATTTATTGGAAGGAACCCACATAAAACCACCCCTGTCCGCAGTGTCCGGAGTGTCCGCTGTTCTATTACTTATAAATAAATGGTGGAACCCTCCCACCCCACTATGTCCGCAGTAACTAGAAAAGAGTGGGAGGGGGTGAAAGAAGTGAACTATGAATTAGGGAAAAGTTTATAATGGCTTGTGGAGAGCTAGACCGTAATGTAATTAGAAGGCTGTAGACGAAGACACTACAGCATTACTCATAGATATATCTAGCATAGGCGAACTACATCCGAACCAGATATCCCCGTTCCTTCCTTCCCCCACCCTGCCCTTCTCGAAGAACAGCGGACAAAGTGGGGTGGGAGTGTTCCCTCCTACTGTTTGATTGTTTTACATCCTTCAGCCACTCTATAGGTGATTCATAGTGTTTCTACTGTCTTAGCACACACCGCCATGTCCGCTGTTTTCCTGTCATCCCCACCAGAACAGCGGACATCGTGGTGTCTCCAGGAACGAACAACACCACAATGTCCGCAGTAATTGCTTCATGATTTCTCAAACGGCCAGTAGAACAGCGGACATCGTGGTGTCCACTCAGAAGTATACACTATCCATTACGGTCAGACGCCACAATGTCCGCAGTAAACGGGCCATAGAGACTATCAGTCGTGGTTTTACTGCAGACACTGTGGTGTTCGCTGTATCATACTACTTGCTTGACGATCCAGGAAGCAGCTGCATGAACTATACGACTTTACCCACGGTCTATAATCTCCTTCCAGATTGGTCTACCACAGAACACCTGACAACGAAATAATTGAAATGGCAAATACAGATAGAATACACAATCCGGCATGGCTCTTGTTCATCCGCCGCGACCGCCACTGGATCTAGATTATCGCTGAATCGTACTTTCTTACACATCGGCGATGGCCCGCTTCTCAGTCATCGGTTCTCAGTCATCGGGAAATAACCCACCCGCTACGTTCTACCACTTCCCCCTATTTGAGCAGCTTAGTACTGAGTGGTGAATCCGTATTTGCTGCTTCTATCGTGTTTGTTCTCTAAATACGCGTTCAACAAGCCGCGCCTGTGCCTTTCTGAGATGATTCGATGCGGTACTCGGGGCACAACCGAGTTCCTCGGCGACGTCCTCGACGCTCCCATTTCGCGGGACGTCGTAGTAACCGACGTCCTGTCCTGCGGCGAGTGCTTCGCGCTGACGTGAAGTGAGGCCAATGGCGAATGTACCAGGGCTGGCATCGTATTCGCCGACCTTCCGGACGCTTACCGTTATTCCGTCTGGAAGTGCATCCCGGACCTGTTCGAGAGTGGCGGGTTCGCCGACGACATCGAACAACACGACTCCGTGCGGTCGGTAGGCAACCGGTGGGACCACCATTAGCGTCGGCTGTTCGAACGCCGTGTAGAACTGTCGTGATTGTTCAGTCTCTCGACCACGGATGAACGCGTAGAACGCCTCGTCTCGAACGGGTGTAATATCGTAGCTTTCCATGGTTTTAACCGCAGAAAGGGCTGATTCGTAGGGTTCGCGATCGCCGACGATATAAAACAACGTATAGGCGATCCCGTCCTCGACACCGACTTTCCACGTGACGAGCCATTCGCGCTTGATTGCATCGCTTTCGGTCATAAAGCGGTGCATCGGCCGCTGATACTCCGGTGCGTATTGGATCTCTAAGCGGAGATATCTCACGGACGAGCCCTGGTAGCGGATCCTACATAAATACACTAGTGTGTACGACAGTTCGCGTATCCGCTCCCACTATCTATCCGTAGCTGTTCATGAGCAGTGATCAACGGAATGTGGACGATACACAGTCTGGTGAGCGGATACGCTGCGGCAGAAACACGGATAACCGATTTAATTCTACACTTCGGGAGGTGCTTGGTTCCTCCCCGTTCATTCTCACGAAATTCGACGTGTTCATGAACTGGGTCCGAGGGTCCTCGATGTTCGTGCTGCAGTTCGGCATCGCCTGTTGCACCATCGAGATGATGGGAACTCTCGCTACGAAACACGATCTCGACCGCTTTGCTGCCGGAGTCCCTCGGGCATCACCGCGACAGGCAGATCTGATTATCGTCCCTGGGACCATCGTCTCGAAGTTCGCGCCGCGGATGAAGCGCGTCTACGACCAGATGCCCGAGCCGAAGTTCGTCGTCTCGATGGGGTCGTGNGTCTCGAAGTTCGCGCCGCGGATGAAGCGCGTCTACGACCAGATGCCCGAGCCGAAGTTCGTCGTCTCGATGGGGTCGTGTACCATTTCCGGTGGACCGTTTCAGGAGGGATACAACGTCATCAAGGGCGCAGAAGAGGTCATCCCGGTCGACATCCACGTCCCGGGCTGTCCACCCCGCCCTGAGGCACTCATCTACGGCGTCGCCAAGCTGCAAGAGCGCATCGCCGAAGGTGAGTCCTCGCCGGTGACGGTCAAACCCTACGAACTGGAGCAGTTCGGCGACCTCGAACAGGACGAGCTCGTGGACAAACTCGCCAGCGAGATCGACGAGGACGACCTCGTCATGCGGTACNAACTGGAGCAGTTCGGCGACCTCGAACAGGACGAGCTCGTGGACAAACTCGCCAGCGAGATCGACGAGGACGACCTCGTCATGCGGTACGACTGGACTGGCTCGCACTGACTCACCGCGCCGTTACGAGAACGCGGATTTGACCGTACGATTCCGACTACGCACCTGTAGTGTGGCTTCGGTCCGGCTGTAATTGCTGTTCCGGTGAGTGTGACCGAAACCCAATAGCGTCCTGAACGACCAGCTCGGATCTTACGACGCTGCTTCAGTGTAGTTCACTTCGAACGAGATCGTTTCATTCTCATCGTGGTTACCGACCGCTACCGATTCGGTACCGTTAATCCGCTCAACTGCGACCCTCGTCCAGGTTCGCACGACGGTTTCCGATTCGAGATCGATTCGTACGACGACCGTACGACCGCCGTCTGGCCGTGTGAGTTCGAGTTTGACACGGCTGGCGTCCGTTGCTTCGACGACGGTCGCATCCAGCGTGTCCGGATCGTCGAACTCCGTCTGGATGGCGTAGCTGGAGCGTTCGTTCGATTCGATGAGCCGTTCGATAGAGTCCCGTTCGCTTTCGTTGAGAGCGCCGATCGTATCTGTAATGTTCAGATCGAGGCCTTCGAGCTCCGAGTGGCGCGAACGGACAGTCACCGACTGACTGTTGAGGGCGACTTCACCTTCGACAGCTGGGAGGCAATTGTCCACGGGGCGGGCGTGGATGCCGACAGTGTCTAACGGTTCGTCCCGGGCGACCGTCTCGTAGTACTGGTTGACCTGAACTTCGATGTGATCGTACGCGCCGATCCCCGCGTATCCTGCTATTTCCTTCCAGACCAGTGACGCGAACTCCTCGCGGCTGATCTGGTCGAACGGCTCGCCACCGTGCTGTTCGACAAGCGTCACGGTGACTCCGTCGACCTGTACGTCAGTCCGAGTTCGGTTCGGGGTGTCAATACGGAACCCACCACCACAGGTCCTGTCGCCCTGATCGAACGTGACTGTGCCACTCTCGTTAGCAACCGTTGTCACCTCGAACGCCGTCGAGTTCGTAACTGTGATACTACTGGTCGTTTCATTGGATGTGGTCTCAGAGGAGGGCGATTCGGATGGTGCATGTACTGCACTTCCATCGGCTACGACGGCTGCGCCGCTGGCAGTGAGTAGGAGGGCCGATACCGCAACCGCGTACGCTGCGAGTCGATAGTCACGATGCATCTGCATCACTCCGATGGCGGGGAAGTTGTCGTTTCATTGTATTAGGCGGTGAGCGGGCCGGATGCGCGAGCGCGGTCGGCAGCACAGTACGGTGGAGCCAGGCCCGTAGCGGCGGGCCGAGTTCGCAGTGGAGGGCCGAGCGTATGCTGTGGACCGGTGCGCTCGCTGTGAGTGCTGGCTCGATCACGGCATAAGGAGATTATACGAAAACCATTGTAAACCCCCATTGGAAACGGGAGTGAAACGGATCTGAAACGCGTTTCGGAGATTGTTCTATTCGTTTCAACTCACTGAAAACCAGCACTTTCATACGAAAACGTCCGGTCACGACGGATATGGAGTCGGTTAGACGGTCCCGTCTGGTGTTGGTCCTCTCGCTCACCGTTCTCAGTATGAGTATTGCCGTCTTCGTAACCGCGACTGGCATCGCCTCCACGGCGACAGCTGATACCGGATACGAGTTCGCTATTGAAGACGATGCACTCGTCGAAACGAGCGGCAGAACCACTGACGTTCTGGTATCGGATATCCGAACTGTCAACCACATCGAGATTACGAATCTCAACAGGAGTCCCGTTGTACGGGCCACACCGCGGGAGCCGCCCGAATTGTCCCGCTCGAAGCGAGCGCGAGCCAAGCGGATTATCACGACGGACGGGCCGGTCGCCGATACCGTTACATCACCGGCCGACGCAGTGTACACGATGCGGCCGGTTCCGCGCGGGGTAGCTAGCGAGAGGGCCGCGGTCGTCGGTGCAGATCCTACAGCGACGTGGCACGATCTCGCCACAGTCAACGAGTCAGCCTTCACCGTTCGGAACGGCCCGACTGCAGGGGTCGTCGTCATTGAACGGGTGAAGCAGCGACTGAGTGATCGCCGTGTACTGGTCGTCGTTGACCCGATCGATCGGGAAACCAGATACAGTGCCGTCGTCGATATCCGAAACGAGAGGATAGACGCGTTCGTCCGACTCCGTGGGGTACCGGAGTAGTCCGGACACATCGCTGGTCTCAACAATGCTCGAAAACACCCTCCAACGTCGCGAGGTTGTCTCCGCGGGCGTCTTCGTTACCTCAACCGCCCTGGTGTTTTTTCTGGCCGGCCATCTCATTGCGCCGGCAGTAGCCACAGTCAGAATCGGCGAAACCACTGTCCAATCAGGGTCACTGGGGCCGTCCATCCGAACAGTCAACATCGCCGTACTGACAGTAGCTGCGTTCGCCTCCGGTGCAAGTGCAGTGACATTGTTCCGTGTCGAACGTGGTTCATCGGGGTCTGCTACGGACTCGACGGACACTCGGTCGCCGGAAGCTGACCATGACCACGCACCCACAGCGGATCTACTCGAAGCTCGCCGGCAGGAATGGGAAGAAATTGCAAATCGCCTCGCGAGCAACGAACAGATCGTCTATGAAACAATGCTTGATGCCGATGGGGTCCTTCCACAGAGCGAAATCGTCGACCGCACGGACTTCTCGAAGGCGACTGTCAGCCGGACCCTCGATACGCTCGAAGCTAAGGACCTCATCGAACGGAAGCGGCGCGGCGTCGGCAACGTCGTCATCTTGTCGTGAAGCCCACGTTGATCGGGCGGTTTACTCCATTCGGCGACAGTATTGCTGAAACCAGCCGAAGTTATCCGTCCGTAATGATCTTGGCAACACGGTCACGGCTGAAAAGTTGTTCCTCCGATGGAATCTCTGGATAGTGATCCCCGTTTTCGTAGGTCGGCCACTCGCCAAAGATATCCGGGTAGAGCTGTTTTGCGGTCATTTCGATCTGGAAGAGATTCATGATCGGGCCGTGGTACCGCATTCCGTGTGCGTACACGCGGTCGTTTTTGACCGCCGCGAGATTTTTTCCAACGCTGTGTGACGTAAGCCTCTCGCGGACATCGTCCATGTTGTAGCGAGGTGTCATTCCCCAGAGGTGGAGGATCACGTCAGGGTCCGCGTCTAGCATCGTTTCATAGCCGACCGAACCCCAGAGACCGTCCCACGTTTCATCGCCGAAGGCGTCGTTGGCTGCAAGCGGACGCGTGTCGGCGAGCCAGAACCCTGGCCGGTTCAGGTGGTACGTCCAGAATTGGCCGTCGCCAAGTGTAACCCGAACTGCGGTCGGTCGATCTTCTTCGGGTGGAAGCTTCGTCCGGATGGTTTCGATGAGTTCTTCGTGAACAGCTCTGAGTTGCTCGTAACGCTTTCGTTCCTGAAACACGGTGGCAACACGACCGAAAAGCTCCCACAGCGTGTAATACTGGTAGTTCTCACTGTAGGGTTCTTGCGGGTCACCGTGTGTTCCGCTGTAGAAATTCCCGAAAAAGGGACCGACATTGTCGACAATTTCCTCGATATCGCCCGTATCCCAGTTCTCCTGGGAAATCGCCCATGCGGGGTCTAGGAAGTGAACGTCGCTACCGAGGCTATAGAAGAACTCCTTGCTGAAGTTATCGTAGGGGTTTGGAAGGCCTTCCCAATCAAAAGAGACACCAGAAAGCCGCTCGTAGTAGTGGTTCATCGATGGCCCAGCCATGTCCGGGACGAACATCGAATTAACCGCGTCACCGTGGTTGAGTGCGACTAACATGTCTGCATACTGATTGTACATCGTGAAGACGTTCTCCGGGACGGAGTTGAACTCGACTTCCCCGACGGGAGAAAGTGAGGCAGTGTAGGAGCCGTCATCTGTCGGCATTGACGTACCTGTTCCCCCGTCGCTCGATGTCCCTGTACTGGGTGGTTCGCCACCGTTACCGGAGCAGCCGGCAATGACTGACGTTCCGAGCAGTGCACCACCACCAGCAAGGTAATCTCGTCGTGTGAAACTCCCTGCATCGCCTGTCTCGTCCATGTTTTAGGTAGGCCTAATATATTGTATATGACTTTCGGATTAACCGAACAGCGACCGGCTACGTTTACCGGAAGATGTCTTCATGGACGCTGCACTAATCATCCCACCAGTCAAAGCAGTAGAGAGAAAGCAGTTGAGAAGTGTTTTCTCTCAAACGGTCGCTTTTCATTATAGTATAGCACGGAATGCGATGACAGCCCCGACGCCCGTGACCAGGGCCACGAATATATTCCCCGTCCGCCAGGCGACGACAGCGACAACACTCCCGGCAAGCCACTCTGGGAGGCCACCGCTGGCCAGTTCCGGCCCGAGAACGGCAACGACAATCGCCCCCGGAAGCACTTCCAAGGCGGCCTCGACACGGTCGCTGACGCCGATACGTGTTAACAGCCACAGGCCACCGGCCTTCGTGAGATAGGTCGCAATAGCCATCGCGGCGATAACCGCGACAACTGTTGGGTTGATCGCGAGTGGGTCAGTCACGGCGAACCACCTCGGCGACGGCGGCGGCGACGCCACCCGCGATGACGTGCCACTGGCCGGCTAGAACCTCTGTAGTGACCAGCGCCGTCACCAGCGCGACCGCCCACGGGACGGCCGTCGACGCGCCGTCCCAGAGTTCGACCGCGAGCGCGACGAACGTCGCCACGAGGACGAAATCCAGCCCGAACGTGGCGGGGTCGTCTATCACGCCGCCGACGGCGACGCCGGCGACCGACGAGGCGACCCAGAACACCCAGATAGCGAGCCCGCTCCCGAGCAGGAACGCACCCCGCCGACTCCCGCCGGTGAGGTCCCGCATCGTCAGCGCCCAGTTCTCGTCGGCCATGAAAAACAGGCTGCCGTAGACGCGTATCCCGGACAGATGCTTGAACCACGGCCGGAGGGCGGCCCCCATCAGCGAGTACCGTAGATTCACTGCGAAAACCGCGAGCACGACCGTCGCGGCTGGGATGGGGTCCGCCCACAACTCCACGGCGATAATTTGGGAGGCCCCAGCCAGGACGGTCGCGCTCATCAGCGCCACCTCCGCGACGCTCAGCCCGGCCTGGTCTGCGAGGACGCCGAACGCGATACCGTAGCCGGCGACGCCGAGCGCGACCGGGAGACAGGTCACGAACCCGGCGCGTATCCCGGCCCGGTCGAACGTCACTGCGTTTGGGGCGTCGTCAGTTGAGGCCGCCGTCTCGATGCTCTCCACGTCCTGCTCCGTTTGCTCGTCGGTGGTGGACATTTCGGTAGGGACACTCCACGTACGGCAGCCCCGCGACACCGTCGTCACGGGGCCGTCACTTGATTCGAAACGGCTAGCAGACTAAACGGTGTTGGAAACGCACGCTCTCAGTACCCGGTACCGAGGTAGGTGTGCACCGCGTTTTCCGCTTCGAGTTCGTCGACGAGAGCGATGGCGAAATCCTCCATCGAGATGTAACTGTCTCCCTCCTCGTCAGCCACGAGTTCGCGCTCGGCGGTCCGGTACTGGCCGGTCCGCTCGCCGGGCTCTATCAGTGCGGCCGGTGCGACGTAGGTCCACGCTAGGTCGTCGGCCTCGCTGAGTATGTCGTACGCTTCGATGGCGGCCCGGGCGACCGGCTCCCACTCCGCTGGGAAGTCCTCGGTCTCGATGAGAAGCGTTTCGGGTCCGACTCTGAGTCCGCCGGCACCTCCGGTCCAGACGAGCCGGTCAACGCCGCTGTGGCGCAGTCCGTCGACGACCGCCGAAATCATCTCCGTGAGGACCTCGGCAGACTCGTCGTCGCTCGGCCCCAGCGCCGACACCACCGCATCGTGGCCCGTCGCGAGCTTCGCGATGTCGCCAGGGTCGGTCGCATCGCCCGCGACGGCGACGAACTCGTCGCTGTCTATCCCTTCGACCGTACCGCTACGGGAGACTCCAGTGACGGAATGGCCACGCTCGAGGAGTTCTGCCGCTGTTCGTTGTCCGATTCGTCCGCTTGCTCCGAGTAGTAGTACGTCCATTTTTCGAGTGCAGTTGCCGATGATTGCGACGCGATACCGGTACGTGAATCCGGAACTGCGATCACATCATCTTACTTGGTATTGGAACATGAGCTTAATATAACTCAGCGAACGTAGCCTTGACCAAGTAACATCGATGTCATCGAACAATGCCCTCGAATCGAAGTACGGGGACTGTCCGGTCATCCAGACGCTTGAAGAGATCGGGTCCCGCTGGCGGATGACGGTAATTCACGTTCTCAGGGAGGGCGAGCTCCGGTTCAACGAACTCAAGCGTGCGACGGATGCGAACTCACAAACGCTGTCCCGTGTGCTTGATGACTTGGAAGAAAACGAGTACGTCGAACGCCGAGTCGCTGAAGGGAAGCCAGTTGCGGTCTATTACTCGCTGACGCCGAAAGGTGATGAACTCCTCTCTGCATTTGATGAAATCCACGAGTGGGGCGAGAAGTGGATTTCTGATGCCAATTGAACAAAAAGAGGTTGATTAAGTGCGTTGGCCCACTGGCCAAGTCATTACCGCAGTGAACGATGAACGACACTTCCTTGCGGCGAAAAATTCCACAATCAGCCTGCTGGGTCTGTTTACTACACCTATTATCTGTAATTGGGAGCCATTAATTACGGCTGATTGAGAAAGATTAGTTATAATACCGGTGAAAATGAAGTATTCATGACTATTATGGCCAAATATGAATATAGAATGAATATGACGTTGGTAGAATCACACTGTTGGCGACTAGGGGTGGGGTAGATGAACACGGAATTCTTATAATAAGAATAAAACTCAAAACAACCTATATCCCACATTAGCATACGTACTAGATATAACCAACAGCGGGATCCGGAATGATTGTATCAAAAACAAATCTGCAATATCTATCGCCTTTGAGTGGTTGGAGGTGCCTCCCAGTGCCACTAATATAACAGCAGTACAGATGTTATTACGATTAGCTTCCCACGTCATATGTTAACTTTTTGGGTAATACTTGGTGTACTGCACTGAAAACTTTCGTACGAGCTATTCCTGAGTTTGGCTATCGGGTCAGAATACTAACCAGATCTGGGTAATAGAAGCCGGGTCACTCATCTGAGGCACCCATTCGTGATCTTCCAGCTCTCCCTAAGTATTCGACTCACAAATAAATCATCACAGAGCAACCCGACAGCGGTTGAGGGTAGACCAGTTTAACGAGCTTTCACCACTGAGTCACTCCAACCAATCGGTTGAATAACCAGCGCATTCTCTGCCACTAATCACTGGCTTCCCGACATGGTGGAGCTCAAACTAAGATTCGGGGCAGTACTGTTCATCTATATTGAACATGGACCGCGGTAGCGCTGTCGTCAACCTTAGCCGGGTTAACATGACAGCTTATCGGCTTAAAGATAAATTTCAGAACAACGAGCGGGAGTAGAAGCAGGCCAGTCCGATCGATTAAATTATAACTCGACGACGTCGCCGCTTTCGGCGGCTTCGTGAATTGCTCGGATGATCCGCATATCCTGAAGCCCGTGGCGGCCGTCCGGGGCGATTTCAGCATCAGTCAGGATACGGTCGGCGAAGTAGTCGAACTCCTCTCGCATCTCGTCCTCGGCGTCAAAGCTCTCGTGTTCGACAGTTACTGTGGTCTCGTTTCGAGACAGGTGGAGTTTCGCTTTCCCGTGGAACGCTGGGCGGAGCTCGATCTGTCCGTCCGTCCCCGTTATTTTCAGTTGCGTATCGTCGTGGGCATTCTGGCTGTCGGTCGTGACCATCTTGACACCGTCTTCCAGCGCAAGCAGGGCCCCAGAGCGTTCATCAGGCACGTCTTCGAAAGCATCTGCATGGGAACTCATCTGTGACTGCACCGCAAGTGGTTCCCGGTCGAGCAAGAACCGAGTCGTGTTGATCGAGTAAATCCCCAAGTCCATCACTGACGTACCATAGCCCGAGAGTTCCGAATCGAGCCGCCACTGGTCCGTGTTCGGATTCATCTCAAGTAGGGGCTGACTATTGTTTCCGTATACTGACACTGGCTCGCCGATAAACCCGTCCTCGATGAGTTCTTTGGCGCGCCTGACGGCCGGGTCGGTCTGCATCCGGTAGGCAATCATCAGCGGAACGTCGGCGTCCTCACAGACATCCACCATCTCCCGGGCTCGATCAACTGTTGACTCCATCGGTTTCTCACACAGGATCGCTTTGTCTAACTCTGCGGCTGTCTCGGCATATTCCAGGTGGAAGGCGTTCGGCGTTCCGATGTAGATGGCATCGTACGCGTCGGATGCCTTCCCAGCATGGAACTCCTCGTAACTGATCCCGTTATCGACATCGTTCTCGTTGGCTAGGCGTTCCGCTTTTTCCGTGGAACTGCTGACGAACGTCGTGACTTTACCTAAATCAGAGTCCTGAATTGCGGGGAGTGCTAGATCTATCGTCCACCAGCCGAGTC
This sequence comes from Haloarcula japonica DSM 6131, assembly GCF_000336635.1. Taxonomy (GTDB): domain Archaea; phylum Halobacteriota; class Halobacteria; order Halobacteriales; family Haloarculaceae; genus Haloarcula; species Haloarcula japonica. Next base: position 62,582 of record NZ_AOLY01000045.1, on the reverse strand, counting down.
CTAACAGCGCATAGCGAACCGTTCCGTCCGTAGTGGTTTGCCAGTCACGCTCATCATATGTGTCAATCCAGTCTTTCATACAACTGTGTTTTAAACCTTGGCTCTAAAAACTTCGGTTTCTGAACAGACAAACACCATGTCGGTGGTAGTAACACATTAATGCTCCTACAACTCCTACCGACGGAGTCTTGATGGTGTCTGGGGCTCGGTTGTTTTCGTGTCCGACCTACTGGTGAGTGGGTGCCGTCGCCGGGGTCAGTCACTGTACCGTGCTGAAATCTTGTTACAACTGGCTCTCTCCCTCAGTAGGTGCTATTATACCCTTTCTCACTATGGAAAAAATAGAAAGTAATCACTGCTCAAACCTCCCGTTCAAACTGTTAATATGGTATTATGTGGGTAGGTGTATCCTAATGGATATGAATCCGCCAAAATTACCTGCAAATTATCCACTCTATGAAGGTATTATATAATCATCACTTACAAATTGGGGTAGTCTGACATTTGAATAAACTATATGGAACATAACTCTAGTTTAAATTCCCTGGATTAAGACCCTATTCAAACCTGAGAACTGTCGGAGTGTCCTAGGTCTGTCTTTAATAAATGATGATTGACAAACTCTCCATTATTTCAGTTAGCACAACAGCCAGGGCTGTCAATTACATATAAATATGTACTCTATATTTGACTGTAGCATAGCCGTAGTAAGCGCATATTCATATTTTGGCGAAGTCGATTGTAAACACATTGGTAAACCCTACAGGGAGCCACATCGCATGAAAAACAATGCAAACCGAACACTGATATCGGGAGGAACTGTTGTTACACCGACCAGCGAAATTGAGAACGGGACAGTAGTATTCTCGGATGGAAAAATAGTCTCAGTGGAAGCAGAATCTCATGACTCCCCGGATATTGATGCGACGGGAAAGTATGTCCTCCCTGGATTGGTTGATCTTCACGGTGATGATATCGAACGGCATCTTTTTCCGAGAGCTGGCGAGCGCGTCAACACGACTGTCGCTCTGGACCGGTGTGATATTGCCAATGCCAGTGCGGGAGTTACGACAAAGTTTCATGCCATTGCGTTCGAAGACGTCCCAGACGATAACCGGAGTATCGAATTAGCCCGTCGCTTGGCCGAGCATATTCGGGCTTTCAACTACGAAACCGGCGCCAGGGTCGACAACAGACTCCATATGCGGTGTGAACTCACCAACAAAACGGCTGTCGACGCCGTCTCGCAAGAAATACAATCAGGGGGTGATCTCGTTTCTCTTGTCTCACACATTCCAGGAACGGGCCAGTTCGCTGGCGAGAATACACTTACACAACGCTATAATCTCCCGGATGGGGTCTCAAAGTCAAGCCTTCAGTCCCTCGAAACACGCCGCAATGGTGTCTCCCAAATAGAACTAATTTCGCGTGCACGAGAGATCACCGAGCTAGCGAGCAATAGCAATATCCCAGTCGCCTCACACGACGATGAAACCGTTTCGAGTGTGGACAACGCCGCTGATATCGGGGTAGACATAAGTGAATATCCGCTCTCCCACCGTGTTGCGCAGCGTGCAACCGAGCTAAACTTGGTCGTTGCGATGGGTGCACCGAATGTAGTTCGCGGTGGGAGTCTGTGGGACGGGCCCGATGCGTCTCAGGCAATCAGAGAGGGTGTTGTCGACATTCTCTGTAGTGACTTCCGTCCCCAATCCCTGCTTAGCTCTGTTTTCATCGAAAACGGTGACTCTCTCAAAGACCGGGTGTTACGTGTCTCTACTGCACCAGCTGCCGCTGCCGGCCTGTACGATCGTGGCCGATTGGAGTGTGGGGCAAGGGCTGATCTTATTATCGTTGATCCAGACCCGGTTCCATCGATAGCACGAACATATGTTGCCGGCGACGAAGTGTATTGCTCTGCATAGCCTACTCGTGACGTGTACTGCGTAAAACTGCGTGTGGAATCAAACCGTTCTTATCGGGCTACTCGCTGTCCGGCTCTTCCCGCTCAACTGACCAGTGATACACCGAACATGCGCCTGCAACACCCACTACTAGGGAGAACAGACCTAAAACCATGCTCCCGGGAAGTGAAAAGGCGACAGAGGCGGCTAATACCATCGCACCGAGCATCGAGACGGCCACGTAATACTGATACCACTGTCGACCTTCTTCCTCCTCTTCAGAGCGGTTGAGGTACTTCTCGAAGTCGTCAGCCTTCTCGGTAAGGGTGATATGGCCCCGGTCTTGGTTAAAATCGACGACACCGATGTCGTCCATCTTTGGGAGATGGCACTGGTACAGTCCGACGTACACGCGCTTGCGCTCACTTGACGTCAACGCATCAGTTGTAGTCTCGTTCTCGATGGCCGCGACATGTTCTGCGAGCTCTCCAAGGGAGACCTGTTCGCCTCGTTCTCGAAGAAAATGGAGGACTTCTCTGCGGCGGCTGTTTTTCAGTATCTCAAAAATAACGTCTAAAGATGCACTCGAATCGTCCTGCTCTTGTGACGCCGCTTGGTCCGCACTGCTTTCTTTCCCTTTTGGCGATGGGACAGATTCGTCGCTTAGTTGGTTATCCGGTTCTGCTTTCGTTTGTGCGGTGTCTTTGACTCCCATATTTACCCACTTCCTGTGTGCTGCGACATCGTCCACCCGTCTGGAATCGCGCTCACACAGCCCCCCGGCTGTATCGACGGAGCGTTACGCTGTCAGCCAGCATTTCAAATCAACATCACCTTGCCACTTAATACTTTGTTATGTAATTGATTAGATAATTTCTCTTTGATTACTGTCGAGGTAGTCAGTAGTTGTTTGGGTATTCTGGGTGTAACAGTGCTCTTTGAATCGATTTTCGATAGTCCATAATAAAAGTCTGACACAGTGTGTATTGAGATACTCAAAATACATAGAATACCAGTGAAAAGCCCTGAGACGTCCCTCTGTTACCCTCAGACGTTACTCGATTCCTTGAGATTGTACAGGATAAATCGTAGCGTATATCCTCCGTATCTATGGGCCCTACAAGTAACGCAATCTTATCAGTGTCAATTGAACAGCTATCTGGATGCAGAGAATTCCTGCAGAGACGAAGTCCCGGATAAGATGCTCTTCTGGGTTGTCGTCAGGAATCGGAGCCTTACGAACTCCACAGTTTCTGTTGTTGATCGTTTGTCGCCTGATTGCCGAACACGTAGATGAAATCCCGTTTTATGAATTGAGCGGAAGAGCGATATTACTCACCACATACTCAGTATGCAGGGTATTCAACCGGAATCGTGTATGGCTACGAAGCGAGACCAAGAGACACGAGCGAAACAATTAACCACAGGCACATGGAATATCACTGTACACGAGTTTGTGTCCAAAGAAGGTAGCTGGTACACTCGTGCATACGAATAGATACGATGGCAGACTTTGATCAGTGGGACGAAGTGAGCTACGTAATCAGTTCACGGTATCGAGTCGAGACTCTCCGCCGGTTGTCAGAAGGCCCTGCGACACCGTCATTAATTGCGGACGACAGGGAAATGAGCATTGCTCACGTTTCGCGCGCCCTGCAGGAACTCCGTGAGTCGGAACTGGTCGACCTATTAGTTTCGGAAGATCGGAAGAAAGGCCGCGTGTACGACATCACCGAGAAGGGTGTCGATATTTGGGAAACAATCGAACGGAAGAACATGGCGTAACTGTCGCATCTCGGTCTCGAACTGATAGGAGTGCACAGCCGCGTCGACTTAGAACCATCTTTATCCCTATTTTTCACTTCGAATTGAACTTATAATTTTATATGGATGTCTCGCGTACACGCTACTCTATTACACCAACTCTGGTATCTGACCACAAGCCGGTGTGCTTTCCATAGATGCGGCTAACAGTCGTCGTCTAACTGAGACGGAAACGAACGGTATTGACTCACTACGACGATGGCTAAAGGCTCCACTTTGGTGACGTGTCTGGAACTAAAGGAATGCTACAAATTCCAAGATATCCCTGTGGAAATTCGCTCTTCGATATGGAATGCAAAGAATGTCTACCGCTAGGTATAGCAGCCGTAACAATAATGATTTGTGATATACCTGCATACGCATGTTGTCCATAGGCTACGGAAAAATACTGATTGGGTGCGTCGCTGGGCTGTTACTCATTGGAGGCGCTACGCTGGGGCTTGGGATCGGTGGTTTCGCCGATGGACCGGCAGATTCGGAGACCACTGTAGGCGAGGACGAACTGGAGATACGCACTGTGCAATCTCCGACCGAAATTCGGCCGGATGAGCCGCTGCGTGTGCAACTTCAAATCACAAATGTAGGGTCGGAAACGACAACACAACAAGTAGCGCTACGATTGAACAGAGACGGACGACCTTCTGAAACGGTAGCAACGAAACAAGTTGAGGTTTCGGCTGCAGAACCGACGGACGTGACGTTCGCTGTCGAGCCTGAGCAAATCAGTTCCGGGGAATACACGTACGCCGTTGCCGTCGGTGAATCATCGTCCCCGGAATCAACTGGGAGTGTGGCTGTTCTTACCCCGCCTACGTTTGTACTCGCCGATACCACTGAAAACGCTACAATCGTCCGTGGAACGAGCGCCTCCATCCGAGCAAACCTGACCAATATCGGTGCATATCGCGGCGTCCAGACAGTGCGAATCGCTGTCGATGCGGATCAAAACGGCCAGTACTCCGATTCTGAAACGCTGAACGAGAGTGTCCACTCACTTGCGGGCGGCCAGAGCCAGATGAGCACTGCTACGGTCCGAACTGCTGATCTGGAACCTGGTCGATATCAATACAAGATCGCCACCGAAAACACAACAACGACCGGAACACTCCATGTCCAGCAACCGGCGACGTTCCGGGTGCAGAACACGACTGCACCGGCCAACGTAACGAGGGGGGAAACTGCTAATATCTCAGCAGTCGTCGAGAACATTGGTGACGTGGACGGGATGGACAACGTCACGCTCCGCAGTGATTCCATGAACACCACCTATTCGCGCTCCGTTTCATCTGCTGTCAACGAAACTACAATCGTGTCTATTGGAGTGAACACGACGAATTTGAGCCGCGGGACACACAACTATTCGCTTGAAACTGCTGATGACACAGATACCGTCTCGATGACGGTACAGGACAGTCTTTTCGAGGTGTCGGATTTGGATGGACCGAATGTTCTGTACGTCGGTGATACGGCTGTGTTCTCCGCGGACGTAACGAACACGGGTGAAATCACTGGAACTCAATCGATCCAGCACCGCATCGACAGCGATGACGATGATCGTCCGGAAGCCTATGGAGTCGACAGAAACGTCACGCTCGCACCCGGCGAGTCGACTCGCGTTCGGTTCGAGATTGAATACACGGTAACCGACTCGACGGATTACCCCGTAGAACCACTGAGCCTGCAAACGTACGTCTATGGCATCTACTCAAAAGACGCGCGTGCGTCAACAGCTATGTCGGTCAAACCCTCATGGGCAAAAGACGGTGGGTCCAGCGGTTCCGGCGGAAGTACCAGTGTCTCTGATGGTGACCGCGCTTCGCTTGATGAAATAACCCAGGATAAGTACGGATACTACTATGATGAGGTCAGCAGTGAAACGAAGCGGCAGGTCGGGGAGATTCACGAACGTCAACCGTTCGCAGACGGCCTTGCGGCCGCAGAGGTACGGACGCGTGAGGAAATCGCCCGGCAAGAGTACGATGCCGATGTAAAAGCCGGCGAGAATTTTAATTTCACAGGACTAGAAATTGAAACCCAACAGAAGGTCGAAGCGGACTTCGATGCACAGTTCCAGACTGATTCCGGTGACCGAATCGAGTCCTGGGACGAACTGGCCATCGACACATACGGGAAGTCGTACGAGAACTTGACCGCTAGTCGCCAGGCGGACATTAGGACGACGTATCAGGACCAATTCGAATAACTACTCTCTCTAACAATAGTAATCGCCATACGCAGGCGCTTTCCGAAATCGGCCTAACGAGATATTTACTGATCCGGCAGTTCACTGTATATGACCGCTAACCCAGGAAAGTAAGGAATAACAATAGATCGATTTGTCCAACATGGCGACAGAGAGGGCCCTATTGGTGGCCGGTGAGCGGCCCTACGACCTACCATGACTATCACTGAATCAGAGGTTGCTATTGGCGCGTGGGTCTGGCATGAGGGCCGACCCGAGATGAGTAGCTCCCTTCTCGGTAACTCTGTGCGTACTGTAACGGGCTCGCTCCAGCAATGCAGCCGTGCTGTGCGACCCCTAGAAGCGAAGCGGGACCACTCACCAACAGGGGGGACATAGAGTGTATAAAGGCTCAACTGTCGGTGTCGTCGTTCCGGCACACAACGAAGAGGGGTTCATCGGTGAGGTCATCGACTCACTTCCGGAGTACGTCGATCAGGTGTTCGTTATCGATGACTGCTCGACAGATGGCACCTGGACCGAAATCAAGGAATACGTGGATACTGAGGTAGAACAGGCCGGTGAGACCGGGAATTCCGCACAACAAATAGTTGTCGCCGACGGCGCCGGGACAACGGTATCTGAAAGCCAGACGTTTCTCGATAAGCGGGTCGTCCCAGTCCGTCATCAGACTAACGGCGGTCGCGGGGCCGCCGTACAAACTGGATACGAGCTAGCGCTTATGAGTGGCATGGATACGGTTGCAGTCCTTGATGGCGACGGCCAGATGGACCCGAACATACTCGATGAGATACTCGACCCAGTCGTTGAGGGGGAGGCGGATTACGCGAAAGGCAACCGCCTGATATCTCGAAGCCACTGTGCTCAGATGTCTAACTGGCGGTTTTTCGGGAATGCGCTCCTCACGATCTTGACAAAGATAGCGAGCGGACACTGGCAAATGCGCGACCCGCAAAACGGATACACCGCGATTTCTGCGACAGCACTCGAACAACTCTCACTGAACGATCTGTTTGACGACTACGGGTTCCTTAACGACATGCTCATTCACCTAGACGCCAATGGACTGACTGTTCAGGACGTGCCGATGGAGGCGTTTTACGGTGACGAGTCGAGCGGAATCAGATACAGTTCGTTCGTTCCGAAGCTCTCAATGTTGCTACTTACCGGGTTTTTATCACGACTCAAACAAAAGCATCTCCGGGTCGACTGACCCAGCTTCTTATGTCATGTGCTCGTCCGGTATGGAACGGCGCTGAGTGAGTTATGAGTGAACTATTTGAGATCCTTCTCTCATCGCACGCATAGTGAAAAATTAGAATTATGCTGTTGCTACTTATGCTCCTAGAGTAGTAGTATCGATCATGGGTAGGTGGTCTGGTCTGTCAACAGAGCTTGCAGATCTCGTTACGATTACTGTAATTACAACCGTTGCACTTGCCGCTACTGTCTCGCCAGTGGACGGATTGTTGCTTGCGGCTGTAGCAATACCGTTTCTGCTGTTTGTTCCTGGCTATGCGCTCATTGCGGCCTTGTTTCCCGACCGAGAATCGATGTATCAGCAGCATCGACTGGTTGGTCTCGAACGAATACTGTACGCTGTGGTCGCGAGTATCTGTTTGGCGGTTATTGTCGGGGTGAATCTGGAATTCACCAACTGGCCAATTCGATCGGTCCCGGTCGTGTCAGCACTCGCAGCGGTGGCGTATCTGTCGACTTTCGTTGCGCTGTACCGCCGAAAAGCGTCAGGGTCAGAGCCGAGCAAATCAGCAGTACAGTTCAATACGGGGTCAAACAGCGAGACACAGTCTGACGATGGCGGTGTACAGCTCGGATCAATCATCGTTGCGGTGGCTATCATGGTCGCTCTGGTCAGTGTGACCTTCGTCGCTGCACAGCCCCAACGCGGGGAAACGTACTCCGAGTTCGGACTGTTGACCGAGAACAACGGGACGCTGCAAGCGGACGGCTATCCGGAAGAGATGGCGCTTGGTGAATCCAGTGACCTGTACTTCACTGTCACGAACCGTGAGCAGCAACACACGAATTACGTTGTCGTCGTCCAACTCACTCGAACGGCACCTACGGGAGATGCGACAGAGCGCACACGCCTCGATACGTACAGTGAGACAATTTCTCCCGGCAACACATGGCAAAAGCGTCATACTGTGACCCCTGTTCTTGAGGGTGAACGGCTCCGATTAACGTATTTGCTGTACCGAGATGGGATTCCAGATCAGCCGACGGTGGATAACGCTTACCGAGAGACCCATATCTGGATTGATGTGACTTAGGAAGTTGAACAACAGACAGTTTCTCCCTAGCAATTCAGAAGCCGACCGGTGAATCAGCGTTGGCTGCGATTGGTGCTCTGGTTTCGGGCTCGACATACTGATGAACGAACGCCTCGTACTCGTCTATCACGGCATCGGGTGCGAAATCGTTTGCTCGTTCAATGAGTCTGTCTGTGGATATCGGGGATTCCAGTGTCGCTTCGATAGCATCCGCGAGCGCTGTATCGTCTCCAACCGGTGTGAGGCGACCGTATTCGCCGTCATCAAGTATCTCTGCGGGCCCGCTTGGACAGTCTGTGGAAACGACTTGGCACCCGCAGGCGAGGGCCTCGATAAGGACTGTTGGTAGCCCCTCGTGAATTGATGACATCGCGAGCACTGACGCACTCCCCATGAACCCGTATGGGTTATCGACGAATCCAGCGAACGACACAACATCCTCGATATCCAGCTCGCGTGCAAGGTCTTCGAGTTCACTCCGTTTCGAGCCTTTTCCGACAATTATTGCCCTCGTCTGCGGTCGATTCGCATGGAGCTGTGCGAAGGCCCGAAGAAAAGAACTGAAATTCTTCGCCCGTTCGAGCCGTCCGATCCCCAGAACGACCTCGTGCTCTGGAGAGGCAAGCCAGCGGTGGTCAACTGACTCCTGGGCCTGTGCTTGGACGTCGTGTACCGGAATCGGATTGTGTAAGACAGATACTTTCTCCCGGTCGACGCCAACGTACTCAACGACGCTCTCAGCGACGCCCTCGGATACAGCGACGAACTGATTAGCCTGTCCTGCCAATCGACGTTGAAGCGACTGAACGAGCTTCTCTTTTGACTTTTCCTGCATGCCGAGTGTATTGTGGATGGTTCCGACTGACACTGTGTCGGATCTCGCTACTAGTTGTGAAACAAGATGGATGTCGTTGGCGTAGGTCATCTGTGAGAACATGATGGCTGGTGACCGTACGGAGAGATATCGTGAGAGACACGGCACGCTCGCTCCAATCCCAACAACAGGTATTTTAGGTGTATCAAGGTCGACAATAGTTACCTGCTCATTGATTTCTTTCCGGAACGCCCCCTCGTTGAACGAGACTACTAGATCGACCTCGTAGCCTCGTTCGGCGAGTCCATTTGCTACGGAAACCGTGACACGCTCTGCCCCGCCAACTGTTAGTGATGGTACATAGAATGCTATCGGCCCAGTGGTTTCCATTGGTCCAAAACAGTAGGTGCAGCCGTTTGTTTATTCTGTCCCTACGGGCATCGAGATACAGATCTGTAATATATAACGAGAGTCACTTTGTACAGGAGTTAGATGACTGGTCTGCTGTTACGTTTTTGTTTCGAGGACAATTACGTATTCGCTGAAACACAATTAAAACTAAACCACGTCGAGTGGTCTCCTGTGAGTTCTTCCAACTTTTTATAATACGGTCTTTCGTGAACCCTGGTATATTTTCTAGGACCAACTGAAATGTAATAACCGGTGTTATAGAGAGTCACTACTGGAAAATCAGACTATTAACTAAACCAGTTACCCCACAAACCCTGGGTGAACAAATGCGTATTCTTCGGGTGGCTCAGGATATCTTCCCTGAAACGGTCGGTGGTGCACCATACCATATACACGCTCTCAGTCGCGATCAGGCTGCACACGGACACGATGTGACCGTTTTGACTGCTTCGGACAGCGTAGACGAACAGGAGACCGTTGAACGAGACGGATACACGCTCATCCGACAACCACCAAAGGTTGAGACCCTGGGCAATCAACTCTTCACGAACACGACCAGGGTTCTACGAAACAGCGAAGACTATGACGTTGTTCACGCCCACTCTCACCTGTTCTTTTCAACAAACGTGGCTGCGGCTTACTGTCGGTTGAAAGATATACCCCTTGCCGTGACGTGTCACGGGTTAAACTCTCAGCGTGGGCCGTTTTGGTTCTCGCGCGCACATCTCCGAACGCTGGGTAAATGGACGTACGATTCAGCCGATGTGACGTTTTGCTACACTGATGTTGAACAGTCTAAACTACGAGAAATGGGTGTTAACACTGATATCGCGGTAGTAAACAATGGTATAGATACTGATCGGTTTTCCCCGTCAGGACCAAAGCATAATAGAATCGATGCGGCCGTCGGTCCTGCAATTGTTTTTGTCGGTCGCCTCGTCGACGGAAAGCGCCCACAGGATGCGCTAGCATCGCTTGCGGAAATACAGGACAGGTGTCTGGATGCTCAACTCTTTTTCTGTGGCGACGGTCCGATGCGCGAGAGCCTGGAAAATACCGTTGCTGAAAAGGAGTTGGACGACGCTGTCTCCTTCCTCGGGCGTGTTCCGTACAGCGAGATGCCAACTGTCTTCAGAGCGGCTGATCTGTTTGTCTTGCCCAGCCGGACCGAGGGCTTTCCCCGTACCGTCTTGGAAGCGTTAGCGTGTGAGACACCGGTTGTCTCAAGCAATCTCGAACAGACTGCGAGAATCGTAGAGCAGACCGGTACAACTGTCGAGGTGGGTGACATTGAGGGACTTGCCACGGCCGTTTCGGATCTGGTTGAAGACAAACAACTGCTGTCCGATCTGGGTAAGCACGGGCGCCAGATTGTGACCGCGCGCTACGATTGGGAAGACATGGTTCGGGAAACCACAAACATACTGGGACAGATTGCTAAGATCAGCGAACCGCCGGCAACAGACCGCAAGGGCCCGTCCAGCCCAGAGATTCCGGCGATACGAGACGAGACCAATATAAAATAGTAGGCTGTTTCAATGGATACTAACGAGAATGGGTGCTATCTGCGATTTCTATGATGGCACACTATCCGGTATCGACTGCGCATCAACACCAGTCTCTTCGAGCCATAGGTTTGCGGATTCCTGCTCTTGGCCCGTTAGTTTCTGATTACTTAATAATGGGACAGCGTAAGAGTGTTTCAAGATTGGATCAACGGCAGACCGATAGCGACTAACATCCACAAGAGCAACATATGGGCTACAAGACAGATATTGACAGGAAGTTATTTGACACCTATCAGTTTGCGAACCGAGATCTACAGGAGTACCTGGTAATTGTTCTGGCAGGGTTCCTCGTCCTCGAAAGCGGTATGTTCCTCATGATACAGCCAGCAACGGGGTACGAAACATCGCTCGTCGACGCGCTACCTCAGTCGTTTTGGTATCTTTTTTATATTGTACTTGGGGGCGGGATACTGACCTTGATCGCTGCGGCGGTAACAGAGTCGGGATACTGGCGACACGGCCTTGGCCTCATCATTGCTAACTATGCGTTGTTTTTCTTCCTGCCGAAAGCACGAGGTTACAGGTTCTACGGACAGGGAAGAGCCGACGCGTTGCGACACTTCGGCGACATAAAAGGGATCCTGGCAACGGGTTCGCTTCCAGGCATCTGGTACCCGGGCGAACACGTACTGATGGCACAGATGACGATGCTGGGCGTCCCATTTGATGCTATTCCGTACTTGACCGCGTTGTTGTTCACAACGGTACAGATTGTTGGTATCGGTGTCCTTGTCCGAACCATTTCTGGTCAGTCCGGAAGTCTGGCAGCGGGACTGGCTGCGGGAGCACCCCTTATTTATACGACTTTTCATCTCTCGAACCACCCAGCGATAAACTCGTTCATGATTGTCCCGGTACTGCTGACGCTTACGGAACTATACCGGCGGAGCAACGACAACGAGTACGTTGTCTTATTTTTGCTTATCGGCGTATTCATCATCTATTCACACCCTATGACGACCCTGTTCATGGTGGGGCTTTTATTGCTGACTGCGGTGTATTCCGGTGTGTACGGTCGCCTCTCGCTGACGAATGTACGGTCCCTCAGTCCGAGATTGGGGGTCGCATTCCTCCCACTGCTGTTCGCGTGGCTAACGAAGTTTGGCCAGACGCAACAGGCGATTGCAAATGTGATTAACTCTCAGAACGAGGCGACACCCGCGGCAGAGGAGCTGCAAAAAGCGGGATCTGTAGAGTTCTCCCCGGTACAACTCGCGGAGAAATTCGTCACACTGTACGGGTCTACTACGATCTACTTCGCCATAGCCGGTGTAGTATCTCTGGTGACTCTTTACTGGTTCTTATGGCGCGGTCCACGGTACGACTGGGGACTCGGAACAACGCATTTCACTGCCGGCATCGCCATCGCAGGGACGTTTCTGCTCGGAAATCTCATCGTAAAGGGAATCATCAGAGCGAACCGGTACTCGCTACTGTTCGCCGCTGTCTTAGTTGCCCTCGCACTCGTGCACAGCGCTAGTGAGCAACGGTCCGGCATTACGGTAGTATTAGCGATCCTTATGATCACGAGTGCGGTACTGGCTGCTGGGGCGGCATACGAACCGAATAAGCACATGACATACGCCGAATACGACGGGACGCAATACATGGTAAACCACTACGAGCAGGGGGTCCCGATTCATGCAATGGATACGTCGCACAAGATGCAAGCATTCGTCGTCGGTAAAGATAGTCCGAGATACTATCCGGCCGATATTAACCTCAACAACAATATTCCACGAAACCTCGGCTACTTCGGAGCAGATGTCACAGCGGCAGATACGTTCGGCCGAAGCTACGTCATGACGAAAACATATGATACGGAGCAACATACGGCACCCTATTTCACGGAACAGCAACAGGAGTATCTATTCAGATACGGCGAAGACAGTCTGGCTCGGTTCCACAACGACCCGACTGCGAACAAAGTGTACACAAACGGTGGGTTCAGCGGTTGGTCGGTTTCGCCGGATAACTGATCACACGTCAAAGCTCATTGTGGGTATAACAGAGGATTTCTTACGTTGTAACCACGGTACTCCTGAATTGTCTCCGTGTTCGTGGTTGGTGAATACGACGACGGTACTTAGCCACCACGTGAAGAAACATGGACGGCCTTTCAGTACAGGTCGACAACCGTTCATCAGGTACAAAACTTGCCACACACTTTCTGAATATCGCACCCCACCGTCTGCATGCAGCATAGAAACCTAAACACTCTAACCAACCGCTGAGTTGGGTGGTTCCTGCCACCGATAATAAAGAACCCACCCATCTTCCTCTCAAATCAAACTAAAGACCGCCTAACCCGGACAGTATAGGCTTAACAATAAGCATCGGTCTTCAATGAACTCATACAAATGCATAGTTTACGCGCCACTCGGAACCTCTTTTCTGGTGGAGTCAGGGGAATGACTTACTATATATGTGCCCTCAGCCGAGACCAGTCTGAGACGAGCCAATCTGTAACCGCACCAAAACAAACCGCATCGATTATAGAACACGCCAGCAAGACTTTGTTGTTCGGAATCCTGGGTGCGTTAACGAGTACAGTACTTTCTGGACTCACTGATGAACATGAAACCCGAACACACGGTAGCGCAGTCAGCGAGGTTGGTCCAAAGAAGAATGGCCGCTCTGGCACGGTAGGACAGAGGACGTTGCCACTCTATCATCTCGTTTCATCTACGTTCTCTCGGCAACACACCGATAGAGAACTAATTGAGCGGCAGACGACAGATTCCAACTCGGAGAGGTTTACGAGCAGTGAGTGACTCCGAAATACTAGGCGAAACTGGGACGGCGGACTCTGACATATATGGAGAGAGCTACCACCGGTCCCAGGATGAATCGATACGCGTCTGCTTCCTTATTAACAAGCTCGCACCGGATGGCGCACCGACTATTGTTCTGAACCTTGTCGAACGGGCGCAAAAACAGAACTTCGACTGCACAGTCTGCTTTTTCGGTGGCGATGATACGCTCCGGCAGGACTTCGAAGACGCAGGTGCCCGCGTTGTTGATTTCGGTGCAGTCGGAGAGTACCCCCAGTTTGATCCTCGGTCGATTCCTCGTCTGCTTCGATTCTTCCACCAAGCTTCGTTCGATATCCTCCACTGCCACCTGCCGTATTCGCAGGCACTCGGACGACTTGTCGGTTCGGTATCTGACGTTGACCATATCGTGAGCACACAGCACAACGTCCCTGCTAACTACCATCCCATTGAGCGGGTCGCAGAACGAATTACTCGTTCACTTGATTCTCGGACTGTTGCCGTCTCGAAAGGTGTCCAGACGGCCTTTACCGGTAGTAGCGGAATCTTCGACTCAGACACCCAAGGCAGGTGGAGCACAATTCCGAATGGAATCGATGTGGATGCATTCGCTAGTTCCGTGGGTTCAACCGATGGTAGCACTGTGAGAGAAGAATGGGGGATCTCAGATTCCGATCCCCTCTATCTCAATGTTGCCCGCTATGAGCCGCAAAAGGGACAGCGGACTCTCATTGAGGCCATGAAAGGCGTTGTCGACCACTCTACATCTGCACATCTCCTCATCGTCGGATGGGGGTCGCTCGAATCGTCGCTTCGAACGAAGGTTGATGATGCAGGCCTATCTGACGCTGTAACGATCACAGGACGTGTTCCAGAGATTCACGGGTATTACGCAGCCGCAGATGTCTTTGTCTCAGCATCAGCGTTTGAGGGATTGCCGGTAACGATTCTTGAGGCGATGGCCGCCGAATGCCCCGTCGTCGCTACTGATATCAACGGTGTGAGAGAAGTTGTCCTTGACGGCGAAACCGGGCGATTGGTTCCACCTGACGAACCGATGCAGATGGCAGCAGCAATGCGGGAATTCACGGACAAAATGACCAGAGAACGCTTTGGGAAGCAGGGGTACGAACGTGTCCACGACCAATTCACCGTTGAACAGATGGTCAATCGGTACCTCCGATTATACAGCTCTCTGTTCGACCAGTGAGGCGAGTGCCATCTTCGTAAAGGTAAACCAGACTGCATGGGTTAGAGTAACTATATGTAGCTAAAACCAGGATCTGCCCGCGGTTTCACTCCGAAGTTCACGTTCCGGGACGGAGAATCATAATCTGGCCCATTCGAAAAACCTCAAGTAACAAAATATGTTTAAACCGAGGACACACGTTGAGAAAATCGCGTCCCGTACTGATGGGGAATCGGCGAGTAGTCGCTCTGCATACTCGTTCTCTAGCGTCGCTACTCGACTACGTAACCCAGATCTGAAAGGTGGTCTCTTACATCGTCGCTAAATTCAGCTCTTTCCTCGTCTATTTTCTCCGTATCGATTCTGTCGAGTCGACCCATGAGGTCCGTTTCAAGTTCGTCTAAACGGCCGGGGTACTTCGTCGAGACGTCGGACTCTTCATCCGGGAGTTCGAATAGCGCGTTGCCTTTGGCGCTGTGTTGGTATTTGAAATCATGAGTCCGAAGTGAACTGATCGCCGCGTCGCGGAGACGGTCGGAGTTGAATGAAGGATTATACCCTTTTATCTCTGAGATTGGTTCTTGGATACCAGCGCCACGTTGACTAAGAGCTGCTGTCCGGTGGCCGGTTCGCAGGTCCACGCCATCAAGACCAGTAGTATCGCCACCGACATATTCGACGAGCGTTCGCATGATGTCGACGTGTTGGACGAGTTCGTCAGCCTTGCCCACTACAGAATCAAGCCCGTGTACGATAGCCGGTACATGCACTAACCCGTCATGGAGGACGAACTTGTGGCCAAGCAGACCGTACTCACCGAGTAGATCACCATGGTCAGCGGTCACAACGAAAACAGTGTTATCCAGATCGAGCGACTGCATATGATCGAAGAGATCTCCGACAAGTGAATCGGAGTACGCTATCAGGGTGTCGTACATCACGTTCAGCGCGTTCCAGTCCCGCTCTTTGAACTCACTGACGTTTGCGATTCCTTTGTGAAGGTCAGTGGTGTGACGGAAAGCGCGCTCGCTAGCTGCCTTTGGGGACTCGATGAGATCTGAAGCGAATCGGTCTTTCCATGCCGGTGGCGGATAGTATGGAACGTGTGCCCCGTGGTAATGAGCTGATAAGAAGAATGGCTCCTCCGATCCGGCTCGAGACGATAGCTGTTTCTTGACGATCTCGTTGACGAAGAAGTCAGGCCGGTGCTTTGTTTTCTCTACAGTAAACCCACCAGAGTGGGAACGGACATTATAAAGAAAACGGAGCACAGTTAACGGATTAACTTCTTTGAGAAATTCCTTAGGATTGATTTGCTTGAATGTGTCAAAGCCACGATCAAGACCGGTGGCCTCGCTGAAGTAGTGGTTTGCCGAAATACCAACTGTTTGATATCCTTGCTCACGCAACCGCTCAGCGACGGTATCAACGCTCTGTGGGAGTTTGTTAGTCCCGTAGCCTGTTCGGTGTCGTTCGGGGAACGCTCCGGTATGTATCGACGCTGCCGACGGCAACGACCAGTTCGCAGCGGCAATGCAATTAGTAAACCCGACACCACGTGTCTTACGAGCGATTCGTTCCAGATTCGGTGTCGTTGGCCGCGTATGGCCATTTAACGTTGTGTGGTCATGTCGAATACTGTCCAGAGTAATCCAGATAATATTTGGTGGATCGGCGGCTTCCTCGCTCATTATAAACCCGAATGCGGCATTGATTCTTTGTTAATGGTTCCGTATATCAACAGTTACTGACGTGGTGCTGGCACCTGTTAATTCAATGACCGAGTACAGCGTAGCCCGTTGCTCGATAAAGACCCTCTGAATGAACTGGCAACCATGAGCCCAGTTTTGGGTCGCATAACTATACCTGTCGGTGAAACATTGGATTTCAATGACGGCCAGATCTCATCCAAACGTTCTGTTCGTAGTTCTTGATACGGCGCGGGCACGAACCGTCCTCCCGGGTCTTGAGTCCGGATTGATGCCGACAGTGTCACGTATAGCTGATGAAGGGACTACGTTCAGCGACGCCACGGCCACCGCACCGTGGACACTCCCCTCTCATGCTGGGATGTTCACTGGAAAGTATACGTCGTCACATGGGGTCCACGCTGGCAACCACCGATTCGAACCGGACTCTGGCTCACTTGCATCCCAACTCTCCGACGCGGGGTATCGAACAGCAGGCATCTCCGGAAACGTCTGGATAAGCCCGGAATTTGGATTTGATGATGGCTTCGACGAGTTCTCGATGAAATGGGATCTCTTCTGGGACGCTCCAGAACTCTCGAGTGTCATCAGTGACCGGAACACAACCGCGACAGGGGACTCTCTGTTAAGTGTATTTAAAGGGCAAGGCCCCGTAGATTTACTCAAGGGCGCGGCTACAACCGGATACGCGAAGTTCTTCGCAGGCCGTCGGGACGACGGTGCGCGCCACACTACGTCTCGGACAATTAACTGGTTGAAAGAAGAAGCGCAGAAAGATCGTCCGTTCTTCTATTTCTTAAACTATATTGAGCCTCACCTTCCATATGAGCCACCTGCCTCGTTTATTGACGAGTATTTGCCTGATGATATTGATCAATCGCGTGTCTCGGACCTCGATCAAAACCCGTGGCAGTATGTTGCTGGAGACCAGGAACTGACGAAATCCGACATCAAATTATTCAAAGCATTGTACAAAGCGGAACTGGCCTATTTGGATACGCAATTGAAACGGCTCTATGACACGCTTATCGACCTAGATATTCTTGAGGAAACTGCTGTCATTCTGGTCGGTGACCACGGAGAAAACATCGGGGAATACGGGCTAATGGATCACCAATACTGCCTCTACGAGACGTTGGTTCACGTTCCACTCTTCGTTCGGTATCCAGAGCTCTTTGATGAGGATGATGTTACCGGGCCTGTCGAAGTCCGTGACCTGTATCCGACCATTATAGACCTCGCGGACGCTGCCGCCCCAACCGACCCCGCCGTCTCGACGCATAGCTTAGTCCCACAAAACGGGGCTGTCCCTACACGGGATCGAGCTATCGCTGAGTATCTTGTCCCACAACCGTCGATGGATGCGCTCCGGGAATCAGTGTCATCGTTCGACCGAGCAGCGACGCGGTTTGACCGTCCGCTTCGGGCACTCAAGACTACGGACTGGAAGATCATCGAGGCACCGGAGAAAACCGAATTGTACAACCGTCACGAGGACCCTGCCGAACAGGATGACGTAACGTCTATGAATCCCGAGGTCTCCGAACGTCTCAGGATGGAACTTCGAGCCGAACTTGGTCGACTCTCCCGTGGGTCGTCGAACGATGACACTATCAGCACGGACAGTAAGGCCCGTCTCGAAGAACTAGGATATCTCCAGTGACACTCGCCTACTGCGACTCTCTCGGGAAACGGGTTAATTGTACTCCCTTGCATAACGACTGTCGCTTCCGAACCAACTCGCTAAACACACCATGACAAGGACGCGAAATATAAACGACCCACTCGTGAGTGTGGTCCTTCCGACGTACAAACGCCCAGATAACCTCCGGAACGCAGTTAAGAGCGTTCACAACCAAACATATGATCGCATTGAGTTGATTGTGGTCGATGATCACTCACCGACTCCGGCGAGGGACACTCTCGATTCCTTCACTCACAGTGATACAAACGTAGAGATCATCAGACACAATGAAAACAGAGGTGCAAACGAGGCCCGGAACACCGGTATACGCGAATCGAACGGCGAGTACATCGCTTTCCTCGATGACGATGACGACTGGGACCCGGTGAAAATCGAGAAGCAAGTAGAAGCGTTCCGTGAGGCAGGTCCGGAGGTCGGCGTTGTCTACACCGGTTCCAAGTACGTGTATGACGACTATGAGCGGACAGTTGTATTCTCTCTTGAGGGGCAAGTCACCGAACAAATCCTTCGCGGCAGGTCTCTCGGTGAATTTACGACAATTATGGTCCGCCGTGATGTCATCAGAGCAGCCGGCCTCCCTGATACGGACTTTCCGAGCTGGCAGGATCGAGACTGGCTCCTCCGCCTGTCTTGTCACTGTGAATTTAAACCGGTGTCGGAGCCACTCACGACCCGTCGTCGTGTGACGGAAGATTCCCGAATCAGCGATAATTTTGAGGAGAAGCGGGACATCTCCTACCCATTATTCGTTGAGAAACATAGAGAATTAGCCGCGGAGTACGGGTGGCGATGTGAGCGCGCATTCATGGCCGCAACGACCGAATCTCTCGGACAGGAAGCGCTGAAGAACGGTTACTACAGCGATGCCAGAAAGTACCTTCTTAAGTCGTTGCGATACCAGCCTCTTGACAGATCGAGGCTCGTGTACTCGGCCGTCGCGTGTGGCGGGAAACCTACATATGTGGCGGCACATACGATAGTCAGACTGCTCCATCGCTGTAGAACGAATACGATACACAAGTAGGAATTGACTATGACAATCCATCGGCAGCTTTTATCGCCAGCAGTCGAGATTCGCGATTAAACTAGTTAAATGACTGACTACTTTCTCGATTAATGGGCATCTTACTTTCCTTCCGATAGTCTTCTGATTGGTCACTATGGATTTGGATGTCGAGAATGTCCTCATCTACGTCGACGACGCTGTCAGATATGACACGATAGCAGACACCCTGTCTTCTTTCGGACCTACGCACAAAACTATCGCAGCATCGACTCACACCCCAACATCTTTCGGGAGTCTGCTGACGGGACTGCTACCCCCCCGAAGCGGGATCCACAGCTTCAAGCACACAGTGCCACACGATGTGCGCTCTGTCTTCGACATAGATACACACGAGACGTCAATGGGAGCCAAAGGGGGGATGAACGACGGCATTGCAGACATCTTCAACTCCCCGTCGCGAACGACTATCGAGGAAGCAAACCCACCGTTCGTCCATGTGGTCCGCCGTCCTGGTGGGCACGCACCGTACAACGGGTTCGAGTGGGATCAGTACGAGTACGCAAGCGAGACGGCTGATGAGTACTTTGAGAGAATTTCGACCCAACCGGTACAAGCACAAACTGATTATAAGCAGGGTGTAGAGCGCTCTTTCGAAGAATTCCAACGGGTTCTTGATGTCTTGGACGAACGCGGTCTCGCAGATGACACCCTAGTGGTGTATACGAGCGACCACGGCGAACTGCTCGGTGAATACGGCTTCTTCGGGCACACACATGCTGCCACACCTGAAGTCGTCTACGTCCCGACGACGTTCATTCACCCCGATCTTGAGCCCGAAAACGTCGATGATCTCTTTCACCATGTGGATTTGGTTCCGACTATCGCAGACGCAATGAGACATGATATCGACATCGGACAGACAGACGGATTCATCGATGGTGGTGACCGAGAAACTGGATACAATCACCTCCGTCACATTCGGTACGGCACTCTTGCCGATCCAATTGAGCGTCTTATCCAGTTAACCGGTGGATTTGAGCGAACTATCCAGAGCATCTGGGACGATGACGGCGGACACGTATTCGTTGAAGGATCACAGATTACCGCTTCGTTAGTTTACTTGGTCTTATTATTACAGAAACCGTTCGGGAAGCAAGTTCGGTACAAGAACAACATCGTCGATTCGTACAAGATGTTCACTCCCGGACACGAGTCCTACGGCTTACCAGGGTTTGACAAGCAGGAGGCCCGTTCGAAGATTGATTCGATTCTTGCGAGGAAAGCTGCCAACACTGAACGCGATATCGACGACGCCACAGTTGAACACCTAGAAGAAATGGGATACATCTAATCGATGGGTGGCTTAGGATACGCCCAGTAAACGTCTCATATTTTTATTGTTGGACAATTTCTTAACGAGCATCATGGATGAACACACAGCGAACCATGAGTATAATCGTCCACCTCGGGGCACCCAAGATTGGGGTGCATTACTGAATGATAACTTTTCCCGCATAGATGCCGATGTCGAAATCCGAGATACCGAAGAGAACCGCAGCCAATATACTCCCAAGCCAGGAGCGAAGTACCTCGCAACCGACACTGGACAAGTTTATTTCGGTGACGGGGACAACTGGCAGCAGCGCGCCTCTGTAAACGTTGTTCGAGACGGTTTTATTCGGACAGCTGATGGAACAGTAATAGCTCCACCCGGTGAGGTTCAAGAAGCAATAAACGCTACTGCAACGAACTCTACTTTCGGTCAGAAACCTACACAAACGATTCGACTTATCTCCGGGCGTACTTATGATATATCTGATACTATCACGCTGAGGCCCGGCGTCAGGTTGGAGTGTAACGGCGCTAGAATCGTCCCATCCGGCGATTTCAACGTGTTTGAGCTACGGAGAGAGACAGAGCTGATCCGGCCGCATGTCGACACACAGAATATAAGTTGGGGGTCAATTCAGATTCTCATTGGCACCGAAGAATCCGATAAGCTAGAACCATCAAACCGTGCCTTGGTGCAGGATGCGTATCTGCTTGGGGAGCCGGGACGGGGAACGGGCCTTCAGTTTCGTGGCCAGAATGGCCCCTGTTCGATGCAAGAGGCTAATGGCGTAATTAATGGGTTTGATACCGCACTGGAGTTTTACGCGGCCGGAGGGGACACCAGTGGTCAGGGCGACTGGTCCAACGGCAACCACTTCGAGGGATCCATTCGGAACTATCGCGTCGGGATAAGTATGCGTTCCGAAGGCGCAGCGGTCAGTGGGAACACAGCTAGGGTACAAGCACAAGCCAACAGTAAGCGAAGTGAGTGGCTTCTGTGGATGCAGGACGACCCTAGAACCAACCGGGACAGTGAAAACTATCTGATGAAGGGCAACACCTTCTTCATATACCCCTGGGATGTCGATAATTACCAGGAAAACAATCCCTATGCCTCTAATGGCGAGAGGCGGTCCCCTGTGTGGTACCTCGGAAAAGGGACTCGCTACGGAAACTCGCTCTATGACTTTAGCGGACTGCTTGGAAACGAATTTATTGTCAACAACTCTGATAACCCTGACCGGAACGGAATCTTCACTGCCCACGGCGGGGAAGTCACCGGGACGACACAGCTCCGCTTTGATCCTGCATACAGCCGAAACAACAGCAGAAGATGGCACCCGGATTCTGAGAATAACTGAAACCGAGTGTTTCTGATATACGGCGTTCGTTGTCAGTTACGTGATTCGTGATGCCAGTTCCGGCTGTCGTTGCGTTGGTAGGTTGGTGGCTGACTCCATTCCGAAGTCCCTGTTACATGTCCACCGTGGCCAGTGAGGATACCGTTCCTATCGGGCGTATCCGCGTTATTGACGATATACTGGTTGCCCATTAGGCCCCCGAAGGCGTACATCGAGTTCGCGTACTGCTTGCCCTTCCCAATGTACCAAACGGGGGGTTTTCGATCACTGCTGTCATAATACGGATTCTTCTCGTAATTGATATTGTCCCAAGACTTCACCATCATAGCATTGCCCTTCTTTACGTAAGAGCTATCCCCGCGCTGGGAGCTAGAGCGGGGGTCGTCTTCCATATGCCAGAGCCACTTACTGACTCGTGGATTCGGTTGTGCTTGTAGTCGGAAAGAGTTCCCGGTAACGGCTGCCCCTTCCGAACGCATCGAAACACCAATTTCGTAGTTTCGGATGGACCCCTCGAAGTGGTTGCCGTTGGACCAGTCGCCCTGACCACTGGTATCGCCGCCGGCTGCGTACAGATCTACTGCACGCTTGAACCCGTTAATTGTCCCTGTTGCCCACTGCATTGAACAAGGGCCCCCGCTTCCGCCGCGGAACTGAAGACCTGTTCCAGCGCCTTTATCGCCCATGAGGTACGCATCTCGGACCCAAGCACGATTGGCGACTTCGAGTTTTGCTGCGTCGTCAGCACCGACGACAATCTGGGTTGAGCTCCAGCCTTGGTTCCGTGAGTCAATGTGCGGTTCAATGAGCTGGCTCTCACGGTACATCTCGATTACGTTGAAATCGCCGGACGGGACGATTCTAGCGCCGTTACACTCTAGCCTGACCCCGCGCCGCAATTTAATTGTATCCGAGATAGTGTAGTTTTCGCCTGAAACTAACCGGACTGTCTGTGTTGGCCTTTTACCCCATTCAGCCCCGTTTGCAGCGTCGTCGATTGCAGATTGGACATCTCCAGGTGACGCGATTATCGTCCCGTCATCGGCGGTCTTGGACCCCGTAGACGACGGTGTTATGTCCCCGATAGGATTCCAGACGTCCCCGTCGCCGAGATACACTGTACCGGTATCCGTCGCGAGGAATTTAGAACCAGCGTTCGGTTCGTACTGTTCTATATTGGATTCTGCATCCCGAATCTCGACCTCTTTGTCGAGTTTATTGAAATTTTCGTTAAGCGGTACGTGCCAATCGAGCGTGCCCTCTGCGGGTGTATTGTATCGTTTTGCCATTGTTATCTTGTGTTACTGGGTACCCCCGTACCCACCCATACCGTAGCCTTCGCTGCCGAAGTCGTCAGTACCTGACTCAGTCGCCGTCTCAGTTTCCGTCGGCGTCGCGGTTTCTGTTTCCGTCGCGGTTTCTGTTTCCGTCGGCGTCGCGGTTTCGGTTTCCGTCCCATCGGCCTCACTGAACTCAAACCAGTTGAAGTCGATCCCCGAACCGACTGCCTTGATTTGGATGACGTGCTCGCCACCGGAATCGACCGTCACGTCAGAGAGCGTTGCCGTCTCCCAAGTGGTCCATCCACCCGTGTTCGGGACATCGACTGTTCCGATCTGCTCACCGTCAAGCGAAATCTGGAGTTTTCGGTCGGATCGCGTTGTCGCGACACGGACGTCGATGTCGTACGCTCCGGTCGGCACATCAACGGTATACTCCAGCCACTCGCTGTCTTCGAAGTAACCGATATTGTACTCGCCGGAGACGTCTTGGGTCTCTCGGATATCGACGTCGGAGTCGCGGTAGCCGAGACTGTACTCGTTGCCGGTGGTCGTATCGTAGTACGACACACCCTTGCCGCCGAGGTCGTATTTCTGTGCCTGAACCCGGCCAGGGAGTGTCGGAACGTCACTGAGCGGCTGGTTACCGGCGACGGTAAACTCTGCCCAGTTGAAATCGATCCCAGAGCCGACGGCTTCGACTCGGAGGACTTGCTGTCCGTCGGCGTCGATAGTCACGTCCTCCAGCGTCGCCGTCTCCCACGTCGTCCAACCGCCTGTGTTGGGCACGTCGACGGTACCTAACTCTTTGTCGCCGAGAGAGAACCGGAGTTGCCTATTATCCCGTGTTGTTGCGACGCGGACCTTGAGATTGTACTGTCCCGGCGAAACATCAGCTGAGTATTCGAGCCATTCGCCGTCCTCGAAGTAGCCGACGTTGTACGCTCCGGAGTCGTCTTGGGTCTCTCGGAGGTCGACATCGGTGTCACGATAATTGGTATCGTATTCGTTTCCGGATGTCGTATCCGAGTACGCGATCCCCTTGCCGCCGGTGTCGTAGTTTTGAGCCTCGATGTGTCCGGGGATCGCCGCAGGCGTCCCGTTGTACGGCTTCTGAACTTCGATTTTATCGAACTCGATCCAGTTGAACTCAACGCCGGAATCCAGTGCCTCAACGCGAAGCGTCGTTTGCTGCTCGGAATTGATCTCGATGTCTTCTATCGTGACTGTCTCCCATGAGGTCCAGTCGCCGGTGTTTGGGACATCGATAGTCGCCAGGGTTTGGTCCCCGAGTGACAGTTCAAGCTGTCCGTTCGAGAGTGCTGATGCCACCCGGACTCTGATATCGTAGGTCCCGGGGGAAACATCGATGGTGTACTCCAACCACTCCCCGGCCTGGAAGTAGCCGACATTGTACTTTCCGGACTCGTCTTCCGTCGTCCGGATGTCGACATCACTATCACGGATAGCGGAGCCGTAGATGTTCCCACCAGACGTATCGTGGTATGCCTTGCCTTCGCCGCCGATATCGAAGTTTTGCGCCTGAATCCGTCCGGGGATCGATTTGACTGTCCCCTCGTACGGTGACTGAGACTGTGTCGTACTGTCCGTCGAGATGTTCAACGAGTAATCGCCACCGGTTCGACTGACATCCATGACTTGCAGATAGTGTGTGCCACTAGTTGAGAGGGATTCTGGGAGAAACACCGGTGCATTTGAACTCGCGTATGCTTGTGACAGGAGCTTACCGTCGGGGTTGAATACACCGAGAGCGGTTGCGCCCGTCTCAGAATCAGGGATGAATTTGATCGTTACGTCTTCGCTATCGGGCTTGAATGCAAAGAGATCGGACGACCCTGACGATAGTGTCGTCGAGAGAGGGGAGTCAATGCTGAGACTGCTGACCGAATTCAACATATTCGTGTCTTCGGCTACCTTCGAAACATCGATCGCAGTGAGTTGCGTCGTAACTGCAGGCTCACCACCATACCCGAATTTTGCTGCCGATCCACCTGTAGTAGGACCAACTTTACCGGTACAACCTGCGAGGGAAGCAGCGGCGACACCTGCTATTTTCATGCACGTGCGGCGGTCTATGACGGTTGTTCCCGTCTTGTTCTTATCATCTCGCGACAGCTCGTCGCTGTCGTGCGAGCGATTCTGTTCTTTGTAGGTCACACTCCGGTAATCCCTATTTACTATTTTATTCGTTGTTACGAAATGGGGTCTCAACAGGCTAGTTTGATTCTCAAGCAATCATTTCTTGCATACCAAAAAGCTAAAGCAAATTAATAATGAACATGACGATCAAATAATCAGAATCAGATAGGTATGATCAGACTATCGTATATTTCGAGATTTAAGCAAAGGCTATTGTCTGTGCTGTCTCTGGGCATGACTATCTCTGTTACTGGTCTAAATATCGCCTAGGGGTCTCGGTTACTGAATTCCGTCACTGATGAAAGGTACCTGAATAGTCTAGTCAGTTCACGTAGCCAAGATGCTCAAGCCGCTGGCGAGCGGCTTCTTCGTCGTGATCTGTAGTCGCTGATTCACCGGAATTCTCAGCAATGATTTCGGGCCGGTCTCCGGATTCATACGTTAACCAGGGAACCGTCACCAGTTCCTCGGAGTATATCCCCTGCGGATGGCCGTATTCGCGGATCGGTATCGGTAACCCACGTTTACCGATAACCTGCCCGTGGTCGGCGCTGACCACCGTTTTCCCCGAAAACTCATCAAAGAGTCGCTCAACCTCGGGAAGTACCACGTCGAGATTCTCCTTAAACGCCCGCTTGACAACAGCGTCGGAAACGTTTAACTCGCCGCTAAGAAGCTTGTACCACTCGAAATCGAGTCGGCCGAGATCGAAATGCTCCTGACCGGTCGGTCCAAGGAACGGATAGTGTGGCTGGAGGTAATGGACTAACAGTCGCTTGTTGGGGTAGCGCTCTTTCGCTTCGATAGCGGCCTCGGTCATCGTTTTCGGAAGGACAGTTCGGTACTGCTCGTCCCAGCCGTCCTCATTCCAGACGTTGATTACATCGTGTAACTGCGTCTTTATCTTGCTTCGGTGCCTGTGAAGCATCGGACTCCCCGTCACATACACCGTGTCGAGGAGTTCCCGTCCGTCGAAATTCGCTTTGAGAAACTCTTTTGTGGCTGATGCCCTGGACTGCACTGGTTCGAGTTCGCCCGGGAGCGAACTCTGCTCTGCGAACATGTCGTATCGGCAGGCATCTAAAATGAGGAGGTGATCCCAGTCTCTGGCAAAAATATCGATTCCATCTCGGTTGTACGTCCATGTCCGTAACCGCCTGTGGTACAGCCGGTTGACCTCCTGCAAAATTTTGTGTGGGTTGTCAAGTCCGTGTTTTAGTGACTCCAGCGTGTACATCTTTAATTGACCATCTGTCGGTATACGTATTGTTATATCGAGCAAAACTGATTCGTTCTCTCCGCCAACTCCCTTCGATAATTCGGCAGTCGGCCACACCGCTTTGATCCACTGCCGAACCGGTCTAATAGGCCTCAAAATCAAAATTATGCAATACTGTGAAAATGACGATACTGTGATAATGAGACCAGAGTAGACTGTGACTCACTGTTTATAAGACCTAACGTTTCATGCCTCCGAGATTGCTACGAGTTGGTTCCTATACGCTGCTATCGTTCTGCGGTCGGGTCTTCGACTCCGACTCGACACCGACGTTGGAGGGACTCCTTTTGATCTGCCAGACACGATAGTGAGATGATGGTATCGCTGTTCAGGAGAGATGTTTGAAACGAAATGTGGTCGCCCACCGCAATCCCACTGTAGAGCGCTCTTGATATCCGGTATTCCACCGACCCGGTCCGGCTAAACACTTTGAGACTACCGTTGTGGTGGTTTACTGTGACGTGGAAACGTATCGAGTCGTACGTCTCCCGTAGCGAGGTTGCAACCTCAGGTGATATCTTTGCTGGTGACTGCCCAAGCTGTCCCTCGTGTTCGGATGAAACGGTTGTTCCGTCATCGTCAGTGACGGCGATCTCAGTCGTCTCCCCCCCGGCGATGCCGACGAACCGCTTTTGTACTATCTCACCCTGATTGACGAGCAGCAACTGATCTAACCACCGCCCGCCCTGTAAAAACGGGACGACGCCAGCAAGCACTGTTCGTCGCTTCATCGTGCTCCACTCCTCTGTTCGCCAGGTCGATTGATTTGGATTGTCTGTCTCATTTTGATCACGCCAACGCGTCGAATATCGATTCGAGGTTCTGCTTGACTTCCCAATTGAAACTAAACATGAGGGCCAGAGCCAGAGCTACATAAACTCCGATACCCACGAGAATTAACAGGACAAACTTCAATACCGGCGCATTAAGTGCCACAGTCTGATGGACGTAGGTCACTGCGGCTGCCATCCCAAGACTCGCCGTCAGTGGATACGAGACCTCTCTGAGGACCCGAACTGGAGACGCCCCGACAGTCCGGGAAATAAGATAGGTGTCGATCGGCATCATCGGGAAAATGTAGATGCCCGTAATGATGGCTGCGGTGCCCTCGATGCCATACATCATCGTGGCTGGGTAGATGAATATTGCAATGAGGGCTACACGCACAGCAGAGAGTTTAGCGATATAGTCGGGTCGTCCGACTGCTTTCCAGACCGGTCCCATCGTCGCCCCCATCGAACGTAATAGCCCGTAGATAGCTAGTAACTGCAGCACTGGTATCATCGGCTGCCATTCAGGGGTAAAAAACGCCTCGACGAACGCGGGTGCGATTGCGGCGATACCCATTGCTGCTGGGAACGAGGCCAATGTGGTCATCCTGAGCGTCTGGAAGTATCCGGACCGTAGTTTCTCGACGTCGTTCTGCACTTTCGAATACGCCGAAAAGGTCACACTCGAGATTGTCTGCGTGATTTCTGTCGCCGGCGCGTTCGAGAGCCGGTAAGCGAGCTGGTAAAACCCCAATGCACTTGCCATGAGCGCCCAGCCGACAAACGCATCGTCCCCTCGACTGTATAGGAAATATAGGATCGAGTTGGCCGTGACCCACTTCCCGAAACTGTACCGTTTCTTCGCAACATCGACGTCAAACGACGGCCATGGACGGTATCCGTCTGCGATATACGAGACGAGGAATCGGGCTGCATCGCCGGCGATGTATCCGATTGCCAGTGCATAGACAGTTGGCTCATACAGAGCTATGCCTACAGTGACGACAAAGTACGCCACCGCGCCGCTGACTCTGTAGACGAACTCTTTGTGGAAGTCTAGGCTCTTCTGGAAATAGACGACAGCAGGGTTTCGTAACCCAACAATAAACGGCGAGAGGGCAATGACCCGAAACAGATCGGTCGCCGCAGGTTCGTTGAACAACGATGCCATAAACGGGGCCCCAAGGAACAGAATCACGGCGATTACGGTCCCCCTGGCTGTCTCGATTGTCCAAGCCGTGTTGAGTTCGTCGTCGACGTTGTCTTCCTCGGCCTGTATCAGAGCGGATTTGATCCCCAACTCTGAGAACTTCTTGAGCGAGGAGAGCGTTAACAGTGCGATCCCCATCAATCCGAATGCACGAGGGGACAACAGTGAAGCAACGATGACCAGCAATAGCAACTCTAACCCCCGTTCAGTGACGTTCATTACACCGACCCAAACGCCACTTTTCACAGCCTGCTCCATGACATCATCGCTGGCCGGGAGCAGTCGCTTTATCAACCGCTTCAGTTTATCTAACATTTTCTTCTAAACACCTTGACACGAATGTGGCGAGCCACAACACCAGGCTGACTGACGGACATCAGTTTGTCCTTCCAACTCAGTATTCCGTATTGCTGTGCCTGCATAGACTCTCCGTTAGTACAAGCTTTGGATACCATCTGTTTGTTATGGGCGGGGTAACTGAGGCGTAGCCGAGTTCTCAGGCTGTACTATGTTAGTCCCTACCAGTGTGTAACTGTTCGAATGTACTGGGATTTACTGATTGTCTGCAGTGAGTACTTGGCCGCTTTCGACCATCGACTCCAGCGGGTTGTCGTCAATCTCCAGCGGGAAATCGACTCGTCCGCACCGTCGAGCGGACTCCCAACAGCCGAATATAAGCTCCGTTGCCTGCAGTGCGTTGTCAGCTGAAAGTTCAGGCTCACGGCCTGTGATAAGTGCGTTGACGGTGTCCGCTATGGCACGGTCGATATAAGTTTCAGGTCTCGCATTTTCTACAGTGACTCCCGGTATTCGAGCGCTTATCTTCTGTTTTGCAGCATCGAATATTGTTTCGTTGGGGCCATGTACGTCCTCTCCATCAGTGCCGATCGTTGTCCAGCTTTTGCTAGTCCGGACCCGTAGCGGAACCTCGCCACCGATTTCGATCACTCCGTCTGAGCCCAGCAACCGCATATGACAGTCGACAATGCCACCGTCTCCTGTCGATGCGAGGCCGTTGACACCGTTCGTATACCGCCATTGCGCGATGGCCTGATTCTCGTTGTGGGCCCCAAACTGCACGTTTTCTTCGCTGTATTCGATCCCAGCCATCACCCATTTCGACATCGTCTGGTCAGTGAAGTACCCACAGAGATCAAACAGGTGTGACCCGTAATCAAATAGATTTTTTCCACCGAGTTCGATTCGCTCTAACGAGCCTATTTTTCCGTTTTCAAGCAGCGACTTTGCCTCCCGGAACGGCTTTCCGAACCGCCGTTGATGATTGAAAGTGAGTTGGATGCCGGCCCGCTTACAGGCTGATGCCATCTTCTGACAGTCTTCCCATCTCGTTGCCATCGGCTTTTCGCAGTGGATGGCGTCCATCACCCCGCTTTCCGCACACGTCATCACGACAGGTGCGTGGATGTGGGGCGGAACGCAGACACTGACAATGTCGGGCTCGACAGCAGTGAGCATCTTCTCAGTGTCCGTGTAGACGTTTCCGTCCGGGATATCCCATTTTTCTCCGAAACTTTTTGCGTTTTCCGGGATGACGTCGGCACAGGCGGTAAGTTCACATGAATCTAACCGCCTGTATGCGCCTGCGTGTCTATATGCCATTGCGAACCCGTCGGTACCCGGATCGTCCGGATCTGCACCAGTCCCAATGACTGCGACAGTGTAAGTCATCGATGGAAGGTGGGATAGTAGCCTCAATAGTAGTAACCTCGTACCGATTCACTCAGACAGTCCACACTGACTGGTTGGTCCCTCAATGCGACCGTGACAATATATCTGAAACTTTGGTCTCCTTCTATCAGAGAGGGTGTATGCAGCCATCTTGTGTTGTCTTAGAACACGCACAGTGTATTATATGACTTTTAACTACTGTGATCTTGGTGGATTCTAACCAGGACAACCAGACCACCAGCTAAGCATCTGTTCACTCGTGAACTGACCACGGTCGCTTCTTTATCGAATATATGAAGCCAGCTAATCACCTAGCGGTTAATTCCGGGATGCTCCTATTTGTATAGGAACTGGGCTTCTGTCCGAAGCATATAGTGACCAACACAGGATATGCTGCAGCAATGCTGGTGGTATGGACTGTTTACTAAAACGGTCTCCGTCGCTGGATTCTTGATAACGATGGACCAAACTCGTCGCCGACAAAGTGTAGCTGCGGTCGCGAGGGGGACTATCTCACTGTACTGATGTCTTCAGATGAAGAGACGAGGACTGTGGAGTCGGAGCAGGCGACTCGGCGGACCATTCTAGCCCTCGTTGCGTCTGGACTTTCGTTCGGAGCTGCAGTGCTTTTGAAGCGGGAGATATTCTATCGTGGGTACGGCGAAGATGGTTATGGTGAACAGGGATTCGGCGAGTAACTAATACAGAACCTTTCACGCCTCTCTAAGGAAATATTTGGGCCAGCAGCTGCTAGTTTGTCTAAATTCAGAACACTGAAGAGACCCAGGGAACGTTAGTCTGTCGGCTCCGCGGATTCGGAAGGTCGATCAATATTCGGTACTTCGCCTTTGTCCTCTTCGTAGTGGGCGTGGTTAAGGAATCCTCGAATACGCCCTGCTGTCTTTGCAATAGTACTGCCCGCTTCAATAACGGTAGCTACTGGCGTTATTCTGACGTAATTAAGCGGATCAAGGGCTCCACAGAAAATATTCTTGAGTTGCTCTGCTCGCGAGATATTACATTTTGACCAGTAGTACGGACTCTTTGTTTCGAGCTTATACTGTTTCTTCCAGTATTCAGTAATCGACGACGCGTACGGATGGTCAACGACGAGTTCGGGATCGTACCGAATATCAAATTCGGCTCTGACTCGTCTGGCGAGTTCCTTTTCCTCGTGACCCCACCCCATCTGTTCGTCCCATCCACCGACCGTCTTGAACACGTCCCTGTGAACGCCCATGTTACATCCCCAGAAGTGGTTGACGTAGCAAGGATCGTCTCCCCAGTCGTAATGCGTGGTGAAATGGCGAGCAAACACATCATCAACTGGGTGGATTGTTCGACCGGCGTATGCCGCCTCCGTTTCGAGGAGTTCATCCGCCTTTTGAAGATATCCTGGACGAGGGCGGGAATCATCATCGAGAAATACGATCTTGTCGGTTGAGGCTTGTCTGATCCCCTCATTTCGTGCTCTAGTCACAGGGCTCTCATCACATACGATAACCTCAAAGTCGTCGAAGGCGTGCTCTTTGAGGCACTCTATTGCTTCAATCTCATCACGCGGCTTCAATGTCGCAATAACAACACTGACCGATCCCATGTAATTTGTCTACGAAGTAGAACTCTCTTTCAAACCATTAGTATAGTCATCCTGTCATTAGTAGGTAACGCATTCTCCTGTTCTACCCTGGCATGGTCGCAATGACTGCCTGTACCCACGATATAACTCCATAAATGAACACTACAAACCCACCCATGGAAACCCAGCGTAGTCGTTTGTGATTTTTTGGGCGGACACCATCTGGATTGCTGAGTTCCACCGCAAACAGAAAGCCTGCGTAGCTGAGAAGGTAATACAATAACGGGTTCCAACGGCCGATAAATATCATCCCTCCCAACGTCGCCGATAGCCAGACGATGAAGACCCCCACAAACTGTCGAACCCATCTAGCGCACATACCCAATCAATACATGGCCTTCCTGTTTTGTTATGTCACTACTACGCGTACTATTGGAAGATGCTTTGAATCTGCTTACAGCGGCAGCCACCGTGTGTGGTACTGTCGGCGCACAATATCTAAACGGGAACTCCGTCGGTGAGTCATAAATATAAAAATGGACTAACAGAGGTTCGAAGCCAATGAACCAAATTGTATTGTGACCCACCATCAACTCATGGTACAGTTCGAAATAGAGTTGTATGTTCACGAGTTAAGAACCAGACGTACAGATGGCCCTAAGTGGACGGGCAGAAAACCCTGTACACGGGGGAGGACCCATATGTTATACCCCATATACCGCATCCTGTGGCAGATGTAAGAAGCATCCAACGCCAAAGCCGGTCCCCACGCTGTATAGTCTTTGTTCAGCTATCGGCGTAGATCTCGAAGTGAATCCGAGTGAATAACGATGAACTCTTCTTCACCGAGTTGTGACTCATGCTCCGGTAAAAATATCAACTGTGAATCGGTAGAAGACTTGACAACAGTTAGTTCTTCCATTTCGTAGCCTAGGTCCGATTCCCAGTCTGGATCTGTCGGTACGTCTTCCCACTCCTCTGAGGATATCATTCAGCCGTCACTCCATTCAAACGTCCCGGTCTTGACAAACTCAACCGGTTGTGTGTAAACCGCGCATTCTGCCCACGGCGCCATAGCTCTAATCTTAGATTAAGACAATCTTTAAACTGCCTCTCTACCGCGCTTACATCGAGCATATCTCGGAAAGGTGTAATTACTATATTAAAGATTGCGTCCTTATATACAGTATCTATGCACCATTTAGCATCTATTTACTTACCAATCTATCCTGCAACCTCTAACCCAACAATACGGTGAAAACAGACTCATCTACGGTAGTAGGATAAAATTACTCTGACGCTCAATAGAACTACACTGGGTGATGTCACTGCGTTGTGGTGGGGGAGCAAACGAACCGGGTACAGCCACAGGATTTACTATCGGATCAAGTTCATTCGGAGATTTTTGTATCAACATCTCTCCTGTATCTGAAACCCATATTATATATCACCCGTTACTCCCTTTTGCCGTGATCCTAACGTTCGAAGTTCTAAAGCGAAAATGTCTCTCTCAAAAGGTGCCACTACGTACTTTAACCCGCATTTATCACTTGAGTAAAAGGCTCAGCTACAGCTGGTCCCACGTAACTTTGGAGTGGTAAGCACCGCTATGCCGGAATAACACGACTATAACAATACACCCCTGCAAATAAGATACTGGTGGAGAGGGCAGTTACCCGACACCCACAACACCGGCCCAATCCTTACCACCCCCCTCAGGGACGCTCGTGCCCTGTATAGTCGCTGTCGACTCGGATCGCTCTCTCCACTTTGACAGTGAGCCGGAGCGGCTTCGGTCACACCGTCTTTTCCGGCTCACTCGATCTTGACTTTTTAGCTATGACGTGGACTCTAATCTTTTGCTAAGGCTTCGCTGATTCTCCTGACTAATTGTTGATACACTGCTAAACACTCATAAATTAAAACCAGGCCACTAGAAAGTCATTGATGTCCAGCAGACACAGCGCAACTGCATGCCAGAATTCGTGACTGAGAACCGGATAGTACGGTTGCATTCGGAGTCCTGATAAACACTCCTATAGCCGATATCTGGGTGAGTACTTCCGATAGTCGCAACATCTGAAAGGGTTTTACGACAAAATTCCGAACGCTCAACACTAGTATACTTCGAATATCGACAACTGGCAAGCGCTTAGAAGAAGCCGACTACCTCAAATATGAACTCAATTACTAAACTGTAACAGTTACACGTAGCGGTGTATGCCGGAACATATCTCCGACAGCGAAATGGAACGGATTTCGGAATTCGCGAGCACCCCGATGTACAAACGGTCGCCCGATCAGTTACTGCCGGACTGTGCCGCTGACGACGAAGAGTAACATTACCTTTGGGGGGTGTTTTCAGTCAGCACAGAGTTCAGCTCACGGCTCGCTGATATCAAACGTCTTGTCATTTTTTCCCCGCCGTCTAGAGACCGCGTGAGCAATAGAAAGCACGAGAAATGAACTAATGACGACTAGTCCGATAACCAACGGACTGATCGCACTGAGTGGCGGCACACCGACAATTGCTGCGAGGAGTAAAATGGCGTTCAACAGGGCTACGGCCCCATAGTACTGATACCATTTAGAATCACCATCACCATTGCTGATGAATGGTTCAACCTCTGGAGCATCCTCTCGAAGAGCTATCTCACCCGTATCGGCGTCGTACGTTATTAGCCCTGCTTCTTGAAGCTTCGGGGCATGGGTCTGATACAGCGAGACGTACACCCGCTTTCGCGCCTGCGAGGAGAGTTCTTCAACGGTTGTGTCGTTCTCCCACGCAGCCAACTCCTCAGCTAAGTCGGTTAGCTGGACCGGCTCCTTTTGCTGGCGTAGATAGTAAAGCGTATATCGACGCCTCGAGCTGCTGAGGATGTCGAACATTTGGTCGCGTGAGAGCTCTGGTTCTTCCTCTACCATCGGTTCGCTCATGACCCCGATTGCTGCATTGGTTTGTGTTCAGGCCGCGAGAGCCACATATATACACGAAACCCGGGGTACCGTTTTGTTACACCCCCGTTACCTTCTAATTCCTGAGTAAGAAATAGCTACTTGTCCTGTACACCGTATTCCCGTTCTTCGCTGACTGACCACAGTCTGTATATAATCCTTCAGTTTGTGATATCCGGAATCATTTGGCGTACTACATGACTCAATCACAACGATCTGCAATAAATAAAAATGAACTTGCATGTGAAAACGCAGTACAGTGTGTTATTGTTCGGCTCGGCACAAGCCTCTATTTCATTACTGTGAAACTCCGAACCTTTTCGTATTATTATAGATACATATATTAGTACTACGCTATCGAATACCAATGAGGATAGACACAAACTACATAACATCCTATTAATAATACATCGTGATTCTGCGGTATTGCCTCTGTTCCTTGATTCACTAAGTCGCTGACAAGCGATCTAGTGGTGACGGCCTAGAACCACCTCTGCAGACGTGATCGTAATCCGATGGGTAGTCTGAACTCATCTGTGTGAGATATAGGCCTATTGTGATCGGGCTGACGATGTACGACTGACAGAATTCTACCGGACCAATGATAGATAGACAAAAGAATCCTCTGTGGCTGTTATCCACGCTGACATATTTGAGTTATTTTGATCTGTAGCAGAAAATATTGTCAACTGATCGGGTTGAGCGCCTGATTGTTCGATGATCGCTCTACAAATTCGCTCATCTCCCTCTACGGCTTCAGTATTGCTCTCCTGCATCTTCTCCACGGCATGCTCTCTTACCAGAGGCTCCTCGTTATCCACTCACTTAACAACTAGTAGGAAGGTTTTAGCCGGTTACGTCGGCGTGATCTCGATGGTCTCGCTGTCTCGAACCCGAACGGTGTACCCACTGTATGTAAAACTAATCTGGATGTCGTCGTTGGTCTGCCCTGCAACAAGTGTATCGAGGGCATCCGGGTCGATCTGGTTGTACAACGGTGGAAGACTGGTTTCCGTTACGGATTCTTTGGCCGCTATAGCGGTCACAATCGCTTCACTCGGTGATTCGTACTGGTTTGCCCAAAAGACAGTTTCTGTCTCGTTCCACTCCAGACTCATTGTTCTATGTATGAACACACTCCCGTATCAGCATATACTCTATCAGACTAGCAAACTCAGATGATAGATGCTATCTATCTAGATGCTGGGTCGTTCCCCCTTCGCTAAACAACTGTTCTAGGAGCTTCCGGATAGCTACCCGAAGGTGGTGGCTGAACGTCGGCTGTGAAATATCGAGCGTATCGGCGATCTCTTGACCGGTCTTGTCACGGGGCGATTGATAGAATCCGCTATAAAAGGCTGCAAGCAGGACCTCGAATTGGCGGGGGGTTAGCTGTGCTGTTAATTCTGAGTGGAATGACTCACGAGTTTGGACACCACGTTCCCGCTTGTGGCGGCCCACGAGTTCGATATCCGGACATGAACGCCGTAATTCAGCTATGAGTTGCCGAATGTCGACCGTCTGTGGGACCTCGAGCTGAATCTCCAGAGTCTTACCGTTAGATTGGATTAATTGTGGGGCGCCTCCTTGTTCGGCGACTGTCAGTGCGAGCTGTGTACCCGATACTGTTGCTTCGAACAAGCTCGTGTCTTCTGTGTCAGTTAAACACTCTAATCGCTCGATCCGGGGGAGGGTGTCCAAACACGCTTGTAGGTCATCTGGTGAAGCGTCAGTGCTGAAAAACACGATACAACTGGTATCCCCCTGTGGGACGATACCCTCAAACGTGATTTCTGTATCAACGACGCCCGCGATCCGATGAATGATATCGTCGGATTCCGTTGCTTCTAGCTGGAGTTCGACAGCCCGATCCGCGACGAGCCCCTGCTTCGTTTCAATGCTGTTGATGGCGTATCCGACCGTTTCACTCACCTCTTCGAGTACTGACTGTGTCGGCAGATCGAAAACGTCCGGCGTTTTCGCGTACACAGTCAGGATGCCGTAGGAGAGTTGCTGATAGCTGAGTGGAATGCTGATGACTGACTGGAACCCCCGTTCCAGTAGCCGCCGTTGCCACCCTCTCCCCCTGAGCCCGTCCGCGATGTTGTTATTCAGCGTCTGTTCGTTAGTCCGGGCTGTCTGGACTGCTGGTGGAGGTGGTGTCTCATT
The DNA here is from genome assembly GCF_000336635.1 of Haloarcula japonica DSM 6131. Taxonomy (GTDB): domain Archaea; phylum Halobacteriota; class Halobacteria; order Halobacteriales; family Haloarculaceae; genus Haloarcula; species Haloarcula japonica. Next base: position 25,397 of record NZ_AOLY01000045.1, on the reverse strand, counting down.
GGAGGGCGTGCGGGATTCCTCCAGAAAGCCACGGTCGGTTCCTGCCCACGTCCGTGGTGTGACTCGGTCGGTATCGGATTCGTATTCCCCGATCCACGCAAACGAACAGATGTCGGATGCGACCAACTGGTCACATACTGCTTGCTCTATCTCTGAGCGACTGTCTGCCCTGAGCACTCGCTCGTGAATTTTCTGACTCAGCTCTGTCAACCGATTCATCTGCTCAAGCTGAACCGTCTGTTGCTCCAGGTCACGCTGCCTGTCTTCGAGTTCCGTCTCGTAGGTCAGCCTATCGAACGCCGTTCGAATCGTCGCCCCGAGTAGTTCGGTAATTCGACGGGTCTGGGTGTCGAACTCGCCGCCGATCGTGTCGCCCGCTCGAAGCACTCCATGGTCACCCAGCGGGACAAACACGGCCTTTCCGTCATTCATCGCGTCCTCGCCTGCTTTCGAGGCCGAGTTTCCGTCGAAAACGATAGTTTCCTCGGTGAAAAAGGCCGAACTCACGAAGCTATCACCGTCTGCTGGGATAGCTTGCTGCTCCTCACCCTCTGTGGCCGAAAGCGGGCGAAAGGTGTTCGTATCGCTGTCGAACGCGTACAGCACGACCTCAGGGAGACCGATGATATCACGGGTCCGCGAGACGACAATTTGGGCGGCTTCCTCCTCTGAAGTCACACCCAAGAGATCTGTCGCCGTTTCGTACAACTGTGTAAAACCCATCTCAGCCCGCTGTGTCTGTAGTTCGTTTCCTATCCACTTGCTCAGAAGGTCTACGAGTGTCACGTCCCAGTCTGAGAACTTTGCCCTGCCCGTCCCCGACCCATAGAAACAGAGCGTCCCGTATATGCTACCACCCACAGTCAGTGGCGTTCCGAGATACCGATTGACTTCGTCATCCCATATATGCTCTCGGTCAGCTTCGCCACATTCGGCATCGACGTCTGTCAGCACGACCGTCTCCTTGTTCGCGATAGCTTTCGCACAGGGGGTTTCCGACAACGGAACCGTTCCGCCTGAAAAAATCGTTTCGTCAGGTGTCTGGAGCACTTCGAAATCGTATTCCATCCCGTTGACGCGAGAGAGTGTCGCATACTCGGTTCCGAGCACGCTGCGACCGACTTGCATGAGGTCCGCTATCTGTTCCCGTAGTGCCCCGTCCCGCGCTGTGAACACTTCGGTGATTGTTCGTAGGACTTCTTCCCGCATTTCGAGTTCGGCACGCGTTGCGGTTGAATGGAGGCCATCGGCGACAATCTCCGCAAGCTCTGTCAGTACTGTCTGCTCCGCCTCGTCAAACGCGAAAGGCGTGTCCGCGTATATCGAAATCACACTCTGTACTGATCCCGTGTACTGGATCGGGAGAACGATCATCGACCGGAACCCGTACTCCGATGCGAGTTCGTGCCAGGGCTGGACAGACGATTCAGTCCGGATATCTGACGCTACTTGCTGCTCGCCGGTTTCGATCGCATGGCCGAGCGGCCCGTCATCGAAAACTGAGTGGCCATGGCGGGAGATCATCGCTTCAACGTATTCGAGTGCATCGCCACCACCCGCGGTTGGGACGATATCACCTGCTTCGTCTTTTTCGCCGATCCAAGCGAACTGGTAGGCATCCGAACTAGTCAGAATTTCACAGACAGCCTCTTTGATCTCATCGGCTGTTGACGCCCTCAACACTTGGCGATTTATTTCCCTGAATAGTGAATTAATCCGCGAGAGCCGCGCTGTTTCTCGGCGGAATCGGTGTGATTCCACTGCGTTCTCGATCCTGTTTGTGAGCACTGCGTACTGCTCTGGCCCGCCACCTTTGACGAAGTAATCGGTGACACCGGCTGAAACCGCTTCACTGGCGAGTTTTTCGCTTCCTTGGCCTGTCAACAGGATGAATGGGAGGTCACCGTTGGACTGTCGCACCGTCTCTACGAATTCAATCCCGTCGGCTTCGGGCATCTCGTAGTCACTGACGATACAGTCAATCGACTCGGAATCGAAGTAGCTGAGCGCATCCTCGACGTTTGCGGCCTCGATGACCTCGATACGGTTGTTCTCGTGTTCCAGCAGTTCCGCCGTGGTCTGTCGAAATTCTCCGTAGTCATCGACTAACAGAACCTTAATTTTCGAGGCTGCCGTTCCACTATCCGTTGGTGCCGGTCCAGTCTCACCGGCCAACTTCCGCATACTACACTACTTACGCGACAGTCCGTATAAACGTTTGACTTGGTTACAATGCTGCCATGGTTCCACGTCTGTTAGCAGTAACCGTCTCTGACGTGGAATTCGGTCTGCCCCCAAATTAGTAGATAGCTCATATTTTAGAATGCATACGGATACTGTGCCCTCCGCGCTAGTGGATTTCTCTATTTTCTTGGGAAGTTACATACATAGAAAATTTGTATATTTTGAAGCACACTCTCTATTTATACTATTCCACAAGCAGATCGTTGCTGAAACACACATTGTAGAGAGGCAACTGAAAAAATCGAATTTAGTTCTGTGTATGATTATAGTATAATAGTGTGTTCGAAACATCAGATTACAGTGGTGATTCACAAAATCACGTAAATATGATAGTAGCACTATTTTACAAATACACCCTCTGTTCAACCCTGGTAGTCTATTACAAAAGCACACGCTAAGGGTGTATATTTATCGCAAGACATATCTACACTATGTGTACACTGACCGTCAAAAACTATTACTGAGCAGGCCGGAACAACTGAACAATGGCTGCTGACTCCGGTTGCAAAGTAGACGCGGTTATCGACAAGTACGGGTTGGCATCGGCAGACCCAGTCTACGACTCCCTTGACGATGGCCTACTCGCACGCTGGACGGGCGCTGATGACCGAACCGAAATGGGGTATCGGTCGTTGACAGCGTGGTTCAACAAACGACTCCTCAAACAGGTTTACACCGAACACGGTCGTGAATCGCTTGATACCCGTATAAACAGTGACTACGAGACGTTGCGTGGAGACGACGATTTACGACGGGACGAACTCATCGAGCGACTGCAAGCTACGGGTATCCCGGGAGCATCGCTTCACGACGATATGGTGTCGTGGGGAACGATGCGAACGCACCTCAACGACTGTTTAGACGGTCAAAAAGAGCCCAGAAAGGCGACAACTAACTGGGAACAGGAGAGCGTAGCAACGGCCAAAACGGTCGTCGAACGGAAGGCCGAAACGGCACTGTCCTCGCTCGCGAAGAAAGGTGATCTCGACGGCGGTGACACCGCGGAGATCGAGGCTCAGATACAACTCGGATGCCCAGACTGTCCAACCCGCGTTCCGTTCGCTGTCGCACTCGAGCGTGGGTACGTCTGCAAGCAACATCGGAGCGCGGATCTGTCAGCACACAACTCATGAGCTGGAACATCGAAATCGAACGAATCGCAGGTATAATTGACGGAACAGCGACGATAGAGCCGGGACTGAACGTCGTCCGTGGTTCGAACTGGCAAGGGAAATCGAGCTTCATCGAATCCATCAAGACGGCCCTTGGCACCTCTACTGAACTGACAGAAGGGGCAGACAGCGGTGCGGTGCATCTCGAAACGCCAACTGATGCCTGCGACGTGACGCTCACCCGTGAGAACGGTACCGTGGTCCGACACGGTGAGCCGTATCTTAATGACGAGTACGACGTGATCCGCGCTGAACTGTTCGCGTGTTTGGACGAGCGGAACGAAGTCCGTCGCGCTGTCAGGACGGGAGAGAATCTTGAGAACGTATTGTTGCGGCCGCTCGACTTCCAGAACATCGACTCACAGATCGAGACGTTACAGCGGGAGCGAGAACAGATCGAAACGGAACTCACGCAGGCGCGTGAGGCGAAAAAGCGGATCCCCAGCGTACAAGAGAAAGTGACACGGCTGGAAAACGAGATCGAAGACCTGCGGGCCAAACGCGAGACTATCGACAGTGAGGCAGGAAGCGACGACAGTTCTGAGTCGGTCCGCCGGCAACTCAGCCAAGCACGGACTGAACAGAACCAGGCGAAAAACCGCGTCGAACGACTTGAGCAAAGTATTGAACGGACGGAACAGCGTCTCTCGGAACGTCAAGACGCTCTCGATGCTCTCGAAATCCCGGAGTACGATGATGTTGAAGACAAACTCTCAGAGGCACGAGAGACGCTCTCGCAGGTGGAGCGGGACGCAGAGGTACTCCAGTCCGTGTACTCGGCCACTGAGATGGTACTCAGCGAGGACCGACTTGACTTGCTTACCGAAGTCGAGCGTGATATCGATGGAGACACCGTTGCCTGTTGGACCTGCGGCAGTGAGACGACACGAACAGATTTGGCCGACCAACTGGGCGCACTCGGCAGCGAACTCACGACACTTCGGGCTCAGAAGGAAACCTACCGGGATACCGTCGAGGAATTGGAAACACAGCGCGAGGAAATCAGTCAGGCTCGCCGGCGTAAGGCCGATCTAGAGGAAGACATCACTGAGCTGGAGGCGACGCTGGCTGACCGGAAACAGAGCCTCGACGCAGCTAGAAACAGGCTCGAACAGGCCCAGACGGACGTGGAACAACTTTCCGACCGCGTTGATGCGGCCGTGGCGGAGCTGTCGGATGTCGAAAGTGAGATCAAGTACCGCGAAGCTGAACTCGAAGACACCGCCGATGAACTGGCACAACTCGAAACGAGAGCGGCCCGCGTCGATACCCTCGAAACCGACCTCGAATCCGTCCGTGACGACCTCGCGGAACTCCGAAACCGGAAAGACCGAATCAAGCGTGAGGCACGGGAGGCGTTCGACACCGCGATGCAGGACATCCTCTCCCGATTCGGGACGGGGTTCGAAACGGCTCGACTCACCGCTGACTTCGATATTGTGGTCGCCCGCGACGGTCGGGAAGCGAGCTTAGATGCCCTCAGCGAAGGGGAACTCGAACTCATCGGCTTTGTGGCAGCGCTGGCCGGCCGCCAGTCGTTCGATGTTGGCGACGCTGTCCCGCTCTTGCTCGTCGACGGCCTGGGCGGCCTTGACGACGATAATCTCCACACCCTGATCGAGTACCTGCAGCATGGAACGGAGTATCTGGTGTTTACTGCGTACCCGGAATACACGGCGTTCGACGGACGCGAGATCGACCCAACCCGGTGGACTGTTGCGAACGAGAAAGAAGCCTCGGCTGACTGACCCCAACTCAAACCGGAGCCCCATTACTGCCGACGACACCTTTGCCTGATGCAGACCTCTGTTGTCTGCGAACAGAGGCTCTAGGTGTAAGTTCAATTTTAGGACGATTAAACAAAGATACTATTAGCTATTGGAAGTATAACAAACCAAATGGCGACCATTCGGGTGAAAGACTGGACAAAAAACAAACTGAGGGACATACGGGACGCGGAGTCACATTCTTCGTACGATTCGGTTATCAAAACACTACTCAAAGACCGGAAACTCGCGAAATACTCGGACGACACCTCCAATACCGCGACCGGCGAGTCCGTTCAGTCACAGGACACCGACATCGACAAGATGTTCGACGATCTGACTGTGCTGGCGGAACTGACTGGTAGCCACGACGACGTGTTGTTCCTGTGGTGTCCGAACTGCGGGAACGAACTCGTCCACCTCACGGTCGAGCAACCGCTTAGTTGCTCCGTGTTTGAGATGGAGTGCCAGCAGTGTCTAACGCATCTCGACAGCCAGGCCATCGTCGCTATCGAACTGAAGTATCCAATCGAACAGAAGATGACCGAGGGACAGTTCCAGCCGGATCTCAAAGCCTGCGTGAGAGACTACTGGGACCGGACACTGCGGGCAGCGGCTAACGACACTCTCGATACGGATGCCCCTGTCGACCGTCTCGTGTGGCAGTTCGATCAGTATCACAAGCAGTTCGGCTGGGACTGGCCGACTGATGTCCCGGCTGTCAGCATTGTCCCTGGCGTCACGTATCGCAACACCGTGACTGACGAGCGAATCAAAGTCGTCGAAGCTGTCACTGAGAACCGGAACGCGATGGATGCGTACACAATCAGACGTTACACTGCAGACGACGACGTTGTCCCGGACCAGTTAGACAGCAGTGCGGTCGTCGACCGGCTTGTCAACCGGGAACTTGTCGTCACCGAGCAGGCCGTAGGAACGACCAAACCCACGACGTGATGAAGCACGATGCTAACCGTCTTGGCTTATTGCTGGTGAACGTGGTCTGCTGTAAAATGGCTGATGGACTAACTAGAACTCCGGATGTAATTTTGGATAACTATGGATAATGTATAAGGTGTATCGAGGCTACCGCAGACACTCATGACGTTTGTCGACAACGGTTATACGACACCAGTGACCTACGTTATAGTATGATTAGGCTGGTTGGATGCATGCGTTTCGGTAGTCGCATCTCCGAGTGTGCCTTGGGTAGCGAGGGAGGGGAGAATTCGTGAGTAAAGCGACGCACCCTCACACGCTCAAACTCCCGCGTGAGGAACACGGATTGGCGACGTCGAAGGCAGCGACCAGACGGATACAGGGAATCCTTCCGGTGTTCCTGGAGAACAAGATCATGGAGGCGGAGGCTAATGGACTGGTCGTTCAGCTCGACGGAAGCATCGAATCGACAGTTGCGGCGGCACTGGCTGTCGACGGCATCGGGGCCGACTACGTGACTGGACTGGTGATGCCGGTACAGCTAAGCGACGAGGGGCCTGCTCGGACGGCTGAAACCGTTGCGTCGCTACTTGACATCGACTGTCACCGACTCCACCTGCAGCCAGTACTCACGGCGTTCCAGCGAGTCGTCGGTGAGACCGGTGAACCGACCGACGACCTCGTGGCGATGCAAAACGCCCGCGAACGCTTCCGGATGGCGTGTAAGTACTACGTCGCAAACACCAGGAACGAACTCGTCGTCGGGACGGTGTCTAGAACTGACCGGCTGCTGGGCTCCGTTGCGAAACACGGCGAGAACGGTGTTGACCTGTCACTTTTTGGCGACCTCTATAGAACTGAGATCGAGGCCCTGGCTGATGCACTTGCGGTCCCATCTGACCTCCTCGACCAGCACCCACATCCAGTGGCGCACACCGGTGCAACCGATGTGGCGGAACTGGGCATAGACCAACAAGACCTCGACAGCATCCTCCACTTCGCGATTGATAGAGGCTATTCCGCGTCGGCGGTAGCGGAAAAAGTCGGTGTTGGCGAATCTGTCGTTGAGCGTACGGTTCAGTGGTGTGCCAGTACGCGTCACAAGCGACACACGCCACCAAAGCCATCGATGGATAACTGACACTGTCTGTGGCGTCTTTCGCCACCCGGGGGCTCGCAAACCTCTCCCAAGAGAGCCGGCCAACAGCACGAGCCAAACGTGGTATTTCTGTGAGCAAAGCAATTAACAGCCATACTCTGTGATTCTCACACCCATGCAGGCCGACCCCCAGGAGATAATCGACATCGGCGACAGGCTACTCTCGGAGTACCCCGAACTGTTTACTGAGAAGTACGAGACAAACACTCGTCTCGTTCAGCGACTTGCCGGCGTGGATTCGTTTCGTACCCAAACACGACTCACCAGATACATCACCCGTGAAAAACGGACTCGGAACAGTTTGCAAGGATGAGGCTACTGCGAAGCACACGCGCCACACGGAGTGCCACACGTCTGTGGCCGGATTGTTTGCACTCCGTGGCCGTCCCGATATGAGGACCTTCTTTATGTAGAGACCGTCTTGCAGGACGTATGCTACTCACTGGGACTGTCGTTGCGGCTTCTGAGACCGTCCTGCAGGACGGGGCGGTCGTCGTCTCCGGGGACCGTATCGAGGCTGTGGGTTCCCGGGCCGATCTCGAAGCGCAGTATGCCGATCACGAACACCAGTCCTACGACGTGCTGTTGCCGGGACTCGTCGGCGGCCATATCCATTCCGTACAGAGTCTCGGCCGTGGTATCGCCGACGACACGGAATTGCTCGATTGGCTATTCGACTACATTCTGCCGATGGAAGCCTCATTGACCGCCGAAGAGATGGAGGTCGCGGCGAAACTGGGCTATCTGGAGATGATCGAAAGCGGGACGACGACCTGTATCGACCACCTCTCGGTCGCACACGCGGACCGCGCCTTCGAAGCGGCGGGCGAGATCGGCATCCGCGGCGTGCTCGGGAAGGTGCTGATGGACCAGCGCTCGCCGGACGGCTTGCTGGAGGACACGCAGGCCGCACTGGACGAGTCCGAGCGGCTGATTCAACAGTATCACGGTGCCTACAACGACCGGATCCGGTACGCTGTCACGCCCCGGTTTGCCGTCTCCTGTAGTGAAGCCTGCCTCCGGGGGGCGCGCGAACTCGCGGACAAATACGACGGCGTCCGCATCCACACCCACGCCAGTGAGAACCAGAGCGAAATCGAGACGGTGAAAGAAGACACCGGCATGCGAAACATCCACTGGCTCGACGAGGTGGGTCTCACCGGCGAGGATGTCGTCCTCGCCCACTGCGTCTGGACCGACGAGAGCGAGCGCGAAGTCCTCGCAGAGACGGGGACCCACGTCACCCACTGCCCGTCCTCGAACATGAAACTCGCCAGCGGTATCGCACCGATCTGGGACTACCGCGACCGCGGCATCAACGTCGCTATCGGCAACGACGGACCGCCCTGTAACAACACCCTCGACGCCTTCACCGAGATGCGACAGGCGAGCCTTCTCCAGAAGGTCGACCAGCTGGACCCGACGGTGACGCCGGCGGCCGAAATCTTCGAGATGGCGACGCGCAACGGCGCGAAAGCCGCCGGTTTCGAGAAACTCGGCGCGATTCGGGAGGGGTGGCGCGCTGACATCGTCGGCCTCGATACGGACCGCACGCGGGCGACGCCGCTGCACGACGTGCTCTCCCATTTGGTGTTTGCGGCCCACGGCGACGACGTCCGCTTCACGATGGTTGATGGGAACGTCCTCATGGAACACGGCGAGGTAACCACTATCGACGCCGACGCCGTCCGCTCTCGGGCCTCGACGATGGGGCTGGAGATGGACCTCGAAGATGCGCGCAAGTCCGCACAGGAACAAAAGCCCTGACGGACCTGTCGTTTCTCGCCCGATGGTCAGCCGAGCCGCGTCCGCAACCGAGAGCCGAGCCAGTCGCTCGTGACGACCAGCGCAAACACGGCGAGGATAGCTGTCGAGAGTTTCCCGTACTGCAACCGCTGAATGGTGATGACGAGATAGTACCCGACGCCGCCCGCACCCACGAACCCGAAAATGGCGGCCGACCGAATAGTACACTCCCAGCGGTACAGCGTGTACGAGGCGATTGTAGGCGTCACCTGCGGGACCATCCCGTGACAGACTGCCTGCAGACGTGTCGCGCCGCTCCCGGCAACCGCCTCTATCGTCATCGGGTCCGTGTCTTCAAGGAAGTCGGCGTACAGCTTTCCCAAGACACCGGCGTTGTGAACCGCCAGCGCGAGCACACCCGCAAACGGGCCGAGGCCGATAGCGGTAACGAACAGGAACCCCCAGACGATGCCGGGAACGGAGCGCAGGAAGCTGAGCACGGTTCGGCTGGTGTGATAGAGCCCGCGTCCGACGGCGATACGGCCGGCTGAGGCGTTCCTGTACAGCGGGCCGCGGTGGGTGACGGTGGCGGCACTGGTCAGACCGAGTGGGACGGCGAGCGCGACGGCGAGCGTGGTTCCGACAACGCTGATGGCCAGGGTTTCGACGACAGCCCACAGCAGGCCCTCACGAAGGCTTCGTCCCAGCAGGTATTCACGGCCAGTCTCCGGCGGCACGCCCTCGGCGACGAACGCGACCATCTGCTCGCGCGCTCCAGCGGTGAACAGGGCCAGCGGGTCTACTTCGGCGATCCACGCCGCGGCCGCCAGGATGACACAGCCGCCGAGTAGTGTCGTGAGTTGGCGTTTCGATGGTCCGGAGGAAGCACGCTGGGTAGCGTCTGAACCGCCATATCTCTCAGACATACCGCGGAACCGGAGCCTCACTCTCTTTCTCCGTCCCTGTTCCCTCGGCGTCGGTATCGGGCGTGGATGCGCCCGCTGCAAAGAGGGAATCCAGTTGATCGTCGGTCACCGCCGGCGCGGGCGTATCGAACCTGACCAGGCCGTCAGCCATGCCGACGATCCGGTCGAAGTGCTTCAGTGCCAGGTCAACGTCGTGGAGGACGGTGATCAGCAGCTCCCCGTTGAGGGCGGCGTCGAGCACGTCGATAACGTTCCGGCGGGAGCTGGGGTCAAGATTCGCTGTCGGCTCGTCGGCCAACACGACCGCGGTATCCTGCATGAGGGCCCGTGCGAAGGCGACCCGCTGGCGTTCGCCAGCGCTCAACGATTTCACGGGGACATCGGCCCGTTCGACCAGCCCGACGGCACCGAGTCGTTCGAGGGCTGGCTCTGGGTGCCGGGGAAGCAGTGGCTCGATGAAGCCACGGAGCCAGGACAGGGCTCCGATGCGCCCAGTGAGGACGTTCGACAGTGCCGTCCGCCGGTCCACGAGCGTCTCTCCCTGATACGCAAGCGTCGTGGTCGAACCCGTAACACTGCTCCCGTTGAACGTCACCGCTCCTGCATCGGGCCGTAATGCGCCGGCTGCCAGCCTGAGAAGCGTGGTCTTGCCGGCTCCTGAGGGCCCGATGACGGCGACCCGTTCACCGGCATTCAGGCTGAGCGAGACATCCCGCACCGCAACTTTCCCGCCGAACCCCTTGGTGACACCATCGAAAAGGAGCCCGTGGCCTGTCTGTTTCCCCTCTGGACGCGCTGCGTGCTCGTTTTTCACCCGTCGTCTCCCTGTTCGATGCCAGCCATCTCGACGGCCGTTTCCAGCGATGTGAACGCGTCGTGGCTCACCTCGACGTACTGGTCGACGGCCTGCTGGTCGAGAATATCCGTTCGCCCTTTCGAGTCGAGGGTCGTAAACGCCGTCTGAACAGCGTCCGCCGTCGTCGCCTCCAGCGACGGGGCGACGGCCCACGGGTAATCCGGGAAACCGGGAGTCCGCCATAGCTCTCGCACCCCTTCAACGGCGTCGTCTGCGAGTAGTCTGTCATAGATGCGGGCGTTCAGCGCCCCGACGACACCGTTGGTCTGACCGACTGTCTCCGCCGTTGCGTCGTGGGCACCGACGTGTGTGACCTGTTCGAACGCGTGGGTATGTAGATTGTACTCCGTCTGCAGGTGGTACGTCGGCATCACGGTTCCGCTGGTCGAGAGCGGGTCGCCGAACACCAGTTCGGTCTCGCTTGCGGCTTCGACCATGTCCGTCATCTCTGTCAGGTCACTGTCTGACGGGGCGATGAACGCGGAGTGCCACTCCGTCTGTCCGTTCCGTGACCCGACGACGACTGGCTTTGCATCCGCTCGACGATGGGCCAGAATGTACGACACACCGCCGTAGTAGGCGATGTCGACCTGTCCCGCCCCCATTGCCTGGACCATCCCGGCGTAGTCAGCCGCTGTACGTAACTCGGTCTCGACGTCGAGTTCTGTCGCCAGATACGTCGCGAGTTCGGTGTTCTGTTCGATGGCGGTATCCGGGTCCACGTCGGGCACGACGCCGACCGTCAGCGTCGGTGCCGCCGTCCCTCCGAGACAGCCCGACAGCGAAAGCGCTGCCGCTGTACCCAGAAATTCACGCCTCGTGGGTCGCATGACGCTGTGATGCGAGTCGCCGGTCTTGAAAGTTGCGTGCGCCACATCCCGGCTATGTGGCCCACAACAGCAGTGCGTGTCTGTCTGTCTCAATCGCTCGTCGCGATAGCTTCGATTTCGACGCCGACACCCTTTGGCAGATTTGCGACCTCGACTGCGCTTCGGGCCGGTGGCGCTTCGTCGAAGAAGCTGGCATACGTATCGTTCATAGCCTCGAAATCGCCGATATCGTCGAGAAAGACGGTCACCTTCAGCACGTCACTCATCTCCAGTCCCTCGGCTGCCAGTACCGCTTCGACGTTCGATAGCGCCTGTTCCGCCTGCGTCGCTATCGGTTCGTCGTCCAGCAGATCGCCGTCGGACGTCATCGGAATCTGGCCCGCGGTGAACACGAGCGATCCGTCTGTCGTTGCCTGACTGTACGCGCCGACCGCATCGGGGGCATCGGTCGTGCTGATGGTCCGTTTCATCAGTCGAATGTTCCACCATCACCATCTTAAATTCACAGGCCGTCGCGGCGGTCCGCGAATTCGGCGAGGTTAGCCTCGGTGTCGATATCCCAGTGGACTCCAGGGTCCCCAACTTCAACGAACGCTGTTTTCTCGGCGGTCTCGATAATCTCTCGCCCGCCGCGGTCGCCGGAGACCGAGGCGAGTGCATCGAAGTGGCACCTGTCGAAAAGCACCGGATTTCCCCGCGTCGCCTCGTACTCAGGAACGACAATAGTTGCCGTTCCTGTCCGGTACGTTTCGAGAAGCTCCTCGACGGTTTCGGCGCGTACGAACGGCATATCGCCAAGCAGGAACAGGGTGGCGTCCCAGTCGGCCGAATGGGCGAACTCGACGCCGTGTCGAACTGACGTACTCTGGCCGGCCGCGTAATCGTCGTTATGGCGAAACGAAAGAGATAGGCCGTCCAGCGCCTCAGCCACGGCCACGTTTTCGTATCCGAGGACAGCGACAACGTCCGATAGCGATGACTCACAGGCGGTTTCGGCCACCTGTCGGACGACCGCCTCCCCGTCGATAGTCGCCAGCAGTTTGTTACCCGACTCGTACCGTGCGCTCCTCCCAGCGGCGAGGATGACGCCGCCGACTCTACTCCGGTGCTGGCTGTTCATGATTGCCCTCGTCTCGTAACAATACCAGTTGTTTCCCCGGATTCAGTCATCGCGCCCTTCCTCCTTTATATCCGCCGCTGAGACCACTTCACAGACATCTGACTCGAACGACGTAATGACGCCCCGAGAACACCGCTCTGTCTGTGAAAGTGCGTGTGCGAGTACGTCTGTAGCGATACGACGCTGTGGTTCGGTATCCGCTTTGTTGACTAACGGTATCACAGAGGCCTCGGCTGGCGCGTTTCGGAGGCCACCGTCGGGATGTGTGAGCACTGTTCCGACAGCCGCCGCGGTGATCGTGTCGCCAATATCGATGTCGGTGATATCCGTTACCCGCTCCGGTCGATGAACCACGTCCGTCGTCAGCACTTCACTGACGGCGGCGACCGAAGCGACCGGGACGACGTGGGTCGCGGTACTCGGGACGACTGGTTCCCCATCGCCAGGCGCTTTGAACTCCCGTCTGCGTGCCCCGTCAGCCTTGACGAGCAGCCAGTCGAACAGTCCGGCCTCGGATAGCTGGTCCACCACACTCGCCTCGAACCCGCGAACCTTCCGGTCGACTCGCGCCGGATCGGCTACCTCCTCGCGAGCGAGGGCAATCGGCGGGTCATGTGCTTCGAGGTCGGTTCGCCACTCTTCTGGGCCTGTGAGCGTCAGGGGCAGGTGGGGCGGTGGCGGCATCGCTGTCGTCGTCGTGTAGCCCACGTCGTACCCCTCGTCGGTTCCTTCGCCCGTCAGCTGTCCCATCGCGGTTTTCTTCCCGCCGGCCCCGACAAAGGCGATAGCAGCGCTGGAACCTAAGTCCAGCGCAGCAGCCAGATGCATACGGTCGCTCCACAGGACGCACAAAAATAGCTTGCCGGGACAACGACGTGTGGCGGCGATAGCGTTTTTGTGACCTAGTGACACACGTACCGGTATGGCCCGCGTAGACGTTCGTGGTGAAATCTGTCCCCGGCCGGCGCTCATTGTCCGCCAGGCGCTTTCTGACCTCGACACCGGCGAGACGCTCGTCGTCCGTGGTGATTACCCACCGGCCGAGGAGAACCTCCGTCGGATGTGTACGACCCACGGCATCGATGTGACGACCGCGGAGACCGCTGGCGAGTCCGGCGAGTTCGAACTCGAACTCCGGGTGACCGAGATGGCGTCGCTATCGGAGGCCTGAGTGTGGGAACCGACGGTGACGACGAAACGACGCGCCTGACGGAGTACACGGAACTCCACGGCTGTTCCTGCAAAGTCGGTCAGAGCGACCTCGATTCGCTGCTCGCTGACGCCGGCCTCACCGGTGAGAACGACGCGTTGCTGTTCGGCATCGGCGAGGACGCCGCTGGGCGAAAACTTACCGACGACCTCGCGCTGGTTTCGACGGTGGATTTCTTCACGCCCATCGTCGACGATCCGTACGATTTCGGCCGTATCGCCGCCTGTAACGCCGCCAGCGATGCGTTCGCCACGGGCGCGGTCGAGAACGTTGACTGTCTGGTCGTCCTCGGCCTACCACGAGAACTAACCGAGAGCGCAGCGCCGATTCTCGCCGGCATGGCCGACGCGCTGGACGCAATGGACGGCGTTATCGCCGGTGGCCACACCATCATGAGCCCGTGGCCGTTCGCCGGAGGAGCTATCTCAGCGATAGCACGCCCCGAAGCTCTGCTCACCTCGCAGGGTGCCAGCCCTGGCGACCGGCTCTACCTGACCAAACCGCTCGGGACACAGCCGGCTATGGGTGCGACCCGCGTGACCGACGACCAGTTCGTCGAGACGGTCACCGATGCTACTGACCGCCCACTCGACCAAATCGAGTCGGATGCCATCGAGTGGATGACGACCCCGAACCGGGACGCTGCGCTCGCTTGTCGCGAATACGCGACCGCGGCGACCGACATTACCGGCTTCGGCCTCGTCGGACAGAGCCGCGTGGTGGCCGACCGCTCGACCGTCGGTATCGAACTGACACACCTCCCGGTCATCGCAGGAACACCCGCCCTCTCGGCACTATTCGGATACGGGCTGACTGTGGGTGAGAGCGCGGAGACCAGCGGCGGCCTGTTCGTCTCCGTCCCACCGACTGCGACTGACGCCGTCGAATCGGCGCTCGACGACGCCGACGTGTTCTATCGAGCTGTCGGCCGTGTTACGGCCGGACGCGGCGTCTCGCTTGTGGACCCGACTATTGAAGAAGTCAGCCGCTAACGTCGATTAGGAGCCTTCTACCGCAGCCGGAGTACTGCCTCCAGCACGCCACCGCCGAGACACAGCGCTTTGTCGGAGATCTTCGTTGGGTCGACAGACTCACCACGGGGGTCGACATCGCCGAGTTTGGTACCCTCGCTGACACCGAGGCCGCCGTGAACTAGGCCGCGAACCAGCCCGTCTATCTCGGTTTCGACCGGCTGGTCGCCGACAGTGCCGACAACGTCGCCGGCTGTGACACTATCGCCGATGGCGACTGTCGGTGTCCACTCACCATCGGCCGGGGCACGAAGCACCCGCTCGTGGGTGTAGCCGCGACGCTCGCCGGGTTCGCCGTCGTACTCGCTCGCTGCCCCCTCGTAGAGAACGCGGCCGAGCTCGTGCCCGCGGTCAGTCTCGACGACAGCGTCCACGTCTTCGCCGGCCTCGAAACCGGGCCCCATCCCGACTACTACGTCGGCGTCCCCCCGGCGCGTGCCGGTGTCGAACGCCCCCTTCGCCATGATCGCGTCGACGAGGATCGCGGCGTCGAGGTCGTCAGCAACAGCTGCCTCTGGGTCGACGAGTACCGGAACGACATCGTCGGCGAGTAGTTCGAGCGCCTCGTCGATGTCCGCTGCTGCTCGGCCCGTGACTCCCTCGACCGTCACCTCGTCTTCGTACAGTGAAGACCCGAAAGCGACTGCCCGCCGGACCACTGTTGGCTGTTCTACTTCGGTGACGATGACTGGGAAGTCGGCCTGCTGGAGGCGATAGACAACGCCGCTTCCGAGGTCGCCGCCGCCGCGGACGATGACCAAGTCATCGAGGTCCAGCCGTGTCGCCCGCTCACCGGTGGCGTCGTGACGGTCCATGGTGACCTCGGACAGAATCGAGAGCGCGACGACGGCCGGCCCGCTCCCGCCGAGGTCGAGCCCGACGGGCGTCCGGACTCGGCTGAGTTCCCGATGCCCATAGCCTGATTTGGCGAGTGAGTCGAGGACATGGTCGGCTTTCGTCTCGCTGGCGACGAGTCCGACGTAGCCAGCCTCGCCGTCTAGCGCCGCAGCGACAGCGTCTTGGTCGAACGTCCCGCTTCGCGTTGCGACGGCCACGGCAGTCTCGGTTCCCATCTCCAAATCACTGAGCACATCGCCGTAGTCACCGTGAATCACGTCCGTCTCGTCGGGGAACTTCGCCGGGTCGGCGTATGCTTCGCGGTCGTCGACCACGGTGACGGCGTAGCCCAGCCGCTCCGCCAGCGGGGCCAGCTCGACGCTGATGTGGCCGCCCCCGGCGATGTAGAGTCGTGCTTGCCCGCGAACGCGGTCGATGAACACGTCCATTTCGCCGCCACAGACCATGCCCGTGTTGCCGCCGCGTTCGAGTTCGTACGTCCGGACGCCGGGGTCGTCAGCCCCGGCGAGCACCGACCGGGCGTCCTGTACGGCGAGATGCTCGACCGTGCCACCGCCAATAGTTCCATGCTCCTCGTCGCTTGTGACGACCATTTTGTCTCCTACGTCCCGCGGCGCACTACCGTCCTTGCGGACGATAGTCAGGAGCGCCGCCGGCTCTCCCTGGGCAGCCAGTTCGTCGAGTCGTTCGAACAGGCTCATACGAAGCTCCTGACCTCCTGCTCGACGATGGTTTCGACCACGTCGTGGTAGGATATCCGGTCGATATCCGGCGGTAGCGAGACACCACGCACGTCCACGTCTCTCGCGACTGCTGAGACGGGTGCGTCGATATCCGGTGTGAGGTAGACGCCGTCCTGAATCAGGACGACGTGTGCCTCGGGGTCCCCGGCGGCAGTACGCAGTCCGATTTCTGCCATCGGTTTGTCGATGAGATACAGCATTGTCAGAAATCCAGTGTCTTATCGGCGTTGCGGATGCGGGCGGTGACGCGGTCGTCCGACCAGACCATCACGTCGTCGGCGATTTCGGTCTCGTCAACGCCGCGCTCGGCCATCGCCGCCTCGTCCGCGACCATCTGTCCGTCCTGTTCCTCAAGGTCGGCGACGTGCCCGGTCATATTGAGTGCCTCGCGGTCGACGGCCTCCCGAGCGCCGTACACGCCGTCTTGGGTGAATATCACGGTCACGTCGTGCATGTCGAAACCGGCCGCGATGCCACGGGCCGCTCGCAGCCCCTCTGGGATGTGGACTCGGCCGTACGGCGCGCGGGTGAGCAGTACGACGACATCTCGTTTCATAGCGAGACCACCCGGTCGGCCTCGCCGATGATGTCCGCAAGGTCCGGGAGCAGCCCGACTTCGACGCCTTCGGGGTAGTCGGCTGATGCGTCGATCCCGCGTGCGTCGACACAGAGCCCACAGCAGATGACTTCTGCCCCGTCCGCGATGAGTTCCTGGAACTTCTCGGTCGGCATCTCGTCGTACAGCCCGCTGTCCGAACAGCCGGGTAGGGTCTGGTCCGCAACGGGGACGAGCGCGCCATCGAGGTAGTGGAAGTAGCTCACCTCGTGGCCCTGATCCAGCGCCGCCCGTCCCAGCTCGTAGGCGGTACGCCACCGTTCGCTGTCGAAGGGACCGCCTGTCAGCAGAAACCCGATGTACGCCATACTGTCGGGATTTTCCCGAACAGCTCTTAATAGTTTGCTCGACACAACGGAAAAACACTCCGTGTGTGATATTAACCGGGACAAAACTGCCCGAAACAAACCTATCCTTCGTCAGCAGACTGCTCGTCAAGTGCCGTCTTCAGGTCCTCCGCGGTGAACGGCAACTCGGTCAGCCGAACGCCGACGGCGTCGCGGATGGCGTTCGAGAGCGCCGGCGGCACGCCGTTCGTCGGAAGTTCCGCGATAGACTTCGCGCCGAACGGACCCGTGGGTTCGTGTGTTTCGACCAGAATTGTCTCCATTTCGGGGTGGTCCGTCGTCCGCGGCATCCCGTACTGGCGAAAGCCCAGGACCTCCGGGTTCCCGTCCTCATCGAAGGTGAGGTCGCCGCTCGTGGCGTATTCGAGGCTCATGTGCTCGCCGCCCTCTATCTGGCCTTCGACCAGCGCGGGATTTATCGCGACGCCGCAGTCGGCCGCAAACACCAGCTTGTTGAGTTCGTACTCGCCGGTCTCCGTATCGACAGTCACGTCGACGAACTGCGCGCCGTAGGGCGGCGGGCTCTCGTCGGTCGAGTGGTTGCCGTCCCCGAGGATGTGTTCGCGCTTGTCGTCGCCGTACGTGGCCTCATAGCCGATTTCCTCCAGCGATACACAGTTGCCGGTCCGCTCGCTGTACACGTCGCCGTCGCCGGTGTCGAGCGCTTCCGGCGGTTCGTCGAGCAGTTTTGACCCCCACTCCAGTAGCCGCTCTTTGGCATCCTCGGCGGCCTTCTTTACCGCGCGACCGCTGATGTACGTTGTCGAGGAGGCGTATGCGCCGTAGTCGAACGGCGTCAGATCGGTGTCGGCGGCGATGACGACGATATCTTCGGGAGTGCAGCCCAGCACCTCGGCGGCGATCTGGGAGAACATCGTGTCCGCGCCCGTCCCGGTGTCGACGCCGCCGACCTGTAGGTGGAAGCTCCCGTCCTCGTTCATCTGTACCTGTGCCGCGCCGAGTTCCTTCCCCGCGACACCACTTCCCTGGGCAATGAGCGCCATTCCGACCCCGCGCTTGCGGTGGTCTTTATCGGGCTGTTCGGGGTCGTCGTAGCCGATGGCTTCTTTCCCGCGTTCGACGCATTCGCGGATGCCACACGAGCGAATCGTCCGGGTGAACCGGTCACCGTCTTTCAGAATCGCGACGCTCCGGTCGAGATCGCCCTCGCGGACCGCGTTCTGCAGGCGGAACTCGATTGGGTCGAGGTCGAGGCGGCGGGCAACCTCGTCCATGTGTGCTTCAACGGCGAAATGTCCCTGTGGTGCGCCGTACCCCCGCATGGCCGCCCCCATCGGGAGATTCGTGTGTACCACATCTCCCGAAAAGCGGACGTTCGGGACGCGGGGGTAGAGCGGGAGCGGCTTCGTTCCGACGTTGTTCGCGACGGTCATGCCGTGGGTGCCGTAGGCCCCCGAGTTCGACAGCGTGTAGAGGTCCATCGCCTCGATGTCGCCGTCGTCCGTCACTACGGTCTGCATCTGCATCCGCATCGGGTGGCGAAAGCGAAGCGCGGTGAACTCTTCCTGGCGGCTCATCTCCAGTTTGACCGGCCGGTCGGCCGCCAGATGCAGTGCGAACGTTATCGGCTCGATTGCCATCTCCTGTTTCGACCCGAACCCAGCGCCGATTCGCGGTTTCTTCACCCGCACGTCGCGGATGGGCACGTCGAACAGGTGCGCTATCTGGCGGCGGGTGTGAAAGGGGACCTGCGTCGCCGTGATGAACGTGTGACGGTCGTCCTCGTCGGTGTAGGCGATGGTCGTGTGTGGTTCCGGGACGCAGTGGGACTGGTACGGCGTTTCCCACTCCGTCTGGATGACGTGTCGCTCCTCGTCGTCGCTCGCCTGTTCAAATTCCGCGTCCACGTCACCGAGTTCCCCCTCGAAGTGTGATTCGAGGTTTCGGCTGTAGTCTGCGCCTGACTGCTTGTTTTCTACGTCATCAGCCTCGAACAGTTGTGGCGCGTCCTCGTCGAAGGCCTCCTCGGGATCAAACACAGCGTCGAGTTCCCGGTACTTGACCTCGACTTTCCGTGCAGCACGGTCGGCTGTCTCCGCGTCGTCGGCTGCGACAGCGGCGACCGGGTCACCGACGAAGCGGACGTGTTCGCGCAACACCTTCAGATCCCACGGGCTCGGCTCGGGGTAAGACTGGCCTGAACTGGAGTACAGTTTGTCCGGAACCACGTCGTCGAACGGCGTGATGACGGCGTCGACGCCATCCATCACCTCGGCTGCGCTCGTGTCGACCGATTCGACGTAGCCGTGGGCGATATCGCTGCGAACGACCCTTCCGTGGGCGAGGTCCGGAAACCGGTCACGGTAATCCGCCGTGTAGCGGGCTTGCCCGGTCACGATTTTCCGTGCGTCGTCTTTCTCCTCGTCCACGGTAATGGCGTCGCGCTCGGATACGGGTTTCCGGTCGGGTTCGCGTGCCGCGCCCGTCGCTGACTCCTCGTCGGCTTCGGCTGGGTCCGCTTCATCTATCTCTGTACTGTCGGGCCGTCTGTCCATCTCCCGTACCCGGTCGGAATCGCTCACTGATCGCCCTCCATGCAGCCGCAGTCGGTGCGTGAACACTCGGTTACAGTGGCGGCCCCACCGTCGCTATCGACTGTTTGTCCACCGTCGGCGGCGACCGCTGTCCCGCTGTCCATCCGCTCGGCGGCATCAAGCACCGCTTCGACGATTTTCTTGTAACCGGTACACCGACAGAGGTTGTCCGACAGGGCTTCTCGGACCTCCTGTTCGCTCGGGTCCGGATTCTCCACCAGTAGCGCCGTCGAGCGCATAATCATCCCCGGAATACAAAACCCACACTGCAGCGCGGTGTTGTCGACGAATGCCTGTTGCACCGGATGCAGGTCGTTCTGTGTGCCCAGACCTTCGATTGTTTCGACGGATGCGTCCCGTGCTTTCGTCACTGGTTTGACGCAGGATTTCACTGGCTCGCCGTCGACATGTACCGTACAGAAGCCGCACGCGCCGGTGTCACACCCCCGCTTCGCGCCGGTGTACCCGTTCCGTCGAAGGACGTCGAGAAGCGAATCGGACTTCGACGCTTCGACCGTCTGTTCCACACCGTTTATTTCCAGTTCGATTTCCATATGGCTCATCAGCTCGCTGGCTATGTCAGGCACGTGACGAACAGAACGGTAAATAGCTATCGCGGGTGAGTGCCGTCACAAACCGCGACAAACACCGTGTGTCTTCTATCTGTCCTTCAGCTGACTGAGTCGGTCAGGCTGACTCGCGGTCGGTGTCGCCGGTAATGTACTCGGAACTTCGTCTCGTCACCGTAGCTGTGAACTCCGGGGCCACCCGCCCCTGTGGATTCGCTACCGCATCGTGTTTGACCGTGGCGAGTACCCAGGGCGAACAGTACGATTCTCTGTCCGGGTTGCCACCGGCTATCCAACTGTCTCCGATAGCGATGTTATCCTGGAGGTCACTGAGTGTCAGTCCGGCACAGATGTACTCCTCACCGCTGAACGGCAGTGCGTCTGCAGTAAGGACCAGCCACGGGCGGGGATTGTTTCCCCGGTTGTACGGGTCCGGGGCCCAGAACACGTCGCCGGAACTGTACCGACCGTTACTCATCGGTGTCACGCGGGTCGACCGCGTGCTCCTGCCAGTCTTCGTAGGACGGTGTCTCACCGTCAGCCTCACGTGCGACGATGGCGGCAGTGGCGTGGGCCGTGGCGGTATTGACGCTTGCCTCGTGATCACTGATGCGCCAGTAGTTCCCACGGTGGTCGACTCGTCCCCGTTCACGCAGTCGGACGAGTGTTGGGCCGACAGAGCCTTTCTTCACACCGGTTTCAGCAGCGATTTCGCTCCGGGTAAACGCCTTCTCGGGGTTGTCACGGAGGAACGCGAGAATCGCTCCTGCGTTTGTCTCCGGAGAGGGCGTGTCGCCGTCGTCCGGGATATCCTCGAACCGGTCCGCGCTGATTGGCATACCCAAGTGTTAGGTACTGAGTATATTAAACATACTGTTATACTGAACATACTGGTTGTACCGACCAGCTACTGTAGTTCATACTTTTGAACAAATAAATCAACAGGTGGCTTCGGTAGTCTCAACTGCGGACAAAAAACGACCGAACTGAAGGACTTTCTCAGTCCTTGCGCTCGTCAACCTTCGCCTTGATTTTCTCGGCGGTAATCGGCATCTCCCGGATACGGACGCCGACGGCGTCCCGGACGGCATTTGACAGTGCCGGCGGGACCGTGTTGGTCGGGACTTCGGCGACCGATTTCGCGCCGAAGGGACCGGTCGGTTCGTGGGTCTCGACCAGAATCGACTCGATGGGTGGCGTCTCGGTCGCCGACGGCAGTCCGTACTCGTCGAAATCAGCTATCTCTGCCCGTCCCTCGTCATCCAGCGTGATCCCCTCGCTGACAGCCATCTCGTAGCTCATGTGGTTCGCGCCCTCGATCTGGCCCTCGGCCATACCGGGGTTGATGACGACGCCGCAGTCGACCGCGACGACCAGCTTGTGTACCTCGAACTCGCCGGTGGTCTCGTCGACCGTCACGTCGGCGAACTGCGCGGCGAACGGCGGGGGACTCTCCTCGGTACAATGGGTGCCCTTCCCCAAGATGTGCTCGCGCTCGTCGTCGCCGTACGCGGCCTCGTAGCCGATGTCTTCCAGCGTGACCGAATCGCCGCTGCCCTCGCTGTACACCGTTCCGTCGCCGGTTTCCAGTTCTTCGACTGGTTCGTCGAGCAGTTTCGCTCCCCAGTCGAGAATCCGCGCTTTCGCGCCCTCTGCGGCCTTCTTGACGGCCATCCCGCTGATGTAGGTCGTCGAGGAGGCGTACGCGCCGTAGTCGAACGGCGTCACGTCCGTATCGGAGGATTTGACGATTATGTCGTCCTCGTCACAGCCCAGTACCTCGGCGGCGATCTGGAGGAACGCCGTGTCAGCCCCCGTTCCGATGTCGACGCCACCGACCTGCAGGTGGAAGCTCCCGTCCTCGTTCATCATTATCTGAGCGGCCCCGAGTTCGTCGCCTGCGACGCCGGTCCCCTGTGCGGACAGCGCCATCCCGATGCCGCGGTGCAGGTGGTCTTCGTCGGGCTGTTCGAGGTCATCGTAGCCGATAGCGTCCTTTCCGCGCTCGATGCACTCGTCGAGGCCACACGAGCGGATACGACGGTTCGCTCCCTCGCCGCCCATCATCCCCGCGATCTCGTCGAGGTCGCCGACCTCCATGTGATGTCGCCGTCGGAACTCGATAGGGTCGAGACCGATGTCACGGGCGACCTCGTCGAGATGGCCTTCCAGCGCGAGCGTGCCCTGTGGCGCGCCGTAGCCCCGCATCGCCCCGGTCTGGGGCGTGTTCGTATGGACGATATCGGCCTCGAAGCGGGCGTTGGGAACTTTCGAGTACAGCGGCATCGGCTTGCTGCCGACGTTGCCCGCGACGGTCATGCCGTGGCTGCCGTACGCGCCGGTGTTCGACAGGGCGTACAGGTCAATGGCCTCGATATCACCATCGGCGGTCACGGCCGTCTTCGCTTTGACCTTCATCGGATGGCGCGAACGCATCGCGTAGAACTCCTCTTCGCGGCTGGCTTCGTACAAGACCGGGCGGTCGGTCGCAAGCGACAGCGCGAGCGGAATCGGCTCGACGACCATCGCCTGTTTCCCGCCGAAACCGCCGCCGACCCGCGGCTTCGTCACCCGGATGTCCCGAATGGGAATGTCGAACAGGTGGGCGAGTTGGCGACGCGTGTGGTTAGGCACCTGTGTACTGGTGATGAGGACGTGGCGGTCGTCCTCGTTTGTGTAGGCCAGTGAGGTGTGTTTCTCGACGTTGGCGTGGGACTGGCGGATCGTCTCCCACTCGGTTTCGTGTACGTGGGTGTCGCCGTCGAGCGCTGCATCCACGTCGCCGAGTTCGCCCCCGATGTGGGCCATCCGGTTCCGGCCGTAGTCGTGGCCGACGATCTCGTTCTCGACCTCGCTGTCCTCGAACAACTGCGGCGCGTCCTCGTCGAAGGCGTCCTCCGGGTCGGTGACGTAGTCGTACTCCTCGTAGGCCACCTCGATAGCCTCGACGGCGGCGGTCGCCGTCGCCCGGTCTTCGGCTGCGACGGCGGCAATCGGGTCGCCGATGTAGCGGACGTGCTCGTTCAGTACGTGCATGTCCCACGGACTCGGCTCGGGATAGGACTGTCCGGCGCTGGTGTATTTCGTGTCCGGCACTGCGTCGGATTCGGGTGTCAGGACCGCGTCGACGCCGTCGATTGCCTCGGCAGCGCTCGTGTCGATATCGGTCACCCGGCCGTGTGGGATGTCGCTTCGGACGACTGCCGCGTACGCGAGGTCGGGATACCGCTCCTCGTAGTCGGCGGTGTACTTCGCCTGCCCGGTCACGAGCTTTCTGTCGTCGTACTTCTCCGTCCGGTGGGAGACGCTGTCGCGCTCGTCCGGGGCCTTACTGTTGTTCTCTGGCTCGTCCCATTCGAGCGGGTGTTCCTCGGAACGCTTGTCTTCGACAGTCTCTGACTGCGAGGCCGTGCCGCCGTCGGCTTTGGCTGTCTCGTCGTCGTTACTCATCGCAGCCACCTCCACAGCAACTGGTCGACTCAGCTCCGCGCAGCGGCGCACTGACCGCCTGGCCGCCGTCCGCGGCAACCGACTGCTCTCCCTGCATCCGGCCCGCCGCGTCCAGAACGGCTTCGACCGGCTTCTGATAGCCGGTGCAGCGACAGACGTTGTCGTCTAGCGCCTCCCGAACCTCTCGCTCGGTCGGGTCGGGGTTCGAATCCAGCAGAGCTACCGCCTGGATTACCATTCCCGGAATGCAGAACCCGCACTGGACGGCGAAGTTGTCGACGAACGCCTGCTGGACTGGATGCAAGTCGTCCTGTGCCCCGAGCGCCGCAACGGTCTGTATCTCACTCCCGTTGGCATCCGTCGCGGCCATCCCGCAGGCCATGTGCACCTCGCCGTCGACGAATACCTTCGACGCGCCGCAGGTCCCGCCGTCGCAGCCACATTTCACGTCGATGTAGCCGTGCTGTCTCAATACCGTCGCCAGGTCATCTGTCGACCCGGCTTCGACTGTCGTCCGCTCGCCATTGATCGTGAGTTCGATATCCACAGCGTTCCCTCCAGTATTCGGCATGCGCTACGCACACACGCCTCTTAGTGAACAACTGTACAGCACTCTCTCATATATGTATGCTTCACAGGTGTCTGGTCGCAATGTTGCCAGCGAAAGTCACGGGCATGCCCCACCACAGGACAATCGGCTGACACAGCTACGACAAACGTAGCGGTTGATGTGTGGCGTGTGCCACATCTGTGACAGCTACTCCCTGCGAACGGACCTGGTCACTCGGCGGCCTTCGCTTGCACGGCGTTCAGCAGTACCGCAGTCCCGGTGACGATGTCGTCCCACTCGGTGAACTCGCTCTCGCGGTGGCTGATCCCGTCGACGCTCGGGACGAAAATCATGCTCGTCGGGGCTATCTTGTTGAGGTAGTTCGCGTCGTGGCCTGCGCCGCTGACCAGCCGTGTGTACTCACAGCCGACCGTCTCGGCGGCCTCGACAACCGTGTCGATACAGTTCTGATCGAACGGGTCTGCGTCGACCCGCATTATTTCCTCTATCTCGTATTCAAGGCCTTCGCGCTCGGCCGCGTGGGCAACCTCTTCCCTGATTTGTTCGACAGCCGCGTCGACCACGGCATCGTCGTACGAGCGGAAGTCGAGCGTGAACTCCACCGTTTCGGGGATGACGTTGATGGCGTTCGGCCACACGTCGACACTGCCGACCGTCCCGACGAGGTCCGTTCCTTCGGTCGCTGTGAT
>NZ_AOLY01000044.1 GCF_000336635.1 Haloarcula japonica DSM 6131 | reverse complement strand
TGTGTATAAGAGACAGCCCTTGTAGCCGATGCGTTCGAGTTCGTCGCCGAACCGTTTGCCCTCTTTGTCCTCGCGCTCGTATGCGTAGTCGAGGTCGAAAATATCACAGTAGACTCCGCTGCCGAGCATATCCGGCTGGAAGCGGACGCCTTCCTCGTTGCTCCAGGCGACGACCTCCAGCGGGCGCTCGGTCGTCACGCCGGCGTCGTTGAACGCCTCGATGACCTCAAGCCCTCCGAGGACGCCGATAACGCCGTCGTACCGCCCGCCGTTGTACTGGCTGTCGATGTGCGACCCGAACAGGACCGGTGCGGCGTCGCCATCTGTTCCCTCTCGGCGACCGAAGATATTTCCCATCGTGTCGATACGGAGCTCCAGCCCGGCTTCCCGGAACCACTCGACCAGTGTGTCGCGGGCCGCCTTGTTCTCGTCGGACAAGCTCGGCCTGTTCACGCCGCCCCGTTCCGTCGCGCCGATCTTGTTGAACGTATCGAAGCGCTGTCTGAACCGCTCGCTATCGAGACTGACCGATGGCATTGGGTAGCTGTTCCGCGGTGTCGTCTTGAAGATTGTGTCGAGGTAGCACCACACAGGCTGACAGACAGGTGTGGCACGCGCTCGCCCGCTGTCACACACGGTTGAGACCACCGAAAGAGCCAAACGACCGTTCCGCGAGTCGGCAGACATGACCGAGCCGAGTGCCGCGTCTATCGCGTTCCGAGACGCGCGGGTACTGGACGGGAGCGGTCGCCCGCCGTTCACTGCGTGCGTGCGTGTCGCCGACGGTCGAATCGATGCCATCAGCGAGGCCCCGCTCGACGCCGACCGCGTTATCGATCTCGACGGGTCGTATCTCGCGCCGGGGTTCATCGATATGCATGCGCATTCGGAACTTCGACTGTTCGAGCATCCCGGCGCGAAAGAGAAACTGACGCAGGGAATCACGACGGAAGTCCTCGGCCAGGACGGGGTCAGCGTCGCTCCGGTGCCGCCGACCCTCACTGATGAGTGGGCGGAACGAGTCAAATCACTCGACGGCACGCTCGGCGAGTCGTGGCCCTGGCATACCGTCGACGGCTATCTCTCAGCGCTTGAATCCGCCGAGCCCGCTGTCAACTGCGCATACTACGCCCCTCATGGCAACATCAGGTCGATGCTGTCCGGGTTCGAGGACCGCCCACTCAGCGACGAACACGTCGTCGCCGCCGGACCAGTCACCGATCAACGGCTGGACAGACCGAAGTCAGACCACGACACAGCGCCCGGTGAACTCGACGCGATTCGACAGGAACTCGAAGTAGCGCTGGAAGCAGGCGCGTTTGGTATGTCCAAAGGGATGATATACCCGCCGAGTTCGTACGCCCGCGACGACGAACTGGTGGCGCTCGCTGACACCCTCGCAAAGCGCGATTCGTTCATGATCTCCCACGTCTGGAACGAGACGGACCGCGTGGTCGAATCTATCGACCGGTATCTCGACATCTGTCAGCGTGGCGGCTGTCACGCCCACGTCTCCCATCTAAAGGTCGGCGGCCAGCAGAACTGGGGAGATTCCGAGGCCGTGCTCGAACTGTTCGACGACGCCATCAACCGTGGCCAGCGGGTCACCTTCGACCAGTATCCATACACAGCCGGGTCGACGATGCTTACCGCGCTATTGCCGCCGTGGGCACGGCAGGGCGATTCGGAAGCCATCCGTCATCGGCTCAACTCCGCGGCGGTTCGCGACCGCATCGCCACTGACATCGCTCAGCCGGGTGATTGGGAGAACCTCGCGTACGCCGCCGGGTCGTGGGACAATATCCTCATCACGCGGACGGGAAGCGGGCGCTATCAGGGCGATACTATCGAGGACATCGCCGCCGAAATGGGACGCGACCCGGTCGACGCGATGTGTGAACTGCTCGTTGTGGAAGAACTGGACGTAACTATGGCCGATTTCGTGATGGCTGAAGACGACATCGAGCGGTTCCTCGCGGACGACCGCGGTACGTTCTGCACGGACGGTATCTTCGGCGGAAAGCCTCACCCGCGGGCTATCGGCGCGTTCAGTCGCATTCTCGAACGCTACGTCCGAGAGCGGGACGTGCTCTCACCAGAACTGATGGCGTATAAGGCCGCAGGTAACCCCGCCGATATCCTCGGCCTCAGAGACCGCGGCTACGTCCGGGAGGGATACATCGCGGACCTCGTGGCTTTCGACCTCGACTCGGTGTCGGCGAACGCGACCTACGAGAACCCGTTTCAGTTCTCCGACGGGATGGAGTACGTCCTCGTCGGCGGCGAGATTGCCGTCCGGGGCGGCGAACTGACCGGCGAGCGAAACGGCGACGTGCTTCGCTCTTACGAGGAGTGGGGTGGTGCGACCCGTCCCGAACTCGACCGCGCTGCGGACGGCTGATCGGCTGGCTTGCCCGCTCTGACCGATTGTCCGGTGACTTGCCTATCCGACCGCTCGGACAGTATCGGAGCGGAAACGAACGCCGAACCCCGGCCGCGCTACTCCGGTACTTCGTCGTCGACGGCGTCGACGAAACTGTTCATCTTCTGGAACAGGAACTCGTCGCTCTTGTCCTCGAACGGCGAACCGGCCCAGACGTCGAGTTCGCCGTTGACGATTTTCTCTTCCGTCTCGGCGACGGTGTCCTTGACCTCCTGTGGGACCTCCGGCCCCCACTCGTCGAGTGTGGGGAGGTTCGTCTCCATGCCGCCCCAGAAGGCATCGGATTCCCAGGTTCCGTCCCGAACTGCAGAGATAGTTGGGTCGTACACCTCTTCCCAGTTCCACACCGGGGAGACGAGGTAGTTGTCGCCGCCGAACTCGCCCATCGGCGCGTTGTAGCCGGAGGCCCACACGTCCGCCTCGTTGGCTGCCCTGACCGGAGCGGGGGAGTCCTGCTCCTGTGAAATAACGTCACAGCCCTCGTCGAGGAGTGAGTTGGCTGCCTGCTTCGAGGTCTGCGGGTCGAACCACGCGTTGACCCACCGGATTTTGAACGTTGCGTCCGGGTTCACCGACCGTGCGCCGAGCGCCATCGCGTTGATCGAGCGGATGACTTCGGGGATCGGGAAGGCGGCGACGTAGCCGATTGTGTTGTTCTCGGTCACCATCCCAGCCGCCTGGCCGGCCAGATACCGTGGCTGGTAGATCCGACCCATGTACCGTCCCATGTTCTCCCGGGTCCGATAGCCGGTCGCGTGCTCGAAGTACGTGTCGGGGTACTGTTCCGCGACGGTGTACATCGGGTCCTGGTAGCCAAACGTCGTTCCGAAGACGATGTCGGCGTCGCCCTGTGCGTATTGCTCGAAAACGCGTTCCGAGTCTTCCGGCGCGACAGCTTCCGTGTACTCGGTTTCCAGCCAGTCGTACTTCTCGTCGACCGTCTTTCGCCCCTCGTCGTGGGCGTGGGACCAGCCGAGATCGCCCACCTCTGAGATGTACACCCAGGCAGCAGTGACGGAATCCGATCCGGAACCTCCCTCGTCGCCGGTCGTCGTGCCGTCAGCCGTGTCACTGCCGTCGCTCCCGCCACTACAGCCGGCTAGTGCGGTTACTCCTGTCGCCCCAAGCGCACCCAGCATCTCCCGCCGCGATATCGTTCGGTTGGTATCCACCATTACTGAACTGGGTAGAGGTAGCGGAAACTCATACTTAAGCGATACCATTCTTGACCTTGCAGCGAAGGAATACATTGGGCCAAAATTGATCGAAACCCTCCATTTACCCTCAATAATACTACGAACGTTAGTATGATGGTCTGAAAGACACAGTATTCTCCAGGCGTGTACTGCGATTGGGGACCGGTGGCGGGATCAGTTCGGGACCTCGCCCTCGACGGCGTCGACGTAGCTGCTCATCTGCTGGAAGAGGAACTCGTCGCTCTTGCCTTCGAACGCCGAATCGGCCCAGACGTTTAGTTCGCCGTCGAGTATCGCTGACCGTGATTCCGAAACGGTGTCTTTCGCCTCCTGTGGGACTTCAGGCCCCCAGTCGTCCAGACTACAGATGCCTGCGTCGATCCCCTCCCAGTACACGTCGGATTCCCAGGTCCCGTCCCTGACCGACTCGATGGTCGGCCCATAGAACTCCTCCCAGTGCCAGATCGGGGACGTGAGATAGTTCTCGCCGGCGATATCGCCCATGGGGGCGTCGTAGCCGGTTGCCCAGATACCCGCATCGGAGGCCGCACGGAGTGCGGCGGGGGAATCCTGATGCTGGGCCATCACGTCGACATCCTCGTCCAGTAGGGCGTTCGCCGCCTCGCTCTCGGTCGGCGGGTCGAACCAGGAGTTCGTCCATCTGACTTTTAGCGTGGCGTTGTCGTTGACAGACGCAGCCCCGAGCGCGTAGGCGTTGATGCCACGGATGACCTCCGGAATCGGGAACGCTGCCACGTATCCCAGCGTGTCGGTCTCCGTGACGGTCCCGGCCGCTTGTCCGGCGAGATACCGGGGCTGATAGATCCGGCCCATGTACCGCCCCATGTTCTCCATCGTCAGGTAGCCGGTGTTGTGTTCGAAAAACGTGTCGGGATACTGTTCCGCCACGGACGCCATCGGGTCCTGATACTCGAACGTACAGCCGAAGATGATATCGGCATCACCCTGCGCGTACTGTTCGAACACCCGCTCGGAATCAGCTGGGGCGACAGCCTCGGTGTACTCGGTCTCAAGCCAGTCGTACTCTGCTGCGACCGCCTTCCGCCCTTCGTTGTGGGCCCATGACCAGCCGAGGTCGCCGACCTCCGAATTGTACACCCAGGCGGCGGTGATCGAATCCGTTCCGGACCCGCCATCACTGCCGGTCGTGGTACCGTCACCCGCTCCCTCGCCGGCGGTGTCGGTCGCCGCCTCGCCACTACCCCCGTCACCACCACTGCTACAACCCGCGAGCCCGGTAATTCCTGCTGCCCCGAGCGCTGTCAGTAACTCTCGTCTCGATTTGGTATGCTTCTTGTCAACCATTAACTAACCGGGTAGCCATTGCAGAAACAATAACTTAAATCGTTCCGTTCACGCAGCTTTCTCTATGATATTGTCCAAATATATGCTATAAATATGAGTTAATATCATATCGACTGGCAACTACCTGAATCATATGTTCATACTATTGTTGGTACAGACAGACGGAACCCAGATCCACAACGGTCGCTAACACATAACAACTAATACTTGGCAAATGTCCGCCATTTCCCGTTCTGGACGGCGAATATAGCTACCTTTGGAAACAATTATGCCACTACATTGTTGATACCCGCCCAAGATAAGAGAGCATGTCCGAAGACACCACGCTCAGGATGGAGGGGATTCTGAAGGAGTTCCCCGGGGTCGTCGCCAACGACCACGTCAACCTCTCCGTCGAGCGCGGGGAAATCCACGGCCTCCTTGGCGAAAACGGTGCGGGAAAAAGTACACTGATGAAGGTTCTGTACGGGCTCTATTCGCAGGACGACGGCGATATCTATCTCGACGGCGAGCGACTCGATCTCGGGTCGCCACAGGACGCTATCGACGCCGGTATCGGAATGGTTCACCAACACTTCATGCTGATACCGCGCCTGACTGTCGCCGAGAACGTTGTGCTCGGCGAACGTGAACCGGCCACAGCGTTTCGCAGCGATGCGGAGGACAGCTGGCTTCCGGCGGCGATCCGGAACAACAGCCTCGTCCAGTCGCTTGCCGGCCAGTTCTCACTCGGCCTCGACGTGCCCGAACAGCGGATTCAGGACCTAGCGGACCAGTACGGGTTCGACATCGACGTGAGCGCGAAGATCTGGGAGCTCGATGTCGGCCAGCAACAGCGCGTCGAGATACTCAAAGCGCTGTACCGAGATGTCGACCTCTTGATTCTCGACGAACCGACGGCGGTTCTCACGCCAACTGAGGCCGAGCGGCTCTTCGACTCGCTCGAACGGCTGACAGACGAGGGGCTTTCGATAATTTTCATTACGCACAAGCTCACCGAGGTCGACGCTATCGTCGACCGGGTAACGGTGCTCCGGGAGGGGCGAAACGTCGGCACCGCCGAGGTCTCGTCAGTCTCCCGGGCGGACCTCGCGGAGATGATGGTCGGCCGCGAAGTCCTGTTCGAAATCGACAGGGACGCTGTCGACCTCGGTGAGCCAGTGCTGCGCGCACGCGGGGTCAGGGCCACCGACAATCGAGATATCGAAGCGCTCTCAGGTATTGACCTGACGGTTCGACAGGGCGAAATCGTCGGTATCGCGGGCGTCAGCGGTAACGGCCAGAAGGAACTCGCTGAGGTCATGGCTGGTATCCGAGACGTGACGGCCGGCGAGGTCGTGGTCAACGGCGATGACATCACCGGTGCGAAACCGAGAACGTTCGTCGACAGCGGCGTCTCGTTCGTTCCGGAGGACCGGCTTCAGTACGGCTGTGCCGAGGACCTCTCGGTGATGCACAACGCCACGATGAAGGATTTCAGGGACAGCCGGTTCGGCGACCGGCCGTTCCTGAACTACGGGGAACTCCGTGACTACGCAGAGACGTTGGTCGAGGAGTTCGATGTCCGCGGTGTCAGCGACGTGACCGAGACCAAGGCCGGCGACCTCTCCGGAGGGAACCTCCAGAAACTCATTTTGGCGCGGGAAATCTACCGCGACCCGGACTTGCTCATCGCGAACCAACCGACTCGCGGTGTCGACGTCGGCGCAATCGAGTTCATCAGGGAGACGCTGCTCGAACAGCGGAAAGCGGGAACCGGCATAATCCTCCTTTCGGAAGACCTCGACGAGATATTCGACCTGAGCGACAGGATTCTCGTCGTCTACGAGGGCGAGTTCGTTTACGAGACGACACCGGCCGAAGCCGACCGAGAACGGATCGGGCTGGAGATGACTGGTGGTGGCGACGACGAAGGCCAGATGGAGACATCGCCGCCTCCGTCCGGCGTCACACAGGGGAGTGAGAGCTGATGAACGTCGCAGTAACTGTCGACGCACGCGAGGACATCCCAGCTTGGTTGGCCTACGGGACGCCCGTGTTCACGGTTCTCGCCGCGCTGGCAGTGAGCGCCATCGCACTGGTCGTCCTTG
Organism: Haloarcula japonica DSM 6131; assembly: GCF_000336635.1. Taxonomy (GTDB): domain Archaea; phylum Halobacteriota; class Halobacteria; order Halobacteriales; family Haloarculaceae; genus Haloarcula; species Haloarcula japonica. The sequence goes on along the minus strand of NZ_AOLY01000044.1, from coordinate 5,146 downwards.
ACGTGAGCCCCGTCGCGGCGTACAGGACGATGTTCGTCGAGACGCTCGTGACCGAGTTCGGTCTCAGCGAGACGCTGACGAAGGCGATCCCGCTGATTTTGACGGGTCTGGCGGTGTATCTCCCGTTGAAAGCGGGCCTGTTCAACATCGGTGCCGAAGGGCAACTCGTCGCCGGCGCGCTCGCGGGGACGTGGATCGGGCTGAACGTCTCGCTTCCGGGGCTCGCACTGGTTCCGCTGATGTTCGTTGCCGCAGCCGTAGCCGGCGGTATCTGGGCTGGTATCCCGGCGTACCTGCGTGCGAAGTGGGACGTCAACGAGATCATCACGTCGCTCCTGCTGACGTTCGTCGCGCTCGAAATCCAGAGCTACCTGCTCCGGGGACCGATGCAGGGTGGGACCGGGAACTTCCCGCAGTCGGATCGGTTCTCCGAGGCCGCGACGATTCCGGAACTGTTCGGCGGCGTCCACGCCGGTCTCCTCGTCGCCGTCTGTATGGTGATAGCGACGTACGTCCTGATGACGAAAACCCGGCTCGGGTTCGAAATCACGTTCGTCGGCTCGAACGACGAGGCCGCCCAGCAGGCGGGCATGAGCAAATTCTACGTGTATCTCCTCGTGTTCGTCGTCGGGGGTGCGTTCGCGGCCATGGGCGGCATCAGCGAGATCGCCGGCGCACAGGGTCGATACCGCGCTGGGTTCGAACCCGGATACGGCTTCACGGCCATTCCGATTGCACTGCTTGGTCGCAACAGCGCGCTCAAAGTGATGCTCGCGGGGCTGTTCTTCGCCGTCCTGTTCGTGGGCGGGTCGAGCATGGAGGTGGCCTTTGGCGTGCCCGCAGCGCTGGTCGAGATTATCCAGGCGTTGGTCATTCTCTTCCTGATTACGGCGGAGTTCTTCAAGAGCTACCGCGTCGGTATCGACCTCAAACGCGGGCCAGCGGAAACGCCAGCCCACCCACAGCGGGGTGACGACTGATGGTGAGCTTCATCGCCGGCCTGCTCGACGCCACAGTGCAGGCGGCGACAGTGCTTCTCCTCGCTGGGATGGGCGAACTCATCAGCGAGCGGGCGGGCGTCCTCAACCTCGGCGTCGAGGGCATGATGCTCGTCGGCGCGCTTGGTGGGTTCATCACCACCGTCGTCACGGGGAGCCACTGGCTTGGATTCGGCGTCGGCATCCTCCTCGGGATGGTGCTGGCGCTAGTTCACGCCTTCCTCTGTATCACGCTGAAGTCGAACCAGGTCATCAGCGGCGTCATGCTGACGCTGCTTGGGACCGGGCTAACGACCTTTTTCGGCTCTGGCTGGGTCGAAGAGTCGATCAACGGGTTCCCGCAGATAACGTTCCCACTCGTCGGCCAGTACCTCGTTGGTATCCCGATTATCGGCGAGGCCCTCTTCCGGAGCACGGCAACGGACTACCTCGCGCTCGGCCTGCTGGTCGTGGTCTGGTACTTCCTGCATCACTCCAACCTCGGGCTGGAGATGATAGCCGTCGGTGAGGACCCAGAGATGGCGGATACGATGGGCGTGTCCGTGTTCAGGCTGCGGTACCTCGCGGTGCTCATTGGGGGCGGGTTCGCTGGCGCGGCCGGAGCACACCTCTCACTGGCCTTCTCACAGCTCTGGGTCCCCGGCATGACTGCGGGCCGGGGCTGGATCGCCGTCGCACTGGTTATCTTCGCGCAGTGGCGGCCCCGCCGGATGCTCGTGGGGGCGTATCTGTTCGGGCTGCTCGACGCGTTGCGCATTCGCTCACAGTCCATCTCACTGACGCTGGGCCCCGATGCGCCCTTCGCCAGCGTCATCAACCCCATCGTCGAGTTCCTTATGACACCACAGATCATGGGAACCTACCCGTATCTGGCGACGATTCTCGTGCTGGCGTACGCCGTCATCCGGACCAAGAGCGACCAGCTCGCGGTCCCCTCGGCGCTGTTGCAGTCCTACAGCCGCGAGACGGACTGACTGTTCCGCGACGCGAGCCAATACCGGCGGCCACACCTTCCACAGACCGTGTGTGTGGCCAAATCTATTTATCGGTATTCGGAGAATCCAATATGTCTCATGAGCGCCAATCAGGTCTTCGAGAGAGGCGACCGTGTCGGTATCTACTTGCAGGACAAACACTCGCTAGAAGAGAACGTCGAACTCGTGCAGTACGCGGAGGAGCAGGGCATCGACGAGGTCTGGCAGGCCGAATCGCGGCTCGCACGCGACGCTGTTTCCCCGCTCGGTGCGTACGCCGCGGTCACCGATGACATCAAACTCGGAACCGGCGTCATCAACAACTGGACGCGCAACGCGGCGCTGATCGCACAATCAATGAGCACGCTTGAAGAACTCGCCGGCCCGGATCGCATCATGTGTGGCATCGGCGCGTGGTGGGACCCGCTGGCCGAGAAAGTCGGTATCGACCGCAGCGGCGCACTCCGGGCGATGCGTGAGTGTGTCGAGGTGACAAAGGACCTGCTGGACATGGAGAACGTCACTTACGAGGGCGAGTTCGTCCAGATGCGGGACGTGGAACTGGACGTGGTCCACGGCGACGACGGGCCGCGAACCGTCCCCGTCTACGTCGGCGGGACCGGGTTCAAGATGCTGGAACTCACCGGCCACTTCGCCGATGGCGCACTGCTGAACTACCTCGTCAGCCCGGAGTACAACGAGAAGGCCCTCGACGCACTGGAGACCGGGGCGGAGCGCGGCGACCGCTCACTCGACGACATCGACCGGCCCCAGCTCGTCGTCTGTTCGATGGACCACGACGAGGAGCAGGCTCTGGACAACGCCCGCGAACTCATCACGCAGTACCTCGGGCAACAGCCCCACATCATGAAAGCCAGCGGCGTCAGTCAGGACCTCATCGACGAGGTGGGAGAGACCATCGGCGGGTGGCCGGCCGACAAGGACGACATCAAGGAGGGGATGCACCTCATTCCGGACGACGTGGTTCACAAACTCACCGCCAGCGGCACGCCCGAACAGTGCCGAGAGAAAGTCCGAGAGTACGCAGAGACGGGCTGTCAGTGTCCGATTCTCTATCCACTAGGCGAGGACCGGCGGTTGATGATCGACGAGTTCGCGGACGGCTACCTGTAGTCCGTCCCGGACCGGCGCTCAGTCGTCGTCGACCGGCGGTGCGCCCGCTCCGGCGTCGGTCGGACTCGGCTCCAGCCCTGCGGTGTACTCAGTTGGTCCGGTGCCGACGCTTCCCCCAGGGAACACGACGTTGAGAATGAGGGCGGCCATTCCCCCAGTGACGAGCGCGGACCCGAACAGCGTCTGCACTTCAGATGGGAAGTTCTGGAGGATTTCCGGGCGGAACGCGACACCGAGGCCGAGTGCCATCGACATCGCCAGGATGGTCGAGTTGCGGTGGTCGAGTTCGACGTTTTGCGTGATGAGGCGTGCACCGGAGGAGAATATCATCGCAAACAGGATGAGCGCGCCGCCGCCCAGCACGGCGTCGGGCATCGCCGAGACGATTGCGCCGACCTTCGGGACGAACCCGAGTGCAAGCAGCACAACGCCCCCGATGCCGGCGACGTAGCGGCTTGCGACGCCGGTGAAATTCACCAGACCGACGTTTTGCGAGAACGACGTGTTCGGGAGCGCGTTGAACACCGCGCCGAAGACGCTCATCACGCCGTCGGCGACGAGGCCGCCGCGGACTTCTTCGCGAGTGGCGTCCCGACCGGTCGCGGACACTGTCCCTGAGATATCCCCGATGGTCTCCATGCCGGTGATGATATAGAGGAATGCCACGGTGACGACGGCGCTTGGCTCGAACGCGAGGCCGTATTTGAGCGGAACGGGAACCGTCACCCAGCCGGCAGCGGCGACCGCTGAGAGGTCGACCACGCCCAGTGCGAGCGCGACGAGGTAGCCGACGACGATGCCCACGAACACGCTGATGACGCGGAGAAAGCCCTCAAAGAACTGATTCAGCCCGACCGTGACGATCAGAACAAGTCCCGCGAGGCCGAGATTCACGAAGGAACCGTACCCCTCCGCTGACGGGCCGGCCGAGGCCCCCGCGGCGTAGTTCATCCCCGTGGGAATGAGTGTCAGGCCGATGAGCATCACGACGATACCGGTGACAAGCGGCGGGAAGAACCGTCGGAACCGGTCGAACGAGACGCCCATGACGATTTCGACCGGCGCAGCAACCAGCGATGCCCCGAAGACGGCGGCGATACCGAACTGGTTGCCGATACCGATGAGTGGGCCGAGAAACGCGAAGCTGGTCCCCATGACAACCGGAAGCCGCGCGCCGACGGGGCCGACCGGGTACGCCTGAACGATGGTCGCGACACCGGCGACGATCAGCGCCATCTGGACGAGAAACGTCGTCTCCCCTGTGACAGAGCCGACGGCCCCCGCGAGGATGAGCGGGGGTGCGACGTTGCCCAGGAACATCGCGAGGACGTGCTGGATCCCGAGTGGGATTGCCTTCCCCAACGGCGGCTTGTCTTCGATATCGTACAGTACGACCGACTGCTGTTCCGACTCTGGACCGCTCATGCAACGGCATCCAACGCCCTGTCTTTTCAATCCACCTACTGGAATCCTAATACCAACATATGTGTTTAATTTTGTCGAGGATACGCAATCGTTTGTCCCGGTAATTTGGGAATACTGTGGCAAAACAGTCCGGACTAATTCGAAATCCGAGTTTCTCAGCTCGGCGGCGTCTCGGAATCGGATCAGAAAGTCGGCACTAGCAGGTTAGTCGTTCCATGGTGTCAGTCGTCGGCCGCGGCTTCCTCGGCCGTACCGTACAGGCCTTCGACCTCCGTGATTTTGGGGTCGATTCGATCTACTCCACCGGTCGCCTTCTCGGCGCTTTTCGTATCCTTCAGGCCGAAGCCGGTGGACACCACGACGACGGTTTCGTCCTGTTCGATGATCCCCTGATCGAGTGCGGTCTGGACGCCGGCGACGGGCGTCGCGCCCGCCGGCTCAGAATAGATACCTTCGGTGCTGCCAAGTAGCGTTTCGGCCTCCAGAATCTCCGCATCGGAGACCAGCACGCTGGTTCCGCCGCTCTGTTCCAGCGCGCGGCAGGCCTTGATCGTGTTCCGCGGTCGTCCGACCGCGATTGAATCGGCCAGGGTTTCGGCGATATCGTCGATGTCC
>NZ_AOLY01000043.1 GCF_000336635.1 Haloarcula japonica DSM 6131 | reverse complement strand
GAGATGTGTATAAGAGACAGACCCAATCCGGGACGTGTCCGCGGGCGATAGACTGGTCGGCGAGTTCGTGACCGACGGTTCGCTTGCCCTCGACCTGGAACGGATTGATGGCCGCGTTGCGGTTGTACCAGCCGTACTTCTCAGTGACCTCGACGCTGAGGTCGTAGGCTTCGTCGTAGCTGCCGTTGACAGCCAGAACGTCCGCACCGTAGACGAGCGGCTGTGCGAGCTTCCCCGTCGGGGCGTCGCCGGGGACGAAAATCCGGCAGTCCATCCCTCCGCGGGCGGCATAGCCCGACAGCGACGCGGCGGCGTTCCCGGTTGAGGCGCAGGTGATGATGTCGCGCCCAGCATGTTTGGCTTTCGTGACAGCGATAGCGCTGGCGCGGTCCTTGAAACAGCCTGTCGGGTTCCGCCCGTCGTCTTTGACGAGCGTCTCGACGCCCAGCGCGTCACTGAGATTCGGCGCGTCGAAGAGGTCCGTCCCGCCCTCGTTGAGTGTCACGACATCAGCGTCCGTTGCGACTGGCAAGAACACCTCGTACTTCCACTGACTCGCTATCGGGCCGCCGAGGTCGCCATCGAACGCGTCGTCGATAGCGTCGTAGTCGTACGTTACTTCGAGAATTCCCTTTACGCCCTCGTGTTCGGGACAGGTGTAGATGATCTGGTTCGGATCGTACTCCGCCCCACAGAGTGTACACTCGAGGGTTGTGACTTGCGTCATGCCCATACTACCCCCTGAGTACAACTGGATATAAAATCGTACTGTGGCTTTAGCTTGATTGTGAGGTAAACTCCTCTGTCGTGGTCGACACACATTCACACACGGATAGCACACGCCACACATCCGTTTGTGAGCTATCTATCAGGTCAACGGCTATCAAAACCGCTACAGCGGCCGAGCCAAAAATTGGCCGCGGCCTGCGGTTGACTGGACTTCGTGGTCCTTTGCGACGACTTCACCGCCAGCGATGACTGTGTCCACGCGTGCACTCCAGTGCTGTCCCTCATACGGCGTCCAGCCACCGACGAACGTGTGGTCGTCGGCGGTGACCTCGTACTCCTCGGCCCGGACGAGCACCACGTCCGCATCTGTACCGGCCTGCAGTGACCCCTTTTTGGGATAGATGCCAGCGCTCCGGGCCGGAGCTGCACACACGAGTTCGCGGAGCCGCGGCCATGAAATCCGGCCTTCGTGGACGCCCTCGCTGGCGAGGAACTCGACCATCGTTTCGACGCCCGGGAGACCGGCGTAGGGCTTCCAGATATCCTCCCAGCCGGCTTCGCGTGTCTCGCGGTAGGTTGGGAAGTGATCCGTGCCGATGAGGTCAATCGTCCCGTCCTGCACTGCATCCCAGAGCCGCTCCCGCTCGGTGTCGGATTTGAGGCTGGGATTGACCTTCAGGAACGGTCCCTTATCGGCAACGTCACCCTTCGAGAAGGCCAGATACTGTGGACATGTCTCCAGCGTCACTGGGACGTTCGCTCGTGATTTGAAGCGGTTCCCCTCACGCGCGCCGCTCCCGCTTGAGATGTGGACGACGTGCAGCGGACAGTCGGCGTACTCCGCAAAATAGCCCGCCCGAGAGATCGCGTCAAGTTCGGCTTCGAGGGGTCGTGAGTCCATGTACACGTCGGGCTCGTCGCCATCGATAGTCGACCGCGCGTCGTCGAGCAGTCCCTGTGTTTCACAGTGAACGCGAACCGTGCCTCCGGCATTGCCGACCCGCCGCATGAGCGTTGCGATGGACTCGTCGTCGGCCAGGTACGGGTCAGCGGTAAATGTCTTGAAATCCGCTGTTCCAGCGTCCATGATGCCTGTCACGTCGATGTCAGGGTCCTGAACGTTGCCGGCAACGAGTCCGAAATCGACGTGTGCGAGCGCAGAACACGTCTCTGCTTTCCTCAGTACTGCTTCCGGCGTCGTGACGGGTGTCTGCGTCGGCAACTCGATAACCGTCGTCACCCCACCCGCGACCGCACTCGCCGTCTGGGACGCGAAGTCGATCCCATCCGGAAACAGTTCGTCGTCGTGCATGTGCGTGTGTACGTCGATAGCGCCCGGAAGCACGACCATACCGTCCGCGTCGATGACAGTGTCCGGGTCGCTGGGGGTCGGGACCGACGACGACGGTCCAGCGGCGTCTATTGTTCCGTCAGAAATCACGATTCCACCGTGCTGGACGCCCGACACCGTCACCACCTGTGCCCCTTTGATGTGAACGTCTGCCATGCTGTAACAGCCCAAGCGAATGACGAAAACAGTTGGTGTGTGAGACGCCACATCCGTCGCACACAGTGGTTGTGATAGAGTGGCTGGTAAGGCCGTTCTGGGGCGGAGTAGCTTTTAGTCGGTTGACGGTTTCCCCCAACCTGTGATACTGAACGCAGGGACGCTCATCACCATGGACGATGAGCGTACGGTCCGGTCGGAGGCACACGTCGTTGTCGAGGAGGGTGAAATCGTCGCTATCGAGGACGGCTACGCGTCCGGTCCCGAAGTGATCGACGCCACTGACGAAGTCGTCATCCCGGGGCTGGTGAACTGCCACACCCACATGTATGCGCTCCCGATTCGCGGTGCGCCGCTCGCTGCGTCACCCGAGAGCTTCTACGAAGCGCTCGTCGACATCTGGTGGAACGTCGACGAGGCGTTTACTGAGCGTGACGCTCGTCTGTCTGCACTGGGCTCCTGCGCCGAAATGCTTCAGAGCGGCGTCACCACCTTCTGTGACAACTACTCCGGCCCGAACACGCTACCGGGCGGTCTCGACGCCGTTGCCGAGGGGGTGGCACAGACGCCGATCCGTGGGATGATTACGTTCGAGACGACAGCCCGCAACTCTGAGGCCCAGGCCAGAGACGGCATCGCGGAGAATCGCCGATTCATTGACGAAGCGGAAGGCCAGTACGACACCGTGTCCGGCCACTACTGCCTCCACACGCTGTTTACCAACACTGAAGACATCGTTAGGGAGTGTGTCAGCCGGGCTACTGACGACGACCGTCCTATCCAGATCCACCTCGAAGAAGGACTGGTCGACGTGCACGAAGCAATCGCCGACTACGGGAAACGACCGGTCCCAGCGTTAGAAGACATGGACTTTTTCGACGCCGAAGTCATCGCGGCACACTGCGTCCATTCCACCGAATCCGAAATCGAAATCCTCGCGGAAAACGACGTCAACGTCGCTCACAACCCCTATTCAAACATTAACAACGCCGTCGGTATCGCCGATGTCGAAACGATGCAAGCCCACGAGATGACAATCGGTCTCGGTGATGACGGCTGGGACCCGGATATGTTCGAGACCATGCGTTCGGCCGTCGGTATCCACAAACTCAAGCAGCGCAACCCGAGCGGCTTCGACATGGCGACTGCGCTCGAATGGGCGACAATCGGCAGTGCGGCAGTGCTGGGGATGGACGACGCTGTCGGCAGTATCGAGGTCGGTAAACGCGGTGATTTCGTGACGCTGGATCTGGGGCCGAATCCGGTGTTAGGGGAAAGTGCCCCCTACTACGTCGTCAGCGCCGCAAGCCGTGCGGACGTTACCCGGACGATTATCGATGGACGGTCGGTGTACGACCAGCAATCGGGCGTCGCTGGCGTCGATGATTCGGACATGACCGCCGTTGGTGATGCGAGTGCCGAACTCTGGGAACGGTTGTAGGTCCGTTCCCGGATGGGTCTGGCCCTCATTCGTTGTCATTGGGATTGTTTGGTAACACCCTAAGGGTGTATATCTAATCTGCCAACCAACACCACAAAGCACCCTCTCAGATAGTATTCAAATTCACACCCTAAGGGCATTTAACAAAGGTTAAAAGTCTTATTTTACCGCTAGTGTACACATTCTGTACACACACTACTTCGACTACAGCGTGGTTGAAGGGCCAAATCTGTCCATTTCGTATCTTGTAGCAAATATTTCTGGTTCCCATATGTAATAGTGGGACTGTGTGCGTGAGTGACATATGGTAGTTAGTGACGCCTTTGAGACGTTCACGCAGGTACTCGAATGCCTGGAATCGTCTGACACGGAGGTCAAATCGGTCTCAGTCAGGGGCCAGACGACCGCGGATAACGACGAAATCAGTGCCGACCTGACGCTCGCAACGCCGATATTCGGTGGCGTATCGATACACGACGACGTCTCTGTTGACGCTGAGGAGTTCGATGTGGCTGATAGGCGGATTGAGATTGATGTGACGGTTACCGTCCCTGTCGGAACTGACATACCGGTACCATCAGACGATCAGGTGGGCGCGTCCACTGAACTGGCAGAAACCCTCTCGCAATCGGATTCCGTGCCAGCATACAAGGACCCCGAAGCACTTCAGGCGGCCTACGAGGCCTGCGATACGTTCCCGGAAATGACCGAAGCGCTTGACGCCGACGTGACCTCTGAAACTGTGCGTCGGTATATGGTGGAGTACGATATCCACGACCCGACTGACACAACGCCACAGGCAGGCGGACTCAGCCTTGCAGACGTACAGACTGAATCCGAGGCCAACACCGACGCAAGCTCCCCGGTCGAATCGGAGCCTGCTGAGGACAGGGCGGGTGACAACAGCCAACCCGACGACTCGGACGGACTGGGGGCCAGGTCTGTCGCTGACCTGCTCGCTGAGGCGGATTCGCAGGACAGCGACGACAATCTCGTCGCGGATGGACTCGGTATCTCTCAAGACGTGACTGTGGCTGACCTCGCACAGACTGTTACTCAGTCCACTTCTCTGGATGAGGTGACCCAGCGTCTCGATTTGAGCCAGACACACGCCCGGAGGCTACTGTCGGAACTGGACCTCCTGGACCTCGTCACCCATCGACTGGCAGCTACCCAGATACGTGTCTCGAACGCCGAAATCAAGCGGCGGATCTCTGCTGCCAGTCACTAACGGATCTCTACATGGCCGTTGCGGTGAGGATTAACCTTCATTATAGATAGAAAACATTTTTGTAGCCCGGTTTGAATGTGTGTGAAATGGCAACTATCCGCGTACGAGATTGGACCAAAGAACAGATAGAGGAGATACGTGACACGGAGTCGCACTCCTCGCACGACTCGGTTATCAAGTCGCTGCTGAAAGACCGAAAGCTGGCCAAATACGCGGATGATGCCGCAGAGGCCGTTCCGGAACCGACACCCGAGTCCCAGACGAACCATCCAGACACCGCGTTTGATGACCTGACGGTGCTTGGCGAACTGTCCGGTGCAGACAACGGGGTGTTGTTTCTCTGGTGTCCCAGTTGCGGGAACGAACTGGCCCACCTGACCGCTGATAACCCACTCGGTCTGTCCGTGTTCGAGATCGAATGCCAGCGCTGTCTCACCCATCTCGACCGACACGCCATCGTTGCCATCGAAATCGGCTATCCGATTGAGCAGAAACTGGTCGAGGACTGTCTGCAAGACGACCTCAAAGAGTGCGTCGTCGACTACTGGGACCGGACACTCGACTCGGCCGCCGTGGGAGCGCTCGAGGATGATCTCGACCCAGCGCATCTCGTCTGGCAGTTCGACCAGTATCTCCGGCAGTTCTCGTGGGAGTGGCCTGCAGATGTCCCTGTTGTCGGCTTTGCGACGGGATCGACCTATCGTAACTCCACCACCGACGAGTACCTCGACGTTATCGAACCAGTCTCGGAGAACCGGAACGCGATGGATTCGTTCAAGATACGGCGGTACACCGGCGACCCAGATACCCACGACAGTGAGACGGAAATTCTCGACAGCACTACTGTCGTCGACCACATCGTCAATCGGCGACTTCTGATCGACGACCGCACCGACTCGGCGTCACTGCCCGAGTCGACCGAACCGACAACGTGACCACCTTCCTCAGTCTATATATACCTCTTTTCTCTAACCCTCGACTCTTACTGGACTGGATAAATTTATATCCACCTCAGATAGAGCTATTTATACCAAAATGGGTGTATTAGGGTAAAGATGGATTTTTATAGGGAATTTTCATTATGAGGGGTCGAAATATGGGTACACACTATCGATATTTTGCCCTACTCTGAAAACAGCCGCTGTGTATTAGTTTGTCTCGACTGTCGGACGGGAACACCGCAGACAGACGACACTCTCTGCGACCCAGTTCACATCTGTCGAACCACAGTGCGGGCAGCGGTGGTGATCGGTACCGTACTCTGTCGTTCCGCGAGGAGTGGCGAGGAAGCTGTCGTCGATCACCTGCTCGATGAGACTTGGGAACCGTTGGCGTTTGACGATAGCCCGCTGTGCGAGGAATCTGCCGGGGTCGTCCGGATCTGTACCGTGGAGGTCTTCCCAGGGGATAGCGATTTCGCCGTTCGCGGGGCCACGGGCCACCTGCTGGAGAAGCGTCGCAGCAGCCTCGAACAGCGGCGTCGTTCCCCACGCCTGCGGGTTGTCGACCGCACTCTCAGCGTCTTTGTAGGCTGTCTCCGCCTCCCGATACGCTGCTTCGACTCCGTCGAGCCCCGCGACGGTTCGGAAGTCTCCGACAAATTCCTTGAGACAGGCGTGTTGAACCGGGTGATCGAGCCCGTTAATCAAATCCCTGGCTACGGCGACGCCCTCGACACCGCGGCGGGTAGCCCGTGTATCCTGGCCGGCGACGCGGTAACAGACTGCGCTCGTCGCCAGGTACTGGAGGCCAGCGCCGACCCATCCTTTCTCATCTGCGCTGAAGGGTTCGATACCTTCCCTCGGGTCCGAAAGAACACGCCACCCCGCCCGCGTGTACTCGTCTCCAGCGCGCCGGTAATCCCGTTCGGCGATGGCAGTGACCGCCGCCGCTCGGTGACCCGCGTCCTGTGTGCGCATAGAGTCCCTACGGCGTACGGCCTCACAGGCTTTCGCACCCAACAAATCGGTATCACTGCCGGTCTGAGTTATCTGACAAAATACACGCCTTTCCTATCAGTAAAACATACAGTAAGTCCCGATAACCGTCAGCCCGGATCGCAGAAATCCGCCGTGACTGGACGATTTTGGCGGCTGTGTACCTGCTCGTTCTCGTGGCACTCGGGTCTCGGCTCGTCTGATCTGAGATGGAGCGCAGTCCGTTCCGACTGAACGACACGCTGGGCCGTTTATTGCTCGCTTGGCAGCGCTCACTCGGCGAGCGACAGTTTGCCAGCCGGTCCCACCTCACCGACTTCGCCGGTGTGGTACCAGTCGTCCCGGAGCGTCTGTGCGCCAGTCCGGTCGTCATCAAGGAACCCACCGAGAACAGTCGGCCCGCGGACCAGTAGCTCCCTGTTTTCGGAGACAGCGATTTCAACCCCTGGCATCGGGTCGCCGATGGACTCCTCGACGTAGGAGTCCGCCGGGTTCAATGCGCCGACGCCAGCCGTTCCGACGGAGCCGTATAGTTCGCATACCGGAACGCCCAGCCCCCGGAAGAAATACAGCAGATGATCGTCGAGCCGGCCTGTCCCGGAGAGAGCGTAGGAGAGGTTTGATAGCCCCGTTTCTCGTCGCAACGACTTGTAGACGAGCCGCTTGGCAGCTCTGTATTTCAGCGGTGTGCCCCGTCCCTTAACGATTCCCTCCCCGTAGGACGCCACTCGACCGCCGACCTTCCGTTTCATCCAGCCCATGTCGCCGAGACGGTCCTGGATTGTCCCGTAGAGTTGCTGGTACATCTTCGGGACACCGATGAGCACGTCAGGCTTCACAGCCGCGAGCTGGTCGACGAACTCCTCGGCTCCGAGGTAGGCGACGGCGCTCCCGGTCGCCCAGAGATAGTACGTCGAGACGCGCTGATAGATGTGTGCAAGCGGGAGCGAACAGGTCCCGGTCGCCCCGGAATCGGTGGGAAGCGCCTTTCGGAGGCTCTCTGCTGCCGCCAGCAGGTTTCGGTGTGTCAGCGCACAGCCGGCCTTCTCCGCCGGGGAAGCCACGTCGAACGCGACGGTCGCAACCTCGTCACCGCCGGTCTGCAGGCCGGGGAGCACTCTCGCCTCAGCAGTCGGGAGGTCCTCGAAATCAAGCACGGTTTCGACGGCCATCGCGAGGTCTTCGGCCACCTCTCCCGCTGCCACGAGCCCGGTTGCGCCGGTCCGTTCGATAATCTGGGCTGCCCGGTCGTCACTTGCAGACGGGTAGAGTGCGACCGGGACAAGTCCGGCGAAGTGAGAGGCCAGGTCGAGGACGGACCACTCGTACTGGGACCGTGCCCTGATTGCCAGTCGGTCCCCGGGGCGCAGGTCCGTCGAAAGGAGGCCGCCAGCGACTGCCTTCGCCCGCTCGGCCAACTCCTCGAAACTCCGTTCGACGAACTCGCCGTCGTCCCGGACGAGCGCTGCGGTCCGGTCCCCGTGGTCCGAAACGATGTCCTCGAACCAGGCTGCTACCGACCCCTCTGGGACTGAAAGCGAGCCCCCGTCGTAGACGTCGCTGTCGAGGCGCACGCCGGCGGCTTCGCTCTGACGGTCAACCGGAACGGGGTCTTCCGATGCCGTGCGGTCCTGATAGAGCTGCCCGGGTTCGTACTCGTAGTCGTCGCTAACCTCGGTTTCGAAGTAGTCCGCGTAGTTCTGGTCTTCGTCGCCAGCGGCAATGTGGGCATCGAGCCAGTCCCGGGCAACTGTCAGGACCTCCATCGTGACGTACTCCCCGTTTTCGTGTTTCTCGCGGAGTTCTCGCACCTTGTCGGCGAACTCCTCGTGCATTTCCCGATGGTTGTAGAAACAGTCGCTACAGTCCATGGCGTAGCCGCAGTTCTGCATGAACTCTTCCTCGTCACCGAAATGGTACTCCGTGTACCGTTCGAGTTCCCGGAGAATGTCACCGACTTCCTCCTCGGAATGGCCCTCGTTCATCGCCGTATGGAGGTCGTTCAGTAGCCCGAACAGGCGCTTGTGCTGTTCGTCGAACCGCTCGATATTTGTGCTGTACCGTTCGTCATCCCACTCGGCGAACTCCCCCGTCGAATCTGTGCCCATATCTGTTCTGTTATCCATTATTTGAAAAGCAACTCTCACGTTCTCACCGACTGAAAATGCGGTCTGCTTTCCAAGTAGTTGCCAGTTAACATTGTATTCGGGATGCGAGAACTAAGTGACGAAGCGGTCGTCGAGGTCCTTACTGACAACGGAATCGGCGTGCTGGCGCTGTCCAGCCCGTCGGGGTCGAACCCGTATCCGGTCCCAGTCGCGTTCGGGTACGACCCTGCGACGGATAGCCTGGCGTTTCACCTTTCAGCGAGCGACGACAGTCAAAAACACCGCTATCTGACGGCGGACGCCACCGTCGGGTTCACCGTGTACGAGGAGAGCGAACCGAAAACCGTCTGGCGAAGCGTCGTGGTCACGGGTGAACTGGTAGAGGCGACCTACGACGAGGTAGAGCCAGCCCTCGCCTCGCTGGCCAGCAACACACAGTTCGCTCCCAACCCAGTCAGCTGGGACGACACATCGACCACGACGCCGTACGAACTTCGAATCGACGACTGGGACGGACGTGAATTCCGAGTCGGATGAAACCGGTGCCGCAAGCCACTAGCAGTGGCGGCCACCGACCCCCTCGAAGCACTGCATCTGCTGTTCCTCGTCGCGGTTTGCGTTCTCAATTCTCGGGAACCAGCGAACGTAATCATGCTGTGGGGCCCGTATCTACAAACAGAGGTGTCCCAGATGCTTTCGCCAACAACTGCGCTACTCCAGCACGGACCGATGGGCCCCCACGGCGGGGCAACGGGTATGGGCATGGCCCCCGGCGGCTGGCGGCTGTTGCTCGTAGTGTTCGTCATCGCTGTTGTGGCGGTCAGCGCTTTGCTGTACGTGCAGCTACAGGGCGACGCAACCGCCGAACCGGAGTCGTTGGAGACGCTCAAACAACAGTACGCATCGGGCGAGATCGACGAGACGGAGCTTGAAACGCGGGCTGACCGATTGCTCCAGTACGAGTCATAGCCCGACACTGGCAGTTCCATCCGCTGGCAGTACTGTCGGGGCCTCACTTGGAGAACTGTACACTGTGATTTCTGCGTGCGCTCACCGACTGTCCGGCACGCACTTCGTGGCGCATTTATTCCGCAACGGTGTACGGGGGGTATGGACCCGGACGACGTTCGCGACGACTGGGCCTCCCGCTCCGGGAAGTTCTCGCCGGCGTACTACGCTGAGATCGGACCGAACGAGGTGAGCGAGACGCTGGTCAACGTGCTCGACCACTACGTCCACGAGGACGCCCGAATCATCGAACTGGGCTGTGGCTCGGGCCGTCATCTGGCACACCTTCAGACAAACGGATACGGGAATCTCACTGGTATCGACATCAATGAGGAATCCTTCGACGTGATGGCTGAGCACTACCCCCGACTCGCGGATTCGGGGACCTTCCACACCGGTGCCCTCGAAGACATCGTCACCGAGTTCGAGGACGACGCCTTCGATGTCGTCTACTCGGTCGAAACGCTCCAGCACATTCACCCGGACGACGAGTGGGTGTTCGACGAGATCGCCCGCGTTGCCGGCGACCTCCTCGTCATTGCCGAAAACGAGGGCAACAGCCCCGAACGGGGACGCGAAGACACTGACGTGAGTTACGTCAACGACGAGTTCCCGCTGTATCACCGCAACTGGAAGCAGGTGTTCTCGGAACTCGGGTTCGCACAGCTAATCCGCGAACCGACGGCTCGGGACACTATTCGCGTGTTCCGCGCGCCGTAGCCCTCTCCTGTCTCTGTCACTTCTTCGGGGTTCTGTCATCGAACAGCGAGCCGTCGGGACATTCACAATCGATAACCGGGCAGCAACTATTTGTGTCATGGTATCATGGGTCAATTTGGATCGCTATGCAACTGTGCCAAAACTGTCAGGCGGCTATCGACGAGTACCTCTTGGACAAACAACTCGAACCCCTGCGAGACCTCACAGTCGACGACTTCAATCTCTGTGCGGACTGCGTGACCGTTGTCGCGGACGCCTGTGTGGAGTGTGGCGGCGCGGTGTACGTTCCCCGGTCCGAATCCGCTGTCCCTGACTGCTGTCCGGCGTGCCGGTCCGAGCACATCGACGAAACCGGGACCGACCCGGGCTGGCATTTCGACACGATGTCGACCTGACCAGGGCCATACACTCGAATGCTGATCCGGAGCATTCGCCCGGAACTGCCGACGTGGGCATCATCCTCGTTTTTGACGCTACTGGTGAACTGAGGGACTGTTCGGTGACCGAATGAGAACTCTGTGGTACGGAATCGAGGAGAACGATACGTCTCGGTACAACTGGATTCGATAGCGCTACGGACACACACTGTTTTCTGGAATTTCTGAACGGCAGTCGAGGCCGCAGAGTCCGTGTGTGTGCGTCACAGTAGCGATAGAAGCTTCATACTCCTCCAGCACATATGGTTGATCTCTACTGGAATGACACGCTCGACACGACATATTGGCTTGCTGTTTGCTGCGCTCGCACTCATCTGGGGACTTTCCTTTGTGGCGATCAAGACTGGTCTCGAAAGCGTCCCGCCGGTGCTGCTGGCAGCCGTCCGACACGATATCGCTGCAGTCGTCCTGCTTGGCTATGCCCTCTGGCGGGGCCGGGCACTGCGCCCACAGACCCGCGATGACTGGTCACTGATTCTCATCGGCGGAACCGTCCTCATCGGCGCACACTTCGCGCTCCTGTTTCTCGGCCAGCAGTACGTCCCGAGTTCCTTCGGCGCAATCCTGCTCAGTCTCACGCCGGTTGTGACGCCGGCGTTCGCATCGACGCTGATACCGAGCTACAGGGCCCGACCGCACGAACTCATCGGCACCGTCTGTGGGTTCATCGGCGTGGTTATCATTGCGAACCCCACACCGGGAGCGGTCGGCGGCCGACTGCTGGGCGTCGCCCTGCTCATCAGTTCGGCTGTGGCCTTCGCCGTCGGTGCAGTTCTGACCGAACGCTACACCAGTTCGCTCCCGCTCGTGAGCCTCCAGGCCTGGATGACGCTGCTCGGTGCGGGCATCCTGCACGCCGTCAGCATGGGGCTGCCCTCGGAACGACTCGGAACAGTCACAGTCGGGCTGGAACAGCTAGCGGCAATCGCGTATCTCGGCATCGTCGCCAGCGCAATCGGGTTCCTTCTCTATTTCCGCCTGATAAGCACGGTCGGGGCCGCTGAAACCAGTCTGGTTTCCTACGTGGTGCCGGCAGTAACGGCCATCAGCGGCTGGCTCCTGCTCGGTGAGACCCTCGGTCCGGTGACCGTCGCCGGCTTCGCCGTAATCGTAGTCGGCTTCGCGTGGGTGAAAGCCGACGTACTCCGGTCGCTACGCCGTCGTCAGACGGGCTCGCCGTCGTACCAACCGTACGGGCCACAGGACGGCTGCGTCGTCGTCAGCGGAAACGCGTACACGACACGAGAGTGACACCCTGATATCATGGGCGTCAGGCCTTAGCCGCTGTCTCCCATTGTAGTGGTATGAGTTCTCATCTCGGGTTCCACTCACTATACGACGAGACAGCGGCGTCTCTCTCCGTGACCGGTGCCTTCCCGGACTGGCTCCATGGTAGTCTCATCCGGAACGGACCCGGTGCGTTCTCCCTCCCAAACGGTAGCAATGTCGATCACTGGTTCGATGGATTCGCGATGCTGTACCGGTTCACTTTCGATCCCGACAGTGACGCCGTGCACTACCGGAACCGCTTCCTCCGGACGGACGCGTACGAGGCGGCGACGAGTGGCGAGTTCGAGGGCGGCTTCGCGACCGGCGAGACGACGCTTCGCTCGCGGCTGGCGACGTTTCTGACCGATCCGTACGACAACACGAACATTATCGCCGAGCGGTTCGGCGGCGAGTACGTCGCCCTCACCGAATCGCCCCGAAAGGTGCGTTTCGACCCGAACACGCTCGAAACGACGGGGGCCCTCGAACACGACGACGATGTGCCGACAGGACAACTCTCCTGTGCCCACCTCAAACGTGACCCGACAAGCGGCGTCCTCGTGAACGTCGACACGGCATTCGGACGGACCAGCCAGTATCATGTCACTGCCATATCGTCCGACGGGACCCGGCGACACGTCGGGAGCGTCGACACCGACCAGCCGGCGTACATGCACAGTTTCGCCCTGACGCCCCGGTACGTCGTCTTGACTGAATTCCCACTTCGGCTTGACCCACGACGGTTTCTCAAGCCCGGCCGACAGGCACCCTTCATTGAGCAGTTCGAGTGGGAGCCAGACCGCGGGACCCGAATCATCGTCATGGACCGCACTACGGGAACCGTCGTCGCTGAGCCGGTCATCGACGCCGTGTTCGGCTTCCACCACGTCAACGCGTTCGAACGAGCCGGCGGCAGGGAACTCGTGTTTGACCTCGAAACAGTTCCCGACGCGACGACCATCGACTCGCTGTATCTGGACAACCTCCGTGCGGGCGAGATGGGCGCTATCGTCGGCCGTATTGAGCGGTTCACCGTAACCCTCGGTACTGGGAGTGATGTAACGCGATATGGCGATGCCGACGCGACGGTGTCACGCGAAATGCTGTACCCGGACGGTAGCGCGCTACCGACTGTCTCACCGTCTCGATGGTGTCGCCCACACCGCTACGTGTACGCGATGGGGATGGATACCCCCGTTACCGAGTGGGCTCGTCGCGTCCTGAAACTCGACACGGACACGGGCGCTGTCGAGACATTCGACGACGGCGGGGACTACTTCGGCGAGCCGGTGTTCGTCCCCGCACCCGACGGCGACACCGAGGACGATGGCGTGGTGTTAGTTGTCGCGCTGGATGCGGACGCCGACCGGTCCCGGCTACTCGTGCTCGACGGTCAGACGTTCAAGGAGTGCGCCAGGGTATTGCTCCCCCACGCAGCCCCGTTTGATTTCCACGGTCGATACTTCCCCGAGCTCCGGGTGGCGGCCGGCGACTGAGCTGTCGGTAGGAACGCTTCTTGATACGACTTCCTCACTTCTCAAATTCGCTCAGCCAGACGTGCCATTCTGACCGAAACACAAGATAGATCACATGATGTTCGGTCTGCCTAAAATTCGAAAACGCTTTATCCATTTAGGCTGGCCTAAACAGTATGTTGAACGAATCGAGCGATACCACTGAACCGTCACACCTGGTGTCGGTGTCACGGGCACTGAACGGAGCGTCGTGAGTATGGTGACAGTGGGGAACCGAACGGGGACGACGTTCGACCGTGATGTCATCATTGTCGGGGGCGGTCCTGCGGGTTGTGCGGCAGGTGTGTTCACGGCCAGAGCGGACCTCGATACGGCTATCTACGACCGCGGCCGCTCCTCACTCAAGCGCTGTGCCTACCTCGAAAACTACCTCGGTTTCCCGGCTGGAATCGATGTCGAGACGCTGTACGACCGTATTCACGACCATGCTGAGACCGCCGGCTGTACCGTCGTCTCCGAGCTGGTCGAATCACTCGATAGAACCGATGACGGGGACGGGTTCGTCGTTGAGACGCAGGACGGGGAGACGGCTACGACTCGCCGCATCGTCGCGGCGACCCGCTACGACGGCGAGTATATGCGTGGTCTGGACGACGATGCGACGATGTTTGAGACGTACGAACACGACGGCGAGGAACGCGAAACCTTCGACCGCGAGTATGCCGATGCGGACGGCACGACACCGATTCCAGGTCTCTACGTTGCGTCACCGTCCGAGGCGGCGGATATGCAGGCGATTATTGCGGCCGGCCGGGGCGCGCGGGTCGCACGCCAGGTGATCGCGGATACGAGAATCGATGACGGCTGGTGGGAGGCTGTCGCTGACGGCGTGGACTGGGTCCGTCGCGAGGCCGAGCTAAACGACGAATGGACTGAACGAGCAACCTGGGTCGAATATTTCGACGACCGGTACGCTGAAGATGCCCCCGTCGAACCGAACTCAGACCGCTTCCAGCGGGTCCGTGAGGCGGTCATCGACGAACGGCGGTCGTCGTATATCACGCCCGAAGAAAAAGCCGACCGGACCGAAACAGGTCAGGAAGCACTGGCGGGCTATCTGGACCCTGCGGCGGTCGTTTCGGGGCTCGATCAGGCCGCTGTTCTTGATGCGATAGACGACGAAACGATCCAGGACTACCTCGGCTCGAGCGACGGACGCGCGGAGGTGAGTGAGTAATGGCCGGCGAGACACGGGGAGCCACTGATGCGTGGTCGCGAGCCAGATCCTGGCTCGGTACTCTCGACGGCTCCCTGTTCGGGCTGTGTGTCGCGAGCGTTGTCGTCGCCTTCGGGGCCGGTCTCCTTCAAGTGAGCTTCGGCGCGTACTCGATGACAATCGTTGAGGCGTGGCAGGCCGTGTTCGACCCGAAAGTGTGGTTCAGTGTTCAGGCATGGCAGTCGTTTTTCCTCGGGGCCGAACTTCCTGAACTGCCGAAACGGACGCTCATCGTCTGGAATATCCGGATGCCGCGGGTAATCGTCGCCGTGCTTGCGGGGATGTGTCTCGCCGTCTCCGGGGCGATATTTCAGGCCGTGACGCGAAACGAACTGGCGAGCCCGTTCGTACTGGGCGTGAGTTCCGGGGCGGGACTGACCGTACTGCTGACCCTCGTTCTGTTCAGTAGCCTCGCCCCGTTCCTCCCGCTGTTTGCCGCGGTCGGTGGCTCCATCGCGTTCTTACTCGTGTACATGATCGCGTGGAAGGGCGGAACGAGTCCGGTTAGACTGGTTCTGGCCGGTGTCATCGTCAACATGGTGTTTACCTCCCTTCAGCGGGGACTGTTCTTCTTCGCAGACGATCTGGGCGTTGTCCAGTCAGCACTGGCCTGGATTACTGGTTCGCTCACGGGCGTCGGCTGGGAGGAGTTCCGTATCGCTATCATCCCGACACTGGCCGCGACGCTACTCGCGCTGGCCGGCGCACGACAACTGAACCTCCTCCTCCTTGGCGAGGAGACCGCGCGCTCGCTCGGGATGAGTGTCGAGCGGGTCCGTTTCATGCTGTCCGGAGTCGCCATTCTGGCTGCCAGTACGGCGATCTCCGTTGCGGGTATCATCGGGTTCTTCGGTCTCGTGGTTCCCCACATCGTCCGGCTTATCGTCGGGAGCGACTACCGCCGGCTCCTCATCGGCTGCGTGTTCGTCGGTCCGGCGCTGATGGTCGTCGCGGACGTTGGCGCACGGCTGGCTTTGAACCCCGCACAGGTTCCGGTCGGCGTCGTCACCGGCGTCGTCGGCGGCCCGTACTTCCTCTACCTGATGCGGCGACAGGAACAGATGGGTGAAATCTAATGTCACAGAACAACGCTAACTCGGATGGTATCGCTACGGCCAACAACACCGCTGCTGGTTCTCATTCCGGTCAGCAGGACCGGCCGCTGGTCGGTGACGATGTAGTGCTTTCGTACTCTGGAACGGATGCGCCAGTCATCGACGGTGAATCGATCACCGCCGAACCCGGGGCCGTGACTGCGCTCGTCGGCCCGAACGGGTCGGGCAAGAGCACGCTGCTGAAAGGCCTCGCCAATCAACTCGAACCGGACGCGGGATCGGTACTGCTGGACGGGCAAGACATCCAGTCGCTGGAGACCAAAGCGATCGCTCGAAAGCTCGGCCTGCTCTCTCAGGAGAGTACGTCGCCGAACAGCATTACAGTCGAGGACCTGGTGTATCACGGCCGCTACCCACACCGCGGGTTCTTCGACAGCGTCACCGAGGAGGACGAGGCTGCCGTCGAACGGGCAATTGACTTGGCCGGCTGTGGACACATCCGTGAGCGCGAAGTCGGCAGTCTCAGTGGCGGCCAGAAACAGCTCGCCTGGATCGCCATGGTCCTCGCACAGGATACTGACGTGCTGTTGCTCGATGAACCGACGACGTTTCTCGACCTGCATCACCAACTCGAGGTGATGGAGATCATCGACTGTCTCTTATACACATCTC
>NZ_AOLY01000042.1:44607-391358 GCF_000336635.1 Haloarcula japonica DSM 6131 | reverse complement strand
CGCTCAGAGATGTGTATAAGAGACAGGAGCAACTCCTCGCGGACGTTTTCGAAATCGAGGCGGAGGTCTCGGCCACGCCGCACGGACCGCGCGTGAATCCAATCCGTGCCCGCCACGACGGCGACGAACACACTGCTGGTGACGATACTGCCGAACCGGACCGTGCCGAGGAGGTCGTGGCCGAATAGGGTCGTCAGACCACCGCGAAATCGCGCTCTGTTCCACGGATTCCTGACACAGACGCCGGACTCAGCGTTTGATACTGGATTTTCCGGGTCGGTGAACCGGAACACCTATATAATTTTTAGGCTAGCCTAAAATAATGGCTGACGACACCACTGACAGCGAGTCACCGACGCGGAGGGAGTACGTCAAGTACGGGGGAACGGTTCTCAGTGCCGGGCTGCTTGCGGGATGCACAAGCGATGCCGAACGGGGAGCCGGGCCCACTCCGACGGAGGCCGTAATGGAGACGGATACAACCACTGTGGATGAGTCGTACTCCGTGTCGATGTCACCGATGGGGGCGGTGACGTTCGACTCGCCACCGGAGACTGTCTTCACGAGGCTCACGCACCACGCCGACATGGCGTTCGCGTTGGGGCGTGGGGAGACCGTCACAGCCATGCACGCCCCAGATTACTACAGTGGGCTATGGAACCAGTTCGTCGAACGGCTGCCGGGTGTATCGTTGGACTGGACTGGCCTCTACTCTTCGTGGAAGCCGAGCAAGGAGAAACTGTACGAACTGGACAACGATATCCACCTAGCGGACCCGGCTTGGATCGCCAAACAGGACAACTGGGACCGGGAGGACTTCGCAGAGATCGCCACCAACGTCTCACCGTGGTTCGGCAACTCGCTGAGCGACCGCCACGCCGAACCGCCCTCCGGATGGAGGGACTACGAGTACTACACCCTCTGGGAGCAGTTCGAACTCGTGGCCGAGGCATTTCAGGAGCAGGCCCGCTACGAGGCGCTGGCGGCGATCCACGACGAAATGCGATCGACCATCGACGCGAACTTACCGCCCGAGTCGGAGCGGCCGTCGGCAGTGATGCTCGCCGCGGCTGACCTTGACAAGATCTACGCGTACACTCTTGACAACCCCGGATTCCTGACCGCACACACTCGCCCGTTCGGCGCACGGGACGCCTTCGAGGGCTCGGTCGAGACGAACTCCGTGGTCGACTTCGAAACGCTGCTTGCGGCGGACCCGGACGTCATCTTGCACCTCGGCGGGTTCGATCCGAATACGAGCCTTCCGGAGCGACGGGAAGCGTTCAAATCCGACCCAGTTGGGTCGGAAATCGTGGCCGTACAGAACGACCGGATCTACCCCCAGGGGGCGAGGTATCAGGGCCCGATACTGCATCTCTTCCAACTGGAGATGACCGCAAAGCAACTGTACCCCGAGCAGTTCGGCGAGTGGCCGACGTACACTGGGGGGCCGTATCCTGAGATTCCGCCCGAGGAGCAGCTGTTCGACCGCCAGCGGGTCGCGGACATCGTGAACGGCGATATCTGACCACTATCCGTCTCACACTTACAAACAGGCTGAGTAGCTGTATTGAGATAGTTCGCCTATATCTGGATGAACGGTCTAATACTATAGCGATCATTGTCAGTATATATGGTATATAAGGGTATATCGGTCTGTTTGTCCAGAAAGAATTTATACCACCGTGGCATTCACTCACATATGTTAGTACACGAAGGGAACACGCACTCTTACACCACTGGCTCCGACCGATATTGCCGTCACTGCAACGACGTTGCGCTAGCATACGACCCGTCAGCTGACCGCCCTCGCTGTCGGTCGTGCGGAAAGCTAGTATAGCAGCACCTGTGCATTATAGTTGACTCTCCACAGGACGGCGCACTGACCTCCCCAGAGCTTGGTCCGTACAGATCGCTTTAGAACTAATCGCATAACCTGTAGCGAGGTCTTCCACGGTCTGCGTGGCTGACAGCCAGTACAGGCCGACTACAGCTTGACGAGAACTTTGATGGCTTCGCGCTCATCCATCGCTCGATACCCCTCGGGGACGCCGTCGAGATCGACGGTTTTTGTGAATATCGGTGACGGGTCGAGTGTCCCCTGCAACACGTCGTTCAGCAGGTCGTCGGCGTAGGCGCGAACCGGTGCGACGCCACCGTTGAGCGCGATGTTGTCGCCGAACAGCGAGAACACGTCCAAACCGGAGTCGTCGACGCCATGCGGGACACCGACGTAGCCGACGGTCCCGCCCGGCCGACAGACGTCGATAGCGGTCTCCATCGCCGAGGCCGCACCGACACATTCCAGAACGTGGTTTGCACCGCCGTTGGTCAGGTCGTCCGCGGCGTCCACGGCATCTTGACCACGGGCGGCGACGGTCTCTGTCGCGCCGAACGACTCAGCGAGTTCGAGACGGTCCTCGTGATGTCCCATCGCGATGATGCGTTCCGCCCCGAGACGACGGGCCGCAAGCACGCCACACAGTCCGACGGCCCCGTCGCCGACGACGATACAAGTGTCGCCCTCGCCGACGCCGGCGCTCACCGCCGCGTGGTGACCGGTCCCCATCACGTCCGTCAGCGGGAGAATCGCTTCCAGCGTGTCCTCGTCGTCAGCGTGACGGTCGGGGACCCGGACGAGCGTCCCGTCGGCTTCCGTCGCTCGGACGTACTCTCCCTGGCCGCCGCCGTTGTCGCCACCCCAGGAATCGCCGTTGACACAGGACGTATGCAGCCCTTTCCGGCAGAACTCACACCGGCCACAGCTGATGACGAACGGGGCAAACACCCGGTCGCCGGGCTCGACTGAGCGCACGTCGTCGCCGACTTCCTCGACGATACCCATCGGTTCGTGGCCGACGCGGGACCCTTCCTCTCGGTCACTCTGGCCGCGATAGAACCACAGGTCGGAGCCACAGACGGCGGTGTGGGTCACACGGACAATCGCGTCGGTGGGCGATTCGATTTCCGGCCGCGGGACCTCTTCGACTGTGATCTCACCGGGGCCGCGATAGATGGCTGCGCGCATATGATCGCTTCGGGGCGGTTGTGGAAAACCGTTCTCATGCCTTTGCCATATCCGACTGCACGTTTTATTGGATGGAAACAATTACCAGCGATGGAATATAAATACAGATGCATGACGGATGTTCTCATCGTCGGGGGCGGCCCCGCCGGCCTGAGCGCGGCACTGTTTGCACAGAAAAACGGGCTGGAAACGACAGTCTTCGACACTGACGGGACCTGGATGCACAAAGCGCACCTGTTCAATTATCTCGGGGTGGGCTCCCAAGACGGGTCTGCGTTCATGGAGACTGCCCGGACACAGGTCGACAGCTTCGGCGTCGACAGAAAGCAGGGTACAGAGGTGACCGATGTGCAGCAAACCGATGCCGGATTCGAGGTGGCTACCGAGGACGATACGTACGAAGCGACTTACCTCGTCCTCGCGACGGGGGCCAACCGTGACCTCGCTGAGTCCCTGGGCTGTGACATGACTGACGAGGATACGGTCGACGTGGATGTGACGATGGAGACGAGCGTTGCCGACGCCTACGCCACGGGTGGCATGGTCCGCGCCGAGGAGTGGCAGGCCGTCATCTCCGCCGGTGACGGCGCGGCAGCGGCCCTGAATATTCTCACGAAAGAGAAAGGGGAGCACTTCCACGACTTCGATACGCCCGCCGACGCGGACGCGCTGTTCGGTCCCGAGGAGTAGAATCCGAACCGACTCCAGACGCGTCTATCTCATTGCTAACCACTGAAAACCGTGTTACTGGTCACTGGCCGGCGAGTACAGACTGTATTCGACGGTAGGTAAACTCGGGTCAGGTGCTGCTAAGCAAGTGCGTAATTTGTGGCACTGCCGCCTCTACCACGTCACTACAGTCGGTTTGGAGTCTGAATCCGACCGACAGCATTATCGACTGATTCACTATGGCATCACAGAACCATGTATCCTCTGTGAAGGAGTTCGAGTTCAATATCAGGTTCACTGCGGGTGCCGACCCGCTAATGGACCTGTTTCACGAGTACCCTACGCTACGACTCCGGAACGCCAGATGTACCGTGACCGAAAACGCTATGTGGCGTATCGACCACGTAGACGGTCCCGTTGACGCCATTTCCGCGTTCGATGAGGTGTTTCTCGACGACGAAGGCTGTAACGAGTATCTCGACGAGCACCGCTGTTCCGGGACGCGGGAATATCAGGTTCTCGACCGGCGACCGGCCGCCAGAACTGTATATACGTACCACGCACACATTGACCGGTGTTGTGCAGTACCTGCTATCGTCACTGATTACATCGGGGACGGTGTCGTCTTCGAATCGGAACGCACCGGCAGTACGTATCGGTGGCGGGTGTTGTCGCCGGTCGAAACGTCGCTCGATCCGCTGTTCGATCAGCTCGAATCAACACTCGGAACTGGGGTACAGCTCGATGTCGACCATCTGGGAAACGGTGAACGACGACGAGACAAGGTACAGCCCGTGTTCCCACAGTGACTGCGTAGGGTGCGTATCCATTGTAATAGAATGTAACACAGCTCGATTAAATACGAGGCCGCTAAACCTGACGCCGAAATCAGTGGACCGACCGCTCGTCGCTTTCGTCGATGGCTTCAATCGGGTCGGCGTTGCCAAACGATGGCTCCGGACCGTCCCCAGATGCGGCCCACTCGCAGGCATTGGCGAGGACCTGCTGGACCGTGTTGTTGTGATAAATCGGGTACGTCTCGTGGCCAGGACGGAAGTAGAAGATCCGGCCCGCCCCGCGGCGGTAGCAACACCCTGAACGGAACACCTCACCGCCCTCGAACCAGGAGTTGAACACGAGCGTATCCGGTGCCGGAATGTCGAACCGTTCCCCGTACATCTCGGTCTCCGGAAGTTCGATGTACTCGTCGATACCATCGGCGATGGGATGGCCTGGCTCGACGACCCACAACCGCTCGGTTTCGGCGGCTTCGCGCCATTTCAGACTGCAGGTCGTCCCCATCAATTTGCGGAAAATCTTCGAATAGTGGCCGGAGTGGAGAACGATGAGCCCCATGCCGTCGAGGACCCGCTCTTTCACTCGGGAAACAACCTCGTCGGCAACCTGATCGTGCGCGGCATGGCCCCACCAGGTCAGAACGTCCGTTTCTGCCAGTACGTCCTCGGTGAGGCCGTGTTCGGGCTCCTGGAGCGTCGCGGTTTCCGCGTCGAACCCGCGCTCCTCCAGTGCGGAGGCGATAGCGCCGTGAATCCCGTCGGGATACAGGTCAGCCACCGCTTCGTGTTCCTGCTCGTGGATGTTCTCGTTCCAGACTGTGACGCGTGTCATACTCGTGGTTTCCACCTCCGCCGTAACGGCGTTCGCCAAGCGGCAATCCGTACGCCGAGAGAATGCGATACGTTTCCTTATCCGTGGAGTATTCGCCGGGTTCCTCCACAATCCCGTCATCTGCCTCGGATACCATTCGATGTGACTCGGCGTCAAATGTCTGGCTTGCGTCCACCGCGCGCCAGCACGGCTCCACAGTGGCTATGGCAACAGCAAGGGTGAACGCCGATACGCCCCAACCTCCAACCGTATCCACAGGGCCGTGAATAACGCCCTGACACTGCGGAATACAGACGACTGTAAGCCGCTTCAGATGGAGTACAGTCGTGTGAAACCGCCGCGTAAAGAACTGCTATACCGGTTACACACGACTGTACCCCCTTCCGGACACACATACATGATAAACCGTGTTTTTTGTGCCATCAGGGTTTCTCGCTCCCGTTCCACCGTTATTCTGAGTAGCTGATAATATAAACAGTAGATAGGTATAAATACTCCCTGACAGACGACGTGACTGATGCACCCTACCAGAAACCGCTGTATCGGATGGTTTCGAGCGATAGAGCTGCCTACCGAGGTGGTTCCGAAATGAGAGTGGGATACCTTCGCCCGGTGGACGCTGCTGGGGAAATGGCTCCCGTTCGTCCCGACCGGAAGCCGGGGGTGAGATCCGATGTCTGAGCACACACTGGTGCTCATGGCACTGCTCCCGCTGGCGACGATTGCGGTGTTGATGGTCGGGCTGTACCAGCCGGCAACACGGACAATGCCTATTGCGTGGGCGGTGGCGGCTATCGCCGCCTTCGTCGGCTGGCAGATGACCCCTACGCTGATCGCCGCCGCATCGATACGTGGTGCGCTGACAGCGACCAGAATCCTTGTCATCGTCTTCGGGGCGATACTCCTGCTGTACACGCTGAAACAGTCCGGTGCGTTCGAGGTCATCAACGCAGGGTTCTCTTCGATCAGCGACGACCGGCGTGTCCAGGTCATCCTGCTCGTGTTCCTCATGGGGTCGTTCATTGAGGGCGCGGCCGGCTTCGGGACGCCGGCGGCAATTGTCGGGCCGCTGCTGGTTGGTCTGGGTTTCCCGCCACTGGCTGCAGTGGTCGTTGCGCTCACGGGGAACATCCTCGCAATCACGTTCGGTGCGGTCGGGACGCCGCTGATAATCGGATTGCGTGACGTGGTGTTCGCGGAGGGCACGGGCGCTTCACAGCAGGTGCTTCAGCAGGGCGGCTTCGCGAGCGTCGGTGCGTACGTCGCCCAGATTGGCGTGTGGGCGGCGCTTATCCACGCTATCGTCGGCATTGCCATCCCGTTCATCGGCGTGGCGATGATGACCCGTTTCTTCGGCGAGGAGCGGTCGATCAAGCCGGCGCTCGAAGTCCTGCCGCTGTGTCTGTTCGCATGGGCTTCCTTTGCCATCCCCTACGTCGCGACCGCGTACTTCCTCGGGCCGACGTTCCCGGGACTACTGGGTGCGATGGTCGGGCTGCTCGTCGTCACGACGACGCTCCGGGCCGGCTACTTCCTCCCCGACGACGAATGGGACTTCGGCCCGCAGGCCCAGTGGCCGGACCACTGGGTTGGAAGTATCGAACCCGGTGAGGGCGTTGGTACAACCGCGGGCGGCAGCCGAGAGGGAACTGTCGCGGCCGACGGCGGTACGGCGGACTTCGCCGAGTCCCACTCACAGGACATGTCACTGGGCATGGCCTGGCTGCCGTACATCCTCGTCGCCGCGCTGCTCGTCGTGACTCGCGTCGTCAGCCCGATTCAGGAGTTCCTGTCGACGAACGGAGTTCTGATCTGGAATAACATCCTCGGCACGCCGTTCTCGGAGGGCGTCGAGATGTTCTACCTCCCCGGGAGTCTCTTCGTCCTCGTCGCCGTCATCACGTACGCGCTCCACGGCATGGACACCGACGGTATCAAAGCCTCGTGGAGCGAGGCGCTCCGAAACATCGCGCCGGCCGTCGTCGCGCTGTGGTTCGCGGTCGCGACGGTCATGATCATGCAACGGACCGGCAGTGCCGTCGTGCTGGAGGCCGCACCGACCGACGCTGGGATGCTCGGACTGCTGTCGGAGATCACGGCGAACGGGACCGGCCAGATGTTCCCGTTCTTCTCGGGCTTCATCGGCGCGTTCGGCGCGTTCATCGCCGGCTCGAACACGGTCAGTGACATCCTGTTCGGGCTGTTCCAGTTCCAGGCCGCACAGCAGATCGGCGCGCCGACCCAGATTATCGTCGCCGCGCAGGCTGTCGGCGGCGCAATCGGCAACCTCATCGCCATTCACAACGTGGTCGCCGCCCTCACGGTGGTCGGCCTCATCGGCGAGGAGGGGCGCGTCATCCGCCTCGAACTGATTCCGGTGCTGTACTACGGCGTTGCCACGGGCATACTGACGCTCATCTTGGCCTACGTCGTGGCTCCGGGCGCGTTCTAACCCGACTCACCTACCCACCTACCCTCCACCTACTCCCTATTCATGGCATACGATTCCCGACTCCCCGAGCAACGTGACCCGGCGACAGATCCGAACGCGAACTACGATTACCAGGGCGAAAGCGTCCATAGACCGGACCTCGTGGCGGCCCTGGAGCGCCGCGTGGACGGTGATGTACGCTTCGACACGTACACTCGTGAGCTGTTCGCAACCGACGCGAGCGCGTACGAACAGCTCCCCATCGGCGTCGTCTCGCCGGTCTCGACCGACGACGTGGTCGCGGTGATGGAGTACTGCGACAGGCAGGATATTCCGGTGCTTCCCCGGGGTGGCGGGACCAGTCTCGCCGGGCAGGCCGTCAACGAGGCGGTCGTCCTCGATTTCAAGCGACACATGGACGATGCGCTGTCGGTCGACCCCGAGGCCGAGCGGGCCCGCGCACAGGCCGGCATCACCATCGCTCGACTCAACGACCACCTGGAACCCCACGGGCTGAAGTTCGCGCCGGACCCGGCCTGGGGCGACAAGAGCGTCCTCGGCGGTGCAATCGGGAACAACACGACCGGCGCACACTCGCTGAAATACGGCAAGACGGACGCCTACATCGAGGAGTGTGAGGTCGTCCTCGCTGACGGAACCCGCACGACATTCGGCTGGGTCGATGTCGACGACCTCGAAGCGCGAGCGACCGAGGCCGGCCCGGACGCTGACCTCGAAACCCGGATCTACGCCGAAGTCGCAAAGATCCTTGCAGAAGACGCCGCGGAGATTGACGACAGATATCCGGAGCTCAAACGCAACGTCTCCGGATACAATCTGGACGAACTGGTGGACAACGCCCGGGAACGGGGCGAAGTCAACCTCGCACGCTTGCTCGCCGGGAGTGAAGGGACGCTGGCCGTCGTGACGGAGGCGACAGTCTCGCTCGAACCCGTCCCCGACGCCACGGCCGTTGCCATGCTGACCTACGACGACATCATCTCGGCGATGCGGGACGTGGCCCCGATCCTCGACCACGACCCCTCGGCTGTCGAGGTGATGGACGACGTGCTCCTTGACCTCGCCGCGGAGACGCCGGAGTTCGCCGATGTCGTCGGCATGCTCCCCGAGGAGACGGACTCGACGCTGCTCGTCGAGTTCTACGCCGACTCGGCCGAGGAAGGCGCTCAGAAAGTCGCGGACCTGCTCGCTGACCGACTCCCCGGTTACGACGCCAAAGAGTCCCCGATCGAGGGGGCGACGTCAGTCACTGATGCCCCGGTCCACGCCGTCGACGCGCTGGAGGCTTACGACGCGGACCGGCAGGCGAAGTTCTGGAAGATGCGCAAGGCCGGGCTGCCGATTCTGCTGTCGCGGACCGGCGACGACAAGCACTGGCCGTTCGTCGAGGACACGGCGGTCCCGGCCGAGAACCTCCCGGAGTACGTCGCCGACATCAGGGAACTCTTCGACGAGTACGACACCTTCGCCTCCTACTACGCCCACGCCGGCCCCGGCGTCCTGCACATCAGGCCGCTGTTGAACCTGAAATCCGAGGACGGCATCGAGACGATGGAAGAAATCTCCGACGCTATCACCGACCTCGTCGTCCAGTACGACGGGTCCGTGTCGGGTGAACACGGCGACGGCCGCGCCCGGACCCAGTGGAACCGCAAGCTCTACGGGGACGACCTCTGGGAGACGTTCCGCGATCTGAAGTCAGCGTTCGACCCGGACTGGCGACTGAATCCGGGTAACATCTGTGGCGAGCACGACCCGGCCGAGAACCTCCGGTACGACCCGGACTACGAATTCGACGCTGGCTTCGAACCGACACTCGACTGGGACAACGAAAACGGGTTCCAGGGGATGGTCGAACTCTGTCACGGCTGTGCGGGCTGTACCGGCCACCAGGAAACCACCGGTGGCGTCATGTGTCCGACCTACCGCGCCGCCGAGGAGGAGATCACAAGCACTCGCGGCCGGGCAAACATGCTCCGGTCGGCGATGGACGGTGACCTCCCAGAGGACCCATTCGAGGAGGAGTTCGTCACGGAGGTCCTCGACCTCTGCATCGGCTGTAAAGGCTGTAAAAAGGACTGCCCGAGCGGCGTCGACATGGCGAAGCTCAAGGCCGAGGTGGTCCATGAACACCACCAGCGCGAGGGCATCTCGTTGCGGGACCGACTGTTCGCCAACGTCGAGACAGTGCTCTCGGTCGGAAGCGCGTTCGCCCCGGTGTCGAACTGGCTGATGGATCTGCCGGGGTCGGGACTCCTCATGGAGAAAACAGTCGGCATCACGGACGAACGGACGTTACCCGACTTCCACCGGACCACATTCCGGGACTGGTGGGCTGACCGCGGCGGGGCACTGGTCGCAGCGAGCAGTGCTGACCGGACGGCGCTCTTGCTCGCTGACCCCTACACGAACTACAGCCACCCAGATGTCGGGAAAGCAGCAGTAGAAGTGCTGGAAGCGGCGGGCATCCATGTAGTCGTCCCCGACGACGTAACTGATAGCGGTCGTCCCGCCTTCTCCAAGAGTATGCTGGACCACGCTCGGAAGACCGCGCGGGCGAACGTGGATTCGCTCGCACCGCGAGTCCGCGACGGCTGGGACGTGGTCACCATCGAACCCTCTGACGCGGTGATGTATCAGTCCGACTACCGTGACCTGCTTTCCGGTGACGACGTCGACGCCGTCGCGGAGAATACGTACGGCGTCTGCGAGTATCTCGACACGTACCGGCTGGGAGAGTCGATCTCCTTCGACGCGTCGGGCGACTCGCTGGCGTACCACGGCCACTGCCACCAGAAGGCGACCAAGAAGGACCACCACGCCGTCGGCGTCCTCCGGCGGGCCGGCTACGATGTGGACCCGCTGGATTCGGGCTGCTGTGGCATGGCTGGCTCCTTCGGTTACGAGGCCGAACACTACTCGATGAGCAAGGGCATTGCCGACCTGCTCCTTGGGCAGATAGACGATTCGCCTGCCGAGCAAGTCGTCGCGCCCGGCGCGTCCTGCCGGTCTCAGATCGACGATTTCGGCGACGGCGACGCGGAGCCGCCACATCCCATCGAGATGGTTGCGACAGCAATACGGTAACCGGGTCCGGCGACGTCGCCCGGTTGCGGTCAGAACCCGATCCCGTCTCTTTGCCTGATCGTGACATCGTGCCCGTCCACCGTTGACCGAAGCGCCTGTACGAACGGTTCGGAGTCGAACTGGCCGTGTACTCGAACCGTTGTTGCGGAGCCTGCCCGAGGCTGCGCCGTGATTTTCGGCCGACCGATTCGCCCACCCGTGTGGATATCGACACTGTCGAGTGTGTCGTATGACTGTGTCTCGATCGCTTCGGCGGTTTCGAGGGCTGCAGGGACGCCATCATCGACGACGCGCGACGCGAATGCGGCGGCTCGCTGGTCCGGCGATCCGAACAACAGGTCGACGGGTGTCAGATAGTCGTACTCGACGAAGTAGGCCTGCTCCGTACAGAACAACACGTCGACCAGCCGGAGCGGGTACGAGCCCCGCATCGTGTAATGCAAGTGGACGCGGAGTTCGTCGGTCACGAGAACCACCCTTTCGCAGTGGCCGCGTCAGCGACCGTTCCGTCTGCCGCAACCTTCGCACGTCCTACCCGATACATCGTATACACCTGGACAAGCAGGAAGACCGCCCAGAGGGCGTACCCGCCCGGCGAACTGCCGAGTACGGCTGTCTGGACGGCAAACGCCTGCAATCCCAGCCGTGTCACCAGCCCGGTTCCAATCAGGAGGACGCTGAAATAGCCGAAAAACGCGGCGGCGACCCACATTGCAGCGATCCGACCCCAGCCCGGCATCGTGTGCTCTGGCAGCCGGACCGTGTTGACGAGCTGTACGATGACGATGTACGGCCACATCAACAGACCGGACAGCGCCGCTCCGACGACCAGGAGCCCGAAGGGATCGGATATTGATATCGGAAGGGTGAGTATGAAGATGCCCCAGCCACAGAAGACAGTCAGCAATCCCCAGAACAGCCGCGGCAGGCTCCAGCCCGCCTCCCGACCGTATAGCTCGTAGATGATGTCGGAGCTGTTCCGGACGAACGACTCGATGATCGCGTATTCGGTCGTGAACAGGGCGAGAAACAGCGTGACGTAGATGACGCTCGTCGTGAACCCGCCGACCGACGGCGCGATCTCAATGAGCCACATATCGACCGCGTCGCTCGTCGCACCCGGTGCCTGTGACACCGCGATGACGACCAGTATCGTTGTAACGAGGAGGAGACCCAGCAGGAAGGTCAACAGGTGTTCGAGCTGTGTCACGCGCCACCACCCCCGCCACCGCTTGAGGTTCTGTGTGTCTGGAGTGAACGTGAACCCGTCCTCGTGGACTGTCTCGGGGTCGTCGCCGGCGAAGGGGTTCTTGATTCGGCCCTGGTACCGCCCCATCCCGTAGCCTTTCTCGCGTATCCAGAGGCTCTGTGAGAGGTTGAGGTAGCCGCCCGCGCCAGCGTAGGCCAGCGCCCCGACCAGCACGGCGATGGTCCCGACCGGCGAGTAGTCGCCGACATCCGTCAGACTCCCCGGGACGCTGAACAGCACGTCAACTGACCCGATGAGAACGAACAGCAGCAGCGTGAACGCGATAGACAGCGCCACCAGAACGAGCTGGAGGCTCTCGACGACGTTGTACATCAGCGGCGTCACCTGGTAGGTGATCCAGATGAACACCATGAGCGCGATACCGAACAGTCGCCAGCCGACGATGTTGACGCCAGCGATGTCGTACGTTCCGAGTCCAAGACCCTGTGCGCCGATCTGTGCGGCGCTCGCAGCCCATCCCGGCCAGCCGAGACTGATGAACCCGCCGACCAGCATAGCCAGCGGGAGGACGGGATGGACCCGTTCGAACGCCCGAAACACGCTCTCACCGGTCGCCAGTGTCCACCGCTGTATCTCTGTGTTGATGACAAAGTGGAGACAGACTGCCACGAGGAACAGCCAGTACAGTCCCCACCCGTAGTTGGCGACCAGATGCGGCCAGAATAACGTCTCACCGCTGCCGAGCGACGCCCCCAGCATGATCGCGCTGGGTCCGACGACGTGGCGGAGCTTCGGCACTTTCGGCAACGAGAGTTCTCTGAACCGCCCGCCCGACCCCGTGTCCGGATGGGCATCGCTCTCCGGTGCCACTTCGAGGTTGTCGTACGCGACTGGGGTGTACGATGAGATGGGATACCGCTGCTCTTTGCGAGAGGCGTACACATCCGATGTCTCTGACTCCGCGTCTTCCGCTACGTCCGACTGTTCCGTCGGCTTTTCCTCTGGCATCGGTGAACTCACCCACCGACGTAGTGCCAGACGTGCTCGTGGTCGGCAGCCAGGTCGACCTGTGGGAGGTCTTCGAGCGCGGGTCCGATAGCGTCCCACCACTCGTCAGCGGTCTTGTAGCCCGCCGGGTGCTCCTGAAACACCTCGGTAATGAGTTTCCCAGCATCGGTGTCAGGGTTTTCGCGGAGGTAGTCGTATGCGGCCCGCAGTGCTGCGCGCCGGTCGTCGAGTACGTCCCCCGTCCCCGGCAGGTCCGCGTCGGCGATACTGTGCTCGACCGGCGGCTCTCGTTGCTGCTGTTGTGTGTTCGAGCCGACGAGTTGGGAGAACGGGATCCACCAGACCCGACTCCGTGCGCCGACCTTCCGCGTTTCCAGCTTACCCCGATCGACGAGTACCTCGAGCTTGTTGTGTGCCGTCTTCCGGGAACAGCCGAGCGCGTCCATCACATCGGTTGCGGTCAACGGCTTCGCCTGGTCCGCTCGGTCCTGAAACACCGAGAGCACTCGCTCCGGTGTGAACTCTGCCGTGGACGGTGGCGACCCGTCAGCCCGACCATCGTCCGCGGTATTGCTCATACGTAGCCATTACAGTCGTATGTAATAGACTTTTCTGCATAATCTCCGTTTCGGGAGCAAACGATTTCCCCCGTCTGACGCTCGAGAAGTCCCAATAGTTCACGAAGGCAGGAGTCACTTCTGAGTCGCCCTCCGACAATGGCTGTTGCAGATCTCCCAAATCCGGGCCACTTCCGACAGCAGCCGTGTTCCCGTTGGGCGGTTCCACCTCTTACTCGGCCGGTTCCGGCGGAGGCACCGACTGCTCGGTTTCCACGACTGCACGGTCGGGGAGTTCGGGGTTGGGTGTCCGACCGACCGTCAGCAAGCGCTCGGTGAGTGTCAGCTCCTCCGGACTGGGGCTCGGTTTCTGGACTTCCTCGTAGTCCACGACTACCTGCCCCTCTTCGGCCGTAATGCGGACCGCACAGAGCTGGTAGGAAGGGTAAAACACCGGGGGGAGCAGCCCGATGACACCGTCCCGCCGGTGGAGCCGTTTGAGCCAGGTCCCGGTGTTGACGACCAGGCCACCGTCGACTGACTGCACACTCGGTCGGTGCGTGTGACCGTAGCAAAAGACAACCACGTCTTCCTTTTCCTCGAACACTTCTTGGGCGGCTTCCGTGTACGTCGTCCGGGTATCGACCGTGAGGTCTGTCTCGAAGACGCCAAAGCGGTTGATTGTCTTCTTGATGTCCCGACGCAGGAGATACAACGGGATGCCCACGAGCAACAGGAGCCCGGCCAGCGCCGCATTCACGACCAACAGCACCCAGATGGCGGTCCCGACGGTACCGAACTGGCCCAGAAACGACGTTGTCGTTTCGACCGGTGCCGACCAGACCCCGAGTAGGTTCAACGCCGCCAGAATCGCCAGGATCGCGCTGATGTTGAACAGCAGTAGGAACGGGACGAGTGCGTACCGCAGTAGCGGGTTCATCTCTCGATAGAAGTACTTCGAGAGCATCCACACCGGGACCCGTTCCGTCGGCGTCACCGCCTGTACGTCCTTGAGCCAGTTGTAGCGGCCCCGATCCGAGAGCTGGCCGGCCCGGCTCGTCACGAGCGTGTTGTAGTAGTAGCCAAGCGGCGTCACGTTGGTGTCACCCCAGTCCTCGATGCGGTTGTTGGGGTCCTGCTGATTGCCGTGTTCGAAGTGGATGGCCTTGTCCCCCACCGAGCGGGTAATCGACTTCGACTGGACGAGATTGACGTTGTACGCCGCGAACCGCTCCACGTACTCGTCGTAGGCTGCGAGTTCGTGGTCGTGATTTCCCGGAATCAGGGTTATTTCGATGTTCTCACCGGTCTTTCGCAGCTGCTCGAACAGCGTCGGATAGGTCTCTTCGAGGGCGTCGAACTTCTCCAGTCCCGACATTCCGGTAAACTCCCACAGCCCGAACGCGTCACCGTTAATGAGTAGCTCGGCGTCCTCGTCGGTGGTTTCTAACCGGGCCAGAAAACCAAGCAGTTCGTCGAGGAATTCCACCTCCTCTAGCTGCTCGTCGCCGCCGATGTGAAGGTCGCTGATGACGTAGTAGACACGGTCGTCAGCGGTGCCGTCCATTGAATACGGGTTCTTGACCCACAGACAAAGGCGTTGCTCTCCGGAGAATCACGACGGGAGAACGGGGTATCTGCTGTGACTGTGGGTTATAGCCCTGATCCTACCGGTATCGAACCCTGTTCGATTACAGTTCAAGCACGGCCCGGAATCGCGCTTCGTTGTCGATCATCCGGCCGTAGGCCTCGTTAACGTCCTCAATCGGATAGGTTTCTATTTCTGGCGCGATA
This sequence comes from Haloarcula japonica DSM 6131, assembly GCF_000336635.1. GTDB lineage: Archaea > Halobacteriota > Halobacteria > Halobacteriales > Haloarculaceae > Haloarcula > Haloarcula japonica. The sequence goes on along the minus strand of NZ_AOLY01000042.1, from coordinate 375,924 downwards.
TCGCGGAGTGAACTGAACTCCAGCGTGTCCTGTGAGTCGCGTGCGTGTCCGGAGGCCCAGCCCTCGACAGCGCCCCGGCTCTGGACGAGCTGCTGTGCGCTCACTTCAACTGGCTCACCGGGGACGCCGACGACGACGACGGAGCCATCGACACCGATGCCGCTGACGATGGAACTGATAGCGTCACTCGACGGTGCTGTCGCCAACACGACGTCGGCCCCACCCAGTTCCTGCAGTCGCTGGCCGGCATCCACATCTGCCGCGTTGATGAAGTGGTCGGCACCTAATTCCTTCGCCAGCGACTCTTTCTCCGGCGTTCGGGAGATGGCGGCTGTCTCGAAGCCGGCCGCGTGAGCGTACTGGATGCCGAGGTGACCGAGGCCGCCGACGCCCTGCACGGCGACCAGATCCCCGACGTTCGCATCGCTGTTGCGGAGCGCGTTGAACGTCGTCACGCCAGCACAGAGCAACGGCGCTGCGGCCGCGGCGTCGAGTGACTCCGGAATCTTCGCGAGCGCTTCCGACGGGGCAGTCATGTACTCGGCGTACCCGCCGTCGTAGCTCAATCCGGTAATTTCACCGTTCTCACATTGGAGGAAGTTCCCCTGTCGACACTGGTCACACGTCGAACAGTGGCCGCCGTGCCAGCCGACGCCGACTCTGTCGCCCACGTCCCAGGTGTCGACAGCATCGCCGACAGCGTCCACGTGGCCAGCCACCTCGTGGCCGGGAATCCGTGGATAGGAGACGACCGGATTGGTCCCCTCTTTCGCGTACACATCGCTGTGACAGATGCCACAGGCGTCGACCGAGATCCGCACTTCGCCGGCGTCCGGCTCGGGTACGTCCCGTTCGACGACCTCGAAGTCTGCCCCTGGCTCAGGCACGACCGCCGCTTGCATTGTGTCTGACATACCGACACTTTCGGCTCGACGCGGATAAGCGGCCAGTTAGCAGACATCTGTGTGGGCGGCAGTGGCTTCTTGACAGAACCGATACGTCCCGTGATAGGCTGTCGATCACGCAATATCCGACCGGAATTCCGGGACGCCGCCGACGCCGACGTCGGGAATCCGGAAGAGCGCGCCGGCCCCGTCACCCTCTGTCGCTCTGTCGCCATCGGTGAGCGCTGTCGTCAGATACAGGTCGGAGTACTCCGGCCCACCGAAGGTCACGGACGAGACTTTGCGTGCCGGGAGGTCGAATTCAGTCACGACCTCGCCGGATGGGGCGTACCGAACGACTTTCCCGCCGTTCCAGCGGGCCGACCAGACGTGGTCGTCCGCGTCGACGGTCATTCCGTCGGGGATACCCTCGTCCGTGGAGCGGTCAATGAACGGACGCTTGTTCGAGAGCGTCCCGGTCGCCCGGTCGTAGTCGAACGCGAATATCCGATTGGCCTCGGACTCGGTGAAATAGAACGTCTCCAGCCCGCTCGAAAAGCCCATGCCGTTCGGGATATCCACGTTCTCGATGACGAGTGAGACAGAGCCGTCGGTGTCGAGTCTGTACAGATCGCCGAGGTGGTCCTCGCCGGGCATAGTTCCACAGAACACCCGTCCGTCGGGGTCAGCGATGACGTCATTGAACCGTGTTTCGGCGTCGATTTCGGCGACGAGGTGTGTCTCACTCTCTCCGGGCACGAGTCGTTCGACCCGCCGCCGGGTAAACAGAAGCAGCGCACCGTCAGACTCGATGGTGTACCCGCCGATGGGAGCACCGTCTGTCTCGTAGGCGACCGCGTGCTCATCGGTTGCGGGGTCGTACTGAAATAGCCGGCCGGCGGGGATGTCTACCCAGTAGAGGCGCTCTTCGTCGGGATGCCACAGCGGTCCTTCGCCTGTGTGAGCGCGTGTGTCAGCGATGCGCTCCGTTCGAGCCATGGGCAGTGTTCTCAACTCAATCCCTTGAGCGTTATTACTGTCTGCCTCCCGAACTTCTTGATGCCGATGTTCAGGACCGGAGCCGCTGGATGCGCTTCTCCGTCGGTGGATGGGTCGAGAACAGCTTCTCGAACAGCCCCTTGTCTGCGTTGAAGATACAGAGGGCGTTCATGCTGTCCTCGATGTTCGATTCCCGTCCCTCGGCACCACGGGAGATTTTTTCGAGCGCGCGGGCCAGCGGTTCCCCTGTCCCGATGGCTCGGCGAGCGTCCGCGTCGGCGACGTACTCCCGATACCGCGAGATAGCCAGCACGAACACCATGACAAGCGCGTTCGCGAGCGACGATGCGACCATCGCCATGATCCAGGAGCCCATGTTTCGCTCGCCGCCGAACAGCACTGCGAAGTACGCGACGTAGCCGACAAGCATCCCGATGGACTGCCCGACGACCATCGTGATGACGTCCCGGTTCTTGATGTGGGCCAGTTCGTGTGCGATGACGCCCTCCAGTTCGTCATCATCCAAGAGTTGCATCAGCTCGCTCGACACGACGACGACACCCGCACCCTTCCGGCCGACGGCGAAGGCATTGGGCACGCCCATGTCCATCACCATCAGCCGCGGCTCCTCGATATTCATGTCTCTGCAGAGGCGCCGGACCATCTGGTGGACGTAGCCGAACCGCTGGTCGTCCGGCATATCCTCCGCGCCGCGGAGCGCCAGCCACTTCCCGAGTTTGTACTGTATCGACGGAACGACGAGGATTCCGACGAGGAGCACCGGGACGAGCGGCAGGCCCAACAGCACCGACAGTGCCGTTCCGGCGAACACGTAGAACGCGAACAGAATCGCACCGACGACAAGCATCCGCAGCTGTAGTCCGAAATCTGTCATACAGTGTCAAATCCGCCCGGCCGTATAAACCGTCTGGCTGATAATGCCGCTCATGTCACTGAGTTTCCCCGCTGATCTAGTGCTTATGGCTTGTGGAGCGCGTAACTCCGTCGCCCATGGGTTTCGAGCGTGAGATACGCCAGCCGCCAGTCGGTCTCCGAACAGAACTGGTGGACGGCGGGGATGACGCCGTTTACGATCTTGTAGTCGTCACCCGTGATGTAGCCGTCATCTGCGACTGCCCGCTGGCTCTCTCTGAGTTCGGCCAGCGTAGCCTCGTACTCGTGGGAACTGTTGATATACACCCAGTCGAGCGAGTCAGTGTCGGTCCCACGGAGCACGGTAATCGGCTCAGCGTCCCGCAGACGAACAGTGCCTCCCTGCCCGCTGAAGCGTCGCTTGACAGCTTGTCGCTCTTGGTCGCTGTCCCACTGATCGACCAGAGAGAGCGTTTCCGGCCGCGTGATTCTGTTGATTGACTCAGCGAACGAACCGTCTCCAGTGCCGAATTCAACAACAGTCCCGCTGGTCGGCAGCTGTTCGAGGAGTGCCGTCCGACGGGGAAGGACTTGTACGTGGTCGAGCTCTGTTGCCGGGAGCGACTCAGGGACGGCTTTCTGTCGGTTTAGAATGGTCGCCGCTGCGGCTCCCTCGGACGTGTCGGGTGGAAACGCGGTCTGGTAAAGCCCGGCAATCAGCGGGTAGAGGCGGTCCGGACAGGACTCAGTGATTGCGCGTTTCACCCGCGGTAGTGGCATTATATTGTCACGATACCGCAACGGAGAGTAAAAGCATGCCGACTCCGGTTCTCTCCGGAGAGCCGAAAACCTATGCGCTTGGGTCCGAAACGGCACTGGCATGTCGTTGCCCCGCTTTGTCCGACGGTTCCGCCCCTACTCTGTCCCGATCTCCCTGTTTGCCGTCGTGACCGCTGTTGTGCTGTTCGTGCCGCCCCTGGTTCTCGGGGAAGCGACCGGACGCACATACGCCCTGACCGTGGCAGTTCTCATCGTCGCGATCTCGTCGGTCCTTCCGTATGCCGTCGCTGTCGGTGTGTTGACCGTCCCGTTCCTCTACACCGGAATCGGTAGCTACGCCGCCCCGGCGGTGCTGCCGACCGACGCAGAGCCGTGCACGCTGACAGCAGCACTCCGGCACGTCATCGCCGGCATCTCGTATGTCGTCGCGGCTACCGCCGTCGGCGCTGTCGGCATCGGTCTCGACTTCGCGGCTTCGAGTGGTTCGGACCCGTTTCCGGCAGTCGGTTTCCTGCCGCTTCCGGCCCTCGGGTTTCCACCGTTTTTGCTGCTCGGCGGCGTGGTCATCGCCGGGGTCTACGTTGTGGTCCAACTGTGGCGATACGGGAGACCGGTGCGAGCCCTGGGTTGGGACACAGTTCTCGGGACGGCCATCCTTGGCGCGTTCCTCGCCGCGTCGCCCATGGTCGCACTCTGGATCTTCGGGTCCTACGGCTTCTGAATCACCCTGTGTTATCTGTAATCGCTGGCTTCTCTGTGGACCATCCGATAGTCGGCGCTACCCGCCGCCTCCCAAACGGGTTAAAGTCACAAGCACTGGTGGTACAATATGACTCAACAGCAGTCCGAAACAGATGGCGGTCCACGAGCGAGCGGTATGCCGATGCTCGGTCTCGGAACGTGGCAGAACGAGGACGCGGAACAGTGTGCCGAGAGCGTCCGAACGGCGCTTGAGGCCGGCTACCGACATATCGACACCGCACAGGCCTACGACAACGAAAGCGCCGTCGGTGACGGTATTGCCGCGGCTGACGTTGACCGTGACGATATCTTCCTGGCGACGAAGGTATGGATCTCGAACCTCTCGCACGACGACGTGATCGAGACGACCGAGGAGAGCCTGGACAAACTCGGCGTCGATTCGGTGGACCTGCTGTACATCCACTGGGCGGCGGGCGAGTACGAACCCGAGGAGACGCTTCCGGCGTTCGACGAACTCGTCGACCGGGGCCTCATCGACAACGTCGGCGTCTCGAACTTCGAACCACACCACGTTGAGACGGCGATGGACGTACTCGATGCACCGGTCTTCGCAAACCAGGTCGAAACGCATCCGTTCCTCCAGCAGTCGGAACTGCGCGAACACGCGGCCGAACAGGACTACGAACTGGTCGCGTATTCCCCGCTGGCACGCGGTGAGGTGTTCGGTCACGATGTCATCGAAGCCATCGCCGACGACCACGACGCCAGCGAAGCGCAGGTCAGCCTCGCGTGGCTCCGCGAGAAGGGCGTGACGGCGATCCCGAAAGCCACGAGTGAAGCCCACATCACCGATAACCTGGCGAGCCTCGACCTGTCCCTGACGGACGCCGAAATCGACCGTATCGACGGTATCGAGACAGTCGACCGACGCGTCGATCCGGACTGGTCGCCCGCCGCTTGGGACTGAACCGGTTTCGGGCTTTCCCGGTAGGATTTGTCGAGACGACTGTCGGTCCGTGACACCACGTCTCCCACAGCCCTCTTCACATTTCGACCCGTTGAACAGGTAATGAGATATCTTCGCTCTAACGGGTGGTCCAACTGACTTGGCCTATGTTGCGGTCCACGTTTTCTGATCGACCCTCACTCCCGGCACGCTACCGAGACAGCGCGCTGTTTGTCCTGCTCGCAATGTTGTTCGGTGGTTCGTTCGTTGCGATCAAAACCGGGCTCCGTGAGCTTCCGCCGGTGCTGTTTGCCGGTCTCCGGTTCGACCTGGCAGCGGTGACGCTGCTTGGCTACATCGTCTTTACCCGGCCCCGGTCGACGTGGCTCCCGCGGACTCGTGACGACTTTTTCGGTATCGGGATGGCGGCGCTGTTCCTCATCGCGCTCAACAACGGGCTGTTGTTCCTCGGTCAGGGCACGACAACGCCCGCAGCGGCGTCCGTGATGTACGGTCTGAACCCGATACTCGCCCCCGTGTTCGCCTGGTGGCTGCTGGGCGATAGGCTCTCGTGGCTCGGTGCGGTCGGTATTGGTATCGCGCTGAGCGGCGTCATCATCATCGTACAGCCGTCGCCATCGACGTTCACCGATGCGAGCGCTGTCGGGCAACTCCTGGTCCTCGGCGCGGCTGCGGCCGTGGCTCTGGGTAGCGTGCTGCTCCAGCGTGTCGGCCCGCAGATGGACAGTACTCCGCTGACTGCGTGGGCGATGGCTGTCGGCGCGGTGCTCCTCCACGTCGCGAGCCTGCTGGTCGGGGAGCCACCTACAGCTGTGATTGGCATCAGTCCAGAAACGATTGCGAGCATTGTGGCTGTGGGCATCCCATCGACAGCAGTCGCGTACGCCATCTACTTCGGCCTCATCAAGCGCATCGGCCCGGTCCGTGCGAACTTGGTCGCGTACGTCGTGCCGATTTTCGCCGCGCTCATGGGCTGGGTGCTGCTGGGCTCGTCGGTATCACTGTGGACGCTCGTCGGCTTCCTCGTCGTCGTTGCGGGTTTCGCCCTCATCGAGCGTATGACTATCCGCATGGAACTGCGCCGGCTCTACCACCGCTTTGAGCAGACATCCTCGTCGCAGCAGACGCCGCCGTGTGACGACTGACGTCAGCGGTTGCAGTAGAGCGATCACAACCTGGGCTTGACGAAACGGGCCCAGCCAATCATGTACTGGCAGCTCCCGCGAACCGAGCGGGCGGGAACCGTGGCGGTCGATATCTCGGACGGTCCGTAGTGGGTCATCCACCCGTGTGCAAATACGCCTCCAGCGTGAAAGGACTCTGATGACTGCTGTGGACCATGCGAACGCCGGCTATCGGCGACTGTACGGGCAGGATGGGCTCTCGTTCGGTCTCGGATTTCCGCTCACGGGCGAGCAGGAATCGACGCCGGATATCGACGCGGAACTCCGGCTCGCAAGCCACGCCGAAGCCGTCGGGTTCGACGCGCTCTGGGCGCGAGACGTCCCGACGTACTGGCCGCGGTTCGGAGATGCCGGCGGGGCCTTCGACCCGTGGTCGCTGCTGTCCCACGTCGCCGCCCACACCGAGACGGTGGCGCTCGGCACCGCAAGCATCGTTCTCCCGCTTCGCCATCCAATACACGTGGCGAAGTCAGCCGCAACCGTCGACCGGCTCTCCGACGGCCGTCTCGTGCTGGGCGTCGCCTCCGGTGACCGCGACCCGGAGTATCCGGCGTTCGGTGTGGACCCCGAGAACCGGGGTCATCTCGTCCGCGAAAGCGTCGATGCACTCCGCGCGCTCTGGCGCGAGGAATATCCGACGCTCGACGGCTCCTGGGGCCATCTCGACGGCGAACTCGATGTGCTCCCGAAGCCGACGACGGACACGCTCCCGCTCTTTCCGACCGGGAACGCCAGACAGTCGACGGAGTGGATCGCCGAGAACGGCGACGGCTGGATATTCTACCATCTTCCCGAATCGACGCTTGAGTCGTATCTCGACACGTGGCGGAGTCACGCCCCCGAGAAGCCGTTCACGATTGCCGTTCAGGTCGAGTTCGCTGCTGATCCGACCGCCGAACCTGAACCGCTCCATCTGGGCTATCGGGCCGGCGTTGAATGGTTCCGGGAGTACTTCAGGCGGCTCGATGACCACGGTCTCGATCACGTCATCGTCGGACTCCGCGCCGCGGAGCCAGAAGCGGCGATGACGACCTTCGCCAGCGAAATCATCGAGGAACTGTAGGTCAGTGGGAAGATGTTCGCACGCACAGCTTTCGGTGTGGCCGACCTACTGGATACCGATGACCGACCGGCAGGCGGCCCTCCGTACTTTAGCTGGGGAGCTTACCGATTACGAGCCGATTACCGACGCGTTTCTCGCAAAGAGCTTCACGGACCAGTTACTCATCGTCGATGTTCGGGACGGCGCATCCCTCCCCGCTGCCGTCACCGACAAGCTAGCTGACCGCGACCTGCGCCCGGCCGAGAGCGTGTACAGTGAAGACGAGACTCCCCAGTCCGCCGTCGGTAACGTAGGCAATGCGACACGCCACCATTTCGTCGACGTGCGAACCCGCGGCTCACACCGCTCGTATGTCGTCGAGTGACTTCGGTCCTGTTGCCTGAGATGGGAGACGAACCCGGCCGGACGTTAGGGGTCGAACTTGTCCTTCTTGAGCCCTTTCCGGACCGGTTCGTGTTCGGCGTCGGTCGGCGGCGGTGCGGTCACCAGTAACGTCTCTAGCCGACTGTCCGCGTCCGCTTTGACACCGCGGTCGGTGTCGGCCTCGACGATCACCACGTCGCCCGGCTCGACCGCCCGCTCCGTGTCCCCATCACGGACGATACCGGTCCCGGACTGGACGTGTATCGCTACGTCGCTCGCGGGCGCGTGCACCGGAATAAACTGTCCGGGTTCGAAATAGCCACAGACGACTTTCATCCGGTCGCTGCGGAACACTTCGACAGCCGAGAACTGGTCGTCGTCGTATTCCCGGACGGCGTCGAAATCGGTCGCTGTCATCGCGTGTCCCCCCCATCACTCCAGTCTCGAAGAACCGCCGAACCGAAGTCGCGTCTGGTCGATGCGGCCTGATTCGAACGCCGGCGAGTGCGCACACTCGCTCGCTGTCGGTTTCGCTGCTGTGGGTGCATCGCAAGGAGTTCAGACCGCACGACGGAAAGCCTCGGTCCCGAACCGCTTCGTCTGTAACTGCGCCGCTTCGCACTCTGGGTGTATATAAACTGTCCCCGAACATCTTCCCGATAAGAACCACGGGTAGTCCGTATAAACACCCTCCAAATGGTGTCTGTAGGCGCATTGGCGACGACAGTACTGATGGCGGTACTGCTCGTCGGTATCGCTGGGCTACTCGCACGGATCGAAGACTGGCGGTCGTACACAATTGCGATTGGTGGCGGCCATGGGACTCACGAACGCACCCACGCGGAGAAACCGAGCGGGATTCTCCGATGGCTGACGACAGTCGACCACAAGGACATCGGGATTCTCTACGGCGTGTTCGCCGTCGTCGCGTTTGCCTGGGGTGGTATCGCCGTGGTTCTGATGCGGTTCGAACTGATGTATCCCGCTGAGGACTTCCTCAGCACAAGTGCCTACAACGGCCTCCTGACGACCCACGGCATCACGATGCTGTTCCTGTTTGGGACGCCCATCCTAGCAGCGTTCTCGAACTACCTAATCCCGCTGCTCATCGGGGCCGACGACATGGCGTTCCCGCGAATCAACGCCATCGCGTTCTGGCTGCTGCCGCCGGCCGCCCTGCTCATCTGGGGCGGCGTCCTCGGCGGGCCGTTCCTCGAAAACATCGAACCGGCACAGACCGCCTGGACGATGTACACGCCGCTGTCAATCGAACAGCAAAACCCCGGCGTGGACCTGATGCTGCTCGGCCTCCACCTCTCGGGCGTCGCGGCGACGATGGGGGCGATAAACTTCATCGCGACTATCTTCACCGAACGGGGCGAGGACGTGACCTGGGCGACCCTCGATATCTTCTCCTGGACTGTGTTGGTCCAGTCCGCACAGATCCTGTTCGCCTTCCCGCTGCTGGGTAGTGCACTGGTCATGCTGCTGCTCGACCGCAACCTTGGGACGACGTTCTTCACGATAGACGGTGGCGGCCCGCTGCTGTGGCAGCACCTGTTCTGGTTCTTCGGCCACCCCGAAGTGTATATCCTCGTCCTCCCACCGATGGGTCTTGTCAGCTACATCCTGCCGAAGTTCTGTGGCCGGAAGCTGTTCGGCTTCAAGTTCGTCGTCTACTCGACGCTGGCGCTCGGCGTCCTCTCCTTCGGCGTCTGGGCCCATCACATGTTCGCGACCGGGATGGACCCCCGACTACGGGCCTCGTTCATGGCGGTCTCTATCGCCATTGCCATCCCGAGCGCGGTGAAGACGTTCAACTGGATGGCGACGATGTGGAACGGTGCGTTGCGGACGACTGCGCCGTTCCTCTTTTGTGTCGGGTTCGTCGGGAACTTCATCATCGGCGGCGTCACCGGCGTGTTCGAAGCCGCCATTCCCGTCGACCTGATCCTGCACGACACCTACCACGTCGTGGCCCACTTCCACTACGTCATCATGGGCGGGATCGCCTTCGCTGTCTTCGCGGGCATCTACTACTGGTTCCCGCTGTACACCGGTCGGTGGTATCAGCGGTCGCTGGCGAAGTGGCACTTCTGGCTGACGCTTATCGGCACGAACGTCACGTTCTTCCCCATGGTCCTGCTCGGCTACGCCGGGATGCCACGACGGTACGCCACGTACGCCCTGACCGCTGGCCCGGTGGACCTGTTTACGCTCCTGCACCAGCTGGCGACACTGGGCGTCGTCCTGCTGGTCATCGGTCAGCTCATCTTCGTCTGGAATCTCGTGACCTCGTGGCTAGAGGGGCCGCTGGTCACGGACGGCGACCCCTGGGACTTGGCGGCGACGGGGCAGTTCCCGCGGGAGTTCGCATGGTTCGAGCGTGAGCGACTTCCGGCGCTGACCGACGGCGGCGAAGAAGCGACCGGCGACTGATCTTCGAGTCGGTTCTGGCTCTCATTTGCGGCCTCCTTCTTGATGCTTCCACGGTCTCATCCAGGGTGGTATAGGACCGTTGTCATCCCCGATTTGAAGCGCTCAGTACAGAGGGTGGGTTAGCATGTGATTCAGATACCCGGCGTGAGGACTCTCCACAAGATGCTTGGACGAAACAACGAGGTTGGCCGCTCCTCCATGATGATGACCCGATTGAAGGCATCGGCGACCCTCCCGTCGGTCCGGGCCGTCCGGAGCAGCCGCGAGAGATACCTGTTGATTAGATCCGTCCCGGTGGGTTTCGGCCCGGTCGTCTGTCCGAACTGGAAATCGGAGCCGACCGCAAGCATCCACGCATCGTCAACGACAGTTGTGGCTCGTTGGAAGAATCTCTGGGCTACATCGTCGCTGCTACCCGCTGCAAGGGTGTGATGGAGCTGGATAGCCTCGAGTGCGGCGACCGACATCCCCTGACCATAGATCGGATTGAAACTGGCGATTCCGTCACCGATCACGAGCAGCCCGTCGGGAAAGCGGTCGGCCTCTTCGTACCTGACCCGCCTGTTCGAGGGAAACGGGTATTGCTCGATCGTTTCGCTCGCCAGCCCGTGTTCGTCGATAACACGCTCAAAATCAGAAATCGGTAGGCTGGCCGCGAAGTCGGTGAATCCCGCCTGCTCCGTCGGGGCGTGTTCCCCGTGAACCCCGAAGAGTGTCATCATCCACCGGCCGTTTTCGACCGGGAACATGCCACCACCGCGTTTACGCGGGGGGTTCGGCAGCACAACACACGTTTGTTGTACATCCGTAGGTCGGTTGACGAACGCAGTGCTGTATGCCACGTCAATGTGAACCTCGTCGACTGTCGGCATCGGATAGTCGTGTTCTGCCAGCCAGTCCGGTGTTCGGGAAGTCCGTCCAGTTGCGTCGACGACCAAGTCCGCGCGGATATCTTCTGTACGCCCGTCCTGACGGATCGATATTCCCGTGACATCCGCTGTTCCCTCGGTGAGGTAATCAACGAACTGGCAGTTATCTCTGAGTGAGACGTTTTCGATGTCTTCGACCCGCCGCCGCGTGACCAATTCGAAGAGCGGACGACTGGCACAATACATCGGTAATTGAGCCGGGCCGTGGGCCAGCACGCCCTCCTCAATGAACACGCGGGAGTCACTGTTGATCTCGATTCGGTTTCCCCCGGCAGCGAGCAACGCCTCGCTGAAACCGGGGAATAAATCTTCGAGGGTTTGTCGACCGGCTTCGTGAAGATTATGAATGTGGTTTGCCTGCGGGGTACCGCTCCGACTCACGGGGGCGTCCCTGAGAGCATCTTTCTCGATAAGCGTTACTCGCTCGAACAAATCTGCCAGCACGCGGGCGGTCATGAGTCCGGCCATTCCCGCCCCGACGACGACGGCAAACCCGGTAGTACGAGTGATTTGTCCCGGGTCGTACTCTGGAACGGATGCCAAGGTCACGATAGTGCCCTCTCTTATCGGGTATTCGTGGATAGGATTGTTAAGAGTTAGCACACGTCTATGAGAATACTGATCGAAGTCTGTTGCTGACTGCGTGCTGTGTATCTTGCATGACTCCGAGAATATCCACCGTATCTGGTAGACCTAGAGCGGTATCTGCGCAAACCTACTGCGCAGCTTGTTCAGGCTACACTGCCTGAAACCAGTAGCCTGTGAAGCGTTGTGTTGCACCTCGTCTCCATCTACTTCCTACTCTGAGATGTCCGGATACGACTGTCGGCCGCCCTGTGACTTTCTGGCCACCAGCTGGGCGGTCGCCGCGGTCGTCCCGTCCGTCGTCGCTGTGCGTTCGTCGTAGTGCAACACGGTCAGCCCGAGTCCGGCCCTGAGCAGTTCGTTCGAGGCGAACCGGTACCGGTCTCCGGAGGGGCCACCGTCCACGTCGTCAGTCGTCCGGAGGTGGTGCTGGACGAACAGGCAGCCACCGTCGGCCAGCGCCTCGATGATATCGGGGAGGCGGTCGACAGGGCGATAGAAGCTAATCGTAATGAGGTCGTACGTCGCCGCCGGGTAGGCAAATGAATCGAGGTCCGCCTGTATCCACTCGATATTGTCTTCGACGTCTGCTTCCCGCGAGTTTTCGCGGGCGATGCGCAGCCCCTCGCGCGACTGGTCGACCGCGTCGACGCGGTACCCGGCCGCTGCGACCGGGAGCGCGTTTCGCCCGGTCCCGGTCGCGATATCGAGCGCCCGGCCCGGCTGGAAGGTCGGCAGGTATCGCTCCAACACCGGATGCGGGTCCGGATGCTGTGGGTACGTGCCCGTCCGGTATCGCTCGTCCCAGGTCGTCATGGCTCGGATGACTGCCGGCCAAGACATGAAGCCTGTGGGCGGTGAGACAGCTCTTGCGTTGCGTCCCGTTTCCGGACGCACCAATCTCAACTGACTTACCGACACACCTGCGACTTACCCACAGGCTACCAGCTATGGATAGTCAAAACGGTGTGACCAGACGGCGGCTGCTCATCGCTCTCGGAAGTGGACTCGGTCTGCTTGGGGGCGGCGGTGCCTACGTGTACTGGTCGTTGCAGGGTGACTCCGGCGGGTACACTGCGCCGGACTCACACCCGGTCGTCACTACTCGCGGGTTCCTCAACACGACCGAGGGGCCAGCCTTCGAGACTGATGGCACGTGGTCGTTCGACGACGCGTCGGAGGTGTTCCTGTTCGTCCACGGATTCAGTACCGACGCCGAGAGGGCACGCGACAATGCCTATACGGCTCAGATAGCGCTCGACGGAACACAGCCCACACCGGTCGTCGCATACAGTTGGGATTCCAACGTCGAATGGGAGCAGGCCAAGGACAACGCTGTGGCGAACAGCACTCCCCTCGCCCAGTGGCTGGTCGAGTGGGCCGAAACCGACGGACGGCCCGTCCATTTGCTCGCTCACTCGCTTGGTGCACGTGTGACCGGTGAGACTCTCCGGGTACTAGCCGAGCGAGGGGTGACAGACGCGCTTGCCTCGGTGTCACTGCTCGGCGGTGCCATCCCCTACGATAGCGTGGTACAGGGTGGTCAATACGGCAACGCCATAGCGGCCGTTGACGCCCCGGTATCGAACTTCTACAGCCACAACGATAAGGTCCTCTCGTGGGTGTACCGAGCGTCAGACCGGACACACGCCGTCGGCCACGCTGGAGCTCGTGATGCTGGGCCGCTTCCCGACGGTTACCAAGACGTGAACGTCACTGACCTCGTTGCCGATCACTACTCGTACTTCGAACCCGGAGAGGGATGTCTGCCGCGTGTCGTTGCCGAAATCGGGTAACCCGGCTCTGTCTTCCCTGTCGCTGGTAGAATTATATACGGTGGCAGAGTTGTGTCCCCTATGGGACCCACTGTTGTTAGACCAACGACTGCGACACGTTGGAGCGAGCAATGACCCTCTTCACCGCTGTCGTCGTCTTCGTAGTGGGACTGCTCTCGGGTATCGTCGTCCGGTGGGTCGCCGGCCTCGCTGCCGTGCTCGCGCTCGTTCTGGTGCTGTTGGGGGCGACCACACCGGATATCGGTCTGGTCAACTTCGTACTTGAACAGTACTACCAGGGTAACGAACTGCTGTTTCTCGCCGGTCTGTTGTTCGGGTTGGACGCCGAAAACACAAAAGATGTCGTTGAGAGCTGATTCCTGGCTCTCGTAGTCGTATTACTGCAATCCACAGGCGAATGCCTACAGCGGCGACTGCCTCCCATCGAGTCCGGTGTGACACTGTCGTTGTTTCAGATCGGAGGTGGCTACGCTTCTGGACAGAACATGTACGAATGGCGGATATCGCTGTCGTACATGAGTGACCCGGCGGGCGTTCTGAGTAGCGTTGCGACTAAGTAGAGGTCCCCAGCTGCGCCGGCAGTATTGATCAACAGGGCGAGGAAGGCTGCGAACGCGAGTAGCGGAATCGGGACGAACAACATGGGAAGAAACAACGCGTCGAGTACAACGAGCGGCGCGATGCCAACGATAATATTGTGGGTCCGATGCTGGAACTGGTGAAACGCCGCCGCGTAAAACGCCCCGAGTTGCGGTGCCACGCCGTACGAAACGTCGTATCCGAACCAGTGATAGACAACTCCGTGTACTAGCTCATGAAGAACGGTCACTGCGACAATGGCGACGACGAATGTGACCGCGACAAGCCCGGACGTGAGCGTGAACGTGATACTCGTGGCGGTTTCCTCGACTGAAAAGACAGCATCGAGTGCGGTTCCTTGTGCGTACCAGAGCAGCCACCCGAACACTACCGCGGCGACGGGCAACAGCACCATCACGAGCCCGAGCAGTACCACTGGTGAGTATCGAAACGACCGGGGCGGCTGATAGCCCGGCGGCGTCACCGGGCGCAACGTATCGGCTGGGTCGTGATCGCTAGCTGGCATATCTGCGATTCTGCTGGCCTATTCAAAAAGCAGGGTGCTATTCCCGCTCCCTATGTAACTGAGGGCTGGTCGGTGCAACAGTAGGAAGCGAGCATATGTTCGCTCTCATACTGCTATATAGCAGTCATATAAAATGCCTATACCAGATTCACCGACGTATCATCAACGGCTCCTCATAGATGGTCTCACCACCGACGTTTCATCCGGATCTCGGCGCATCACACCAGCGAATTCACAGCGATGAATGGGAGGAGATCTATGTTGTCGGCGACGTCCACGGCTGTCGCCCGACGCTCGAACGCCTCCTAAACCGGTTGGACCCCGCCGCGGACGAACTCGTGGTCTTCGTCGGTGACCTCGTCCGCAAAGGCCCGGATAGCGCCGGTGTCGTTGACATCGTCCGGCAAACGCCGAACTTCATCACGGTTCGGGGAAACAACGAACAGAAACTCATCGACGGCCACAAATCGATCCCGTCGCTGACTGACGACGATCTCTCCTGGATCGCGTCGCTCCCGGCGGCGATATCGTGGGACGATTCGATGGTCGTCCACGGCGGCGTCGATCACCGCAAGCCCATCGCGGAACACGAACTGCCCGAACTGCTGAATATGCGCTCGCTTACCCCCAACGGAAGCTACGACCGCCCGTACTGGTTTGAAACGCGCCGTGATGACCCACGCATCTTTTTCGGTCATACGGTGCTTTCCGAGCCCTTTGAGACCCCTACTGCGGTCGGCCTCGACACCGGATGCGTCTACGGCGGGAAGTTAACGGCGTACCAGTGCTCGACGGCAGAGTTCATCACGGTGGACCCTGAGACGACCCACGAAGAGCGGTCGTCCGATAGCATTGTTGACCCAGAGCGCGCCCCGCCGACATCAACCTGAGCCGATGGATCGCGCTTCCGAACCCGCCATCCCCGCGTACGAGCCGGCGGATGTCGACCTGACCGATCCATCGCTGTATCTCAATCGCGAACTGAGTGCGCTCGCTTTCCAGCGGCGCGTCCTCCACGAGGCACTGGACGAACGGAATCCGCTGCTGGAGCGGGTCCGGTTCCTCGCTATCATCACCCGGAACCTCGACGAGTTTACGATGAAACGCATCGGCGGCCTCAAACAGCAGATAGAGGCCGACGTAACCGAGGCGGCCCCGGATGGTCGAACGCCAGAGGAGCAGTTGGCGGCGGTCCACGAAACCCTGCAACCGATGCTGGCGACGCAGGCCCGTTGCTACCGCGATGCGATTCATCCCGCGCTTGCTGCGGAAGGTATCAAGATTCTCGACTACGATGACGCCTCCTCTGTGGAACAGTCTGAACTGCGAACCTATTTCGAAGAATCCGTGTTACCGACGCTGACGCCGCTTTCGTTCGACCCGGCGCATCCGTTCCCGTTTATCTCTAATCGGTCGCTGTCGCTTGCTGTACTCACCCGGCATCCGAATGCCGAGGACCCAACGTTCACCCGCATCAAGATTCCGCCGAACAGGCCAAGACTGGTCCAGCTCGGCGACGAGACGCGGTACGTATTGCTTGAGGAGGTCATCCGTGCAAACCTCGACCTGCTGCTACCGAACGTCGAAATCGTCGACACAGCCCTGTTCCGACTGACCCGCAACGCGGAGGTCCGCCGGAACCAGGAGATCGCCGAAGACCTCATCGACATGGTCGAAGACGTTCTCGAACAGCGGCGCTTCGCATCGGTCGTCAGGATGGAAATTGCCGCCGACGCCGATTCCCGTATCCGCTCGACGCTCGCGACACAGCTCGGTCTCGACGAACGCGAAATCTACGATCTTGGGGGGCCGCTGGATTACCGTGACCTTGCGGAGTTGACAGACCTTGACCGGCCGGACCTCTCGCTGGACGAGTGGACGCCACAGCATCATCCTCGTCTCAACGGTCGCCGACAGCAGTCGTTCGGGACGCCGGACACGACAGACCCGAGCGTCTTCCGCCGTATTCAGGATGGCGACATATTGCTCCATCACCCGTATCACGACTTTACCGACACCGTCCAGCGATTCCTCTCCGCAGCGGCCGAAGACCCCGATGTTCTGGCGGTGAAAGCGGCCATCTACCGGACAGCAAGCGACTCACAGATAATCCAGTCGCTGATAACGGCCGCCGAAAACGGGAAGCAGGTCGCAGTGATGGTCGAACTGAAGGCCCGCTTCGACGAACAGAACAACCTCGAATGGGTGCGCAAACTGGAGGAAAACGGTATTCACGTCGCTTACGGGACGGTCGGACTGAAGACCCACACGAAGACGGCGCTGGTCGTTCGGGAGGAAGACGACGGCGTCGAACTGTACTCTCACATCGGGACCGGGAACTACCATTCCGAGACGGCGAAGGGATACGTCGACCTCGGGCTGTTGACCGCTGACCGCGATATCGGCCGTGACCTGACCAAAGTGTTCAATTTCTTCACCGGGCCGTCGCTGGACGAGGAGTTCCGCGAACTCCTCATCGCACCGGTGACGATGCGCCGGGAGTTCACCCGGTATATCCGCCGGGAGGCCCAGCACGCACAGGCCGGCCGTCCCGCTCGTATCGTCGCAAAGATGAACGGCCTCGAAGACCCCGCCATCGTCGCTGAACTGTACCGCGCGTCGATGGCCGGCGTCGACATCGATCTCATCGTTCGCGACATCTGCCGCCTCAGACCCGGGTTAGAGGGGATCAGCGAAAATATCTCGGTGTATTCGCTCGTCGGCCGCTTTCTGGAACACTCCCGTATCTTCTACTTCGAGAACGGCGCACGGGCTGACCCCGGCCCGGAGGATGACTGGGGCGAACCGGAGTACTACATCGGCAGCGCCGACTGGATGACGCGCAACCTCGATTACCGAGTCGAAGCCGTCACGCCCGTCACGAGCCCCGAAATCCAGCGCCAACTCCGCTTCACGCTCGAACTCGTCCTCTCGGACAACCGCAAGCTCTGGGAGATGGACAGCGACGGTGAGTACCACCAGCGGTACCCGGACGACGGCGAACGTGTGATCAGCGCACAGGACGTTCTGATGCGTGAAGCGTTGAAAGCCAGTCGTTCGGACGACCTCGTCGCGGGAATTCCCGGTGACTATCCGCTAGCTGGCGACCTCTGTATCGCGGGCGATAGCATCCGACAGGCGGCGACAGATACCGCTGACACCCTTTCTGAAGTTACAGACGGTGGAGAGACCGCCGAGGTACTTTCGACGTACGGCGACCGCTGGTACATCCCAGATAGCGCCGTATACGACTATGCCGTCCGGACACCTGATGGGGAGCGGCGCTACCTCAAAACCAAAGCCGGCGTTACTGATCTCCTTGAACGGCTGTATAGCGATTCGGAGTAGCTATTTGGAATAGCTATTCGGCTATACCAATCTTCGGCATCTTCTCTGTCCGGTAGCTACGCGGCCCCATCGGAATGCGATACCTTCACACAAAATGTGTTTTCATCCTTCACGAAGCCTATGAGCATAGCCTATCGATGTCCCGCTGTAGCTATGGATTTACAGGAATTCGTCCGCTCCAACGCCCCCGAAGACGGCGGCGATGGGTTCCAGAAAGAGAACAACAGGCTGCTCGACATCCCGCTCGACGGAACGGTGATGGTCAAAGCCGGGTCGATGGTCGCGTACACCGGCGAGGTTACGTTCACTGGCAAGTCCTCGGCGGAAGGCGGCATCACGGGCTTCGTCAAGGAGGCCGTGAGCGGCGAAGGGACACCGGTTATGGAAGCTGAAGGAAACGGTCATCTCTACGTGGCCGAGAACGGCAAGAAGGTACAGGTGTTGGCCCTCGATAACGAGGAGTCGATATCGGTCAACGGCACTGACGTGCTCGCGTTCGAATCAACTATTGACTACGAGATCAACACTGTCGGCAGCCTCTCCGGCATGGCCGCCGGTGGGCTGACGAACGTGTACCTCACCGGTCCCGGGGAAGTCGCGCTGACAACGCACGGCGATCCGCTGGTGATGACGCCGCCGGTCTTCACCGACCCGGACGCTACCGTGGCATGGAGTTCGAACCTCTCGCCGTCTATCGAGATGAACAAGACGTTCGAGATCGGCCAGACCTCCGGTGAGTCGATACAGATGGAGTTCACCGGCGACGACGGGTTCGTCGTCATCCAGCCCAACGAGGAAGGGTCTGTCACACAGAGCCAGAGCTAACGGCCGCTGCGTTGTCGCGGCGGAGACACCGAGCGCTTTCGAAGCCGTCCCCGAACGAACGGGCGGATCGGTGTGACGCCGAGGTTGAGTCGCTCGATTTCGACGACGTCGAACGACCGGTCCGCGACGAGTCGCGTCCCCGTCTGTCGAGTCAGATGACAACCACCGGCAAGTCGTTTCCAGAGTGGTGCGAGCGCTGACTGTAGCCCAGCGCGCCATCCGTCGTCGATGACGTGCTCGAAGAAACGCAGTTCACCGCCGGGTTTGAGTACGCGGGCGACCTCCTTCACCGCGGACTCGATGTCCGGAATCGTACAGAACACCATCGAGGCGATGACGATGTCGAAGGATTCGTCGTCGTACGAGAGAGCTTCCGCCGGTGACGACTCGATACGGACCGGGGTGGCCTGCGCCTTCGCTTTCTCTGCTGCCTGCCGCCGCATATACGGGTCAGGCTCGATGGCGTGAAACTCGGTCGAGGCGGTCGCTACGCTCTCGAAATACGGAAACATCGCGCCGGTTCCAGCGCCGAGGTCCAGAACTGTACCATCCAGATTCGCTACCAGGTATTCACGATGTGGCCGTAAGAGCGTCCGCTCAACGAGCGCCGTGGCCGGATCGTAGATAGCTGCAAACAGCGGCGACGAGGGCTTCTGACTGGCGTTCGGTTCTGTGGGCATAGCAGTAGTAACGGTGGCTTCCGTGAAAATATGGGTTCACTCGAAGGGTATCACACGCGCTCGCCACCCACTGCTGTCAGTCTCCATCCGCCGACATCTCGACGCCCGTCTCGTCAATATCGACTTTGGCTTCGGTGAGGTTGCTGTCTCGCCATGTCCCGCGTCGATACCAACCGTAGGCGATGAGCGCCCCTGCGACGTTCGAGACGGCGAACGACAGCCAGATTCCGGTCTCGCCGAGCGGCACAGCGGCGAACCACGCAATCGGGAAGCGGATGATCCCGAGCATCAACACCGAGATTGCCGCGGCGGTGAGCGTCTTCCCGGCACCACGGAAGCTCCCGGTGTAGGCCCGCATGATGCCGATGAAGCCGAAGGAAAGCGCGACGTAACGGAGGAACTGCGTCGTGATTTCGACTACCTCGGGGTCCGTCGTGAACAGGTCGGCTATCGGTGCGGCGGTGAACCAGACGAGGACTCCAGCCAGGGTGAGCACGCCGAAAAGAACCGACGCTGCGAGGCCGGCCGCTTTCGCTGCTCGGTCCGGTTTGTTGGCCCCCATGTTCTGACCGGTCATCGTTTCAACGCCGCGAGCGACTGCAATAGCTGGCAGGAAGACGACCGAGAACACGCGCGTCCCGATCCCGTAGGCAGCGACGACCGTGTCCGGAAACATCGCGACGATGACCAGCAGCAGGTTCATCGACAGCGCACGGCCAGTCCCTTCGATGGAGGCGGGCAGGCCGATGCGAACGAGACGGCGGAGATACGACAGGTCCGGGGCCATATCGCGGAGGTGAATCTGGACGCCGCGGTTCCCCCGGAACATGATCGCCAGCCCGACGATCAGCGCCAGCGCCCGCGAAAAGACGGTCGCGATGGCGGCCCCTTCGATCCCGAGCTCGGGGAACGAGACTGTCCCGACGAGCGGTGCGTTTTCGATGACGGTCCAGCCGAATATCAGGAACGGGTCGATGATGATGTTGAGGACTACTGAGCCGAACATGACGAGCATCGGCGTTATCGTGTCGCCGTAGCCCCGCATGAGCGCGACGAAGACGAAGAAGCCGAACATGAACAGTAGGCCGAGCGAGATGACCTCCATGTAGCTGGTCGCCATGGGCAGGACGTCTTCGGACGCGCCCATCAAGCTGAGAAACGTATCGACGCCGACATAGCCCCCGATGCCGAGAACGAACGAGACGATGACGGCGAACGTGACCGTCTGTGAGGCGGCGTACTCTGCTTCACGCTCCTCGCCTGCACCGGTAAACTGCGCGACGAGGACGCTGCCGGCGACGGATATCCCCATTCCGAGCGAGATGAGGAGAAACACCATCGGGAACGCGAAGCTGATCGCCGCCAGCGCGTCCGTGCTGTACTGGCCGAGCCAGAACGTGTCCGCGAGGTTGTACGCGGTCTGGAAGAGGTTCGTGATGACAATCGGCATCGAGAGGAAAAACAGCGGCTTCCCGATGCCACCCGACGTGAGGTCGAACTCCTCGGGGCCTCTGAACAGCGCACTCACGCGACTTCGAATCCCCATTAGCGGGTCGCCCCCACCGGTGTATCAGCCAAGAGGTGTGTCTCGGCGTATCGCGTGACCGTCTCGTTGAACCGGTCTATCGAACGGTCTGTGGCGACGTGCCGGGTATGAGCACCCGTAATCGCCGTCACAAGGAACTCCGCCGCAACGGTCGGCTCGACTGTTTCATCGAACTCACCAGTTTCGACGCCGGCCGCGATGATCTCCCGCAACTGGTCGAAGAGAGCGGCATCAAATCTGGCCAGTTGTGTCCGGAAGGCGTCGTTGTATGGAGCTTGTGCCTTTATTTCGAGTATTGCCGTTCTGAACTCCTGACCAGGCGTCCGTCGTCCATCAGTGAGAACTGTATCCAACAGCGAATCGAGTTCTTCCCGCGGCGTGTTCCCGTCGATTCCCGTTATTTTTGCAGTGTATCGTTCGTACAAGTAGTCCAGAAACTCCGTAAAGAGGTTCTCTTTGCTGTCGTAGTAGTAGTGAATAGACGCTTTGCTCCGGTCTGCCTCGGCAGCGATGTCCTTGACCGTGAGCGCGGCGTACCCGTGCTGGCAGAGGGCGCGGTACGTCGCCTCGAGAATTTCGGTAGCTGTATCGTCATCCATGGCGGCTGTGACAGAACTTACTAACTGATTAGTCAAAAACGCTTTGGAGTCCACAGCCTGAGATATCGACGATTATTAGCCTTATTCGGGCGTATTATGACTTACTAACCAATAATTTATGTGTACAATGGTATGTGGGTCACAACGGTTATCCAACCGTGGGTGAAACCCTTACACAATGGCTGGACCATCGGACCGGACCTTCTCGGACCAGACCGAGGAGATCATGCAGGCGACCTACCGGGCGTTGCGCGAGCACGGGTACGCTGATCTCACGATAAAACGGATCGCGGACGAGTACGGTAAATCGACGGCTGCAGTGCACTACTACTACGACACGAAAGACGACCTTCTTGCGGCCTTTCTCGATTATCTGCTGGAGCGGTTCGTCGATTCAATTCACGATGTCGAGACGACGGACCCCGAAGCCCGACTGGAAATCTTGCTCGATGAACTGCTCGTCAAACCGCAGGAAAACCCCGATCTCTCGGTCGCCCTGCTAGAGATGCGGAGTCAAGCACCGTACAAGGAAGCGTTCAGCGACCGATTCCGCCAGAACGACGAGTACATTCGCTATCTGCTCAAGGCGGTCGTCAATCACGGGATCGACGAGGGAGTGTTCAGCGACGTCGACGCGGATCACGTTACCCATTCGCTGCTGACGATCATCGACGGTGCTCGGACCCGCGCCGTGATGCTAGACGACACTGAGGAACTCGAAACGGCCCGACAGACGGCGAGCGAGTACGCCGACGCGATGTTACGGTGACCGGTTACCTTGGACCGCTACCGCTCAGCCGCCTTGTCTCTGCATCGCGTGGTCCTACCAGCTGTCGTTAGCTTGCAGCCTCGGGTCCACAGATGTCACAGCCTATTGACCAGAGAGCAATCAGCGCGATAACGGCCGGCACGTGCGCGAGGACTAGCAACGGAACGACGAGTCGACCGAGGCCGAGGGAACTTCCCAGGATGCGGACACCAGTTCCGAATATCGGAAGCGAGAGCAGTGCTCCGAGTGTTATCCCACCTCGTATGGAGAGCGACTGTTCGTCGATGACGTGACGGAGATGCCGAATGTGGTCACGTATCACGACCATTGCACCTCCTATGTGACGGCTGAAGGGGTGTTCTGGGCTGTGTCGGTCCTCTGTTTTTAGGCTTACCTAAATACATTCAAACTCGACTGCGAACAGGTACCCGAAAATAATTTGCACGAACGTGTTCGACAGCTCCAACAGATTAGGTGACAAACCTCAGAGGGGGAGGAGCTACTGTAACGGCTGCCAATCGGCCTTTTACCCGTCAGGCTTGGCCCGCGAGCTGTGACTCCACCTGCGGGAACAGGACGTTGTTCTCTTTGTGGACGTGCATATGTGTGTCCTGTTCCAGTGTTTCCAGTCGTTCGAACAGGCTCCGATAGCTCTGACAGGCGTCGTCCGGGACTGCGTACCCGTCGCTCAGCTCCGCAATCCGTTCGAGGTACTCGGCCGTCGCTTCGTGGTCCGATTCGAGGTCCGCGAGCGCCTCGTCCAGAAGCGCTCTTTCCTCGCCTGTGAGTTCGTCCCCTCTGTCGAGCTTCTCGATGACGGGGAAAACGTCCTGTTCTTCCTCTGTGGTGTGCTGATGCATCTCCTCGGCCAGTTCGAGGACTTCCCGCTCGATGTCCGCCAGCTCCGGATGCGCTTCCACGTGGACGCTCCGGACTTTCTCAGCGAGTTGTTCCAGAGCGGGCAGTTCCTCGCGGAGGTACTGATGATGGCTATCGACGACGTGTTCGATGAGTGCAGTCATCGATTCCCATTCGCCTCCGCGGTCTTCGCTTTGTCGGCGCGCTCCGTGCAGTTGCTCTCGGACGGTATCGAGATCAAGGTCTGCTTCGGTGCAGGCTGTCCGGAGCGTCTGGTCACCGCCACAGCAGAAATCGAGTCCGACTGATTCGAAAACGCGAGCGAACGCCGGGTTCTCTCTGACGAGTGTGCCGAGCGGTCGGTCCGGATCGATTGGTGCAGTCATTGGTAGCTGTTACTTGCGTTCGTTGCTGGGAGCGCTCTGTGCCCGGAGTTTAGGTCAATGAGCATGGTTAGAACGGGACCTCCGTCTCTTCGTCAACTGACTCGTCGACGGTCGTCTCGGCCTTTCCGATCAGAACTCTGAACTCGCCGGGGTCCTGCTGGCGGTAGGTCCAACGGAACTCCGGGCCCGCCTCGGCCTCGAACTGGTGGTATAGCGGCTTGGGGTCGTGGTCGTTCACCAGGACGAATCCGCTCCCGGCGTCCAGTTCAGCGTACGCCTCGAAGATCTGCTCGTGTCGCTGTGCTGGCGGGAGATCTCTGACATCGAGTTCTTCGGTGACATTGAGTGACTCGTCGTCAGACGGGGCTGCCGACACGTCATCGGCAGCGGCATCCGAATCTCCGGACTCGTCCGTACTCTTGGTCTTCGTGACCTGGACGCGACAGCGGCCGGGCTCCGATTCGACGACCTCCCAGGTGAACGCGTCGCCGTACTGCTGTCTGAACTCCCGTTGCAGTGGCCGCGGCTCGTGCGGGGCGATGAGCTCCATTGTCCCGCCCTCGGGTATCATTCCATATCGGTGATGGATCGTCGGATGGCGCTCCTGTTTGGGGATTTCGCGGACGTCGTACCGCGTAACGATGTCTTCATCGGAGGCCTCGGAGTCGCCGGTCTTGACGATCTCGACCCGCCATTCACCGCCGCCCTGACTCGCGTAGTCCCACTCGATTACGTCCCCATGCATTGATTTGAGCTCGTGGTACAGCGGCTTGGGGTCGTGGTCGTTGACGAGGACGAACCCTTCACCTGCCGCCAGACCGTCGAAGATCTCCAGAAGCGCTTCGTGTCGCCGTTGTGGCTTCAGGTCACGGACGTCGATTGTGGGTAGCGACTCGTCCCCGAGCGGCTCGCCGACGGTCACTTGGAGCTCTCGCGGCTCCCGGTCGGGATCTGCGTATTCCCACTCCAGCGACCGGTCCTGTTCCAACTGGTAGCGCACCAGTTGGGGATCGATATCACTGTCGGCCACGACTTCGATGGTATCACCGACCTCGGCTCCCGACAGTACGTCGAAGAGCTGTTCACGGCGTTCTCCTTCCGACTGGTCTCGCAACTGAATCTCTGCTGGCATCTCTATACTGGATGGTACACAAGTAGACTGATGTCACCTGTCCCGAAGGGGTTCGGCAGCGTCCCGTTCACTCCACCGATTGGACGGCAACCAGTCAGGTATCCCGTCACTGTCGTACCCGGTTCGAGACTGAGAACGGGCCGCTCGGATCCGCTCGCTAATACGTTCGCCGTCACGTTCTTCCGCTGACTTGTTGTACGATGACATGCCACTATGACTGCGACCAACACGACAGAATCGTCCTTGGATTGGCAGGCTCCGACAACGAGTATCATCGACTCACCACACGCGGATAACTGAGACGATGACAGCCCTGCAAACACACGACGTGCCAGATGAAATCGACCCCAGTGAGTGGTCGCTCCGGGTCACTGGGGCAGTTTCACACCCGCTCCACATCGAGCAAACGGAGCTTTCGCAGTACCCCGCCGAGACAGTCTCCGAGGACTTCGAGTGCGTCCAGGGATGGGTCGCAGAGGGCCTTTCCTGGCGAGGAATCCGCGTCGATTCCATACTGAAGCAGGCTGAGCCGACGGTCGAAGACGGGTACGTGCTGGTCCACGCGATGGACGGTGACTACGCGTGCTCGTTCCTGAGAGACCGCGCGGCTGATGCCCTGCTCGCGGTGGGACTAGACGGCGAGGAGCTGCCTGTCGAGCACGGCGGACCGGCCAGATTGGTACCCACCGACGCCGAGTCGGATTGCTGGGAGAGCGTCAAGTGGGTAACAGCGCTCGAACTCACTCACAGTGCTCCTGCCGACGAAGACACCGCCGAAGAAATTGCGCTCGGGCGCCTCGGCCAGGCGGACAAATGACGACGTGGGACGAGCGGTTCCGAACTGGCGAGTATCCGACGGATCCGGATCCCTCTCCGGTTCTCCGTCGATACCTCGATACCTGTCCGGACGGACGGGCACTCGACATCGCGACTGGGACGGGCCGTAACGCCGTCTTTCTCGCAACAGCGGGCTACCAGGTCGATGCGATAGATCAATCGAGAGTGGGACTGCGAATCGCGAGGGAGAAGGCCAGCGACCGTGGGGTCGATGACCGGATTAACTGGATCCAGGGGGACGTCGGGACCTACGGGTTCCCACCGGAGACATACGATCTTATCACTAGCAGCTTCTACCGCGCTGTCGACCGACTGCCGGATATTACGGAGTCGCTGGCTACTGATGGAATTCTGTTCGTGCAGCATCATCTCAGAACCGACGCCGATATCGACGGTGGGTCCGATAGCGACCGCTATCGGTTTGCCGCGAACGAGCTACTCCATGCTTGTTTGGACCTGACGGTTCTCTATTACACTGAGCGGACCGAGCGCCGTGACGACGACCGTCGGAGCGCCGTCGCCGAAATCCTCGCCCGGAACAGTTCGGGCCACTCCCAGACCTATCCGGAAATCGAGTGGGCGTGAGTGTCCGTCCGTACTCGACCAATTCCGGATCATCAGCGACCCGACTGTATCGATTCAGTCCGCTGACGGGACAGTTAGACTGGACTCGATAGCGAGTGTAGACATTACAAACATTCCCTGGTTAGGGAACGCACTGTTCGCCACCGCTGTCTACCTCTGGACAGAGGCCCAGACACGCTCCGTCCACGCGCCTTCGGAGACGAAACACAGCGTTTTTCGGGAGGAGGAAGCCGATATCGAACGCCGTCTGGTCGTCGAGGGTCGTATCTAACACCGATTCGAAGAAGGTGGAAACGACGCAGAAACGCCAGCCGACTTCCGTGCCGAGAGCGTCTCCTCGATCCGTGAGCGTTACTCCCTGATATTTTTCGTAGTCCACCAGTCCCCGCTCGTCGAGTTTCGACACCATCTCCGTGACGCTGGCTGGGGTCACGTTCAAGAACTCCTGCAGTTCTCCGGTCGAAACCCGCTCCGTGGGAGATTCCGAGAGAACAGAGACGGCGAAGAGATAACGGCCTGCACTCCGCTCGATATCGGAAACCGACGGTGTGAGCGACGAAGCGGGTCCTGTTTGCGATTCTGAGGACATATGTCTTGGTCTCTCAGCTATTGCGGAAAGTGTAGTCCCGAACCCCTTCGCTCTGTCTTGGGTACGAAATCGACCGAACATCTCCGGCCCCAGGGTTATGATTAGGGGGGCCTAAAAATGGCTTGCTCATGGGTACGGGAGAAGGCGAAAACAGCACGATCTCGTTGCTTGGCCGTACCGTTCCGGTACAGGTCCTCAAGCCGCGGATCGTTTTGGGGCTGTTATTGGGCGGGTCGCTGGCTGGTATCTGGGTCGCAAATCTGGCTGCCCCAGTGTTGGTTCGGGTATTTAAGTGGGCAACTCTCGCCACGCTCGGTGTCCTTGTCGGTGGGCTCTATTGGCGACTCGCTCTCTTCGACCGGTCCGAGTTCGCCGAGGACGACACGTACAGGGCTGTCACGCACCGGTGGCAACGGATCAAAACAATCGCAGTTGTCGGATTCGTTCTCTCCGGGCTTGTCCATCTCGGTCTCGGTGTCCGCGATGGCCAGTTCGGAACCGGCCGTGTGGCTCTCGGTATCGGCATTATCTCTGGCTTGGTTCTCTGGGTCGGTATCAGAGGTATTGCTGACGGCTCGCTGACTCGCCGGACGGTGTCGGTTCGGTCCACGCTGCTTCTCGCTAGCCTCGTTTCGCTTGCTGGATTCGCCTGGCTGGAAACGGGGACGACACTCGTGGATTGGGGGGTCCGACTCGCTCACGTCGGCGCGTTCTCGCTATGGTTCGGCGGTGCGATTTGGCACAACTTCGTCGTCTTGCCGACAGTACGGTCTCGACCCGATGCTGGCGAGGCCTTGAAACCACAGGCACACGCGTTCCGCCGACACCTCCCCGTCGCTATCTCGGTCGTGTTTGTGACCGGCATCTACCAGACTGCCGGTCTTATCGGGCTGTCCGCTCCGGCGCTGCTCGCTTCCCCAATCGGCCTCCTCGTCGGCACCAAACTGCTTGTCCTCGCCGTCTTGACCGCAATGGTGGCCGCTAGCTTCAAACGAAACGGGTAGTCGGCCTTACGGCTCTGATTAGCTGCACGACTGGTACGGTTTCGCGCTCACGACCGTTTTGGGAACCGTTTCCGCAGTGCGGAGACTTGTAGACTCCCCGGTTTGTCCCCGTGGAAACCACCGCTCTGTGGCCATAACTTCCGCCAGTTTCTCTCACTCTCACGCACAAGACATCGGCCGTCGAATCGAGTTCTGATGTTCGACGAGCCAACCCCGACCTCACCGACCCCCTCGAACAGGACTTCCACTACGGCTGAGGCGGCATTTCGCGCGACTGTCTTCGGATCACGAGGTCCGCTCGCCGGTAATAGTCCAGAGCGTACTCTGTATCGATTTGCCCACAAAGTACCCGATAAGGCCCCATAGAACGCTACTTTCGACACCCTGCAACACAGCTCCGATACCAGCACAGAGGATACCGAGGACAACGCCGGGATAGTTCTGTGCAGGCGATAGTACTTCCATAAGCTCCTTCGGCTACTTGTAAAAAAGAGTATTCGTCCGAACCTGTTCGTGTTTGCGTTGACAGACCACTACCGAAGTAGCTGTGACTGGTCGAGGACAACCCCTCGACGATGACTCGGGCTCCGCCGACTGAGGCGGGGACATCGTTTAGTCAAACGTCTTCTAGTCTGCATACTTTCAAAAAACGACGACTTAGCGTCCCGACGGAACTGAACTCTGCCGCCGAAGACGTTTTGAGGTATATACGTACACTGATCGGATTCTCCAACGTGCGGCTTTGAACGACGAAACGGCGGGTTTTGAACAGTTAACGGCAAGTTTGAAGCTGGACAACTGTTCGTACTCATCATCAGAAGATAATTGTAGACGCTCACCTAACAACTGTATCCGTTTCGACCCGAATCGTTTGAACGGCCGACGGGTTACGAGTCCACAGTATCGCCGCCTGTAACACTCTGCTCTGCAGGCGGCTGAATGGTCAAGTGATCCCGCATCGATTCGATGAGGGATGCCGGCAGTCGAATGTCGCCATCGGAATCCCGCTCAACGCCGAATATCTCCTGAATGTCGCTGTTGATGACAATAGTCTGAAGTTCTCCCGTAGCTGTATCGATCGTAATGTTTTGCAGTGTGCCGACTTCGCGGCCATCGGTACTCACGACCCGGACATTGGAGAGCTGGTTTGCGAGGACCGTTCGCATACTGGTCAATAATCACGAAATTACCATAAAATTACTGCATCTCTTCCAACTCTCCGCGTCCTATCGTTTCTTATTGCAAAACGACTGAATATGTTGATGGCATGAACATCGTTCCCGCCGAAACGGCACAATAGAAACACCGTTTGCCTCAGAACGCCCTCGCCGACGCTCCGATCTGAGTAGCATTACCGAGTTCAACGTAGTTTTAACCTATCGCTGGGGCTTTTTCAGTCCCGGCGTAACCGCTAACTGTATGCCAGCGAATTGCCCTCCACCTGCGACACGGTACTGTTGGCAGTATCGCCCTCAAACGTACGGACAGTTGCCTGCACCAAGGGAGGTGATTCTGTGAGCATTCGGTCGGTAGCGCTGGTCACGGTGCTTATCGCTGCAGCGGCGACGGGTCCGGGGCTTGTCGCTGCGGAGCAGCAAGCCACGGTCTCAGAGGACAGCCTCCCGCTGCACGCCGACCAACAACAGGTGGTCACCGGGGAGACCACACTGGAACCTGGGACGGAAATGACGGTCAGAGTCTTGTCTGAAAACCAATCGACCCCGTTCCTTTACCAAAGGCAGGTCAGAGTACAGCCCAATGGGACGTTCGTCGCCCAGTTCGATCTGTCGCGCCCTCCAGCGAACACATCCTACGAACTGTCCGCGCATGCCGACGGCGACAAGCTGTTTGAACGCACTGAGACTATCGCCCCGTGTGACGGCAACTGTACTGATCCGGTACCGGAGATAGAGACTCCGGAATCGACCGATGACGGCGAAAACGTCGCCGAGGTCTCCCAGGGTGACACCGCCGAGATTCCGGTCTCAATGACTGACGGGGGGATCAAAACGCTCTCCATTGGTAGCGAGGCGGCTAACTACCGGATAAACGCGACCGTCAGTGACGACGACGATGACGGCGAGGTGCTGGTTCTCTTCGATACTGCGGCCGCCGGTACGGACGGAGCGACGCTCAGCGTGGCGGATGACGGTGACTCGCTGACCGTGACCGAGTCGGAGCCGGACCTCTCGTCCACGCTCGCCGCCGCTGCGTACTCGTACCGCGTGTTCGATGGGCAGTCGACTGACGGGAGACCGACTGTCGGAACGATCATCATCGAAGCCAACGGGACGACAAGCGAGCAGTTCGAGGTCGAGGAGTCGGCCGACTTCGGGCTGGAGGAATCAGTAGTCACAGGGCGGCAGGGAGGGACTGCTCGAATCCCTGTCGTCCTCGCGACCGCTGACGTGGCCACCATTTCTATCGGAGGCCCGGAGAGTAACTACGAGATCAACGCGACCGTCCGTGACGGGAACGGCGATGATAGTGTCGTTCTCCTGTTTGATACCACGGCGGCTGGCCACGACGAACCCACCCTCGAAACCGCCGCGGACGCCGATGCCGTATCGGTCGAATCCGGTTCGGAGGTCGCCCTCGATTCACCACTCGCCACGGGCACCTACGAGCTGTCGCTGTACCGTGGGACTGAGGTAGCCGATGGGCAGCCCGACACGGTCGGATCGCTGCGCATCACAGATGGGAACACCACATCTACAGACGCGTCTTCTGACGGCGTCGATTCAGTTACCGGCGAAACGCCGGCCGCACAGCAGTCTCAGCCTGATGACTTCGGTATCGGTGCCGGCGCTCTCGCTGTCGGTGGGGCGCTCGCTGTCGTTGGCGTTGGTATCTGCCTTCGATCCGTTATGAACTGATCTCGGGACCGTCGTCTACACACACAGTTTTTGAAACTATCTCGAAAGTGTATAAAGCGGCTTCCATGGTCGGAGGCGTTCCCACCAATCTACCTACGACTGCAGCGTCGGGATCTATGTCGGTGAACTGTGGGTTTTTACCTGCAAATCGGTCACGGTAGCACTGTCATTCTGCTGCGCCGTCTCGCTCGCAGTCACTCGTCAGTTAGTAGCGCAGCGATACCGAGAACGGTAATGCAGAGACAGAAAAACAGCACGCCCGGCTCGACGACTTCGAACACGAACCATGCGAGCGTGCTGGTTCCACTGACTGGCCCTACATGCGGACTTGCGGGAGCCAGGACCTCGGATCCGGCGGTTGCGTCCGCCAGTCTCTCTGCGCCCCACTGGACGAAGAGACTCGCAAAGCCGATGAGTCCTATCCCTGTAATAACGTTGCTCATCGACTGCTGGATGCGCGGTGCAAGGTCGTGGTCGCCGACCAGCACAATTGGATCGCTCGCCGGACCGTACACGGTCATTTCGTTGCCCTTCGCGGAATACACTGTTTCGACCGGTTCGATGAGCTCTGCGTCTTTGAGGTTCGAAACGTGGTAGTGGACGTTCTGGACCGACGTGTCACACCGGTCCGCTATCTCGGAGGGCGTTCCCGGCTCGTCGTACAGTGTGCGGAACAGCGACCGGCTGGTGTCCGAAGCGAGCGCATCCAGCACGTCATCGGTTTCGTTCTCCGAAACATCGAGTACTCGCGGTGACTCGTCGGCTGTCCCGGTCCGCTCCTGTATTGTTTCGATGAGACTCGACATAGCGTCACTATCAGATACATGATACGGGCCCCCTCAAAGCCCTGTGGCTGGCTTAAAACGAGATTTAACCGTCGGTACGATTCTGTGCACTCCGGACTGCACGGACTGGACGGACCGCTCCGTGGCCGGTCTCGTTGTCGAGTCTCGGCCGGCCCACGTCTTTCGTGGTCTGTTCCAGCAGGCGCTCTGTTTCGCGTGGCGATAGCGACTCGTTTGCCTCTAGCATCAGGGCCGCGGTTCCGCCGACATACGGGACTGCAGCCGAAGAGCCGACGAAGCCATCAGGTGCGGCAGCGGCGAACTGCCTGTCCGGAGCCACGATGTCGACACCGGTCCGGTCATCGACTGTCGGGCCGCGGGAACTGAATGGTTCGAGCTGTTCGACACGGCTGTTGTATGCCCCGACAGTAATGACTTCCTGGGCCGTCCCCGGAGCGACGATGCTGTTTCGAGCCGACGTATGCTGGAGGTCGTGTGTCGGCGAGACGAGCCGTAACCGTGCGCCAGTCGGCGACGGCGGCCCACGAATCACGAGATAGTAGTCGCCGGGCCTGACGTCGGCAACGATTCGCCCGTTTGGCACGTCGTCGCCGCGGTAGGGTTGTGAGCGGGCGACGAGACGGGAGTCGGTGCCGTTCGTCCGATACAGCTCGACCGTGTACTCCTCGTCTCCGTGGCTCCGCTCCCACGAGAGCCAGACGGTGATTTCGGTCCCACCCCGGATGTAGTTCTTCTGACTCTCGTTTGTAAACGCGACTGTCCGATTCTGGACGACCGCGGTCGTGTACTGCCCTGACCAGTGGGACTGCGCCATATTACCGGCTGGAGCAATGAACACTGACCCACGCTCTGTCGCTCGCGTCGCGCTTCGGGCGACTGGCCCGGTTCCATCGCCCGGCTGGCCGTAGAACGACACAGGTGCGACGATCACGTCGACGTTCTCCCGGACCAGCCAGTCGACCGCCTGTCGATAACTGTCGACGCTGTCGACCCTAGCAAGATAGAGGGCGGCGTCCGGTGCGGTCCGTGACACGACGGCGGCCGTCGCGGTCCCGTGTGCTTCCCGGGTATCGTCTACGGACTCACCGCCGAAGCTCCGTGTTTCGGTGACCTGTCCGGCAATCATTTCGGACTCCGTGTCGAATCCTGTCGGATCGACGATGCCGACCGAGACGTTCGAACCTGTGACCCCGGCCGCGTGGAGACGTGCAAACCGGCCGGCTGCTCCGTCTGACACTGATACTGATGCGTCGGCTCTATCCGGGCGGGAGTCCGTTGGTCCCGTCACTGCGAGCAGTGCGATGCTACCGGTGAGCGATACGATTGCGACGACGGCCAGTAGCAGTACAGTCCGATCACGCACTGCCGACCACCTGCCGTGATACTCCCGTCGGTATGTGGAGCATCGGTCTCTCAGCGAACACTGCCTGGGTATCAAGTGCCGTGCCGAAATTCCCGGCTAGTCGGTGATACATCTCGCAGAACCTGTCGCCTGTGAAAACCGACACACGCACATTCATATAGCAACAGTTTAACCGGCGTACACGTCGTTTCATCGTTACTTTCGGTCTGTAGTATGGCTCCCAACTGTCGTACCAACGTACTGTTAATTGAGCAATCGACAACGGGGAGGGGGTTGTGCCCGTTGTCGTGTGGACAACCGGATTGGGATGGATTCCGATTCGTGGAAACCGGCGGCACACGTGGAGGGCGCTGGCAGCCGGGAACCGTCTCAGGCGGTCGCCGGCGTTTGACCTGTTGGTCGGGAGCATACTAAAGCTACCAGAGACTAAAAACTGGTTTTAAACGTCGAGGAATGTGGATTGTAGCCAACTCACATACTCGGCACTCATCGTCGACAGGTTTGTACCGGACTGCGAGATGAAAGATAATTTTGGGTCGGCAATCGGATTCCGACTGGATGTTGCGCCCTGATATTGGCCTGCCGAGATTCAGCGGCGGGCCGTTGGTTCCCGTTGTAACGTATCTCCTGGTAATTGTCATCCTCTCCGGACTGGTGACCATCTCACCCAGCGCATCGCCGCCGCCCGTCTTGGGAATGATCTGGGGTGTCTTCATCGTCGCACTCACGGTTGGTACGCTCAGAATAGAGACTGTCTCACCGCGTTCTCTGCTCCCGCCTGTTCGCACATTGGCACCTGTGATTGGG
Source organism: Haloarcula japonica DSM 6131 (assembly GCF_000336635.1). GTDB lineage: Archaea > Halobacteriota > Halobacteria > Halobacteriales > Haloarculaceae > Haloarcula > Haloarcula japonica. Next base: position 342,245 of record NZ_AOLY01000042.1, on the reverse strand, counting down.
GTGGTCATCGTTTTCTGGGGGTTGTACAACCTTGTTGCGGTCGCCCTCGCGACGGGTGGTATCTCAGGGTTCGAAGCCTCGCTATCGAGAACTGCTGCCCACCCGCTGCTGTATCTCGCGGCGCTTTTCAGTTCGCTTCTGTTCACTGCGATCCCGGAAGAGTTCCTCTTCCGTACGTACCTACAGCAGAAATTCACGAGACTGGCTGGTGGGACGACTCATCGCGCAGTGCTGTCCGGTGTCGGCCTTGCCGCGGTCCTGTTCGCCCTGTTTCACCTCCCGCGGTGGTTTCTCGCATCGGGGCACGGCGTTAGCTCCGGGCTTGCAGTCAGGCTCCTCGGACTGACGGTCATGGGTCTTGCCTACGGGAGCGTGTACGCGCTCTCAGGTAACCTCTGGCTCGTCGCGCTGTTCCATGCGTCGATGAATCACCCGCCGTTCCTTGTCAAGGTGACTGTCCCATCCGAGCTACATCTGGTGGTTAGCGTGCTCGAAAACACTGTTATGGTTGCGCTGGTCTACCTGACTGTTCGTCTGTCAGGGGACGACAGCTCGCCGCTTACCAGATCTCGGCGGGAGATGTCTGCCTCGACCGGGGAGTAGGGTTCGGTGGGGGTCCGGGCCCGCTGCATACGTTCATACTACCGACCGGTACGGAGCAACCCGAACTGCGCTACCGTTCACCCCAAATAATACATTATGATTAACTAGTTATAAGTGACAGCTATTCTATGGAATATATGGTTGTGCTAACCAATGTCAATGAACGCTGTAGTGTATAAGGGGCCGAAGGACGTGGCCGTCGAAGAGGTAGACGAACCGGAGATCGAGCACCCGAACGACGTACTCATCGATATTACGACGACCTGTATCTGCGGGTCCGACCTCCACATGTACGAGGGACGGACGGCGGCGGAACCCGGTATCGTGTTCGGCCACGAGAACATGGGTATCGTCACTGAAGTCGGCGAGGCCGTCTCGTCACTGGAGGAGGGCGACCGCGTCGTCGCACCGTTCAACGTCGCCTGTGGCTTCTGTGAGAACTGCGAGAACGGGTACACGGGATTCTGTACGAACGTCAATCCCGGCTTCGCCGGCGGTGCCTACGGGTACGTCGCCATGGGACCGTACAAAGGCGGGCAGGCCGAGAAGCTCCGCATCCCCTATGCGGACTTCAACGCGCTCAAACTCCCGGACGGTGACGAGCACGAGGACGCCTTCTCCCTGCTCGCGGACATCTTCCCGACAGGCTGGCACGGGACAGAACTCGCCAACCTCGAACCGGGCGACTCGGTGGCTATCTACGGGGCCGGTCCGGTCGGGCTGATGGCCGCGTACAGCGCCAAGATCAAAGGTGCAGCGGAGATCTACTCCGTCGACCGCGTACCCAGCCGACTGGAACTGGCAGAAGAACACTGCGACGCGACGCCGATCAACTTCGAGGACGGCGATCCGGTCGAACAGATCAAAGAGCAACACGGCGGCGGTGTCGACAAGGGCGTCGACGCAGTCGGCTATCAGGCCATCGACCCGGACAAGCAAGGCGACGACGCGTACGACCCGGCGCGGGAGAACCCGGCCGTCGTCATCAACAACCTCATCCGGACGGTGAAACCGACCGGCGAACTCGGGATCCCCGGGCTCTACGTCCCAGAGGACCCGGGCGCGCCCGACGATATGGCCGCACAGGGCCGTCTCGGTATCGACTTCGGGCTGCTCTTCGAGAAAGGGCAGGCGCTCGGTACTGGGCAGTGTAACGTCAAGTCCTATAACCGGGAGCTCCGCGACCTGATAATCGAGGGGCGCGCCGACCCCAGTTGGGTAGTTTCCCACCGCGTCGGCCTGGAAGACGCCCCCGAGATGTACGAGGCCTTCGACAACCGCGAAGAAGGCGTCACGAAGGTGCTGCTGGAGCCCTAACACCGGACCTATCGCCCTTTTTTGCGATAGCTATACGGGCTACTGCCGCGTATGCCCAGCTATGTGTCAGTACTGTAGCTATCGGTTCCACGACGGCTGGACGCAGCTGTTGTCCTACGACGACGTCTATCAGACTGCGATGGGGGGCGAGTCCGAGTCGACGTACGGATTCCACGAGTCGTGGGACGAACTCCGCGAGGAAGTCGGCTACGGCGCGACCTGATAGGGACTGCCGTCGGTCACCGTTCACGCGGAAACGGATCGCTATCGAACGTCTGGTTTCGCTCGTCGTCGGTGATCAGACAGCTGTCGAGTTCGGCCACGATGGCGTCCTCGTCCATCTCCTGCCCGATAAAGACGAGTCGCGTGGACGGGTCGTCGTCACCCCACTCGCCGATGGGGCCTGCCTGGACCGACGGACCGGCCTGACTCATGCCGAGTACCGTTTGCGGCCTGCTGGCGACCCACGCAAAGCCCTTGGCGCGGACGATATCGCCGTCCCAGTCGTCGAGCCAGTCGTCGAATCGACCGGGGTGAAACGGCGTGTCTCGCCGATAGATGAACGACTCCACGCCGTGGGCCGCAGCCGCCGACACCCCGCCGTCGTGATCGTGGCCTCCGTGACCCCCTTCGGTATCAGACTCCGCTAAGGCTTGCTTCCACCCCTGCTGTCGTCTAGCGGCCTCGAAATCGAACCGGCCAGTTCCGAGCACTTCGCCGGGATCAATTTCGCTGTAGGTCGTTCTGTGGACGGTTGCTCGGGGCTGGAGCGTTCTGACCGCGGCCGCCACGGAATCAAGCGCATCGTCGGGGACCATGTCGCACTTGTTCAGGAGGAGGACGTCGCAGAACTCGATCTGATCGACCAGCACCTCCGTGAGCGGCCGCTCGGGGTCGGGCGCAGCGTCCGGAATTGACTCCTCGGGGTCGAACGCTTTCCAAAAACCGTAGGCGTCGACCACCGAGACCGTCGTATCCAGATGCAGCCCGTCCGGCGGGTCGCCCCCGTCCGGGCCGACTGTCAACGTTCGTGCGATGGGAATCGGTTCGCTGATCCCGGAGGCTTCGACGACGAGGTAATCGAAGGACCGCTCCTCCGCGAGTCGGGTCACCTCTGTGACCAGGTCGTCCCGGAGCCGACAACAGATACAGCCGTTCGAGAGGTCAACGACGCCCTCATCTCCCGTATCTGCCTCGTCCGAGATGAGTTCGGCGTCGACGTTTATCTCCCCCATGTCGTTGACGACGACGGCGATTCGTCTGTCCCCAGGGTCGCTCAACAGCCTGTTGACCAGCGTCGTCTTCCCCGCACCTAGGGGTCCGCTGATGACAGTCATCGGAACCGAATCCGAGCCAGTATCGGACATGCTATCACAACACAAGTGTCAACAGGTAATAAATCCGGGTCTGACTGGAAACAGCGCCGACTACCCGCTGAGAGAATGGCTTTATTTCGTCCCGACCAGAGATGCGACCATGGACCTGCAGACGGAAACATGGACCGACATGGCGGACGCTGAGACGGATCTGGCACTTCTCCCCGTCGGGAGCACGGAGCAACACGGACCACACGCACCACTCGGGACGGACACGCTCGACGCCGAGGCGGTCGCCGAACGCGGCGCCGAACGGTACGACGATCCCGTCGTCGTGGCACCGCCGGTCCCCGTCGGCGTCGCCGAGGAGCATCGGGCGTTCACCGGGACGCTGTGGACCTCGGAGTCGACGTTTCGGTCATACGTCAGGGACATCGTCCGGAGTCTCGCAAGCCACGGCTGGGACCACGTGGTGCTGGTCAACGGCCACGGCGGCAACATCGACGCGCTGCGGGAAGTGTCGGGTACGATAACCCGCCACGACGAGGCCTTCGCCGTCCCGTTCACGTGGTTCAACGCGGTCGGCGACCATAGCACCGACATGGGCCACGGCGGGCCGTTAGAGACCTCTCTCCTCCAGCACACGAACCCGGAGACTGTCCACGAAGACCGACTGGACGAGGCCGCAGACGGTGGCAGTGACGGTTGGGGGGAGTGGCAAAGCGGTGTCAATCTCGCATTCGATTCCGACGAGTTCACCGAGAACGGCGTCGTTGGCGACCCACGCGAGGGAAGTGCCGAACGCGGGGAGACGCTGCTGGAACTGGCGACCGAGTCGCTCGTTGACCTTCTCGATGAAATCGCTGATCGACCGGCTGGGCCTCGTTCGTGAGGAGTGAGGGAAGAATCAGACCCTCTCTTATTGAAACAACGGGATCTGAATATCTTGTGATTATTTATACCTATTTCATTAGTAAAAATACCTATACGAGTTGAAATAATCTAAATGACGGTAAAAAGCAGGAATTAGGCCTAAATAACTACTAAATACACCTGTCTATGATGTTCCTGTCTAGTTCTGTTGCGACACCGCTTGCGATCCCGCGTATCGATTGAAGCGGCTGCGCCGACTCAGTCGTCGCCAGCGCCTCGTTTCCGGATCTGTTTCCCACCAGCGTCTGGCGTCCGGAGCACCTGTTCGTCCGTTTCCGGCCCCAGAACTTCCACGCGGACGCTCGACACTTTGTACTCGGGGATGCCGGCGGTCGGGTCGAACGTCTCGCCGGTGAGTTTGTTGACCGCCCCGGCAGCGAAGTGCATCGGGATGAACAGCGTCCCCGGGCCGACGCGCTCGGTCACTTGCGCCTTGACAACGATGTCGCCCCGTCGGGATTCGACCCGGACGTACTCACCGTCGCCGATACCGAGGTTCTCAGCGGTCTCGGGATGCACTTCGACGAAGCTCTCGCCGACGTGGCTCATCAGCCCCTCGACGCGGCGGGTGATCTGGCCCGTGTGCCAGTGATACAGCACCCGCCCGGAGGTGAGCGTCAGCGGATACTCCTCGTCGGGAATATCGCCGGGATGTCCACCGTCGGCAGGAACGAAGCGGGCTTTTCCGTCTTCGAAGTTGAAGTTCCCTTCCTCGTAGTCGTAGAGGTACGGCGTCCCCTCGTGGTCCTCGTCCCAGCAGGGCCACTGCAGGCCGTGTTCCTCGCCAGATTCGAGGCGGTCGTAGGTAACGCCGCCGTAAATGGGCGCGAGCGAGTTGATTTCATCCATGACTTCCTGCGGGTGGTCGTAGTCCCACTCGTAGCCCAGTCGGCGAGCCAGTGCCTGCGTTATCTCCCAGTCCTGACGGGCCTTGCCCGGCGGATCAGACGTTGGGCGGACACGCTGGATGCGGCGCTCGGTGTTGGTGAACGTGCCGTGTTTCTCGGGCGATGTCGCCGCCGGGAGTACCACGTCGGCGTACTCCGCCGTTTCGGTCATGAAGATGTCCTGGACGACGAGGAACTCCATGTCTTCCAAGGCCTCAGCGGCGTGCTGGATGTCCGGTTCGGAAAGCGCGGGGTTCTCCCCGACGACGTACATCCCGCGGAGGTTGCCCTCGTGGGCCTCGGCCAGCATCTCCGGGACTTTGAGCCCGGGTTCCTCTGGCGGCCGCTCGCCCCACACCTCGGCGAATTTCTCGCCGACCTCGTCGTCTGCCGGGTCCTGATAGCCGGGGAGACTCCCCGGAAGCGTCCCCATGTCGCCACCGCCGCCTTGGACGTTGTTCTGGCCCCGGAACGGCGAGAGGCCTGCCCCTGGCTTGCCGACCTGTCCGAGGACGAGCGCGAGGTCGGCCATCGCGATGAGGTTCTCCGTGCCGTGGCTTTGCTGGGTCATCCCCATCGCCCAGCCGAACACGACACTGTCGGCCGCAGCGAGCGTCTCGGCGGCCGAGGCGAGTTCGTCCGGTGATACGCCAGCCAGTTCCTCGACTTTCTCGGGCGTAAACGCCTGGACCTTCTCCTTGACTTCCTCGAAGTTCTTCGTGTTGCGCTCGATGAACTCCTCGTCGTGGAGGTCGTGCTCGATGATGTACCGAATCAAGCCGTTGAGCCAGGCCACGTCGTAGCCGGGGTTTGTCCGGGTGTACTGGTCGGCGTGTTCGGCGATGCCGACCTTCCGTGGATCGAACACGACGAGGTCGGCCCCCTCGCGGACGTTCTGTTTGATGCGCGTGGCGAGCACCGGATGGGACTCCGTCGTGTTGGAACCGCTGATGAGGTAGGCGTCGGCCTCGCCGATGTCCTCGTTGATGCGGTTTGTCATCGCGCCGTAGCCCAGCGTTTGCTGGAGCGCCGCCACCGTTGAGGAGTGACAGAGCCGCGCGCAGTTGTCGATGTTCTTCGTTCCCAGCACCTGGCGGGCGAACTTCTGGACGAGGTACGCCTCTTCGTTGCTGCCCTTCGAGGAGGCCAGACAGCCCAGCGAGTCGATACCGTGTTCCTCCTGAATCTCGGTGAAGCGCTCGGCGACGTAGTCGAGCGCCTCGTCCCAGCTCGTTGGTTCGAGTTCGCCGTCGTCGTTGCGGACGAGCGGTTCGGTGACCCGCTGTTTGCTGTTTGCGAACTCGTGACCGAACTTACCTTTCACGCAGGTCGAGAAGTTGTTCGCGGGCGCGTCGTCGGGGTCGTCGACGGGGACGACGCCGAGCGAGTCGCCGTCCTTGCCCCACATCTCGAACCGACAGCCGACGGCACAGAACCCGCAGGTCGTCTCCTGCTTGTCGATCTTCGAGAGCCGGTAGTCACTGACCACGCTGGCGATGTCGAACAGTCGGCCTTCGGGCATCGTGTTCGCCGCGATGCTCTCGGCGGTGTGTTCGCCAGCGAGGAACGCCTTCTTGCCGTAGTCCTTGGCGATGTCACCGGCCCGCCGTTTGGCCGCTGACGCGAACTTGGCCAGGCCCTTCTTCCCCTTCGGCGTTCTCGGGTCGCCGGGTTCGAACCCGCGGTTCGGGGCCGTGGTGTCGTCGATGGTCTCGACGTCCTCGTGTTCGATGACGGTCCCGATGGAGTTCCGTTGGGTAAAGCCCGGCAGCGGGAGCGTCGCCGCGCCGTCGATTCCCTTCTCTGTCAGCGAGCCGGTGGGACACACCGTCGCGCAGTGGCCACAGGAGACACACTCCGAGTCGTGCATCGTCTCGGTGTCGGACTGGAAGCCGATGCGAGTGTCCTCACCGTGGCCCTCGACGCGAAGGACGCCCTCGACCTGCACGTCGTTGCAGGCGTCGACACAGCGGTTACAGAGGATGCATTTGTTGCGGTCGATCTGGATGAACGAGGAGGTGTCGTCGATGGGTTCGTACTTGTCACGCTCGTCGAAGACGCCGTAGCGGGGGTGGTCGACGTCCTCGCTGATGGCGGCGTCCTGCAGCTCACAGCGGCCGTTGCCGTTGCAGGTGGTACACCTGAGGTTGTGGTTCGAGAGGACGAGATCGAGGTTGACGCTGCGGGCTTCCTCAGCGTCAGGGGTGTCCGTCGAGACGGTGAGCCCGTCCTCAGCGGGGAACGAACACGACGGGACGAGACCGTGTTTCTCGGTCTCGACCATGCAGGTCCGACACTCGCTACGCGGGCCGATCTCGTCGCTGCAGTCGCCCTCGCGGTCGTAGTAACACAGCGCCGGCACGTCGGCGTCGTCTTCGACGCCCTCGGCACCGGGGTCGACGCTGACGATATCATCGTCAAGGTCCTGCAGTGCGTCGATGACGGTCGACCCCGGGGCGACAGTGACTGGCTCCCCGTCGACTGTCAGCGTCGTTGGGTCGTCCGTGTCGGTCCCCACGTCCGGGTCGTTAGCGGTTCCGGTCTCGAACTCGCGGGTGACTGGCGTCTCCGGCTGTGGGTCATGCAGGTCGGGAATTCGTGGAATCGATTTGTCCGTGCTCATAGTTTCTCCGTGCAGGTACCGCTGGGACAGCGGCCGTCGGTGTGGGCGCGGAACTCGGGTTCGAACTCGTCGATGGCGGTGGTCACCGGCCGCGGGGCGTGTGCGCCGATCTGGCAGTTACTCGACTGCCGCATCACGCGGCCGAGTTCGCGTATCTTCTCGCTCTCGAACGAGCCCTGGTAGATGTCGCGCAGGAGTTCGGCGAGCTGTTTCGTGCCTTCGCGTCCCGGGACACAGCGGCCGCTGTTCTCCTTGGCGGCAAACCGGGCACGCTGGCCGACCGTCTCGACGGCACATCGGTCGGTGTCGAACAGTTCGACGACGCCGTCGGTTCCGAGGCCAGCGGCGCGGAGGGATTGGGCGGTCGGCGCGACGTCGAGGTTTCGAGTGATACCGCCGAGGACGCCGCCGACACAGGCCATCTTGAACGCCCCGTCCATCTCGACTGCCCCGTGGGCCGTTGCGAGGCTCCCGCTGGACCCGAGTTCGACCGTCGCCGGGTCGTCGACGTCGCCGGTGACAGTGACGATTCGTGTTCCCGGGTCAGCGGCGTCGGCGTCGAAGCTTTCGGGCTCGGCGACCGCCCGCTGGACGTGCGCGAACGTTCGCGGCGTGTGGATGACCGTCGGGCGACTGTAGAGGCCGCGCTTGGCGGGTGATGGGGGCTGGAGACGCGGTTCGGTGCGGTCGGCCCCCTCCAGGGCTTCGAGCGCTGCCGTGGGTTCGCTCGCGCGGAACTCATCCGGACCGGCCACCAGCTGCGGAACGATGGGTAGGATGTCGGCGGCTGCGTCGATTGCCTCCCGTAGGTCCGCATATAAGTCGGTTCGTGACTCGTTCACATAGACGACAGCGTCGCCGGCGTCCACGTACTCGGCGACCGCCGCAATTCCGTCGAGGACTGCCATCGGTGCGCCAGAGAGGAGCGTGTCGTCGCCCGTCGGGAGGTCGCTGGCGTCGTTGGCGTTGCAGACGACTACTGGGTCACCATCGGTTTTGCTGGCTGTTTCCCACGCATTGGCGACCGGTTCGTCAGTGGCGGCGTCCCCGCGGCCCCGACCCAGCAGCCCGGCTTCTGCTGCAGCGTCGGGGGTCTGTGCGGTGGAGACGAACGACCAGTCGGCCGGTTCGAGCGGAGCCACCCAGCCGCAGGGACCCAGTACGTCGCGGCGGCCGACCGAGAGTGGACCGCTCTCTGGAACGGGAAGCGACGCCGCTTCCGGGTCGTGTTCGACGACGGCGTCGGCGTCGGCTGTCGGTACTGTCCCTTCCTCTAGTTCCTCGACGAGATCACGAACGGTCGCCGGTGACGGGTCGCCGTAGAAGACTGTCCGCCCGCTACTCGTGATCATCACCAGCGGTGTGGCCGCTGTGATGCCCGTCGGCCCCGTCCTGATGACCGGAACCGAGTCCGCCGCTGCCCGTGCCGCGGAGTGGACCCGGTCCCCGCTCTGTGACCGGCCATCCGTCGATACGCGGACGGCGGTCGAATGACCGAGGGCCGTGGTTTCCTGTGTCATACTCTGTGTGTCGTGCTGAACGATTAAAAACCCCGGCCGACTGTTCCCAGTGGCTACCGGGTGCAGTAGAGTCACCGACCCGCACAACATATCAGCTGCGCATGCATTAATCGGACAGCAGTGGTCGGAGCGTTCCGTCGAAACAATGAGGGGGCAGGCCGTTACCTCAATCGAAATCATGAACCCACGGTTCGAGGAAGTCAGGACGGAGGCGTCGGCCGCGATAACTGAGGACGACCTGCGCTCGGTGTACACAGGAATCATCCACGAGGATGGCCGCCACGAGTACTACTTCGGCAACGACACCGAGGAGGCGGCCGAACTCCGCGAAGCAGCGGCGATACAGCTCGGGATGCTGCTCCGCGTCCTCGCGGACCGCTCGGACAGTAGCGTCGACGAACTGACGACGCTCGCTGCGGAGCGAGCCGAGCAGATGGAATTGCGGTAGGATACGGAACGGCCGCGCTCGCTAGTCGGTGGTCGCGATAGCTTCGATTTCGACCGCTGCACCTTTCGGGACCGCACCCACGCCGACGGCGCTCCGTGCCGGCGGCTCCGATTCGAAGAACTCGCTGTAGGCCTCGTTGAACGCGTCGAAGTCATCGATGTCGTCGAGGTAAACCGTTGTCTTGAGCACATCGTCCAGCGAGAGGCCTTCCGACTCCAGAATCGCCTTGACGTTGTGGAGACACTGCCGCGTCTGGTCGGCGACCAGCTCGTCGTCGAGCAGTTCGCCGTCTGTCGTTAGCGGGAGCTGTCCGGCGGTGATGAGGAGGTCGCCGTTCGACGTTGCCTGACTGTACGCCCCGACCGCGGCCGGGGCTTCGTCGGTACTGATTACGCGCTTCATACCCGGCCATACCCGACCGCATCGCATAAATCCCGGCCGTGTCGGGTCCTATTCGCACAACGTTCTCGGGAACTTACCAGTTGTGGCCGGTCATTGGTTGATGACGATAATCGCTGTCAGCGCCAGCCCGATGCCGGCGGCCTTCGTCAGCGTCATCGATTCCCCGAACGCGATGACGCCGATGACTGCGGCGGTGATAAAGTACATCCCGCCGATGGTGGAGACCACCGACGTCGACCCGACGGTTACGCCGACGAATGTCGAAACCACGCCGACGGCCGCCGCGACACCGGCCGCGCCCGCAAACAATAGGCCTCTGTTCGTGACGACAAGCGACGCATCCGAGACAGCAACGTACATACCAGTGACAACTGTTGCGGCTGCATACGACACAAACGCCGCAGTTTCCGGGTCCATTGTACTCGACGCGACGTTCCCGAACGCGATCCAGAACCCCCAGGCTATCATCGTTCCTAGCCCGAACAGGACGGCGGCGTTCATCCGTCCGGCCTCCGCGTGAGTCGGCTCCAACTCTTTTTGAATGCCCCTGGCGAACAGCGACATCTGGTCTCGTGCAATCAACGCATCACGTAGGGTGTACGCGACCTGCTGTCTTGAGTGCGGTGTCCGCTCGCCGCGTGTTTTTTATACCGACTCTGACAACAGTGTGTTAATGGCTAACATCCCGGAAGGCTCGTCGGACCGGACACTTGAGGACGTGTTCTATCCTGCCGACAGGATTCCGTTCGTCGAGTGGGACGAGCTATCCGGTGCGAAGCCGACAGTTGTCCTGACCGGCGTGGTCACACTTCTGGCGTTCGTGACCGGGCTATCGAATCTCAGCCAGGCGTCGCTTGCAGTCACCGGTCCACTGACCGCAGTGGTTGACCTTCCGCTACCCTTCGTCCGGTTCGGTGGCGTGTTGTTCGCGTTCATTCTCGGCATTGTGACAGTCGGGCTCCAGCGGCGCAAACGACTCGCTTGGCGCGTCGCAGCCGTCGTGCTTCTCGGATTAGCACTGCTGCCGCTTGCCACGCTTCAGCCCACGGATATCCCCTTGCTGGTGATGACGCTGGTCACGTACCCGCTGTTAGTCAGAAACCGACACCGTTTCGACCAGTCGCTCGACCTCTCGCCGATTCAGATTGCGTCGCTGTCGGCGATTTTCGGCGTCGTTCTCTACGGGACCGTGGGTGCGTACGGACTGCGGGGCCAGTTTCTCGAACTTGACAGCTGGGGCGATGCCGTGTACTACGTCGTCGTCACCATCGCCACGGTCGGCTACGGTGACATCACACCTGTGACGGCGGAAGCACGGTGGTTCTCGCTCTCTATCATCCTGTTCGGGACCGGCGCGTTCACTGTCGCCGTGGGCGCGCTCATCGGACCGGCTATCGAATCCAGAATGGCGACAGCGTTCGGAGTCATGACTGCATCAGAACTCACACTCCTTGAGGACCACGTCGTGGTTCTGGGGTACGGAGACGTTACGGCATCGCTACTCGAAGAACTGGGCGACCAGACGGAGGTCGTCGTCGTCACGCCCGATGAGGGAACGGTCGCATCGCTACAGGGCGAAGGTGTGAACCTGCTCACTGGCGACCCTACCGATGAGGAGGTACTCAGGGACGCACGCGTAGGAACTGCAAGCGGGGTCGTGGTTGGGAGTAACGACGACGCGCGCGACGTGCTGGCCGTCATCGCGACGAAAAACGTCAATCCGGACATCCGCATAGTCGCGGCGGCGACTGACCAGAAGCACGTCGAAAAGTTCCGCGCGGTCGGGGCGGACGAGGTTATCAACCCCCGCTCTATCGGCGGGCGGCTTCTGGGACAGTCGGTGTTGGGTCGTGGACAGACGGATTCGTTGCTGACCGGAATCGGGACTGATGATGGGACCGACCCTGCTGATTCCGAGTGACAGGGGCAGCCCTCCAGCGACGCAGGTCTCGACTGCTACAGTCGCCAGTTTCAGTGGCGTTCTGGGATAGTAATATATGTATTCGACACTGAATATCGAGGTATGGCCACCTCGGACGCCAGTGGCATTGCGGAGATCGTCGGCCGAGTACTGGTTCCACTGTTTGCCGCATCTGGGGCGCTCGTACTTGCGGGATTCTTTTTTCCGACGCTCGTTGGCAAAGCCGTGACCGGGCCGGCATGGCTGACTATCGCCCTCGTGTTTTTCAGTTCGGGGCTGTGTTACATCGCGCTGCTTCCGTACTCCGAAGATACTACCGCGCCAGCCGCGGCCGACGTCTTCCTGCGTGTCCGACAGACCGATGTCCGGCAGGCCGTTCGGGGATTTCTCACCCAGCACGAACCGGCTGTCCTCGTGTTCCCGGTGCTCGTGTTCGCCGGGTTCTTTGGGCTACAGGTGGCGTTCCCGACACGGACGACGGGCACTGTCGATGCTGCGGCGGCCACGGTGCTGCGTAGCGGCGGCCCGCTGTTTCTCGCCGCCGTCTTCCTCGCTGTCTGTTACTGCCTGTTTCTACTGGTGGGGCCCTGGGGTGACATCAAACTCGGCGGTCCGGAGACGGAGCCCAGTTATACCTATCCGACCTACTTCACGCTCGTGTTCACCGCCGGCATTGCGGCCGGGCTGGTGTTCTGGGGGCCCACTGAAGCGCTGTTTCACTACGATCAGCCGCCGCCGTACATCGGGGCGGCCGCCGGTTCGCCGGACGCTATCAACGGCGCGCTGGTGTACACCCTCTTTCACTGGGGCGTCTCGGCCTGGAGCGCGTACGCCGTCATCGGCGTCCCGATAGCGTACTTCGCGTTCACGCGGGGCGCGCCGCTCCGGGTCTCGACGGTGCTGGCACCGATTCTCGGCGTTGATGGGCTGGATTCGGCCTGGGCAAAACTAGTCGATACGTTGGCTGTCTTCGCCACTGTCGGCGGTATCGCCACTTCGGTTGCGCTCGTGAGCGAGCAGTTCCTCGCTGGCATCAATTATCAGTGGGGGGTGGCGGCTGGTGAAATCGGACCGGTCCTGTTCGTCGGTGGACTGACGCTCATATTTGTTGTCTCCAGCGCGACCGGGATTCACCGCGGTATCCGTCGCATCGCCGGCCTCAATATCGTCCTGTTCGGTCTGTTCGCGCTCCTCGTCATTGCCGTCGGGCCGCGCTCGTTCATCTTCCAGCGTGGGACGCAGGCACTCGGGACCTATGTACTGGAGTTCGTCCCGCTGAGTCTCCACACCGGCGGGCAATGGGTCGCGGAGTGGACCGTCTGGAACTGGTCGTGGTGGTTCTCCTGGGCTCCCTTCGCCGGGCTGTTCGTCGCCGCCCTCTCCCGCGGTCGGCGGGTCAGGACCGTCGTGTTCACGAGCGTCATCGCAACCTCGGCTGCGACGATGGTCTGGTTCCTGCTGCTCGGTGGCACGTCGCTGTTCGTCCAGCGGACGGGACAGGCAGATATCCTCGGCGCTGTCGCACAGCGCGGGGGTTCGGAGGCTGTCGCCGGGTTCCCGCTGTTGTCGTCGCTGCCGCTTGGACAGCTCCTCATATTCCTGTTTCTCGCGCTTATCATCGTGTTCATGACTACTTCGGCGGACACCTCGACGCTCGTCGTTTCAGTACTGGCGACGCGACGGGGAATCGCGCCGTCGGCGACACATATCGTCTTCTGGGGCGTGTTCCAGGGTGTGGTCGCCGTTTCGGTGTTGCTTCTCGGAGGCGCTGAGACGTTACAGGCGCTGGCCGTCCTGACTGGCGGCCCGTTCGCCGTGATCTCGGTCGTGGCGGTCGGTGGACTGACCGTAATCTGGTATCGGGATGAACAGGACCACACATCTCTCGTCAGACGTGCCATCAGGAAACTGCCCGACATTCAGACCCATCACGACGTGGATCCACCGGAAAAGAAGTAGGTCGCGCCGATGGTGCGGTTTCAGGCCTCGGCGATCCCGGTACAGAAGTTCTCGACGATCTGTTTCCCGGCGTCGGTGAGGATACTCTCCGGGTGGAACTGGACGCCGATGTGTGGCTTCTCGATGTGCTGGACGCCCATCACGATGCCCTGCTCGTCGTTGGTGTGGGCCGTCTCCTCTAACTCGTCCGGAAGCGCCGTCGCCTCGACGGCCAGCGAGTGATACCGCCCGACCTCGAACGGGTCATCGATCCCGTCGTACAACTCCGCCCCGTCGTGGCGGACTTCCGAGGGCTTCCCGTGGACAACGTTCGGAGCGTGGCCGACAGGGGTTCCGTGGGCTGCACAGAGTGCCTGGTGACCTAAACACACACCGAGTGCAGGGTAGTCTGTCTGAGCGAAAACGTCGATTGACACACCGGCCTCTGCTGGCGTTCCGGGGCCAGGAGAGACGACGATGCCGTCCGGGTCGAGGTCGCGGATGCCGTCCACGTCGATAGCGTCGTTCCGGCGGACGGTGACCTCCTCGAACTCGCCGACGTACTGAACCAGGTTGTAGGCGAAGGAGTCGTAGTTGTCGATGATGAGTATCATTACGTCCCCTCCATCGGTTCGGTCCCGGACTCGACCGCGAACGACCCCTGTTCGCCCAGCGCCTCGTCGACAGCAGTGACGAGCGCCCGAGCTTTGTCTAGCGTCTCTCGGTACTCCGCCTGTGGAACGGAGTCGTGGACGATGCCGCTTCCGACCCGGAGCCGGTACTCGCCATCGTAATGGACCAGCGTCCTGATTGTGATGTTCAGCGTCGCCCGGTCGTCGAAGCCGAAAACTCCGATACTTCCGGTGTAAGGCCCTCGTCGCGTCCGTTCCACTTCGTCGATAATCTCCATCGTTCGTGGTTTCGGTGCACCGGTAATGGTGCCGCCGGGGAACACCGCGGCGACTGCATCGGCGATGCTCACGTCGTCGCGCAACTCCCCTTCAATGAGCGACACGAGGTGCATCACTTCCGAATATCGGTCGACGCGGCGGTACTCGGCGACATCGACGGATCCGTACTCGCTGACCTTCCCGAGGTCGTTGCGTTCGAGGTCGACCAGCATCGCGTGTTCTGCCCGCTCCTTCTCGTCGTTACAGAGGTCTGCCTCCAGTTCCTCGTCCTCGGCCGGCGTCGCACCTCGGGGGCGCGTCCCAGCAATCGGCTCCGTGAGCAACTGATCGCCATCGACGTCAAGCAACAGTTCCGGGCTGGCGCTGACGAGGTCGACACCGGGGAACTCAAGCAATGCTGAGTACGGGGCCGGGTTCACTCGGCGGACGGCGTCGAATGTGTCGACTGGGTGGACGGCAGCCGGAGCCGTCAGGCGGTGTGAGACGTTCGTCTGAAATGTATCGCCGTCCCTGACGTACTGTTTTATCTGCCGGACGCGGTCAGCAAACGCCGCTTCGCCGCATTCGCTCTCGAACGTAGCCTGCGTCGCAGCAGTCGGCTGAGTCTCGACGTGTCGCTCACCGTGGACGGCGTCTTCGGCCAGTCCGCGGGCCAGCTCCCGGCCGCGTTCGAATGCTGCTTCAGGTGACTCGTCGACGATGGGACAGGCCGTCACGTGTAGTTCGACCTCCCCATCATGCGGTTCCTCCCACGCGACGACGCAATCGAATACGCCCAACTGCAGCCGTGGGAGGCCGTCCGGCACAGTCGTCTCCGGGATGTCTTCGAGCTCGCGTGCCACGTCGTACGACAGCCAGCCGAACGCGCCACACGGATACGGAACCGTACAGTCGCCCCGTTCCAAGTGTTCGCGATCGAGTAGCTCGTCGATAGTTTCGATACTCGGACTCCCGCCGTCCTGTGCGGGCGTCGCCCCCGCACCGACCTCGATTTGCTCGACCGGATCGACGCCGAAGTACCCCCAGCCGGACTGTCCGCCGGTCGTTTCGAGATAGAACCCGTCCGTGTTCCCGTCGCGGGCGCGGCGATACGCTTCGAATGGGTCAGGGACCGTGACACGCGCTTCGACCGGCACGCGAGCGCCGGCGGGGGCCCGCTCCGCAGTTTCGAGGAACGATTCTCTGTCAGTGCTGAACCGGATATCAGTCATAGTGCAGTTGCTCCCGGACGAGAGGCCCATGCCTCTCGGTATGGTTGTGTAGAGCAAGCATGGGTCAGGACAAAAACTTTCGGTCCCTTGCCCCTCCGGCCGATATACTGTTGAATTGTAGACCGCTTGTGGTTGCTCGCTGGACGAATAGCCGGTGGTACTTCAACGGTTGGACTATTCCGCATCACCCACTATACCCGCGGGGTTTGAGATGAGTATCGAACGCTTGCCCGGCTCCGACTGCTGACTAACAGTAGCGGTTCCTACTCCCGAACACCTTCTCGGGAACTGCCGGGCTGAGAACGAACCCAGCAATAATGACTACAATAATCGACGGTAACGAAATCGGCGACCAGATCACAGACGGCGTCGCGGCGTGTACGGATACACTCATCAGCGAGGATGTCACACCGGGGCTGGCGACTGTGCTGATGAGCGACGACGGCGCGAGCGAAACGTACGTCTCGATGAAACAACAGGCCTGTGAGGAAATCGGTATCGAGGGGTTTCATCACGAAATCAACGCGGACGAACCGGCCGAAACGCTATTCTCGACTATCGATGAACTGAACGGGGACCCGGCTGTTCACGGAATCCTCGTCCAGATGCCGGTCCCCGACCACGTGAACAAGCGCGACGTACTGGAACGCATCGACCCGATGAAAGACGTCGACGGGTTCCATCCCGAAAACGTCGGGCGGCTCGTCGCGGGGAACGCACGATACAAGCCTTGCACACCCCACGGAATACAGAAAATACTGGCAGAAACGGGTGTTGAGACGGAGGGGAAAGACGCCGTCGTCGTCGGCCGCTCGGACATCGTCGGCAAGCCGATGGCGAACCTGCTCATCCAGTACGGGACGGGCGGCAACGCGACGACGACCGTGTGCCACTCCCGAACTGCCGATCTCGCCGAAAAGACTCGCAATGCCGACATCGTGATCGCCGCCGCCGGGGTTCCGGAAATGATAGACGGATCGATGCTCTCGGAGGGCACGACAGTCGTTGATGTGGGTATCAACCGGGTCGATGCTGACACGGAGAAGGGGTACGAACTCGTCGGTGACGTGGAGTTCGAGAGCGCGAAAACGAAAGCGGACGCCATCACCCCAGTCCCCGGAGGTGTCGGTCCGCTCACCATTGCGATGCTGATGTACAACACTGCGAAAGCGGCTAGCCTGCAGTCCGGTATCGATATAACACTTCCGTAGGATGGGAATGTGGTCCGTTCCCAGGGCTACCCGCGTGGGCTGCTACACGGTTTCGACTTCGCCACATTCCGGGCACGTAATCAGGAGTTCGCCGGCTGGGTTCTGCCCCTCTTCGATGACGTTGTGTCCGCTGGCACACTGTTCGTGCATGTACACTTCATGGCTATCGTGCTCTCGAAGCCAGATGTGGCCGTCCTCCGGTGCTGAAACGATGCCGTGACAGAAGTAGCACTCGCCGTTCATACAGATTCGATGACAAGCCAGTATCAAATAGCTACCTCTCAGTGGTGGATTCTGATCGTTTTCAGTGCTACTCCGCTATCGAGAACACAACATGTGGTCGAAAAGACAACTGTTGTTTCAATACTAAGATGCTTCAGCCCGACAATCAGATATGGACTACTGCTACACGGGCGACACACACGAGAAACTGTTCGCGGCGTACCAGGCCGATGAAGCGCCGTTCCCCACCCAGACTCAGATGGAATTCCCGCGGCGAGAACATCGAAGGCCGGAGGTCGACATCCTCAAGCGGCTGTTCTTTCCGACCTGTTGGAACGCTGCCGCATTGGTTCGGGACGAACTCGCTGTTCTGGACCAGCTTGACACCCTCGGGGGGCTCTTCTATTCGGGCATCAGACCGTACTCGGGGTCGGACCCGGCAGAGACAGTCGCAACGGTCATCGACCAACTTCCGACCGTTCGCACGCGCCTCAAAAAAGACGTCGAGGCCGCGTTCAAAGGCGACCCGGCGGCGAAGACGTACATGGAGATCATCCGGTCCTATCCTGGGTTCATGGCAATACTCGTACAACGGGTCGCCCACACCCTCTACGAGGCCGGGGCCTCCGAGTACGCTCGCGAACTCACTGAATACGCCAAGACTGAGACCGGCATCGACATTCACCCCGGCGCTGAGATCGGCGATCACTTTTTCATCGACCACGGAACCGGTGTCGTCATCGGTGAAACCACCGCTGTCGGGGAGTGGGTCCGCCTCTATCAGGACGTGACGCTCGGCGCACTCCACTTCGAAGCCGACGAGAGCGACGAACACAGACTAAAGAAGGGATACAAACGACACCCGGATATCGGCGACCACGTCGTCATCGGCGCGGGCACGAAAGTTCTGGGCGCTATCACCGTCGGCGACCACGTCAGCATCGGGGCGAACTCTTGGGTCACCGACGACGTTCCGGACGATACGAAGGTCTACGTCACGGACCACCCGACGCAGGAACGGAAACGAACCAAATAACGTTGAAACTGATGCTGCGTGGTCTCTGAGACTGCACGGCTACTACGAATCACCCGGACGAACGGTTCTGACTGGCGTCTCCGGCCGGGAATAACCCATACTGCCGTTGTCAGTCCGGCCGCGAGAAGTAGGTCTGTTCTTACAGATTAGAATAACAACTGTACCAGCATTAGGGTCCGTTACAATCGTTATCCTCTAATCGTTACCGGGAACGAACTCGGTGACTCCGCTCAGATTACGTGTCCAGACACCCTCCCCAAGGTCGAGTCCGTCGTTCCACTTCCCAACAACGGTCGAAACTGCGAGGTCGCCAGTTACGTTGTTCATCGTCGCAATCCGTCCGAGGATCGGGTCCACGCCGGCGACGAACCCAACGACCTCCAGCGGGAGGCCGACCTGCGTAAGAATCACGGTGAGCATGACGATGCCCGCTCCCGGAACCCCGGCGGTTCCGATACTGATGAGGACGGCCACGATCAACACGAAAACCTGCTCAGTAAGCACCAGTGGCTGTCCGACGACGTTCGCGGCGAACATCACGGTGACTGCCTGCCGGATGGCGGCCCCGTCCATGTTCGCCGTTGCACCGACCGGGAGCGTGAACGAATACACGCGTTCGGCGATCTGCAGGTCTTCGTCCGCATTACGCATCGTGACAGGGAGTGTTCCGCTTGACGACCGAGTTGCAAACGCAGTCACCATCGCGTCTCTCGCCCCGCTGAGGAACGCAATCGGGGAGACATCGGCAACCACGCCCATCAGGAAAACGAGATAGGTGAAGCCGATGTGAATGACGATTGCGATAGTGACTGCCAACACGAGTTCACCTAGCGAGGAGAACAGGCCGACGCCTTCCGTACCGATTCCGGACGCCATCAGCGCGAACACGCCGAGCACACCGAATTCGAGGACCCCTCGAACGATGACGAACATCGCCTCAGCACCCACTTCGAAGGCCTCGAACACCGAATCGACACTATCCGCGAGCGCGTCTTGCTGGGAGCGGACGTATGTCAGCGCGATTCCGAACACGATGACGAAGAAAACCGTCGCCAGCAGATTCCCCTCTGCGAGCGCCGCGACGGGATTGTTCGGCACGATACCGAGAACGACATCCAGCAACGACGGTGGTGCCTGCGATTGGGCTTCACCGCCGCCGAATTCGAGCCCACGGCCCGGCTGAAGCACGTTTGCAACCGCGAGTCCGATAATTCCTGCAAGGGTCGTCGTCAGGGCATAGAGCCCGACTGTCGCACCCCCGATCTTTCCAAGCTTTGCGGGCGAAAGCTGCCGAATCCCAGTCAGCAGTGTGAAGACGATAATCGGGATGACCAGCATATTGAGCAGTCGAAGGAAGAGGTCGCCTACTGGTCTGACCACAGCCATTTGCTCCCCGAACGCGATACCGGCACCTGTGCCCAGTACGAAGGCGACGAAGATACGCCAGATGAGTGGAATGGACCGATACCGGCTCCATAGCGTGCGAATGGGTTGTATCATATTACACAGCAACGGGTAGTCTTATAAAAACCCGTCAGCCCCGCCAGTATGTGCACGCGGCTATGATGCGGTCTTCCCTTACAAGATTCCGTTTGCAGACGGGTTTATCATCAAATGCCAAGTGATGCCAGCAATACTCTGAAAAGATAGCATAATAGCGGTTGCAATTCAGTTGTCTCCAGAAGCTCGACGCCGTTGCCACTCCGGCCTGGCGGTCATTTTCACCGCCTTTCGCTTCGCTGTCGATTTCTTTGAATCCGGTAACATAGTCAAATCGGTGACAGCCTGTGACCGCTGTTCCTGATCAGTCTGCCGGTGGACTGGTTTTCGGCTCGACGACCCGACGCAGTTCCGCTCGCAACACCGGCCACTTCGCTGCGATGAATCCCAGCAGGATACACGCGAATCCACCGACGGTGGCGAGCGTGACTTGCTGGTCGAGTACGAGCCAGCCGGCGAGCGCGGCGAACAGCGGGATGACGTACTCGATGAAACTCATCTCAATAGGGCCCAACTGGTCAAGTAACCGGAAGTACAGCAGGAAGCCACCGATACCGGCGACAACAGCCAAATACAACAGCGCCGCAAACGCGGACAGCGTCCACGATGCGTCTGCAAACGACTGACCGGGAAGCACGAGTACGGTGACATGGAGGACAACGGCCCCGATAGCCATCAACCACGCCTGTGTGGCCAGAAATGACATCGATGGACTGGTGTCGTGTGTGATGACAGCCGGGATGGCGAAGGCCAGCGCTGCCGCGAACACGAGCGCGATCCCGATAGTACTGCTGAGGAGGTTCGCCGGGTCAGGGTCAGCAATGACGACAACGCCGGCGAACCCGAGTACCACGCCGACCGCAGTATTCGCCGTGAATGTGTCATCGCTCGACGCGAGCTTCGTCAGCGCGGGCGTCACGACGGGAACGAGACCGAGCAGCACGGCAGCGACGGCCCCAGTGACGTACTGTTGCCCAGTGAACAGGAATACGTGGTGTATCCCGATCATGAGCGTCCCTCCAGCGAGGACGTACACGTAGTCGTCGTGAGTCTGTGGCCGTTCTAGTGACCCTGTGACGGCCAACGCAGCAAACAGGAGAACGGAGGCGATGTCGAAGCGTGCGGCAGCGAACGGTACCGGCGGCAGGTCGGCGAGGCCGACATCTGTTGCCATGAATGCAGTACCCCAGATAGCAGCCAGAAGGAGAAAACAACCGGTCGTTCGATAGCGACTCATTCAGTTGTTGGTCACTACCCGACAGTAAAAGAGCCGTCGAAGCTGTCGCAAATTGCTAGATGTTGCCACTGCGCCAGCGACCACTTGACCCAAGGACGACGGCCGGGGCGGCATCTGTCTGGGTCGGGACCAGTACGCCAGTGAATACCGTCGATAGCAGTCCAGTTCTTACGCCGAAAGCTACGGCCTCGTCAGACCGGATTCTGGATGTGATATATGCGATCTGTGACTGCATATGCTTGACAACACTGTATATTATTGGGAATATAGCCAGAAATATTTTGTTAGTAGATATATACACCAATCTGTAGATGGAGAACTACATTCTGAGAATATTTTTGCGTATTTCAATTATATACGCACTTTCGATAACTGTATCCGCTGCGTCGACTGCTGCTTCGGGAACACGTTCGTCTGGGTCGAATAATACTGCGGTATCTGCCTCGACGAACGCTTCCGTATCAGTATGTGAGTCGCCGATATAGGCGATTGACGTAGGGTTCTGGCTGGTTCGAATCTTTCTCAGCACTTCGCCTTTCTCGTTTGGACCGACGCCGACATCGATACCCGAAATCCGGCCGTCCTCGAATCGAAGCCAGTTTCCCCGAACAAACGCTGGCTCGTACGGCTCGAACTGCGTCGCAAGGTTTGCAACGCCGGCACTGAGGATACCGAATCGGATATCCGTTCCCTGGAGATGTTTGAGGAGATCGACAGCACCTGCTTTCGGTTTGACAGCCCGGGTTGCGCGCTCGATGTCTGACTTGGTGACATCGTTCGCACGCCACACATCGACCGCTCCTCGACACCACTCTGCAAACGTAATTTCTCCGGCCTCGAACCGGTGCATCAGCGTTTCGGCTTCCGATGTCGTTCCATAGAGGGTGTGCAATAGCTCGAACCCACCGCGCTGTCGAGTGAGCGTCCCGTCGAGGTCGAACACTACCAGATGCGACATACTATTGTTCTGCAACAACCTCTATCTCAACGTCGATATCCACTGGCAGTTTAACGACCTCCACAGCGCTGCGAGCGGGATAGGGTGGTGACATGAGTTCACCGTACACCTCGTTCACCTCGTCGTAGTACCGCATATCCTTCACGAACACCGTCGCTTTCACAACATCGTCGAGTGAAGCGCCACCGGCCTGCAAAACGGCCGCTACGTTCTGGAGTGTGCGCCGAGTCTGTTCACCGGGCGTCCCCTGAATTACCTCGCCGGTGTCCGGATCGACCGGTCCCTGTCCGGAAACGTAAATACGGTCACCGCTAGCGATTCCTTGCGAGTACGGGCCGATACTTTCGGGTGCGTCGTCAGTTGTTAGTTCTTCCATGGGTAGTGTGTTAATCGGCTGTCGGCTGGTCGTCCGCGTCGTAGACTTCGTTGATGAACGATGTCGGCAGGCTCGTCGTCAATCCGCCGTCAAGCACCAGGTTCTCACCGGTAACGAAACTCGACATTTCGGAGGCGAGGAACAGGCTCGTATCAGCGACTTCTCTCGGTGTCCCGAACCGACCGAGCGGGTACTGGTCGAGCCAGCGCTCCCGTGCGCTCGTCTCTCCGGTCCGTTCCTCCGTGTTTTCCATCTCTGCCCGCCTGTTCGCTGTTTCGATGGTCGCCGCGGAAATCACGTTCGAGCGGATCCCGTGTTGACCATAATGGGCGGCGATATTTCGGGAGAGCGCCAAGAGCCCGCTTTTCGCCTCGGAATAGCCGGAGAGACCGATACCGAACAAGCCGTTGACCGAGCCCATATGGATTATCGATCCGCCGCCAGCGGCGATCATCGCCGGCAGTACCTCTTTGCTCAGGAGGAATTGGCTCTTCAGATTCAAGTCGACCATCGATTCGAAGGTTTCCTCGTCACACCGGTGCAACAGATTTGCGGACTCGTCTGCTCCACCAGCGTTGTTTACAAGTACCCGGATGTCTCCGAATTCTTCAATGGTTGTGTCGACAAGGTCCCGCACCGCATCCCGGTCTGTGACATCACACTCGACCGGAACAACGCGGCCCTCGTGTGTGCCGGTTAGCTCCGTCGCAACCGCCTCCACGTCCTCGTAGGTACGCGAGCAGATGACGACGTCGCCACCCGCTTCGGCGAACCGGGCTGCGATTTCGCGCCCGATACCACGTGATGCGCCAGTCACAATGGCTGGCCGGTCCGCTAATGATAGCTCTACCATGACAGAGTCACCCACGTAAGCTGTCCTCTTGAAAGTTGCTCTTGTCCGCTCATGTAATTCGATACTCCTCGACGGCGGCCATATCCACAGTGATACCGAGGCCAGGGCCTTCTGGAGCCGGAAGACAACCGTCGCTGATTTCGAACGGTGTCTCGATGATGTCGGCTTCCCAGCCGTAATACGTCGAATCCGGGGGCAAAGAAAAGCCTGGGATGCCGGTGAATCCGTGGAGGATCGCCGCAGTCCGAATTCCGAGGTCGAACGCACAGTGGTGCGTAAAGGGAACCCCAGCATCTTCGAGGATAGCGGCCTGCTGTCGAATCCCACTGATGCCGCCGGCTGGGGTCAGGTCGATAACACCGACATCCATCGCACCAGCTTCCACGAGCGACTGCAGATTGTGGGAGATATAGGTGTCCTCGTTCGGTGCGATTGGCTGGCGGAGCCGCTGCCGGAGCCTGGCTAGCGACGTGTGTGAATCGACGCGAATCGGCTGTTCCATGTACTGTAAGTAGATACCCTCGTCTTCGAGCATCGCGCCGACCCGAACCGCCTGGTCGAGTGTCCAGCCCTGATTCGGATCGAGTCGGAACTCTAGTTGCCCGTCGACTTCATCGTGCATCGCTTTGATTCGCTCGACGTCCTGTCGCCAGTCGCGCCCTGCCTTCGTTTTGAGGACCGTGAAGCCAGCTTCGAGCGCCTCTCGCGCCTTGATACGGGACTCTTCCGGCGAGAGGATGCCGAGACAGAAGGCAACAGGGACGTCAGCGGGTGCAGTACTATTGCCATCAACGCTTTGCCGGTGTTGTTGTGTTCCCTGTGTCGGTGCTGTCCACCCGCCGAGAAGTTCGTACACCGGCTTATCGAGGGATCTCCCGACGATGTCCCAGCAGGCTGTTTCGACGGCGGCGAAGAACATATCAACGTTCGTGTACTCGACGAACACTTGTCTTCGGAGTCGCTCGATCTCGAACGGTGACTGACCCTGAATCATCGGTCCGACGCCGTCTTCGATAATCGACTCGGTGGCCGTCGGTGACAGGAAGACGCGCATTTCGCCCCAGCCGCTGATCCCCTCATCCGTGTCGACACGGACGAGGACGCGTTCCATTGAATGTAACTTCCCATGGTTGGTCACATACGGCCCGATTCCGAGGTGTTCATCCAAGTCGGCCAACGGTACATCTACAGTTACCGCTGACACGCCGGTTATCTCCATGCACCCCTGTCGTTCGGGAACTGATATCAAAGTACCGCTTCCCTCGCTCGTACTGCTGGGTGTAACGTCGTGACGATATCGCTACACCGTGGCAGCACTGTTCTTCACGGGATACCAGCCGACAGTATCAGACCACTGTCTCGATGGCCGTTTCAACCCACTCCAGTGACTGCTCCGGAAGCAGTCCGTAGTTATAGAACGAGAGCCGCGGCACTCCCTTCGAGTCGAGAGTCTCGACGATGTCGACCACGGTACTCTCGTCGTCGATAGCCGGATGGCCCGGTAATAGACCAACGTGAAGTGGCACGTCATCAATCACTATCTCAACGGCGTTATACGCCTCTATGACTGCGTCACTTGACGACTCGTAAGCCGGTAGGCAGTAGTAATCGACGTGGTTCGAGAGCGCTTGCAGGTCGGCCCCGACGATCCACTCGCGGCCAGGTTCCGGTGCGCCGACGTAGTAGCCAAGGGGTGTCGTTCCCGCGGCGTCAGCCAGCGTGGCGTACAGTGACGCCAGCGTTCTTTCGCGGACATCGACGTATGCGGCGACAGTACTGTGGTCCGCAAGCCACTTCTCCGGTGAGCGCTCGTGTGACACATCGCCGGCGACGATATCGTCCAGCGTGTTGGTCACTGTTTCGCGTGCCCGTTCAGTATCGACACCCTCGGCCGTCGCATTCTTCTGACAGTGTGGACAGAAACACACCCCGAGCAGGAACTCTCCGAGTACGCCCAACTGCGCGTGGATCTTCTGGTGGTGCCAGCCGAACCCCGTCCCGTAGAAATAATCGAACGTTTCCAGTTCGATACGGGCAAACTCATCGCGGGACGCCAGATCCGAGACCAGCGCAGAGAGGTACGTCTGGACTGCGGGCTGGGACGGACATAGGCCGAAGATCAGGTCGTCACCGTGTGCCGATTCCAGTGTGTACTCGGGGTTGGCCATCCCGAGCCGGGAGTTGTGGCAGCCGACCGTCCAGGAATTGAGTGTCAGCTCCGATAGGCCAGCGGCGATGTCCGCGACCCAGTCCCCGTCCATCCGCTCGTACGGAACCGGTTCGAGATCCCCGTACTCCGGGCCGGGCTCGAAATACGAACTCGCGCGGGCAAACAGCGTCCGCCGCTCCGGATTGTGTGGCGTGAACGCCTGTACAGTGTGATAGTTCGTCGCGAGATTCAGTTCGTCGATGCCGATGTCACGCAATCGTGTCTCCACTTCGGCTGGCCCCTCGTCGACCAGGTCCCACGGGTACGCCCACATCGCGAATTCCATACACGGACAACTATCGCGGCGATAATAAAAGTAGAGGCGGTTACTCCTTGACTGCGCCAGCCGTCATGCCAGCCACGATATACTCCTCCAAGAAGGCGAACAGAATCAAGAGAGGGATAATACCGATAACAGACACGGTGAGCATCATCCGCCAGTCGGTCTGCAGCGCACCGACCATCGAGAAGACACCGCGTGGGATGTTGTACTTCGCACTGTCAGTGAGGAAGGTGAGCACGAACAGCAGTCGATTCCACGCGTAGAGGAAGGTGTAGGTGATACTGGCGACCAGCGCCGGCTTCGTGAGCGGGAGCACGATCTTCGTGAGGATCTGCAGTTGGCTCGCGCCGTCGATACGCGCTGATTCCTCAAGCGCGACGGGTATCGTCTTAAAATACCCGTACAGCATCCAGACATTGAACGGCAGTGTAAACGCCGCTGCCGGGACGATCACAGCCAGATAGGTGTTGAACAGCCCCAGCTGGGTGATAACGTCGAAGAGACCGACGATCAACACGACCGGAGCGAACATCTGGACGACTAGTACGGAGAGAAGGAAGGTTCGCTTCCCCACGAAGTCGTTCCGAGCACAGGAGTAGGCGGCCGGTATCGCTAACAGAAGCGTCAGCACGACCGTCCCTACAGAGATGATGAAGCTATTCCCGACCCAGAGTAACACGTCAGTCTGCGTCCAGACTTGCAGATACGCCTGAATGCTGGGGTCGCTGGGGACCAGTGTCGCTGGCGCAGCGAATATCTCCGATTCCGGCTTGAGCGTACTCGAGAACATCGCGTAGAACGGCAACATCATGAGTCCTAGCAGTCCGATCAACACGCCGTAGAGGCGGACCTTTCGGAGACTGCTCCGCTCGTGGCCTGCCATCGTCATAGCTCGTCACCTCCACGCGTGTAGATGCGCAGGTAGATGATAGCGAAGACGAACAGGAACAGGAACCCGATGACACTGTAGGCGGCACCGCGTCCGAGATTTCCGTTCTGGAGGCCCACCTGATAGATGTGAATGACGAGCGTCGCCGTCGAACTGATCGGTCCACCGCCGGTCATCGTCCAGATAATGTCGAAGCTAACGAACGTCCATATCGTCGACAGTAGCGTGGCAATCAGAACGACGCTTTTCAGCTGTGGGAGCGTAATGTACCGGAACTGGTGCCACTTCTCGGCACCGTCGATGGCGGCTGCCTCGTACAACTCCTGCGGTATTGACTGCAACCCCGCAAGGAAGATGATCGCCATGAACGGTGTCCCGATCCAGATATCAGCCACGACGACGCCGAGCCACGCCAGACTCGGGTCTCCGAGGATACCGATACCCTGCTCGATGACGCCAAGTTTCAGCAAGATCGCGTTGAGGTAGCCGAACTGCGGGTGCTCTATCCAGCGGAACACCACCGCGGAAATCGCGTAAGGAATCCCCCACGGGATGAGAAACGCCGTACGGAAGAACTTCCGACCGCGGATGTCTCCCTTGAGGTGAACGGCGATAAGCAGTCCCAGCAGTGTCTTGCCCGCGACGCCGACGACGACCCAGCGGCCGGTCTGCCAGAGCAGGCGGTAGAAGATGTCGCTGTTGAATATTTCGACGTAGTGCTGTAGTCCAACGAACGTCTCGATGTTTGAGTCGGCGGGTGACTGGTACAGTGACAGCCGGAACGTCTCGATAATCGGGTACCCGACGACGGCTAGCAGGAACACTGCCGCGGGGGCTATGAGGAGGTACGCCCGGCTGTTGCGCTGGACGTACGCAAGCCCTCGTTCGAGACGTGAATCATCGGACGCTTCGGTGTATTCCTCTGCCAGACTCATCCCTGTCTGTCACTCCATGGCATCTTCGAGATCACTCTGGGCATCGTTGAGCGCTTTCTGCGGTGATTTCTGGTCCGCCAGTGCTTCCTGAATGGCTTGGACCATTCGGTCGTTGAACTCGCTGAAGTTACTGAGCTTCGGCCGGGCACGAGCGTATTGTCCCGCCTCGACGAACGGCCCCCAGTTCTCCGAATCCGAGAAGTACGATCGCTCGCCGACGGCTTCGACGACAGGGAGGAACCCCTTCTGCTTCGAGTACTGGAACCGCCGCTCCTCATCGAAGTAGAACCGAATCAGGTCCCGGGCGATGTCCTTGTGTTCGCTCTGACTCAGGATGGCGAGCGTGTCGATAGTGAAGAGGCTGTACCGGCCTTCTGGGCCACGCGGCACCTGCACGATACCGTAGTCGAAGTCGACCTCACCGTTCTCCTTTGCGGCGGTGATGTTGAGTCCCGTGTACACGTGTCCGATAACCATCCCGAGATCACCGTTCTCGAACAGCTGTCGGATGTCCTGCCGAGTCGAGGAGAGCGGTGACGATTGGGTAACGTTGTGTTCGAGGTGGAGATCGGTGTACAACGAGAGGGCGTCGACAGCCCCACTGGAGTTCACTACCGGCATTCCCTCATCGTCGACAAGGTCCGCGCCGTGTGACCAGTGGTAGTGGTAGTACTGTGACCCGGTTTCAATTGCGTCGGCCCCTGCAAGGCCCAGTGCTGGGACGCTCGCATCGCTGTCGCGGATCTGTGTTGCGGCATCCAGCATGTCCTGCCACGAGTCGAGCGACGGGTCTTCTGGGTCGAGCCCCGCCGTCTCGAAGACGTCTTTGTTGTAGTAGAGGCACTTGTTTGAGGCGGCCCACGGCACGCCGTAGTGGGAGCCGTTGTACATCGTCCCCTCGGCCACACCGTCGTAGAACTGCGCACCGAACTCCCCGTCCATCATGTCGTCAAGCGGTTCCAGTGCGTCCTTGCCCACGAGCTGGGGGATCCAGCGCGCCGGCCACCGACTGACATCGGGTGCCTCGCCGCCGTCGACACGGTTGTTCACAGTTTGCCGTGCGTTGTCCCACGTAACGCTGGTGAACTCGACATCGACGTCATGCTCGTCCTCGAAGGCCGCGTTGTTCTCCTCGAAGAACTGCTTGATGTTGTCCCCGACGCCCATCGTGAGGAATTGCACGCTCTGCGTACTGCCGTCGCCGCCGTCACCGCCGCTCCCGCTGTCACCATCACCGCCGTCACCGCCACTCCCACCGTCACCACTACACCCTGCGATGGCGATGGTGCCGCCTGCGCCGAGTGCTTGGAGGAGTCGTCGGCGGTCGATACTGTCCTCGACAGACCTGTCGTTGTTATCGGGCTGCATCATTAATGTCACTTATTTCCATGTACATAATTCTTTGTGTTGTGTCGCTCATTGGTCACGCATTGTGCTCGTGTATCGCAGTCATAAGGGCCGCGAGTTCGTCACCGATAACCGAACGAATTCGTTCACCTGTCTCCGCGCTCGCCTGCTTCGGCGTCCCGATGGCCCCGGACGAGGAATACTCGTCGAACGACCGATAGACCGCGAGGTTACCCCCGTCGAGCAAGTCCTGCCCACCCCATCTGTAGTGTTCGTCCATTGGTTCGCCGTCGCGGACCTCCGGATCGCCAACGAGGTCTGGTCGCAGCGCAAGCATGAGGGATGTTTCGAACTCACCGCCGTGGGCCATCCCGCCTGCCTCGGTCGTTCGGAGTTCCTCGATTTTATCTGATGCCAGATGGAAGTACGTCGTTCCGAGTACTTCCGCATCAGTGTCTACGCCCACAGTACTCACGACGGCGTCGATGAGTGAACTGTTCCCGCCATGTCCGTTGACGAACAGCACCGCATCGAATCCGTTCTGGATACCAGCATGTGCGATATCCTCGAGTGTCGCTTGCAAGTGTGCGAACTCGAGTGACAGGGTCCCACCGAATGACAGGTGGTGTGGCGAGAACCCGTTCCAGACCGGCGGTGTTACGAGGATAGGCACGTCGTCCAGACGCTCGATAGCAGTGTCTACCATTGCTTCGACCAGGAGTGTGTCAGTGACAACCGGGAGGTGGGTCCCGTGCTGTTCGACGCTCCCAACGGGAATAACGAGAACAGAGCCCGGCTGTTTGCCGACATTTCGGATCTGACTCGCCGTCATTCCAGCCCACTCGCTTTCTTTCCGACCGATAGTATCGTACAACATGTTACGCTGATTCTGTCCGCTGTAGCTGGTTCAGTTCCACTCGTTCGCCATCGGGACCGAATAGATGCATATCCTCTGTATGAAATCCGAGCGCGATTTCGTCGCCCCGTTCCGGGCGGTATTCGCTATCCACCCTGGCTATGACTTCTTTCGACCCGCCTGCAGTCTCCAGGTAGAGGAAATTGTCTGAACCCATGGGCTCGACGACGTCCACGACCGTATCGATGTATGATCCGGCGTCTCCGGCGACAAAATCCTCTGGACGGACGCCCAGCGTGTACTCTCCATCCGGAATGTCGGCGTTGAGCGTAAACTCGACATCTGGTGAGTGGAATGTCGTACGCCCACCGCTATTTGTCACACTCACCTCGAAGAAGTTCATCGACGGTGACCCGATGAATCCCGCGACGAATTTGTTGTTGGGCTCATCGTAGCAGCGTTCCGGTGGCGCAACCTGCTGGAGTTCACCTTGATTGAGAATCACGATCCGATCCGCCATCGTCATCGCTTCCGTCTGATCGTGCGTGACGTAAATCGTCGTCACGTCCAGCTCTTCTTGGATCCGCTGGATCTCCGTACGCATCTGGGTCCGCAGCTTCGCGTCGAGATTCGACAACGGTTCGTCCATCAGAAACACCTCCGGATCGCGAACGATAGCCCGCCCTAGCGCGACGCGCTGTTGCTGGCCACCCGAGAGCTGCTTCGGTAAGTCATCCATGAGATCTGAGATCTCCAGCAGTTCGGCAGCCTCTGTCACGCGTTGCTGGATCTGATCATCGTACTCGCCTGACAGCTCTAGCCCGAAGGACATGTTCTCGCGCACGGTCATGTGTGGGTACAGGGCGTAACTCTGGAACACCATCGCAATGTTCCGGTCCTGTGGACGAACGTCGTTGACGACGTCCTCGCCGATGGCGATCTCACCGTCGGTGACGGTTTCGAGCCCGGCGATCATCCGAAGTGTGGTCGACTTGCCACACCCGGACGGTCCGACAACGACGACAAACTCCCCATCCTCAACGGCCAGAGATAGGTCTTCGACTGCAAGGACGTTGTCGTCGTATACCTTGCTGACGTTTGATAGTGTAACTTCGCTCATACCGAGTAGAAGAAGCATCGCAACCATCATTAATAAATGTTGGTAGTACTGGCATAGTCAGGCAGACCAATCACATCGAAACCAGCGGGGCGATTGTCGGGTAACGTCCGGCATGACTGCGTAGCCAGCGGTTCTGAACCGGGGGAAAGGATCAAATCGAGAGGTACAATTCCATACCATGATACAGAATCCGGAGCAGAGACCTACTACTTCGTAGAAAACGGGCTATCAGAGCGTTCCAATTCCTTTCAATGAGATTGAAAGCCACTCGTCGTGCTCGTACGAAACACTCGAATGACACAAACCGACGTTAAAGTACCTCTAACTGCTGAATCAGGTGCTGGGGACCACACCCCACAAGATCATGATGAATGTTGCCACTCAACGCGAGGAGCGAAACTACTGAAAATAACATCCGTACCCTTGTTAGAATAGCTCAGAACAGAGTACAATGCCCGTTTTCAACCTGATTGGAAAAATTTTGTCCCTCGGCGGAATCTATTTCACTCTGCAGAAAAAAGCGCATCCATGCCCTCACAAAACAACAAAACGATCAACGCGGTTGAGACGACGCTGGATATCCTTGCCGCCCTTGGAAAACTTGAACCAGTCGGTCTTTCAGATCTTGCGTCTCACCTTGACGTCCCTACAAGTACTGTCTTCATTCATCTCAATACCCTTGTCCAGCGGGACTTCGTTGTCAAGGAATCCGGGCAGTATCGCCGGTCGTTCCGCTTTTTGGAGCTCGGGGGCAGTGTTCGTCAGCGACTGGATATCGGTCGACTGCTTCGGAATAAAGTCGAAGAACTCAGCAGAGAAACCGGCGAGATTGCTGGTGCCGGTATCGAGGAGAACGGCCAGCGGGTCATCCTCTACAGAAGTTCGGGCGGAAAGGCTGCGGGCGACGAAATCCCAATCGGGAATCACACAGAGATGCACTGGACATCGCTGGGCAAGGTTATTCTGGCACATCTTCCGGTGGAGAAACGAAACGAAATCGTTGCCGACCATGGTCTTCCGAAAGGGACTGATAACACGTTATCATCTCGATCCGATCTCGAGACGGCCCTTGAGCGGATCCGTGACCAGGGTTATGCGATCGACGACGAGGAGCATCTCCGGGGTGTCCGAGGTGTCGCTGTCCCGATATTCAACGACGAACAGGAGGTTATGGTGTCTCTCGGTATCACTGGGCCCAGAGATAGATTCACCTCCAGATATATGGCAAACCTGCTGGAAATGCTCCGATATACGAAAAACGAAATCGAAGTCCGAAGCCAGTACTACGAATACAGTACGATAGACGGTTAGCCCGGAATCCGATTTTGTAACGGTACGGACCACAGATAGAACAACAAAATACCGTCGGTCCCCTGCATATTTTGTCTTCGAACTTCACCCTTTTGTTATTGATTTCTTCATCTTCATACCTGTCTACCGAATTTTGATTGCTTCTCGGCCGAGGTAATATAAATATGGGTTGATAACGAGCTAGCTACCGATATAAGTGGAAAACCAAACTAAAATAGGTATATACCGTCATAGGGCAGACTATATGCATCTATGCCTGAGGATATGTGTATCTATCTTTCGCCCTGTTTGCATGCTGGCGTCGTGCGGATTTTCCACTCACAACAAACCACGCTATGTAACTACTGTATTGTATCGGTCGATTCAGGTCATATGGTTTCAATACGCCCTGTTATTTCATCTGTACATAGTGAGCCTTCATTGTTACCGCTCCTCACAGAGCAGTTCTTCCGGTGTTTTTCGGCCCCGCTCGCCAAGCGCTTGCTACTCGAATTGACTGCGTTTTTCACTTCCAGTTCCGATACCAGTACACACTGCCATGACCAAACGACTTCCCTTCACAGAATGACACCACAGGCTACTGATTCCGATATTTCGGATCCCACTGCTGAGACTGTCCGAACAGCCAACTCGACGTGGTGGCTCGTGGCGGGTGCGAGTCTGATCTCGATGGGACTGGCTGCCTACGAAATAGTCCCTGCAAGCGTCACACCGCTCATTCAGGAGTCACTACAGGTCGGGCCAACAGCCGCCGGCCTCTTGGTCGGAGTCATGTTCGGGACCGCTGTCGTCGTCAGCCTCCCTGCCGGTGCTGCGCTGGACCGGACTAATTCGAGAACTGCGATGGCCCTTGCGGTGGGCATATTACTCATCGCCGGGGTGTGGGGCTGGCGAGCCGGTCGGCGTGGCCAGTACGAGGCAATCATTGCATCACGCGTACTGGGGGGAGCCGCGTATGTCGTCGTCTGGAACGCCGGTATCGATATGGTGAGCCGGGCTGTCGACGGCCCTCACCGGGCAACAGCAGTCGGCATCTTCACCGCGAGCGGACCGGTCGGCTTCGCACTCGGACAGGGGACGGGGCCGCTCATCGCACACCGGTTCGGCTGGCCGGCTGTCTTTCTGGCATTTATTGGCCCCGCACTCGTGGGATTGGTCGTCTTCTGGCCGGCGAGCCGCGGGCACGGTGGGAGTCTCGGCGATGCCCCGTCCCTGCGGGAATTCGGGGCAGTGCTCCGGAGCCCCAGCGTCTGGCTCGTCGGTGTCCTCGGCTTTCTCGGCTACGCGCTATACCTGTTCGTGAACAGCTGGGGTTCGTCGTACCTCACGCAGGGACTGGACTTCTCGCTGGCAGTGAGCGGGCTTGTTGTGGCCGTCTTCCCAGCTGTGGGGGTACTCTCTCGAATCAGCGGCGGGCTTATCTCGGACCGGGTGTTCGACGGTAGACGGC
This sequence comes from Haloarcula japonica DSM 6131, assembly GCF_000336635.1. GTDB lineage: Archaea > Halobacteriota > Halobacteria > Halobacteriales > Haloarculaceae > Haloarcula > Haloarcula japonica. The sequence goes on along the minus strand of NZ_AOLY01000042.1, from coordinate 308,422 downwards.
GCCCAGTCGTGCTGTGGTCGTTTGGTCTCGCCGCTCCGCTTCTCCTCGGGTTTACGCGGTTTCGCTCGCTGGCCCTCCTCATTGCTGTCCTCCTGTTGATCGGGTTTGCGGTCCAGTTGACGCTTGGTCTCTCGTTTACGTACGTCCGCGAACTCGTCGACCCGCGTGTCGCTGCAACGGCGGTCGCATTCCAGACTAGTATCGGCCTCGCGGGGGCGTTTGTTGCACCGATTGCCGGTGGAGCCGTAGTGAACAGAGCTGGATTTGAACCGGCGTTTCTACTGGCAGGCGCGGTTGCCATCGCCGGTATAATCGTCGCCTGGCAGGCTCCGGAACCGGAACGCCAGTAGGATAGGGCGCTCAACCCCGTCTCTCACGATACGGTTCTATGACCGCGACCCAAGATATCGGCTCAACTGATTTGATGCTGGCCTATGAGTTGTAAACGAATGCCAGCCGAATCGTTCACACTCGCGGCCGCGCAGGTAGAGCCTGTCTACCACGACAAGGAGGGAACGCTGGACAAGACATGCCGGTATATCGAGCAGGCGGGCCGGGACGGCGCAGATATTGTCGTCTTCCCGGAGACGTACTTCCCAGGATATCCATACTGGCGGGGCAGTGTTTCTATCTCCAGATGGACTGACCTGATGGTGGATCTCCAGAAGAACAGTCTCCATGTTGACGACGAGGCTATCGAAATACTCGGCGAGACAGTCGCAGAAGCCGACCTCACGCTCGTATTGGGGACGAATGAAATCAGTGACCGGCAGGGCAGCGAGACGCTCTACAATTCGCTGTTTTATTTCGACAGTACCGGGGAACTGATGGGTCGCCACCGGAAACTGATGCCGACCCACGAGGAGCGTGCCATCTGGGGTCGCGGCGACCCATCGAGCATAGCCACCTACGAAACAGATGTCGGCCGACTCGGCGGGCTCATCTGCTATGAGAACCACATGACGCTCTCGAAGGCGGCGCTGACTACAATGGGTGAGGAGATACACGCCGCTGTCTGGCCCGGCTTCTGGGAACAGCATGGTCATCCGGGGGACAAGACTAGAGCGGAGACAAGTGACGCTGTGGATACCTGTGATATCTATCCCGCGATGCGTGAGTACGCCTTCGAAACCCAGTCGTTCGTCGCTGCGTGTTCGGCGTACATGAGCGACACTGTTCCAGACGGCTTCTCCGAGGATGAACTCGGGTTCAACGTCGCTGCGGGCGGAAGCATGCTCATCAATCCGGCGGGGATCGTCAAAGCCGGTCCGCTAGTCGGCGAAGAGGGGCTCCTGACTGCAGAGTTCCGGGATGACGAACGGCGGGCGACAAAGGCATACTTCGATGCAATGGGGCACTACACCCGTTGGGACGCAGTGAGCCTGTCCATCAGCGATGAGACGTTGGGGCCATCACAGCCTCGAGAGCCCAGCAAAAACACAGTCGCTGGAAACGGTTCACTCTCGGCAGCACATGCACAAGCGGTCGCCGACGAGTACGACGTTCCTGTCGAGGCCGTCGAAGCGGTCGCTGACAAACTGACAGACTAACCACGAATACTTCGATAGATCCCGAGTAGACTGTACAACACTGGACGCTCGGATTACTTATTGTAACTATCCGGAATCAGCACGACACCGTGGAAGTCGAAGAGGTCGGAAACAACCGCCTCGATACGACTGAAATTCGGTGGCAGCGCAACTGCTGGTAGATAGAAATCGTCGTTTGAGAACTTGTTATCCGCGGTGGAACGGTTTTGTGGTTCACTCATATCAATATAATATACTGGGTACAGCCTTCTAAGCTCATTGCGGGATAATTACGGGTATTTATTACAGATAATTATAAATGGTTGTTAATGCAGATTCCGATAGATACGTGTGCTGCTCGCCGAATTGAATGGTTAAATGATATAAAATTTCTAAGTTGTTTTACGTTTCTTCCTTGTTTAGACTGTATCCGTCGAATCATTCTCATTAGTGAAAATACACTCTCGCTAATACGATAGGAGCTATTTGGGACTGCAGTCAGCTTTTTATTTTTGCCCTCGTGTGTGCACCTGTGCATGTAAACATTGACGTGGAGACCCCGCGTACATACAGCAGTTCACAGATGGTGACGACGCTCCGTTGTCGAACCGGTATTCGTCTTTGACGCTTCGATTGTAATCTCCTTCCCACAAAATGTCAATAACGACGAAAATACACATCGAACACGAACGCCTCGCTCTGGTTCCAACGTTACAAAACCTCGAAGACATAGCGATCCGTGTCATCACGCAGGGGAATACCGATCCGGGCTCCACTGTGTTTCCATTCCTCATCAAGTATCGTGACAGAGACCGACTCGAAGAGATGCTCGATGTCGATCCGACAGTCCAGAGCTACGAACTCGTCGACTGGACCGACCAGACCGGCATATACTACATCGAACACACTCCCGAAACGAAACTCATCAGCTCTGTCGTTACCGATGTCAACGGTTTTCTCGTCCATACAGAGACGAAGGGCAACGGGTGGCTCGTCCGACTCCTGCTCCCTGACCGCGAAGCGCTCAATACGATCTGGGAGTATGCCAACGAGAACGACATCTCGCTCGATATCATCGAAATCTACGGAAACACGGACACCGGCGGTGAGTCGTCGTACGGGTTGACCGATGAACAGCGGACCGCACTGACAACCGCATACGAAAACGGCTATTTCGGAGAACCTAGGGATATCTCCTTGAACGAAGTCGCCGCCGAAATCGGACTGTCCTCGACAGCGATGAGCGGCCGGCTCCGGCGGGGAATGCGGAACCTCATTGCGGCAACAATAATTGACAGGGAAGAGTGAGTTCACAGAGACACCATTGGAAGCGCTCGGATGTCGCTCACAATCGCTTTACCGAGTTAAAGCGGCTCCCGTGACATCGAACCGATATTTGAAACTATATTCTAGAGTGTGTCAACAAAACTGCCAAAAATAGAGACTTCGAGATAGATTTTGTATCTACCTAACAGTGATATTCACTCTGATCGTCCGCTCGACTCCTGTTGCCGATAGACCGGTCGTAACGCTGTCGCGTCCTTGTTGTATCCCAACCACACGCTCAACGCTGTTGCGGCGAAGACGAGATACACGGGGAACAGAAGAACGAGTACGTATCCAGCAAAGACCGGCGTCAGGACGCCTAGCCAGTACAACGTCGCGATTCCGGCTAGTCCACAGACCGCGCTCGCGATAATTCCTAAGCGGAATGCCTGAGCAGCGGCGGGACCGGGTGACAGAGTAATCGTATCCATACGGCATTTTATATGGCAGACCCTCATAAGTCGCGCGCGAGATACGCTATCAAGGTCCGGGCTAGCATTGGTGTAGCAACCAATCACTGATTCAGAGCTAAAAAGCAAGATTATAGTACCCGAATGGGGCTTGGTATCCTTGAAACCGCGTCTTTAGCTCGGGCAGCGGGATTGGCACGTTGTTTTGAGCGGTGGTCAGACTTATTGACTGGGAGGAGTTATTACCAGCGACCCGACAAGGAAATACGTATGAAACTCTCGCTGATCGCCGCCGTCGCGGCAAACGGAGTGATCGGTGCCGGCGGCGACATTCCGTGGCAGTTTCCCGAGGATCTGACACATTTCAAACAGACGACTATCGGTCATCCGGTGATTATGGGGCGGCGGACCTTCGAGAGTATTCGGCGTGAGCTTGGTGGCCCGCTGCCGGAGCGACTGAACATTGTTCTGACCACGACGCCCCATCGACTTCCCGACAACGTCACGGCTGTCACCTCGACGACGGCGGCGTTGGCCGAAGCGGCCGATAGTGACGCATCTACGGCGTACGTCATCGGCGGTGCTACTGTGTACAAGCAGTTTCTCCCACAGGCCGACGAGCTAATCCTCACCGAACTAACAGCGGCTTTCGATGGCGATACCGTGTTCCCGACAGTCGACTGGTCGTGCTGGACTGAGACGGACCGAACGACACACAGTGACTTCGATATCGTCAAATACACCCGAACCAGCAGTGACTCGGAATGATATCTGTCCGAGCAGGCACAGCGGCCGCTCGGTCGTGCTCCGTGCCGGTCGTTTTGTACTACAGCCACCAGTCTCAGTCGAGTAACACGATACCGTATTCTGCTGAATATTCATGGTCTGGAGCTGTTAAACAACGGTTCAGAGTATCGTCACTGCCAGCGAAGTCTCCCCCGCATATAAACCCCAGAAGCAAGTAACAATATCTTTTATTAGTATTTCACATCTTCTTTCATAGGCATGACCGGTAACGAGGAACATCCTAACTATCCCAGTGTCGACCAGTCAGACCGGACCGTCCCCCGTAACCTCCGCCAGACTGGTGACCCCAACATCGAGATGTTGGTGTCAACGCGCGTTCGAAAGTCCCCGTTCTTCCACAAGTCCTTCAACGAGGAGGGTGCCTGGCGGGCAACCGTTTACAACCGCCTCTATCACCCGCGCGGCCTCATCGAGCCCGAGGACGGCGGCGTGATGAAGGAATACGACGCACTGACTAACACCGTCACCCTCTGGGACGTCGCCGTAGAGCGACAGATCCGGGTCAAAGGGCCCGACGCCGAGGCGCTGACGAACTACGTCGTCACCCGCGACGTGACAGGAATGGACGCCATGGACGGGAAATACGTCATCCTGTGCAATGAAGACGGTGGCGTCCTGAACGATCCAGTGTTGCTCCGCCCCGAGGAAGACGAGTTCTGGTTCTCCATCTCGGACTCGACGCTGATGCAGTGGCTACAGGGCGTCAACGTCGACAACGACTTCGACGTCGAAATCGACGAGATCGACGTGGCACCGATGCAGATCCAGGGCCCGAGGGCGCTCGACGTGATGGTCGACGTCGTCGGCGACGAGGTCAAAGACGTGCCCTACTACGGTCTGATGGAGGCCGAGATTGACGGCTGTGAAGTGTTGATTAGCCAGACCGGCTTCTCGGGCGAGAAAGGCTTCGAAATCTACGTCAAAGACGCGATGGAAAACGCCGAACGGGTCTGGGACCCCGTCATGGAGTCCGTCAAAGACCACGACGGTCGCCAGATCGCACCTGGTCACCACCGCCGGATCGCCGCCGGCATCATGTCCTGGGGTCAGGACCTCGACCATGAGACCTCGCCGTTCCAGGTCAACCTCGGGTATCACGTCCCTGATGACAAGGAAGCGGACTACATCGGCAAAGAGGTTCTCGAAGAACAGAAAGAACAGATCGAGAACGGCAACTATCCGTTCGAACACAAACTCATCGGCCTGAAGATCGCTGGCGAACCGATCCGTGACTACGCCCCCGACTTCTGGCTCATCTCCGACTCGGACACGGGCGAGGAATGCGGCTACCTCACCTCTCCGTGGTGGAATCCGGATCTCGAAACGAACATCGGGATGGGATTCGTCCCGGCCGAGAAGATTCAGGAGGTCACCGACACGCCGCTCAACGACGATATCTACGATGAGGAGCTGGACTTAGAGTTCCAGGTCCATCTCCCCGATGAGTACGCCGACGAACCCGGCGAACCGGTGTTCGCCACCGCCGCAAAGGTGCCGTTCAAGGAGTCTGTCAACCCGAGCGCCCGTGAGCAGGCGAAGCTCAACGCCCGGAAAGAGGCCGAAAGCGACGACTGATCCCACTCCGTCTGTCCCAGCACACACCAATTTGTCGTCCGCCGATCTTTTACGGCCCGATTGCCGTGCCCGGTTTTCACTGATACCGTTGGGGCCCTACGCCGCTCTCTCCTATAGTTCGCGGTCGTATAGGTGCTACTGCCCGGAAAATATCGATTCACGTTTTTTTGCTGGGCTGCGCTGGGGATCTCTGGCCAGAGTATGGCTCGCTGGCAGTCTCTGCCAGTGGGACGGTCGAAAACGGGCTACTTGTAGCTGGGTGTCCCGAGTCTGGACAGTAAGCAGGTCGGTTTCAAGAGTCGAGACGATTGTGCCGCCATTTCTCCGTGTCGGGCGTCTGATTGAAGGTGTAGATGTGGACGCCGCGGATGTTGTACTCGTCGTCCCCGACGTAGGGCGCGAGGCCATCGATGAGTTCGTCTGGTTCGTAGGTCCCGCGGGAGCCAACCAGTTGCTTGACGAACCCGAGAATGCCCGTCGTCTTCCGGAGGAATTTAATCGAATCACCGACGCCGACCTTCTGAGAGATCTGCATCAATCGCTGGTAGTTCATCACGCCCGGGATACCGACTTCCACCGGGAGCTCGATACCACGAGCACGGATGTCTTCGACCCACTCTAACACGGCATCCGGGTCGTAACACAACTGCGTGACGATGTACGTCGCGTACGGTGCTTTCTGTGCCATCGACTCCGCCAACGTTTCGTCGTCGATGAAATCGTGGCCCTCGGGGTAACCCGTGATGCCGACTTCCTCGAAGGAGTACTCTGTCTCTGCAAGCGCTTCGAGCATATCGAGTGCTGACTCGTACTCACCGGCCGGTTCCTCGCGGTCTCCACCTGGGACGAAGATGTCCGTAATGCCTGCCTGTTCCAGTCGCTCGGCTATCGCTTCGAGTTGCTCCCGATCTTCCACATAGCGGGCCGCGATGTGTGGCACGACATCGAACCCCACTTCGGCGGCTTCCTCCGTCTTTTCGACGGTCTTCTCTATGCCGAGTTGTGGCGAGGTCGTGATCGCGATAGTCGCATCGTCGGGGAGATGGGTGATCTCCTCGTCGAAGCTCTCGAACGGCATCAGTTCGAACCGGGCGCTCGTCAGCAGCGTGCGGACTCCCTGACTATCTGAGACAGTGCGTGTTCCGAGGGCCATGAGTTGCCAGAGATAAGGCGTACCTGTACTTTTCTCTGTGGGTGGGGCATCGAACCCATTTATAAGATATCGCTTCTATCACGCGCTGTGAGGCGCACACTGCTGGATTCGACTGGCCACAGTCCCGTAGGAGACAGCGTGATCCGGTTCGTCTGCGAGCCGGCACAGGACGAGATCTAACAGATTGAGTTCCTCCAGCAGGTCCCGTGTCTGGGCGCGGTCGAGACTCAGGCATCGCTGGACTTCGTACACCGTGTCTGATTCGACGACTGCGTCCGCGACGTCCTGCAATTGGACAGCAGGCGGGAGTCCAATCCCGTCGGTGACCAGTTGCTCGTCTGGAAGTTCCTCAACCGACTCGTCGACGGACGCGGCTGATTCCGCCGACACAGGCTCGACCGGATCGACCTGCCCGTCCTGATCCATAGCCTCAGACTGGCTCGTCTCTTCGTCCGAGGTACCTGAGTTGACCGACGGTTCCTCCTCGTCGTCACTGGAGGTGTCGTACGAGTTCGGGACGTGGATATCCGCTTCTATCATGTACCGTCGGACTGTCTCGGAGGAGACGTCCATCTGTATCTGCTCGGCGATTTCTCTGAAGTTGTCGCACTCGTCGTACAGTGCTTGTAGGTAGTCGGTGTCCTCGTACGGTGGTACGGAGTCGTCGCGGACGGCGGCGAACGGGTCGGATCCAGAGTCGGTCTCGCGACCAGACTGAGTAGCCGGGCCGTCTGACTGTGGGCTTTCCTGTGAACCGTCGCCTCCCTCACTGACAGATTCTGACTCCGAAATATCAGCATCAGTGAGTGAGAGACCACCGTCGGTGCCAGCCGAACTCACTGTATTAGCTGTCGCTGTGTCGCTAGAGTCACCCTGGTCAGGCCCACAGTCGACGCTGGCTGCCTCATCTGGCGCAACTGTGGCGTCGATTGTCAACTGTACCGTCAGGAGCAAGCCGTCGTCAGTAACCGTAGCCGAGGCATCATCTATCGACAGTGAGGCACCAGCGGTCGACGGGAGTTCAGTGGCCGACGGTGAGAACGTGACTTCGAGGTCACCACTGCCGGTTAGCCTCGCCGTCTCCGGCGTGAGTCCCGCATCAGCGCCGCCGCCGGAACGCAGCGAGACCGGCATTGCCACCGTCACATCAAGGACTGCATCACCGGTGTCGGCCGGCGATGCTTCGACGGTCTCGATAGACCGACCGCGGGATTCGTACGCGTCAATGACCTCCGCGAGCGCCGTGAAAGCGGTGTGAAGTCCCATGTCATTGAGTGACTATGACACGTTATGGTGTAGAGATAGGTGTGGAATACCGAACCCATTTATAAACTTCCCCAAAACTGCGGCTAGCAACACACGTCTGAAACAGTGCCCGCGGGCGGCTTCGCGAATACGTCTCGGTTATCGCGGTGTTGCGATACCTGCGAGACGCTCTCCTTTCACGACGACAGACTCCCTGGCAAGCGAGAATATCACTCCTCGTTCTGTCGCCGAGACGACCTGTTGTTGCTCGAACGAGGAGGGTTCGTAGACCGTCCCCAGTCGCTCCTCGGCGTCGACAGTATCTCCCACAGCGATATCTGACCGACACTCGAACAGTCCTGATTCCGATGCGGTGACCGGCTCCCCATCGTTTCGGAGTACTGTCTGTGACGCCTTCGACTCCGGTTCCTCCGGGAGGACTGCCCGCTCGCGCAGGAGGTTCTGTATCCCGTCGACACCCGCCGCAACCGCGTCCTGTGCTATCCGGCGACTGTTCGATAGTTCTGCAGTGATAACCGGAATCCCAGCTTCTGCAGCCGCAGCGCGGAACGTCCCGCCAGAGCCGTCGTCGCCTGTGTTCTCGGGTCCGTCGGTAAGCCTGTAGGACGTCCCAAACGCTTCGGCGAGGCGCTCGGCGTCTGTGTCGCCCACCCTACACCGAACGTGTTCCAGCATGTCTGCCGTGCCGGTATGAAGATCGACCGCTGCGTCCGCGTCTTTCACGAGTTCCCACAGCTGAGCGGCAAACTGTTCCTGTAGGCTTCCACGCTCATCGCCCGGCCACACGCGGTTCAGGTTCGGATTCATCACGTCGTACTCGCCGGGAGTCATGTACGACCGGTGGTCGAACGCGAGCTGGTTCACTACCGGGACGACGCGTACTGTCCCGGCGATGGCTGCATCGGTCAGACGGTCGTGTAGCCGCCGTAGTGCGGCTGGGCCGTTGAGTTCGATGCCGTGTTGTGCCGCCTGAATATACACTGTCGGCCCGGGGCCGCCGACGTACCGGTGGACAGTCACGGACACGTCTCGTCCTGACGGGAGTCTCCCGAGCCGTCGGTCAGTCGTCGTGTGCGTGACAGCGGTATAGTCCATATTAATGCCCGGCGACGAACAGATAAAAACGCTAGGAGTGGAAGCATCCCTGAGGCATATAGCGCAGTACTGAGTTTCCCCCTCAGAGCAGAAACAGTGGTCGATACAGCGACCGTCGACGGTGTGAAAGCACCGTGTGGAAAACACTATTGAGAGCTGGTAACACATAACTTGACAATACAATTAGACTGCTGGAAGCTATTCGCCGTCTCTGAACGGAGGCGACAATCACTACAGGGGACCCAAATCTGTTAACAATGGTACTCCTGTTATTTTGAAACACGACATGACAACCCAGTTGTAGTTTACAAAGAGAGTGGGCCAGTCGGTAACTATATTGCCACGCCATAGCACGTTCTACCCAGAGTTATGGAGCCTACCGATAGCCTGCCGACCCAGGCCGATACCGTCATCGTCGGTGCTGGGATCGTCGGCTGTAACATCGCCTACCAGCTGACAGAGCTCGGCCGAGAAGACGTGGTCGTGGTCGATCAGGGACCGATGCCGACCACGGGTGGATCGTCGACGCACGCCCCCGGAATAATGTTTCAGACCGCTGAGCCGAAGGTACTCAGCCAATTCGCGGACTACAGCCGCCGGCTGTACTCGGACCTCGAAGGCGCGGACGGTCACCAGGCGTACAACGAAACGGGCGGCATCGAAGTCGCACGCAGTGAGGAACGCATGGACTTCCTCCAGCGCCGCGTCGAGTATGCCAAGGCCTGGGGCATCGAGGACCCGCAGTTGCTCTCCCCCGAGGAAGTCACCGAGCATCTCCCGCTGGTCGACGCTGACCAGATCAAAGGCGGCTACTATTCGCCGACAGACGGGCAGGTCTCGGGCGTTGTCGCGTGTGACGCACTGGCCCGGGAAGCGATGGACAGAGGCGCGAAATTTGTCCCGCACACGCGTACCGAGGACGTAGAAACGAAGGCCGGCGAAGTACAGGCAGTTGTCACGGAAAACGGCAGTATCGAGTGTAACGAGGTCGTCGTCGCGACGAACATCTGGGCCCGCCAGCTTGGCGAGAAACTCGATGTGCACCTGCCGGTAACGCCGGTGGAGCACCAGTACACTATGACGGAATCGCTCGACGAACTGGCCGAAAGCGCGGTCGATATCACCGACCACCCGCTGTTCGAGAACTACGAGAACGTTTCCGGGGAGAAAGCAAAGCGGCTCCTCGTCGGTCCGGACCGGCCGATTCTCCGCGACCAGGACAACGCGATGTACTATCGCAATCACGGGGATTCCTACGGCATCGGCTCGTACAACCACGAGCCCATCGTGCCCGATCCGCAGGACCTCGGCGGGAACGACCCGGATGGCGAGCAGGGGTCTGTCCATGAGTTCACCGACTACCACATGGACAACGCGACGCATCCGGACCGGCCGGACAAGGCCCCGCGACAGGCCAGCGACGAACTGCTCCCCGCGACGGCCGACAAGGAACTCGAACACAAGTACAACGGGATGTTCGCGGAGTCGCCGAACGGACTCCCTGTGATGGGTCCCGTTCAGGAGTACGACGGGCTCTGGACGGCGGCGGCCATCTGGGTCACGCACGCCGGCGGTGCTGGCAAGGCGCTCGCCGAGTGGATGGAACACGGCGAGCCGCGGCTCCCCGACGGCCCGATTGACCTCGCCCATTGCGACGTGAACCGCTTTGACGACCACGAGGGCAGTTGGGACTTCGCCCGTGATATCGGCGGTGAGGAGTACCGCATCGTCTACAACATCATGCACCCCAAGTGGGTCTGGACCGACACACAGCGGGACATCCGCCGAACCCCGATGTACCACACCCACAAGAAGTACGACGCCGAACTGTGGGCCGAGGCCGGCTGGGAGGAACCACACTGGTTCGACTCCAACGCCGACCTGCTGGCGGAGTACGGTGACCAGATCCCCGACCGCGAGGGCTGGGAGGCAAAGTACTGGTCGCCCATCGAGGGTGCTGAGGCGCTGAACGTCCGCGAGAACGTCGGCCTCCACGACATGACCTCCTTCAACAAGATGGAGGTGATCGGAAGCGACGCCGGCGAGTTCGTCCAGTACCTCTGTACGAACGACATGGACATCGACGTTGGCGACGTGAAGTACACGCTGATGTGCAACGAGGGCGGCGGCGTCCGTGCGGACATCACCGTGACCCGGACCGACGAGGACCGCTACCTCCTGTTGACGACCGGGCGCGAAGTCGGGAACAACCACGTCGCGTGGGTGCGCGAGCAGTCACCCGAGGATGTCGTCGTCAACGACGTGACCTCCAGCCTGGCGGCGATGGTCTGTACCGGGCCAAACGCCCGGAAGGTCCTCTCGAAGGTCACCGATGTCGACCTCTCGGACGACGCCTTCCCGTTCTTCACGAGCCAGCAGTTCTTCATCAAGAACATCCCGGTGACCGCGCTTCGGGTCTCCTACGCGGGCGAACTCGGTTGGGAGTTCTACACCCCGTCGGAGTACGGCGAACGCCTCTGGGAACACATCATGGAGGCCGGCGAGGAGTACGGCATCCGCCCGTACGGCAACGGCGCGCTGAACTCCCTGCGAATCGAGAAAGGGTTCCGCCTCTGGGGGAAGGATCTCCACACGGAGCACAACCCCTACGAGGCCGGCCTCGGCTGGGCTGTCGACCTCGAAACCGACTTCATCGGCAAGGAGGCAGTCGCGGCGGCCGCCGACGGCGACAACATCGACCACAAAGTCGCCTGTCTGACCCTCGACGACGAGGACGCTGTCGTGCTGGACAACAAGCCGGTCCTCGACGGCGACGAGACCATCGGCTATCTCCACAGCGCCGAGTACGGTTACACCGAAGGTGCGTGTGTCGCCTACACGTACCTCCCGCCGGAGTACGCTGAACCGGGCACCAGCGTCGAAATCCTCTACGAAGGGGAGCGGTACGACGCGACCGTCCGTGAGGAACCGTTGGTTTCCTGACACTGGACAGCGAACGCCAGATTCCCTGACTGCGGGCCGTTCTTTTTTCGATTGGAGCAAGTATTTCAGCGTCCTTTCAGTGTTATTTAAACATGTGTGCTATCCATAGTCAACGATGATGGGTCTGGCAATTGGGGATATATACGCATGACAAGTTGGAGTCAGCAAAGCGATGATGTTATGGCAGTAAGCCCCGACATAACTGACGAAAATAACGCACTTCCGGCGAAATATTTCACAGACCCAGGAGTACATGAACTCGAAAAAGAGAAAATATTTGGCCAGTACTGGGTGTACGCCGGACACGCGAACGCGATTACGGAGGCTGGAGCGTACTTTACGCGAACTATCGGCGACAAGCAAGTGATTATCGTCCGCGACCACGACGACGAGATACGCGCATTCTTCAACGTCTGCGCACACCGCGGTTCGAAGATGGTCGAGGAGACGCCCATGACCAACCCCGGAAACATGGGTCGCATCCGCTGCCCGTATCACATGTGGTCGTATGACCTGGACGGCGACCTCGAAAGTACACCCAAGAGCTTCAAGGAGGCGGGGCTCAACCCGGAGCTCGATGACGACGATGTCTGCGGTCTGGATGCCAGCGAAAACGGACTCAACGAGGTCCAGACTGACCGGATCGGACCGTTTGTCTTCCTCAACTTCGCCGATGACCCGATGCCACTTGCCGAGCAGGCGGGGACGCTGAAAACGGAGCTGGAAGACATGCCCCTGGAAGAGTACGAACACGCCGCGCGGTATGTGTCGGAAGTCGACTGCAACTGGAAGACGTTCGCGGGCAACTACTCCGAATGCGATCACTGTCATGCGAACCACCAGGACTGGATAACCGACATCGAACTCGATGAGTCCAACCTCGAAGTCAACGACTACCACTGGATTCTCCACTACACCCACGACGAGGATGTCGACGACGAACTGCGCATCCACCAGGAGAAAGAGGCGAAGTTCTACTACTTCTGGCCGAACTTCACGGTGAACATGTACGGCACAGCCGACGGGTACGGGACGTACATTATCGACCCGATCGACGAGGGGCGGTTCCAGTTAATCGCTGACTACTACTTCAGCGACGCGGAGATGACCGACGCGGAACAGGAGTTCGTCCAGACGAGCCGACAGCTACAGGAGGAAGACTTCGAACTCGTCGAACGCCAGTACGAGGGGCTGCAGTCCGGGGCGCTCGCCCAGGCACAACTGGGTCCGAACGAACACACCGTCCACAAACTGCATCGGCTCGCACAGGAGGCCTACGAAGCTTGACGTCGGCGTCACAGACAGACCAGCGAGCGGACGTGCCGTTCGTCGCTCGAGCCACCGAGACAGGTGCCCGCGTGGAAGCGTCGACGGCGAACGAGGTGATTGCGTCCTATCGACGCCAACAGGAACTGATCGACACGGATCTCGAATGGGTGTTCGCGGAGCATCCAGCAGTCACTTCGGTCCCGGCCTCGGACAGTATCGACGCTGTCATCCGGGAGTTAGACGACTACTTCGAGAACGGCGTCCCGCTAGGGGTTCTCGCCGCCGCGATGAGCAAACAGGGCTGGACCGTCGGGGACACGCTGAGCGAAGTGTACGAACTACGTATGAGCGGATCAATTTGGGAACCACGCGCCGATCACATCCGGCCGGTCTGACGGGCCGCTGACCGTCATATCGGTCCGATTTCTTCCGAGAGCTACTTGTTCGCTCACTTACAGCAGCAGTCACATTTGCTCTCAGTAGCCAGTAGCTTCAGTCGTCTGCCAGAAACTGTAAGCTGCGTAGAATGCTGAGGTTCGGCGTTATCTGCGCTTCGAATCGTCGTACCTCGAATCCTAATTCTGGTATGTGTGCATCATAGAGGCTCCTTACTACTGGAATCGGCTAAACAGATATTCGGGCCACCGATGTTTTTATACCTGTGACAGAAGCAGTCCCGAATGAGATACATGAGCACAGAGACTCCCCCATCTCGGGCGGATACCGTTATTATCGGTGCCGGAGCCGTCGGGTGTAGCGTCGCGTACCACCTGACGGAGCTTGGTGCGGAGGACGTCGCCGTCATTGATCAGGGCCCACTCCCGGTAACGGGCGGCTCGTCTGTCCACGCGCCCGGCATCATGTTCCAAACGTCGCCGTCGAAGATACAGACGAAGGCCGCCCACTACACCAGCCGACTGCTCTCGGACGCCGGTGTCTACGATGAGGTCGGAGGCATCGAAGTGGCACGCAGCGAGGAGCGCATGGATTTCCTCCGCCGGCGCGTCGAGTGGGCGACTTCCTACGGACTGCCGGAACCGCAGTTGCTCTCACCCGAAGAAGTTACCGAGCACCTCCCGCTGGTCGACGAGGACGAAATCCTCGGCGGCTACTACTCGCCGACCGACGGGCGCGTCGACGGCATCGGCGCGCTCCAGTGGTACATGGAGCACTCTTCTGCGTCATTCTACGGGAACACCGAAGTCACCGATCTGGACGTTTCGGGCGGCGAAATCAACGCTGTCGAGACCGATCAGGGCCGGATCGATTGCGAGCGAGCGGTCATCGCGACGAACAACTGGGGCTACCAGACCGGCCAACTGGCCGGGCTCGATCTCCCGATTGCCCCGGTAGAGCACCAGTACGTGGTCACCGAACCGATGGACGAACTCGCCGACACCGAAACCTCCGTCGGCGACAACACGACAGGCCTTGAGGTTCCAGGTGACCGTTCCATCGCGGAGTACATGAGCGAAGGGCCACACCAGCCCGTCGGCCGCGACCAGGACCACTCGCTGTACTTCCGGACCCACGGTGATGCCCTCGGAATGGGGTCCTACAACCACGAGACGCTCTCGGTCGACCCCGAAGCGATGGGGAAGAACTCCGAGGAACACCAGGCGTCAGTCAGAGGGTTCACGAAAGAACATTGGGAGACGCCGACCCACCGTGGTCGGGACAAGTCCGCGAAGCAAGCCTTCGACGAACTGCTGCCGGCGACGCAGGACGTTGAATACGAGGCTACCGAGAACGGTATCTTCGTCTTCACACCCGACGGGATGCCGGCCGTCGGCGAGACGGCGCAGGTCGATGGTCTCTGGACCGGGCTAGCTATCTGGTGGACCCATTCTGGCGGCTACGGCCGCATCCTCGCGGAGTGGATGGAGAACGGCGTTCCGCGGTTGCCGTCCGGCCCGGTTGATACCGGCGGCATCCACGTCCGGCGGTTCGAACCGCATGCGGGCGAGAAGGACTACTTCGTCGACCGCGGGGCCAAGCGCTACGAGCAGGTGTACAGCATCGTCGAGCCGCGGTGGCAACCCGATGACCACCGCAAACTCCGAACGAGTCCGTTCTATCACCAGCAGAAGGAACTCGGCGCGGAGTTCTACCAGAGCGGCGGCTGGGAGACGCCACAGTGGTACGAGTCGAACGCCGACTTAGTCGGGAAGTACGAGGAGCGGATTCCCGACCAGGACGGCTGGCAGGGAATCAACCGCTCAAAAATCGAGGCCGCGGAGCATCTGCACACCCGCGAGAAGGTGTCGATGTTCGACATGACGACGTTCAGTTCGATCATGGTCGAGGGCGAGGGGAGCCAGGCGTTCCTCCAGCGGGTCTGTAGCAACGATATGGACCTCGATGTCGGCCAGGTCCGGTACTCGCTGCTGCTGAACGACGGTGGCGGCATCCTTGCAGACATCACTGTGGTCAAACTCGACGACGAGGAGTTCATGGTGACTACCGGCGGCGGGAACTCCCCCGGCATCCACGGCGGCCACCTCGAAGACGAGGCTCCCGCGACGGTGTCGGTCCACGTCGAGGAGGGTGCGAAGTCCACAATCGGCCTCTGGGGGCCGAACGCGCGGCTCCTCCTCCAGCGGTGTACAGATGCGGACGTGACCAACGAGGGCTTCCCGTACTTCCGTGCCAAACAGATGTACGTCGGCGACGTGCCGGTCATCGCGTTGCGGGTCTCGTACGTCGGCGAACTCGGGTGGGAGCTGTGGGCCCCGACGGAGTACGGCCAGCGGCTCTGGGAGACGCTGCAGGACGCTGGCGAGGACCTCGGTGTCCGGCCGATGGGCGGTGGCGCACTCAGCTCCATGCGGTTAGAGAAAGGCTACCGCCTCTGGGGAACGGATATCGACACGGACTCGAACCCCTTCGAGGCCGGGTTGCCCTTCGCCGTCGACATGGACACCGAGTTCATCGGCAAGGAGGCGCTGGAGACAGCACGAAGCGAGGGTATCGACAGCAAGATCACGCCGCTCACGCTCGACGACTCGACGGACATTATGCTGAGCGGACGGCCGGTGCTGAAAGACGGCGACGCAATCGGCTACGTACAGGCTGGAAACTACGGCTACAGCATCGACGAGTCGATTGCATACACGTATGTCCCGACCGAATACGCCGAGGCCGGCACCTCAGTCCAGATACAGTGTGAGGGCGAGACCTACGACGCGACGGTGCGTGACGAACCGCTGTTCGACCCCGGCCGAGAACGAATCATCAGATGACAGGACAGCGCATTGACCCACCAACTTTGACATAAGGCCCGCGACGATACGAATATATGACACAAACCGAATCGGACACGCTACCCGTTACATACGCAGACATCGAACGAGCCCGCGAACGACTGGACGACGACACAGTCGTCAAGAAGACGCCAGTCGAACAGAGTACGTCCCTTGGCGGGTTCGTCGACGCCGAGGTACACCTGAAGATGGAGCACCTCCAGTGGACAGGGTCGTTCAAGACCAGAGGCGCGTTCAACAAAATCTCGCAGGACGTCGCTGATGGCGTGGAGTCATTCGTCGCAGCAAGCGCCGGGAACCACGCACAGGGCGTCGCCCTCGCTGCGACGAAATGCGGGGCGGAATCGACGATTTTCATGCCGGAGAACGCGCCACAGGCCAAAATCGATGCCACCAGAAGCTATGGCGGGAGCGTCGAACTGGTCGGCAATGACTTTCAGGAGACGATGTCCCACGCGAAAGCTGTCGTTGAGGAGACCGACGCCGAGTTCGTTCACGCCTACGACGACCTGGACATAATCGCTGGCCAGGGGACCCTCGGCACGGAGATGTACCACGACTGCCCTGACGTCGACACGGTCGTCGTCCCTATCGGCGGCGGTGGGCTCATCAGTGGCGTCTCGACGGCGATCAAGCACCTCTCGCCGGAGACGCGCGTCGTCGGCGTTCAGGCAACCGGCGCGGAGACGGTACACGAAAGTCTCGACAAGGGGATTCCGGTCGTACTCGATGAAGTCAACACCATCGCCGATGGTATCGCTACCGGCGGTATCTCGGAGACAACACTCGACATCATCGAAGCGAACGTCGACGAGGTCGTGACGGTTTCGGATACCGATATCGCGCAGGCGATTCTGCTGCTGATGGAACGGGCCAAGCAGGTCGTGGAAGGTGCCGGGGCCGCCTCCGTGGCCGCTATACTGAGCGACGGTCTCGACGTGTCGGGTGAAACGGTGATGCCGCTGCTCTGTGGCGGCAACCTCGACATGACACAGATGCGTGAGGTTCTCATCCACGCGCTCACGGAGCGCCAACAGCTCCTCCAGCTCCGGGTTCGGATCGACGACCAGCCGGGTGTGATGGAGGAAATATCGGGCGTTATCGCCCGGCAAGGGGCCAATATTCACGATGTCCGGCACGAACGGTCCGTCGAGAATCTCGAGATCGGGGAGGCGTATCTCGTGTTCAACGTCGAAACGAGCGGTGCCGAACACGCACAGGGTATCATCACAGCGATACGCGATGCGGGCTATCCTGTTGACAACGTTGCACGGAAGACCTGAACGCGATTACCTCGGCCGGAGTCAGCGCTCAGATAGGCGTGTTGCCGTTCTGAATGTCGTGTTCAAATACGCTGATTCCACGCAAAGCTGAACGACTGAAGCCAATCTTCGGCTGTTCCTACTTTGGGGTGACTGAGACAGTTTGAGAAGGTGACGGTTCGGCGTTTTATCCTCTATGGACACTTCGACGGCGGTCCGGTTACCATGTTTTCCGTATCAGAAAGCGAATCCATGCTGGTGACACGAAGCTTGTCACGATTTGAAATTATCACTGAGAAACACGACGGTAGCAACGACGCTGCAATCACTGTCTGACCATCATGATACTACTATGCACCAAGTTAATAGGCGTCACCTGTGTGTCAAATAACGCATGGTAGCAGCCATCAGTCTGGAGACAGCAAAGCGACTCATTGAGGCGGCTGAAGAACGCGCTAACGAAATCGACAATCCGATGGTCATCACGGTGGCCAACAGCGAGGGGAACCTGATCGCTCAGCACCGGATGGATGGTGCCTGGTTGGCGTCCGTCAATATCTCGCGGAACAAGGCATATACGTCGGCTGCACTCGACACGGCGACACACGACCTCGCGGAACCGTCAGCGCCTGGGAACTCTCTATACGGCCTCGACACGCGTGACGAGGGACGGATGGTCGTGTTCGGCGGTGGGTATCCACTGGAGAAAGACGGTGGAATCGTTGGTTCGGTCGGTGTCTCCGGTGGCGCCGTATCCCAAGACCGTGACGTAGCCGAGGCCGCCGTTGCGAAATGGCGGGACCTCCTTGAGAAGGGTGAGGTAGAGATGGCTGAGTGAGACGGCTACGCCGTCAGAGCAGCAAGAACACCGGCAGATAGAGGAGGAGACAAATACGCCTCTGTGATGATACTGACGACAAAAAACAAGCAACGTCCACTGACTTACGAGTGTAGAGACTATCTCGATACGCTTGAAAAACCGTGAAACCCGCTCCGATATCCTGAACGGGGAAACCTATAACAGGTGTGTGTGGGAATTACACATGAGTCAGGTAGCATGTACGATAATATACTCGTTCCGTATGACGGCAGCGACGAGGCTCGGAGAGGGGCAGAACACGGCATCGAACTCGCCGCTGCGCTCGACGCGACAGTCCATGCATTGTACGTAATCGACCTGCCGGGCACTCCGCGCGCACTCGCACTCAGAGATGACGAGGAGGAGATGCGTGAGGAGTATCGGGAGTATGGGGAGGAGGTGCTGGCGAACCTCGGGACTATCGCTGATGAACACGGCGTCGACTACGAGACGCATTTCAAAACCGGTGCGCCCAGCGAGGAGATCGTCGAGTTCGCCGAAAACGAAGGCATGGACGCGATTGTCCTGGGCTCGGCGTTCCGCGGGAAACTCGGGAACCTGATCGGTGGGACAACGGATAAAGTGGTCCGGACGTCGAGCGTTCCAGTCATCAGTCAGCGGATGAGTGTCAACGACATTTGACACTCACTACGCGTCTATCAGTCGCGTCTCACGGATGTAGATCACCAGGCTGGCGCTGAGGAAACTGAATCCTGCGAGCCGGAAGTCGCCGATTGTCATCCCGACCAGGCCGACGCCCATCAGCAGTGCTGCCACTGCAGCCGCCCCTGTTGCCAGAAGTCGTGCCATACTGATGGTAAGTGGGATTCCGAAATAAATACGCACCCATCAAGCCGTGAGACAACCGACCATTCGTCGACACCCAGCAAACCTCAATGTATTAGATAGGAGAAATGTTTGCTGAGTCACAGCAGTACAGCGCTTCAATCCGTGATCTATTGGTGTCTAAGGTGAAGTTTTATTAGAGTTGCATTACTGCATATGTATGAGACTGTGTAGCACATAAACTACATCGACAATAGTCCTGTGGGCACGCCGTGCCCGCAAGCGAGTACAGTGAGGCAAACAGGATGCGAACGCTGCAGACGCACTACGCCGGGATGTCGCTGGCATGACGGTGGCAACGGACCACGACAGAGCAAGACCGCGACTACGACAATGAGACACCACAGACCAGTACCGCGTTTGAGAGGGGTAACGTATGGCAGACAGTGACGACCCAACCGGCGATATGTCGGACGGGCTTCAGGTCGAGTTGTTCCACCCGGAGTCCGACCGCGAACCCGGTGATACGAACATTCAGGCGGCTGGATTCGACATCCATCCGGTTGTATTCCCAGTGGCGCTGGCGATCATTGCGCTGTTCATCGCAGTGACGATACTGCTGGGTGACACGGCATCCTCAGCGTACACGTGGTTGTTCAACACTATCGGGGACACCTTCGGCTGGTTCTACCTGCTGGCGGTGAACGTGTTCATCATCACGTTGCTGTACTTCGCGTTCGGCAAGTACGGCAAGATAAAAATCGGCGGCGTCGAGGCCGAGAAGGAGTTCAGCGACTTTTCCTGGATGGCGATGCTGTTCAGCGCCGGCATGGGCATCGGCCTCATGTTCTTCAGCGTCTCGGAACCGCTGTACTACTTCCAGAACCCGCCGAGTTTCTTCGGGGCTGAAGCCGGAACCGGTGCGGC
The DNA here is from genome assembly GCF_000336635.1 of Haloarcula japonica DSM 6131. Taxonomy (GTDB): domain Archaea; phylum Halobacteriota; class Halobacteria; order Halobacteriales; family Haloarculaceae; genus Haloarcula; species Haloarcula japonica. The sequence goes on along the minus strand of NZ_AOLY01000042.1, from coordinate 287,952 downwards.
AGCGTCCGCCGCGATGGCACAGACGTTCTTCCACTGGGGCTTCCATCCGTGGGCGGTGTACGGACTGGTGGGACTTGGCCTCGCGTTCTTCTCGTTCAATCGCGGGCTCCCACTTACCTTCCGGTCGATATTCTGGCCACTGCTGGGCGAGCGAATCTACGGCTGGCCGGGCCACATTATCGACCTCGTAACGGTGTTCGCGACGCTGTTCGGGCTATCGACTTCGCTGGGGCTCGGTGTTGCACAAGTCAACACAGGGCTCTCCTATGTGGGCGGTGACATGCTCGGTGCGGTAAGTGTCCCGACGGGGACCTGGCCACAGGTCGCCCTCATCGCCGGGATCACGCTCATCGCGACGCTCTCGGTTGCGGCGGGGCTTGACGGCGGTGTCAAGCGCCTGAGTACGCTCAATCTCTACCTGATGTTCGCACTGCTTGGGTTCCTCGTTATCGTTGGCCCGACGGTGTACATCTTCGGGACGTGGGTTGAGGGACTCGGCGCGTACTTCGGGAACATCCTTGCACTCGGGTTCTTCACCGGGACGCTCAACGAAGCGGCGAACGGGACCCCCACCGCCTGGACCGTGTTCTACTGGGGCTGGTGGATCGCGTGGTCGCCGTTCGTCGGGATGTTCATCGCACGCATTTCGAAGGGTCGGTCCGTCCGGGAGTTCGTCCTAGGCGTCCTGTTCCTTCCGTCGCTGTTCTCGACGCTCTGGCTGTCGGTGTTCGGCGGCAGCGCGATGTTCAATTCACTGATGGGGAACGGGCAGGCGCTGGCGACGTACAACGAGGTCGGTCAGACCGTCGCGATGTTCGCCCTGCTGGAGCAGTTCCCGCTGGGCGTGGTGAGCGGACTGCTCGCGACCCTGCTGGTCATCACGTTCTTCGTCACGTCGTCCGACTCCGGGTCACTGGTCATTGACCACCTGACTTCGGGCGGGAAACACGACGTTCCGCGAACGCAGCGGATCTTCTGGGCCCTTACTGAGGGGCTTGTCGCGTCCATACTCCTCATCGGCGGCGGACTGACTGCGCTCCAGACGGCCGCAATCACCACGGGACTCCCGTTCGCGCTCATCCTGTGTCTGATGTGTTACACGGTGTATCTGGGGCTTGATAACGAATACCAGATACTCGAATCCGAAGAGTTCGCAGAGACAATTCAGGACCTCTCTGAACGGGAAGACGTGGACGTCGTGACCGCTGGCGACGAGATGGTAACAGATATCTCCGACCCAGGTGACGACACGGCGACAGGTACCGACTGAATCGTTCTCGTTTTGGGGCCTTCCGACGCGACCGGTGGTATCAGACGCTATCGCCAACAGCGGGTGAAACCGTTCACGCTACCGGCCCCCCAGTTCTGTTTCGACCGTCCGTTCAGAGTGTATCCAGAGCCGCGCGGAGCCTCCGATTCCGAACGCGGCGATGGCGAGGCTGGACAAGATACTGCCGGCTGGTGAAAGCAGGACCCATGAGACAGCGCTGAGGGACGCTCCGATGAGCAGGCCCAACGCCGGCTGTCGGTTGGCTAGAATATCGGTGATGAGCGTGCCGACGACGAGAAACCCGAAACTTGTGAGTACCAGGACGAACGCGCTACTGACGAGAATCGCGATGCGAACGAACACACCGCCAGCGATACTGAGGCGGGCCAGCGTCGTTGCCCCGTAGAGGCCGACAATACCGACGATCACGTACCCAGCGATGCCGTAGAGGACAGCCATTGCCGGGCTGTCCAAAATCGCGTTGATCGACTCGTCGATGTAGCTTTGCCGCAGCCGGAGTACCAGTGCCCCGGCCACGAGCACAAGAACGAACGAGCCGAGCCCGCGGAGCGGCCTGGACAGTTCTGTTCCAACGCCGGGTGCCAACTGTCCCATGACGGTTGCCGACAGTCTGGGGATGGTCGGCGCAACACCGACAGCTGCGTCAACACTCATACGCCATATACCGTGGGTCACCGTGAAAACCTATCGACCGCACAGCACCGGGTCAGCGTCAGCACTGCCCGGAAATTTAAGCCATCAGAATCCATACCATGTCACAGTGTCTGGATGGCTCGCAGTTCTGCTCTCGAAGCTTGTCTGGATCGGCAAGCGGGTCGCCGCGCCACTTCGGCGGAGTGACGGGCCGAACAAGTTCAGGCTGTCGAGCATGGACACGGCAACGACGACGTACGACGGTGACATCGGGTGGGCGAGACGCCCACCGGCGACGGTTGAATGTCCGCGATGCCACTCGGAGATCTTCCAGCACAACGCGCGGGACAGTATCGACTGTCCGCGGTGTGTCGGCGAGTACAGCCACGACGAGTTCGCCGACCTGAAGCTCCTGTATCTCACGTGCCCGGTCTGCCGAAGCCGAATGGAACACGGGCAGCGCCACCCTGAGCGGTTCGACATCCCGGAGTGGGCGACCTGTACGGACTGTCGGTACCACTGGGAGTTCGAACACTCCTACGACCCCGGTACCGATTGACAATGGCTACACCGAGCACACTGCGGCCGTTCGGCAGGCTGCGCGTTACTTCGACACGGCTACGAAATCAATCGCGGGGTGATGTCCAGTTCCAACGTACCAGGGGGATTCCGCCTTCAGTAATACTTCCAGTCGTCCTCACGGCTTCCCTGTACGACGCCCTCGTCCTCCTCACTGTCCGCTGCTTCTTGCTCATCGGGCCAGCGAATGCCGTCTCCGACGAGACTCTTGTACGCGAAGGCTCCCAGACCGACGAGAATCAGCAGGAGAACGACGGTTCCAGCGACCGCAGCCACCTGCCCGACGGATTCGAGCAGACCCGAGCCGAGCTGAACCGGAAACTGTACCATACCGACTGTTCGTGCTGCACAGGTATCACTGTTGTCGAAGGCGATCCGCCGTCGCTGAAACGGTCTTGAGCACGGCGTTGTTCTCCGAGACATCGTGGACCCTGACGGCGTCAGCCCCGCGTTCAGCGGCAAGCGCTGTCGTTGCCAGCGTCGGCGGCAGCCTGTCCGCCCCTGCGTCGCTTATCTCGGCAAACATCGATTTGCGGGAATGCCCGACCAGCACCGGACAGCCGAGTGCGTGGAACTCGTGGAGGCGGTCGACGAGTTCGAACGATTCGGCGGCGTTCTTCCCGAATCCACAGCCGGGGTCGACGATGATCTGCTCGCGGTCGATACCGGCCTGCTCGGCGAGCAGTATCTGTTCCATGAGGTCTCGAAGGACGTCATCGACGACGTCGTCGTAGGTCACAGTTCGACCCGGATCCACTGGCGCGGACAGACTATGCATCAGGATGACGGACGCGTCGTGATCGGCAACCACGAACCGCATCTCGGGGTCCGTCAGTCCCGATACGTCGTTGACGATGTCGGCACCGGCGTCCAGCGCCGCGTCAGCGACGGCGGCCTTTCGGGTATCTACGGAGACGGTTGTATCGAGCGAGGACACGGCCTCGATAACGGGTACCACGCGGTCGATCTCTGTTTCGACGGACACCGGGTCAGCCCCGGGACGCGTGCTCTCACCGCCGATGTCGACGATATCCGCCCCGGATTCGATCATCTGTTCCGCGTGACTAACCGCGAGGTCGCGACGGTTGTACTCGCCGCCGTCGTAGAAGCTGTCCGGCGTGACGTTGAGAATCCCCATCACGGCCGCCGATTCACTGTCGAACGGCGGTGGAAACGATCTATCAGACAGCTGCGCTTCGATTTGTGTAGCGAGCTGACCGAGCCCCAGCCCAGCCGAAGCCAGTCGGTCAGCAAGCTGTTGAAACTGTCGTGGCGTCCCCGATAACGTCGTGTCGATGAGCTTCTCTGGCATCCCGACAGTCCCACAGGTACAGGTGCCGCCACAGTCCTCGAACTCCTGCGTGACGACTCCTGCCTGGTCGCGCCGCAATGTGACCGAAAGCATCTGCTGGTGAATCTCTGGCTCACTTCCGGCTCCAGCAGTCTCCCCCGTCGACGCCCGCTGGAGGTTGTCTTTGGGAACGACCAACCGGCTCCAGCGGTCCCGTGCTTCGGCGACTGCATAGAGCGACCCGGCTACGAGCACGAAGTCGTCCGCACCCGCTGTGGCTATCGCTTGTTCGGTGGCTTCGAGAACGGACTCGACCTGCTGTATCTGGGCTGCCTGGTCTTCGAACGCAGTAGCGAGCGCTCCGGTGCTCGCGGCTCGGTCAACCTCCGGCCGCGCAGCGAACGCCGTTTCGACGGCTGGAAGCGTCGCAATCATCCGTTCGTACTCCTTGTCCTGCATCGCGGCGAAGACTACGTGGAGATCGTCGTACTCGTACCGTTCGATGAGTGCTGTCAGCGTCTCCATCGCACCTGGGTTGTGGGAGCCATCGAGGACCACCATCGGGTCTGTCGACCGGATCTCGAACCGGCCCGGTAGCGTCGCGGCCCGCAGCCCCTCGGATACGGTTTCAGTGTCCACATCGGTGAGCTGTCGGGCCAGTGTTGCGGCGACGCCGGCGTTTTCGGCCTGATGTTGGCCGAGCAGCTTAAGATTCGATTCGAGGGCCCAGTCCGGTCCCGTGAGCGCAATCCGGTTCTCGACGGCAGATCGCATGCCGTTTTCGACGGCGGTGACATCGGCGTCGTCGCCGCCGACAGTGACGGTATCGGTAATCTCTTCGATTGCATTGAGGGCAGCGCCGGTCGTTCCGGTCACGAGCGGGGCGTCCCGCGGCGCGACCTGCGCTTTGTCGCGGGCAATCTCTTCGACTGTGTCACCGAGCAACTCGGTGTGTTCCAGACTGATGCTGGTGACGGCGCTTGCGACGGGGTCGACTGCGCTTGTAGCGTCGTAGCGGCCGCCGATGCCGACTTCCAGCACCGCCACGTCGACATCTTCGACATCAAAGTGATAGAGCGCCAGGGCGGTGAGGACCTCGAAATGTGTCGGCTTGTCGTCTTCGGCAGCCAGTTGGTCGATACAGGGCCTGATCTGTTCGACGAACTCTGTCACTCGCTCTTTGGGTACCCGACCACCGTTGACGGTGATCTGTTCCCGGAAGCCGTTCAACCCCGGCGAAGTGAACAGGCCGACGTCCAGCCCGGCGGCTCTGAGCACGCTCTCGGTCATTCGGGCGGTGCTTCCCTTTCCGTTCGATCCGGCGATCTGCACGCTGTCGAAACTGTCGTCCGGGTCACCGAGATGTGAGAGCATCCGCGCCGTCGTATCGGTACCCAACTTGGGCCGACGACGCTGTAGCGACTGCAGGTAGTCCGCCGACTCGTGGTAGTGCATACCATAACTGGTCGCCGGTGGCCTGATTAATGTATCGCCAGGGCGAACCTGGCTTACTAGCGTGTTTCACGGTAATCCGACCAATTCGGGTGAAATATCCTAATACTAACCCTGAGCCCGTGACCGAGTTATCCCCTACCCTCGGGCCTGAGAACCAATCTCGTAAGCCGAGATACATGATGTGGCCTCCGGGGGTTGTAACGGCATCTCGAACACATCCTATTCCGGTAGTGTCAGGTTCACTAACATTATTACGACGGTGAAGGGAAGGGCTAGTAGAGATGTCATCACAGGACGAGCAATCCCCGACCGAAGAGAGTCAAGAGCCGATTCCCACGGACTACGATATCGCCCAGTCGACCGACATGGAGCCGATCTGGGAACTGGTCGAGCCGTGGGGGCTCGGGCTCGACGACCTCCAGTACTTCGGCGAATACACCGCGAAAGTCAAACAACACGCCATCGAGCGCCTCCGCGACCAGGCCGAGAACAAGGAACAGAACCTCGTTCTGGTAACCGGGATGACGCCGACCCCAAAAGGTGAAGGGAAAACGGTAACCACCGTCGGCCTCGGCCAGACGCTCAACCACGTCGGCGAGGAAGCGATGATCGCCATCCGGGAGCCGTCGCTTGGCCCGGTGTTCGGCGTCAAAGGCGGTGCGGCAGGTGGCGGCCGGTCACAGGTACTGCCGATGGAGGACATCAACCTCCACTTCACTGGTGACCTGCACGCACTCACGTCCGCGCACAACCTCATCGCGGCGATGCTGGACGCGAAGATATCGCAGGGCGACGACCTGGATATCGATATCAACAACGTCGCGTGGCCGCGCGCCATCGACATGAACGACCGCGCGCTCCGGGAAACCGTCGTGGGCCTCGGCGGCAAGACAGGCGGGACTCCACGAGAGGACAACTTCATCCTCACCGCCGCGTCCGAGCTGATGGCTGTCCTCTGTCTGGCCACCGATATCGGCGACCTCAAGGAACGAGTCAGCCGCATTATCGTCGCCTACGACGAGGACGGCGAGCCGGTCACTGTCGACGACATCGAGGCGACTGGCCCGGCCACGATGTTGCTCCGGGACGCCATCAAGCCGAACGTTGTCCAGACCATTGAGGGCACGCCAGCCCTGGTCCACGGCGGCCCGTTCGCGAACATCGCTCACGGGACGAACTCACTGGTCGCTGACAAGACCGCCTTCGGCATGGGTGACTATCTCGTCACCGAGGCCGGCTTCGGCTCCGATCTCGGCGCAGAGAAGTTCATGGACGTCGTCTGCCGCATGGGCGACATGACGCCAAACGCCGTCGTTCTCGTGGCATCGGTTCGCGCACTCAAGTACCACGGACTCGACCAGTGGCCGGTCGACTACGACGAGATCGACGAGGCCGGTGTCGAGGCCGTCGAAGCCGGCTTCTCGAACCTCGACAAGCACGCCCGGAACCTCCAGAAGTTCGGCGTCCCGGTCGTGGTTTCGATCAACCGCTTCCCTGACGACACCGACGAGGAGATTCAGGCCGTGCTGGACCACTGCCGCGACGACCTCGGCGTCCGTGCCGCAGAGTCGAACGTGTTCTCCGACGGCAGCGAGGGCGGTGTCGACCTCGCGGAGAACGTCATCGAGGCAACCGAGGAGAGCAACGAAGAGGACTTCCAGATGCTGTACGACGACGAGGACAGCATCAAGGATAAGATCCACACAGTCGCGACCGAAATCTACGGCGCTGACGACGTGAAATACACCGGCGGCGCGCTTGACGATATCGAGCAGATGAACGAACTCGACTTCGATGACTACCCGGTTGTCATGTCCAAGACCTTCCACTCGCTGAGCGACGACGCGAGCCAGAAGGGTGCGCCGGAGGGCTGGGAACTCGAAATCAGTGAAGTGTACCCGTCCGCTGGCGCGGGCTTCCTGGTCGCTCTCACGGCTGACGCACTCACGATGCCCGGCCTCCCGGCTCGTCCAGCCGCGGCTGATATGGATATCGACGAAGACGGCAACATTTCGGGCCTGTTCTGACGAGCCGGTCCTTCGTTTCAGCTTTCGCGGTTCGCCGTCTCGACTTTTAACCGACACCGCTCGACGTTCAACGGGCGGACTCCGCTCATTGCTCAGCGTTTGCGACCGCCTCGTCGAGCGCCGCTTCGCCGGCCGCTTCTGCCTCGTCTGCTCGCTGTTTCATCGCTGCCACGAATGATTCGTCGTCTATCATGTCGAGATTGGCCCGGACGGTCGAGACGGACGCCTGTAGCGCCGCTGCCGCGAGCAGCGCCCCGACAGCTGCGTCCGGCACGGCGACCGGCGTCCCCTTCGCAGTCACCGTACGGGCGCGCTCGACGACATCGAGACAGATCTCGGCCGTCTCCAGTGGTACTTCCGTCGAGCGTTTCGAGGCCGCCTGAATGCGCTCGTCGTCCCCGGACTCGAACGCGGCCCCGACCGCGTCGACCGCTGCCGCGTCCTCATCAGCGAGGGCAAGCAGCCGTTCCCGACAGTCGGCCAGGTCGTCCGCCAGAGCCGCTAGCTCACCGGACTCCGAATCGGACCCGGCTGTACCGACAGTATGGATACAGACCATCTCACAGAGTGCCGCACCCATCGCGCCGCCGACGGCCGCGACCGCGCCGCCACTCGGGGTCACCTGGCCCGACGCGACGTCATCGAGAAACTCGCCGATAGGCTGGTCCGCGAACGTCATCTGTCGGACTCAATTCCGGTCGTCTCTGGTGATTGACTGTCCATACTACACCACTCTCGGCCCACTCGCCTAATGATTTCCCTGGAGATATTCGGCCTCCGCGTGGGCTATCTCGTCACAGAGGCTATGACCGGACTGTGACAAAACGGCGTTATGGTGTCTCCGTACGAAATCATCCAGCCAGCAACGCTACCGGTGGCCAGATATCCATCGAGGGGACCGTCCAAGAGATACCCGAGGGCGGTGTCGTCCGTGTCCATCCGGACCGCGTCCGGAACCTCTGTAACCACATAGACGAGATACACGTCTGACTCGCGTTCAGTGCGCCGCCGGTCGGAACCGTCGACAACTTCGGGGACTACGTTGTCGAGGAGTGTTCCGAGTCGGCCAGCTCCTATCTCCTTGCAAACTGAAGGCTGGTCCTTTCAGCGCTCGTCAGCCAGTGCGTTGTTCAGTTCCGGTACGACCTCGTGCAGGTCACCGACGACGGCGTAGTCAGCCTTCTGCATGATGGCCGCCTCCGGGTCGGTGTTGACTGCGAGGATGTTGTCCGCACCCTTACAGCCCACCATGTGCTGCACTGCACCGCTGATGCCACAGGCCACGTAGAGGTCCGGGCTGATCTTCGTGCCAGTCTGTCCGATCTGGTCATCGTGTGGTCGCCAGCCCTCGTTGACAGCGGCCCGCGATGCGCCGACGGTTCCGCTGAGGCTATCGGCCAGCGTCTCAAGTTTGTCGTAGTCCTCCGGGCCGCCGATGCCGCGCCCGCCGCCGACCACAACGCGGGCCTCACCGAGCGAGACACCGCTCTCGTCGGACTCCTCGACGCGGTCGACGCTGACCCGAAACGCGCTTTCGTCGAGCGTCGGTTCGAACGGCTGGACAGAGGTATCGGCTGCTTCTACCGCCGTTTCCGGTGAGAACTCGTGTGGCGCTGCCGTCAGCAGTTTCGTATCACTGTCCAGACGTGCGTGTTCGACGAGGCTGCCGCCCCACCGCTGGCGCGACAGTTCGTACACCTCACTTAGCTCGACGTCAAGGCAGTTGGCCGCCATCGGCAGGTCACACTTGGCACCGACGTGGGCTAGCACCTCCTGTCCGCGGTCGGTTCCCGGGGCGACGACCGCCTCCGGGTCCGTGGCGTCAAGCAACTGGGCGACACTCTCCGCCCAGGCCTCGGGTGCGTACGTGTCCAGTCTATCATCGGCGACGCGGTGGACCGTCTCGACGCCGTACGCTCTGAGGGTGTCACCGAGCGCCGACGCTTCTGTGCCGAACGCGACGACTTCGAGCGGTGCATCGGTTGCCGTTGCCAGTTCCCGAGCCAGCGTAAGTGCCTCCAGCGAGGGTTCTTCGGGGCTTCCGCCAGCGTGTTCAACGAAGCTCAGTATCACGGTCAGATCACCTCCAGGTCGTCACGGAGCAGGTCGACGACCGCCGGCACGGCGTCGGGTCCCTCGCCGAGTACCTCGGCCGCGCCCTCCGTGCTCTCCGGCGCTTCCAACCGGACTTTCTCGATTCTCCCCTCGAACTCGCTAGCGACTGGGTCCTGCCGCTCAATTGACTGCTTGCGCGCCTGCATTTTGGCGCGCATCGAGGCGTACCGGGGTTGGTTGAGCCCTTCTTTCACGCCGACGGCCGCCGGGAGGTCGAGTTCGTACACCTCGGTTCCGCCGGTCACGTCGCGCTCGACCACGACCGTCCCGTCGTCGATTGTCAGACCCGTCACACCCGCGACGAACGGCAGGTCCAGCCGTTCGGCGACGCGAACCCCGACCTGATGGTTTGCCACGTCGGCCGATTCGTTGCCGAACAGGCAGAGGTCGAACTCCGGATCAGTGCCGGAGTCGCCGCTTAGCGCATCTGCGAGGGCAGCCGCTGTCTCGCGGGGCCGCCATTCTTTCCCGTCGGTTTCCAGCAACGTCGCCTCGTCGGCTGTCATCGCGAGCCCGGTCCGAAGTTGTTCCTCGGCGTCCGCCGGTCCGAGCGACAACACGGTTGCCGTGCCGTCGTGGTCGTCGGCCACCTGGATCGCTTCCTCGATGGCGCACTCCTCGTGAGGCGATATCGTGAACCCCAGATGGCTCGTGTCTATGTGCTGTTCGTCGTCAGTCAGCGTGAGTTTCGCGCCGGTGTCCGGCACGCGCTTGATGCAAGCTACGGTGTCCATGTCGTGTCTCTCTATATTGGTTGTTGTCGGTTCGCTGGCTGTGCTAGCTTCTGATGCGGTCGTTCTCCGGGTCGAACAGCGGCCGACTCCCGGCGACTTCGACCGTTACCGGATACTGCTGTCCCATGTACTCGACCTGGAGGCTCTGCCCTTCCTCGGCGTGGGACTGCGGGAGGTACGCCATGAGGAGGTGCTTCCCGACGCTCGGACCGGTCCCCGCGCTGGTCACGTAGGACCGGCGGCCTTCGTCATCGACCAAGACGTCTCCGTTCTGGTCGAGGACCGGTTCGTTGCCGAGCATAAAGCGGTGCTCGCCACCCTCGGGAGCGTGGTCGTCGACGGACAGCGTACACAGCGTGGCCGTGTTCTCCTCGTCAATTGCCTCGGCGTAGGCCTCTTTCCCGATGAAATCGGCGTCCTTGACGCCGTGGAACGTCAGCCCGGCCTCCGCGGGGTTGTAGTCCAGTTCCAGTTCGTGCCCGAACAGTCGGTACCCCTTCTCGAGCCGTCCAGTCGTCCCGTAGACGCCCATGCCGGCCGGCCGGACGTTGTGGTCCTGCCCGGCCTCCCACAGCACGTCCCAGAGGCGGCGACCCTGGCCCATCGGGGCGTAAATCTCCCAGCCCTGCTCGCCGATGTAGGAGAGTCGCATCGCCCAGGCGTCGACCTCACCGACCGTGATTTTCTGTGCCGTGTACGGTTCGAAGGCGTCGTGGGACATGTCTTCCTCGGTGACACTGTCGACCATATCTCGGGCGTTCGGTCCCCAGACACCCAGCGTGCACAGCGATTCGGACCGGTCGATCATCATTACGTCGGCATCGTCCGGAATGTGGTCGCCGAACCAGGCCCGGTCGGACCCGCCCGCCGCACTGCCGGTGATGACCCGGTAGTGTTCGGGGCCGAGGCGAGCGATAGTCAGGTCCGAGACGAAGCCACCGTTCTCGGCGAGTATCGGGGTGTACACCGTTTTTCCGACATCGACGTCGACCCGGCCCACGGCCATCCGTTCGAGGTAGTCGACGACGTCCGACCCGCGGAAGTCGAAGATGCTGAAGCCCATGTCGCCGATCATCGACACGTGCTCGCGGGTGTGGAGATGCTCCGCGAGGATAATCGGTGACCACCACCGCGAGTCCCATTCGTTGGGCCGCTGGAGCTCGGCGAGTTCGTCTTCGTACCGGTCCAGCAGGTCGCTGTTTGACTCGTACCACTGTGGCCGCTCCCAGCCGGCCGCCTCGTAGAACTCCGCGTCGAGATCAGCCTGTTTCTCGTAGAACGGGCTCGTCCGAAGCTCCCTCGCCGACTGGTACTGCTCGGCCGGGTGAACGATGTCGTATATCTTCTGGAACCCCTCGCTGGCTCGGTCTTTGACGAACGAGCGGGAGTTCCCGTACTCGTAGAACCGATTCACGTCGGCCCCGTGGAGGTCGATGTCCGACCAGCCACGCGTCATCCACTGGGCGACCGCTTCGCCGATGGCCGGGGCCTCCTTTATCCAGACCGCGGCACACGACCACAGGCCGTCGACGTCCTGCAGTGGCCCCAGAAGTGGCCCACCGTCGGGTGTTTGCGAAAGCAGGCCGTCGATTTCATGGCGGATGCCAGCTTCGGGGTCGTCCAGGAGTTCCGGGACGATCTCCAGTGCATCGGCCATCGACTGCTCGAAGGCGTCGTCGGTCAGCGGCGGCTGTGTCGGAGACAGCGGCGCTTCGTCGATGGACGGGATGTCTTCGACGTCCCAGAGTATCGGCCGGTGCTGGTACGACCCCACTTCGAGGTCGTTCCCGTGCTGGCGCTCGTACATCTGCGTGTCCATGTCGCGGACAACCGGGAACGAGATCTCGCCCTCGTAGTCCTCAAAAAAGGAGATCGGGCCGACGCTGACCATCTGATGGACCGCTGGTGTCAGCGGAATATCGACACCGGCCATCTCGGCGATTTTCGGGCTCCAGAGTCCGGCTGCGATGACTACCTCATCAGCCGTGACGGTCCCGCGGTCTGTCTCGACTGCCTGTATCGAGCCGTTCTCGACGTGGAGGTCGAGCACTTCGGTGTTGGGCGAGACGTGCAGTCCGCCATTGGTGTACTCGTCCGCCCGCGCTCGCATCACTTCGCCGGCTCGAAGTGGGTCGCAGGTTCCGGCACCGGTGCTGTAGAACCCAGCTTTGATGAGGTCAGTGTTGACGTATGGGACGAGGTCTTCGACTTCTTCGGGGGTCAGAAGTTCCGCCGGTTCGCCCCACGCCTTCGCCGACTGGACACGCCGTTTCAATTCCTCGACACGGTCGTCGGTCCGAGCGACCTCTATACCACCGCTGTTGTTGAACGTGTCCATGTCTTTGTATTGCTCGATACTCCGCTGAGTGAGGTGGGTCATCTCCTTCGAGTGTTCCACCGGCATCAGGAAGTTCGAGGCATGACCGGTTGAGCCACCGGGGTCGGGCAACGGTCCCTTGTCCACAATCGCAATGTCCTCACGCCCCATCCGGGCGAGGTGATACGCGAGACTGTTCCCGACGATACCGCCACCGATGATTACTGTCTTCGCCTCCGCTGGCAGCGTGTTCGAACTCATCGCGGTCTCACCCGTGCGCTGGCGGACCGAACTGTACGCTCGCCTCTCGTGGTGATCGCTCTCAACATCGTCCGTTTTGAGCGTGGCCCGTTTGCGGAAAGAAGCAGGGACCACAGTTCTACGGTGGTTTATATACCCCGTAGGACGCTGACCGACGGGGAACGTTCGTTGTTCAGGGTGTCAGCGGACACAAACCCCTGTTCCCTTCGATAGATCCGTCGTCGGGTCCACACTTGCGTTACGGAACTGGCCAAAACAAACAGCACACTCAGACCCTCAAAAATATAATATGATGAGTTTTGTGTAATCTACCGACGACGAACAGTCGAGTGATGACTGGACCACTCGGCTCCAGAACTCCGTCCCTCGGGATGCAGTCGCTGACACTCAGCCGCCGTTAGGCCCAGCGGCGTGTCTTCGAATCGACTCCCTGAACTGCGTGCGGTCCGCTTCGCTGATGGTTCCGACGTGCTCCCTAGTCGTCGTTTCAGTCTCCGTCTCGATGCCCCGCATGACTTCGCACATATGGGTTGCAGTCACCTCGACAACGACGCCGTGCGCGTCGAGTTCATCGGCCAGGCCGACTGCGATATCCCGCGTGAGCGTCTCCTGTGTCGTCAACTGGCGTGACTGCCACCGGACGTACCGGATGAGCTTTGACAGCCCTACCATCTCCTCCCCGGGCCTGTACGCCACGTGGGCAACGCCCTGGAAGGGAAGCAGGTGATGTTCGCACATGCTGTGAAGCGGAATGCCGGTTTTGACGATGAGACCGTCGGTCTCCGCGTCGAAGGTCCGCATTACCGGTCCGGACTCGGACCGAGACCCTTCCGTCAGCGTCTCGAACATTTCCGGGACACGCCGGCTCCACGTATCCGATAGCCCCGCTGAATCGGGGTCACGGCCGGCGGCTTCGAGCAGGAGGCGAGCGCCGCGTCGCGCCTTCTCTTCGTCGAAGCCGCCTGTCGGTTGGGTCGCAGTCTCGTGCTGTTGTGCAGGCTCCTGTTCCCGAGAGTCCATTACACTCAAACTGGGGGCTCGACGTACAAAACCTCTGGTCCCCACCACTCCGGTACTGGAATAACAGTGGTAACATTGTGATTTCGCACCACAACGTATCACTAAAGGTGAACGTAATGTATTACAGAACCGTTCAATGAGTCCACTTGTGCGGCAGGAAACGCGTTTCTGTTGTCTGGCGGACCAGCCACACCGCGTTATTGTAACGCTGTATTAGTCCGATTCCAGTGCCTGAACAGTCTGTTGTGCTGCTGCCGTTGCCGAACGTGCGAGCGCTGTCGCGTGCCAGTAGTCCGCAACGCTTCTATCGAGAGTGGACGCCGAAATCTCTCCCTGGTGGTGCGTTAATCCGCGGTCGGCAGCCATGATCTTGTGGCCGGCATCGACGAGAACTGTCCGAACCAGTTCCGGCTGTGAACTCGATTCCAGGGCTGCGGTGAGTGCATCGTAAGCGGTCTGTCTGATGTCTCTAACCGTTTCTCCGTCGGATGGACGAACAAGTTCGTCCGCCTCCCGCCGACTCTGAATGCGGTCGATTGCTCGGAGCCGGGCCAATTGACTGTTCGCATCGACAACGGCGCTCGCGGGGCCGACGGCATCCGCCATGCGGCTAATACGACTCTCAGCCTCCCATCTGAGCTCGTCCAAAACAATCCACCCCGGAGTGCGGTCGTCAGCGTCCGTTTCCGGCGGTAGGTCCGACTGCCTGTCGCGGATGTCTGACAGCAATGCCTTTGCTGCTGCGGTCAGTGTTTGTCTGACCGTGCCGACATTGGCTGGAAGCGAAGCAGTGAACTGCGCCCGCATGTGGCGAGCGTCACTGAGATACGCCTGAGTCAACTCGGCCGTTTCACCCCATTCGGCGACAGACAACAGCTCCGACTCCTCCCTTGGCAGATCCATGTCAGTGGCCCGCTCCAATCCGACTTCAATTCGGGTGTGGACCAGCGCCGCGCGCACTGGATTCGACCCGATGTACTCGTGTTCCTGGCGAGTTTTGTGAGCGGCAGACACGGTTCGGTCGTATTCGTCCCGGAGCGGAGCGGCGGTGAGGCCACGGTCGGCGACACCCCACCCCGCAGCGGCGTAGCGGGCGCTTTCACGAGCCCGCCGCAACGACCGGAGCGCCATCAAGCCGGTTCTGGCCGTCCGTGCATCATCGAGGCCGTCCGAGGCGTCGCTGGCGGCATCCGTCAGGTGCTTGCGGATGTGACCGTTCGGTATCTCCTCCGGACCGAGTGGCGTGGGAAGTGTCGCCAGAAGCGAGCGAACCCGCTCCCGCGCGGCGTCGAAATGGCTCGCTGCGATGTCGACCGGGACCGAAGGAGGTATTGAGTTTTCTCGCTCTTCCTCACGATGGACATCGGGAAGGTTGTAGGTATCAATAGTTGCCTCGCCTCCCCCACCCACACTGTCGATACTGTTACAGCCAGCGATGGCGCTGACCCCAGCTAGCGCGAGCACACCACGCCGGGTCAGCCGAGTGGATTTCAGGCTTGTCTCAGATGCCTCGTCAGTCATGCCTGCTCACCACCAGTATGCGTGAGGCGGTCATTGCTCAGTGCCGCCTCGCTCCCGCTCTCACTGCCCCCTTCAGCGCCGACTCGCTGCCTTTCGCAACTGTTGCCGCCAATGGAGGAGGAAGACCTGGAGATGTCGTCGGCGTTGACTGTGTCGGGAATCCGGATACACCAAACCGCGTATACCTTATTGCCCGCCGTGCAGGGTTCGTCGTAGGGTCGGCCCACCCGACCGTAGTCTGTCGTGATGGTATCAGCTGTCCACCGGATCTGACAGAGCGTTAGTTGAAAGCACTCCTCGATCATCACAGTTTGAATATAGACGGTTTCCGTGTCGAAGTCAGTCTCGTCGAGGAAGTTCCTTACTTCCGACCGATCCGCGTCTTCGGCGACGGTGACTCGGTCGGCTTTGGCTGCCGTATCGATAATCTCGGATTCCAATCGACGGGAGTGTGGGCTTTCGGTCGGCCGACCGTCTCCGTCATCGAGCCAGACTGGCTGACGGTTACCATCCACGTGTGTGACAACTGCATCCGGGTCGGATACCGATCCGGCTCCGGCAGTACTCGAACCGTCGTTTTTGGAAGCGGTGCGTGTGGATTCGCCGCTACCCTCGAAAACCCCGCTGCAGCCGGCTAACACTGTCGCCAGCCCGCAGACACTGTGGAGGAGGTTACGTCGAGTGGAGGGGACCATCGTATGATTTCTCGCTTGTAATGTCAGGTATAAAATTCTCGTGGTTATTCAAATCACACCAGACCGTCTATGGCTGGGCTCAGATGTGGATTTCGATACCAGTAGACGCTAATACACTCGTAAATACCATGTTTACGCACTTATAGAGCCAGATGCTACACTATATATCGCAGATATGAAATCGAATTTCCCCATCTGAACGGTGAGCGCTCTGATAAACAGATATCGCCATGGAACGGTGAACAGGCGACCTGATATCGCAACAAAACGGCTAAACCGGACCGACGCGTTCTGGCGATAATGGGGTCAGTGCAGTCGAAAGTCGCACAGTTGATCGAAACGTATGAACTGTCGTCGATGGGTGCGGAGCTGGAACGCGCCTGGCTCGGAGAGAATGGGCAGCGACAGAGTCTCCGTGACCTCGCAGATCGGTTCAACCGGGCCCTGCTTGTGGCTGCAATCCGCGATGCAGGTATGGATGTGATCGACGGCGAACCGGCGAACTTCTATCGATTGCTGACGGATGACGACGTCAGTGCAGGCAAGCGAATCGAAGCGCGGAACCGGCTTGAGCGGGGCGGTATCGACGTCGATACGCTGGAAGACCAGTTTGTCACGTACCAGGCGATTCGATACTACCTCACGGAGGTTCGCGGCGTGAGCTACGAATCTGAATCAGAAGCTGAACAGGTCGAGCAAGAGCGTGGGACTATCGACCGCCTCCGCAGTCGCGTCGAGACAATCGTCCGGGATACGGTCGACCGACTGAACACCGCAGACAAGCTCACCGTGGGCGAGTATCGGGTGTTCGTGAGCATCGATATTCGCTGTCAGGACTGCGGGACGCGCTACAGTATCAGCGACCTTCTCGACCGCGGTAGCTGTGACTGTGAGTGAGCGCTCATTAGACCCGCTCTTGAGAAGTAGCAATCACCGGATCAGATATCCGTAATCCGGTTGTAACTATCCGGAAGCGCCTGCGCGTCCTCGGGGAGCAACGCGACGAGGAGATAGGAGGAGTACTCTGCGAAATACTCGACGAGTGAGGCGATACGCGCCGAGTCGATGGCTTCGAGCGAGTCAAGCAGCATGAACGGAACATCTTCATACACATCGTGGACGAGGTAGCCGGCGAGTGCGAACACGAGCCCGGTCACTTCTCGTTCGCTCTCGCTCAGATGGTCGACCGTGTCCTCGTAGACAGTTCCACCGTCGGTACTTCTGACGACGTGGAGCGTGAACGTCGATCCCGTGACGCTGTCGGCGCTATTATGGACCGGGTCATCGGGTGTGTCGGTCCGTTCGAGCCAGATCCGTTCAATGTTACCATAGCCCAGAATGTCGAGCAGGTCATCCATCTTCTCGTTGAACTGGTCGGTCGCCTCAGCTTCGAGTCGGTCGATACGCGACCGAAGGTCGATCAGCTCGTCAACCACGTCTTCCCGTTGGGCAGCCAGTTCGTCGTTCCGGCGGATTTCCGATTCGATGTCGGCGATCTCTTCGCGCACCTCGTCTCGTTCTGATTCGAGTCGATCCAGTTCCAGCTCCAGTTCGTTCGCTTTCGTATGGAGTTCGAGCACTTCGTCGAACTCCTCCGTCCGGAGCGACGTGACCCGCTCTTCAAGTTCCTCAACGCGGGCGGAGAGGTTGTTGCGTCGCTCTCGGAGATCGGAAACCGTCGTCTGTCGCTCCTCGATTTCGGCATCGACCTCCTCAATCGTTGCGGTGAGCTCCTGCGCTCGCGTGCGTGTCTCTGCAATTTCGTCACGTTGGTCGGTCAGTTCGTCGAGTTCGTCTTCGATATCGTCGATCTCTGTGACCGTTTCCTGAAGGTGGTCACGCATGCTCTGGAGCGTCGATTCGAGACGGTCCGGCTTCACTCGCGAGCCACAGGTCCAGCAGGTCGTCTTTGACCCCTTATAGAGCTGATCCGTAATGTCACCCACGCTCTCTGGCTTTGCATCGATAGCATCGGTTATCTCCCGGTGCTCGCCGGACAGCAGTTCCTCGTTGAACCCGACGACGTTCTGCAATCGGGTGGTGTACTCTGAGAGGTCTCGTTTACGCTCTCGAAGCCGTTCGATGTCAGATTCGAGCGTTTCGAGTCGTTCATCCGGCGATTCCGGAAGCCCGGCCCGTTCGACCGCGAGGCTACCTCGCTCGTCGCGCAGTGCCGCGATACTCTCCTGTTCTGACTGGATATCGTTTCGCACGCGTTTCAGTTCGGATCGAGTCGCCTGGAGTTCATCGAGGGCCGTTTCGAGTTCGTCCCTGTTTTCCTGGGTCGTCCGGAAATCCACGTCCCGCTCGTCGATTCGTTCCTCCACGTACTGGAGTTCGTCCCTGGTCTCAGCGATCTCGTCGCGCAGATCTGCCTGTTGCCGTTCGAGATCGGGAAGATCACGCTTGAGCGACGCGATACGATCGAGTTCCTCGTCGATCTCTTCCTTGCGCTGTTCGGCCGCACGTATCTGTCGGTGGATAGATGCCACATCGACGGGCCGCATAATGATCTCCCGAAGGTCCTCACCCCGTTCGACGGCTCGCCTGGCCTCGTTGTCCTCAAGCAGGAACGCAAACAGGTCCGCGACTGTTGGGTCGGTGAGAAGGCCGAGGCCCGACCCGACAACCCCATCGTCGGTTCTGGCCAGTGTTCGGGTGTACGTCTCCTCGCCCAGAGAAAACTCGACATGTCCCTGATCGGCGTCACCTTTGACACTCGCCCACTCGCTCCCGTGAGCGGCCATCACTGCCTGTAGAAACGATGTCCGATTAGTGGCGTTCCGGCCCTGAAGCACAGTCACCCCTGGTGGAACCCCGACTGTCGTTTCGTCGATCCCACCGATCTTCTCGACAGTAACGGTCGCCACCTCCCCGGATACCGAGCGTGAACCCATATTTCGGTGTGTGCGAGTGACGGGTATAAGCACTGTGGCGCGCGTGGCACCAGCCATTCGGATTTCCACCCCAATAGTTGCCCGCGACTAACAAGCATATGTCTGTTATTCAATTCACTCCATGGACCTAATTCCATGCAGAAACAATCGCCCAAATCCAGATAGCAAACAGTTTCAGTAAATAACACTCCCAAACGTGTACCTTTATATCTCACAATAGGCGTAGCTGTCGATGTCGGAGACCATGACAGATCAAAACCGGGCCGAGAGTGCGCTTCGCGCTCACGTAACCTCCGTTAAGGAGGACCTGATGACGGGCGTATCGTTCATGATCCCCTTCGTGACTATCGGGGGTATCTTCCTCGCAGTCGCGTACGCAGTTGGGGACACCCAGACGGTGTTCGACAACACTGGGTCAGCTGGTTGGTTCCTCGCACAGGTCGGTAACGCTGGACTGACCATCATGGTCCCCATCCTCGGGGGCTACATCGCGTACGCAATCGCTGACCGTCCGGGGCTCGCCCCAGGCTTCCTGTTGGCCTATATCCTCCAGCAGGGGAACGTCGTCGCCGAGGCGGCAACAGTAATCGGCATTTCGGGCGGTGAGGCCGGTGCCGGCTACCTCGGCGCCATCGTGGCTGGGCTGCTGGCCGGGTACGTCGCACGCTTTTTCAAGGGCCTCGACGTGCCGGAGTTCATCCAGCCAATGATGCCAGTGTTGCTCATCCCTGTTGCGACGATGGCGGTTCTGACGCCCATCATGCTGTTCGTGTTGGGCGTCCCCGTCGCACTGGCCAACGAGGGCCTGACCTCCTTCCTGCAGTCGATGCAGGGCGGCCAGGCTATCGTCGTCGGCCTCATCCTCGGCGGGATGATGGCCTTCGATATGGGTGGCCCGGTGAACAAGGTCGCCTACGTGTTCGCGACCGGGCTCATCACCGAGGAAATCTACGCGCCGATGGCCGCAGTGATGATCGGCGGGATGATTCCACCGATCGGCCTCGCGCTCTCGAACTTCATTGCGCCACACAAGTACGCGGCGGAGATGTACGAGAACGGGAAAAGCGGTATCGTTCTCGGCCTGTCGTTCATCACTGAAGGTGCGATTCCGTACGCGGCCGCGGACCCGCTGCGCGTCATCCCGGCTATCGTGGCCGGTAGCGCGGTGGGCGGTGCGACCTCGATGGCCCTTGGCGTCACGATGCCCGCACCCCACGGCGGTATCTTCGTGGTCCTGCTGTCGAACCGGCCGCTCGCGTTCCTTGGCAGCATCCTGCTGGGTTCGCTTGTGACGGCCGTCGTTGCGACGGTGATCAAACCGGACTTCGAAGACCGTGTCGACGCCGGGGCGGAGACGAGCAGTACGCAACCGACGGATGACTAACCACAGTGACTACAATGACAGACGCAATCTCAGCGGACGATATCGAAGAACTGATTCCGGCCAGCCACATCTCGCTGTCCGAGCCACCAGCGGAGAAGGAAGCGTGTATCGAGTCCCTGCTCGACCTGCTGGTCGACAGTGGCAGGGTCGAGGACCGTGAGCGCGCACTCGAAGCACTGCTGGAGCGTGAATCGGAGACCACCACGGGCGTCGGCATGGGCATCGGGATTCCACACGCGAAGACTGACGCCGTGAGTCGCCCATCGCTGGCGTTCGTCCGCTCCGAGGAGGGCGTCGACTTCGGCTCCATGGACGGCGAGCCCGCGACACTCATCTTCATGATTCTCGTCCCGGAAGCCGGTGGCGAGGAGCATCTCAATATCCTCAGCTCCCTCTCGCGAGCCCTGATGCACGACGACGTTCGGGACCGGCTCCACGAAGCGGAAGACGAAGCGACCGTGCAGGACGTGCTCCGGGAGGCTATCGCATGACGGCTGAACGCACTGTGTCGATTGTTCCGGAGGCCGGCCTGCATGCACGGCCGGCGTCAGCGTTCGTCCAGGCCGTTAACGACCACGAGTCTGAGGTCTCGGCCGGGCGTCCGGACGGCGACCTCGTTCAGGCGGCGAGTATGATCGCCGTCACCAGCCTCGGTGTCGGACAGGGCGACGACATCAAACTGGTCGCCGACGGTCCGGACGCGGAGGCGGTGCTCGACGAACTGGAGCGAATACTGACAACGCCGGAGGACGAACTGGACACTGACGATGGCTGAACGCACGCTCCACGGGACCGGTGCAACGCCGCGCTCCGGCGTTGGGACGGTTGTCTGGTACGGCCGAGATATATCGCTCCCAGACCCGGACGGCGTGGAAGTCGATTCCGAGACGGAGGTCCAGCGGTTCGCCGATGCCGTCGACACCGCCCGCGCCGAACTGGAGTCCGAGCGCGAGGCGACCGCCGAACGTGTCGGCGAAGACGAGGCCGCGGTGTTCGACGCACATATTCAGTTCCTCGAAGACCCGACCATCGAGGACGCAGTCGAGACAATGATCGCCGATGGGATTCCCGCACCGAATGCCGTCGATGCTGCGTTCGGCGAACACATCGAACAGTTCGAGGAGATGGACGGCCGAATGGCCGAGCGCGCGGACGACCTCCGCGACGTCCGTGACCGACTCCTCCGTCTGCTGACGGACGGGGAACGGGTCAATCTCGATGACCTACCCGATGGAAGCATCGTCCTTGCCGAGCGGTTGACCCCCAGCGACACGGCGCAACTCGATCCGGAGCGCGTCGCCGGGTTCGCAACGGTCACCGGCGGACGGACGTCCCATGCGGCCATTTTTGCCCGCTCATTGGCCCTGCCAGCCGTCGTCGGCGTCGGCGATGCGCTCGAATCTGTTGAGGGCGAAACAGAGGTCGTGGTCGACGGCGACAGCGGCGAGGTGTTAGTCAGTCCTGACGACACCGAGCGAGCTGCCGCAGCAAGCGACTCGGGAGCCGCTGTCGTCGATGAGTCCGTCGAGACAACCGACGGTCGACACGTCGAAGTGGCGGCGAACGTCGGCCAGCCGGCGGAACTGGAGGCCGCAGCACAGCGAGGGGCTGACGGCGTTGGCCTCTACCGAACCGAGTTTCTCTTCCTCGACCGGGAGACCCCACCGTCGGAAGACGAACAGTACGAAGCCATCCGTGAGGCACTCGATACGTTCCCGGATGGGCGCGTTGTCGTCCGGACGTTAGATATCGGTGGCGACAAGCGTATTCCCTATCTCGACCTGCCGGAAGAAGAAAACCCCTTCCTCGGGGAACGGGGAATTCGGCGCTCGCTCGACCCCGATTCGGACCTGTTTGCCACGCAACTCCGTGCGCTCCTGCGCGCTGCTGCGGACGGAGACGGAACCCTCGCCATCATGTTCCCGCTGGTCGCTACTGTCGAGGAACTCGACGCCGCACTCGACGCACTGGACGCAGCGGCGGCCGATATTGAAGGCCGCGACGCCGATGCCGTTGATCTCGAAGTCGGTGTTATGATAGAAACGCCGAGCGCCGCCTTCATGGCCGACGAACTCGCCGCACGGGTGGATTTCCTCTCTATCGGGACGAACGACCTCACACAGTACGTGATGGCCGCCGACCGAGAGAACGAGCGCGTCGATGACCTGCACGACCCGACACATCCGGGTGTCCTGCGCGCGATCCATCGGACAGTTACCGCAGCCCATGCCGAAGACGCCTGGGTCGGGATGTGTGGTGAAATGGCCGGCGATCCCGATCTGACGGAGTTACTTGTCGGCCTCGGTCTCGACGAACTCAGCATGAGCGCCGTGACAATTCCTGAAGTCAAGACGGCCGTCAGCGAAACCGAGTACAGTGCCGCGAGCGAGCGCGGGGACCGCGCCCGACTCGCTGCAACGCGAAGCGAAGTCCATACCTCACTAGACACATGAAACTCGTCGCAGTCACCTCCTGTCCGACTGGTATCGCACACAGTCAAATGGCAGCCGAGAACCTTGAACAGACGGCAGAACAACAGGGTCACGATATTAAGGTGGAAGTCCAGGGAGCAATGGGCGCGGAGAACGAACTCTCCGACGCGGACATCGAAGCCGCCGACGCCGCCATCATCGCCTCTGATACGTCGGTCAGTCAGGACCGATTCAGTAACGTCCCGCTGATTGACGGAACGGTCAAAGACGCCGTCAACGACGCCGAAGGGATGATTTCCGATGCGATTGCGGCTGCTGACGGCGACACGCCTGCCACCGATACCGACGCTGACAGTTCCGAAACAACGGGGGGGACGGAGCAACAGCGCCGCCGTGGCGGTGACCGCTCAAAGAGTCTCGTTGCCCGGCTAAAGCGTCTGTTCAGTTGAAGTCCGTGGTCCCACACACGGGAAGTGATGACTCCCGATAACGGACTGAATACGTCTCCTGTCGCCGAGCCGACTGTCTCGTAGCGGTCCCGGCTGGCTTACCTATCCTCATCCGAACGTCTGGGGGCTCTGTGGCCCCCGGCCGACGGGGCGAGGAGGTACCCAAAGGCCGTCGTTCCCGACTCCGGGCCGGCCTCCAGTTCTAGCGTCTGTCGCTCCTTTGCGACGCCGAACTCTGGGAAGTACTCGGTCGTCGTCGTCCGAACGTCACTGACGCCGAACGGATGAACGCTGAGCAGGGCTGAGGTGTCGTCACCGTCAGTCGCCCGCACCGTCCCCGAGTCCTCGACCGTGACGCCGACTTCCGGATGGAAGTGGAGTCGGGAGACGCTCGGCTCTGTCTCCGTGTCGGGTCCACTGAGTTCGTCCCGGATCAGCCACCAGTCGTCGCTGGCGAGAACTGTCCTATCGTGCCGGTACGACGCCGGTGCGGAGGCGGCCGTCTCGTAGCTCCCTCTGAACAGAGTCGGGTCCGACCCCTCGTAATCGACTGTCGGTTCCGTCCGCGCGCCCATCAGGTACTTGCCGCCGATTTCGATAGGCTCCGCTTCGCCGACCTGAACGCTGTTGTGGCCGGCAACGCTTCTAGCGTACTGTCGCCGCTCATTGTCGGCGTACTCGTACACGCCGGTATCTGTGAGCACGCGCTGTCCGCCGACCCAGAGCAGGACGCTCAGCATGTCGTTGTGGGAGTGACCGGGCAGGTGGGAGGGCCCCACCGGTCCACCGTCTACCAGTAACCACCCATGGTCGGTATCGAGCCAGTAGTACCCCGTCTCGCCGCCCATCGGACTGTGTGACGGGACCGGGCGGTCATCGGCCCTAAACCCGACGGCCCCAGCGTACCTCAGGCAGTCCGTCAGCGGGAGCGACTGCCCGAACACTGCGTCGTTGTACAGCGGGAGCCGCTCGTCCGGCGGTGAGAGGTATCGCAGGTACGCCACGGCCTGTTTCGTCATCGCCGTCAACCAAGTCGGGGCTGTCCGCTCGCTGGCCGCCAGTAGCGAGCACGCCGTCACGTACCGTGTCGTCACAATCGTGTGGTACATCGGCGACCGCTCGTAGTGGCCGCCGTCGGGGAGAAACTGTTTGGCTCCGGTGCGGCCGAGTATCGAGCGCCCCGTAGAAAACCAGGGTTCGTCGGTGTCAGGGAACAACAATCCGGCCATGAGCAGTGCGAGCCCATTCTCAACGAGGTGGTTACCGCCGACGTCACCCTCCACGTGGTTCGCAAGGAAGAGCGAATTTCGGTATATCTCCCCGACAAGCGCCTCGCTCAGTCCCTCGGGTACACCCTCTTGAGAACCGCCAGTTCGCCACGCTAGGTACCGCGCCAGCGTCTGCGTCCGGAGCGACACTGCCCAGGGCGTCCACGCGCTGCGAAGGTAGCCGGGTCGGCCGATGTCGACGCTGTCGGTCCAGTCCTGGATCCACTGGTCGAACACTGCGACAACCTCCTCCGGAGCCGCCTGCGGGTCTTCGAATCCCAGTATCGCCCACCGGAGCGGTTCAAACGCGTACAGTTTCAGCGACCAGAGCAGCGGATAACCGTCAGCCCCGTGGTCGTACCAGTCCGGGTGGGCCGGCGAATCGAACTGGACCGTCCGGTTGAGAAACGTCACCTCGCCGTGGGCCGCCCGACGGCTCCGCCACTGGAACGATCGGATGGTCGAGTCGAAGAGTGCCCCCCGAAGCACGTCGAGGTCCGCTTCGAGTGGGGCCGTCGCAACAGAAAGCCGCTCGGGAACCGCATCGTCGTACCGCTCGTCGAAGTCGACCGGAAGCCGAGCGAGCACGGTGTTACGGGCCGTCCGTTCGGCCATCCCGAGAACCTGATCCGGCTCCAACCGTGTGAGCGTGTGCCCATATAGTCTGGCCATCGCCGGAAGCATTCGAGTCATCTCAGTCATCGTCGGGACTCGGGGCCGCGCGTGGTGCCTGTCGTTCGCTTGCGGTCAGCGCCCGGAGTTCATCGGCAAGGCGGCCTGCGATGGCCTCGCGGTCGTATTGCTCGGCTACGAGGCGGTATCCGTCCTGACCCATCGACGTCCGCTGCCCAGGGTTTTCGAGGAGGGTGTCGATTGCCGCCGCGATGCGTTCCGGGTCGGTCTCAGTGTGTATCCCCACAGCGGTCTCCGTGACGAACCGTTCGATTTCCCCGCGTCCGGTGACTACGACCGGCAATGAGCACGCCAGGTACTCGTAGAGCTTCGTAGGCATCGCGTAATCGAGCTCCGGGCTGTCTTTTATCGGTGCCAAGCCGACGGTCGCGTCGTTGAGAATCGCCGGGATCCGCTCACGGTCCACCAGTCCGACGAACTCCACGCTGTCTTCGAGATCGAGGCGCTCCGTCACCGATTCGAGTCGGGACACCTCGTCCCCATCGCCGACCAGTCGGAGTTCAGCGTCGTCACTCGATACGTGTTGCATCGCCCGAATACACGGTTCGAGTGCCTGGGCGCTTCCAATGTTCCCTGTGTAAACGATTCGGTCGTTTTTGTCGCCATCCCTGGCCTCCGGCGTGAACCGGTCGGTGTCGACCCCGTTCGGAATGACACGAATCCGATCTCGGAGTTCAGCACCATACGCGTCGGCGACGGCATCGCCGAGCGTTTCTGTCGTTACGGTAATCCGGTCGGCGGTGTGTAAGGCGACCGACTGGAACGCACGTCCGGCGCTCACCAGCGGGCTGTTCGCTGTGATGTATCCCAGGGCGATCGAGTTCTCAATCCACAGGTCACGTACGTCGATGACCCACGGTTTCCCAATAGCGACGGCTACGATACCGGGGATCCCGGTGGTAATCGGCGGTGTCGAAGTCATGACGACATCGTACTGTCGGACGTTGACCACCAGCCAGAGCGCTGCGTGAAGCGCGAAGACGAGGTAGTACGGCAGTCGCCGGAGCAGAGAGGGGTTCTCCGTCTGGGGTTGCCACGTCCACAGGCGGTGGACGACCACTCCGTCGTCGTGTTCGGTCCGCTTGCGTTCCCACGTCCGATCGAAGTTTCCCGGCGGATAACACGGGGACGGTGCTAGGACTGTCGTGCCGATGTCGTCGTCGAGGTTGACGGCCGTGTCGTGGATTCTCGACGCGTTCCCCCCTTTTTCGGGCGGGTATCGCTGGGAGACGATGACGCAGTCAGTCGTCATCGGAGCCACGTACGTGCCGCGACTGTCCCTCCTGGACGATTCTCACACGACGATGACGCGTCAGTTGGCCTGTCGCTGTTCATTGGATCATTTCGTCGTATTCCTGACAGGGATATTAGTATGCGTCTGATACTCCAGCGTCGATTCACGGACGGGTCAATTATGCGTTCTCTTGTCCCCGAGACCATTTTATCACGGCCGTGTGTCCCGGAACGTGCCTCCCTTTATAGAGCCAAGACTGCCCTCGAGATCTAATCAGACTCGGTTCCGTTTGACCGGTCTAACCCCTCTTTCCGTTCCGTTACTGAATGATTACTTTATCATATTTGATTCGCTCGTATAGCAAACCAGCACGCATACACGGTTATCTGGTAACTACCACACTCACATAAGTAGCTAAAAGCCACCTACTTTGTCGACACAGTGTAAGAACGGCTAATTAGCATATACCTACTTCAAACGCATGTGTATGTTCGATAAGCACAACACGGTTGACGACGACCAGAATAAATCGGGCCTTTCAGACGCTCTGAGCGCAAATGAACGCGGTAAGGTACACCTTAACAGGCGGAGTTTCTTCCAGTTCGGGCTGACAGCGGTGACTGCAGCAGTCGGCGTCGGCAGCCTGGGTGTGAGCATCTCCGGTAAAGAGACCAACACCCACATGACGGATTTCAGCGAGTACGTGTAGCGAGTCCAGACCGGCACCCGAGTCTGTTGAGAGAGAGTCTGCATTGGGGTGGACTCCGTCTCAATCTGAACTGCTGATAGCACTATCTCTATCCCACTATCGACTGGTACACACGAACCCTTCCGGTTCCAGCTGTTCCCAGTGTCAGATACCATCGCTTGACACAAACTGAAACTCGGAGTAAAAACTCCGGAGCGAACTCAACTCTCCAACCTTGGCAAGGCTACGACGGAGGGATTCAGGAACACTGTGCGAGTTTCACTGTAGGAAGCCTATACTAATGTCCTGAGCATCTCAGTTTGAGACGATAGACATGACTCCCTCCATCCGTCTACGGTATCACACAATCCAATCCAACTCACGGAACACTACGACCTGTATCTATCTGTCATGACCGCTGGCTCTGGGGTGCTCAGCCGTCGGAAACTCATCGCTCTCGTCGGCGGTATCGTGGCCGCTGTCTTGGGTGTGCTCTACGGGTGGCTTCCGGGTGTCGACACTGGTGGTGGCGACCCCCCAAACGGGACCACAGACTCGACAGAGGTGTCGGTCCGACCGACTCCAACGCCCACGGAGCCCACCGAAGAATCCAACGTGCCGCGAGACGCTGAGAGCATCAGCGACTACGGCGCGGAACCGAACCCGGACGACCCTAGTTTGGCCGCGGCGAGGCAAAACCTCGATGCTATCCTCGCGGCTGCCGATGCCGCCGGCAAGGGTGGGGCGATACACGTCCCGGAAGGCGAGTACTACTTTGGTAGCGAGGATTCGGGCTTCAGTCCATACGTGGAGTTCGGGAAGACTGGACCACCGGGCGTTTCAATCATCGGCGCTGGAGCCGACAAATCAACGCTAGCAATCACCAGACACGCCTCTGCCGACACTCGTCCGAACCAGAGCGCGTTCATCTGGTACGACGGGTACGAACACGGCTCCGTCGAGATCAAGGACATCAAACTGGACGGCAACTACGAGAGCGTCACCGGGCTTGCCGAGAACGGTGGCGGCTCCTGGGGGCTGCAGATGTCGATGGCCGGCGACTTCCACCTCGAGCGAGCGTGGATACGGGGCTGGCATCTGGCTGGCGTTCGCGGTCGCGCCGTCCTCAGGTCGGTGAGAAACTGTACGTTTCAGGACAACGGCATCGGGCGACACAACGAGACTGACGGGCGGTCGAACTCCCATCACATCTCCGTCCGGCCACAAGCCGGCGACGAACTCATCATCGAGAACAGCTGTTTTCTCGACTGTGCAGGGAACGCGGTCAACATCCGTTTCGGCGATGGGGTCACTAGGATGCATAACTGCTTCGTCCGCGGTACGGGGTCCGGTCTGTGTAAGATGTCCGCCGGGAAGGTCGTAGAACTAAAGAACATCTACCACAGGGCGAACACCCCTTCACTCGAACGGAAGGTCGACAAACGGGACATTGGGCCCGACTTCCACGGCCGGTTTTTTATCAACAACCTCGGAAACCGGGGGACGACCAACACCACCGTGATTATGGAGAACGTCCTCTCCAGAGACATGGCCGACTACGCCTTCCAGGCACAGAGCGAAATCGGCAACGGGCCGATGAACGTGATCTGGACCGGGGATATGATCGAGATATACAACACCAACCGTGCCCGGGACGACGCAGTCATTCGAGACCACGGTGAGGGGCGGTTCTCCAACATCGACATCTCTCGTCTGTCAGTACACAGTTCGAACGCGAAGGTATTCATGCTCGATGACTCCCAGGGCGACATAGAGACGTTCAGTTACTCCGACACGGATGGGCTCGGCGATGCAGGGGACGTCTCCATCAACGTGAGCGACCGCAGCCAAGAGCTGTTCCGTCCGACAGTCCCCACTATCGGCGAGGTCGGTGTGGGCCCGCTCGACCCGCGTGAGGGCTGACCGTCGGACTCAACAGCAAGCAGCGGCGTCCGGGTTTCATTATTCGTTGATTGCGTATCGACCGTTCGACAGGTCCAATCGAAGGAAGACGTGTTGACTACACGACCACGGCAGAGTTCCCATCTATGCCGGTGGCTTTCGCCATCTCCGTTA
The DNA here is from genome assembly GCF_000336635.1 of Haloarcula japonica DSM 6131. Taxonomy (GTDB): domain Archaea; phylum Halobacteriota; class Halobacteria; order Halobacteriales; family Haloarculaceae; genus Haloarcula; species Haloarcula japonica. The sequence continues at coordinate 258,892 of NZ_AOLY01000042.1, read as the reverse complement.
TGCTCCCTCTGCTCTGGTTCCGTTCGCCGAGTATATCCTGAGGTCGCCGTTATCGTAGGAGCGGGCGACGGTTCTATCCCGGTTGAACCGCTGGAAGTCCTGCGAGGTGTACTTCCACCGCTGTGGATAATCCGGGAACGTCTCCTGATAGAAGATGCGCCCCTTCCTGTTTATCATCACGTACTTCCCGCTGTCGTAGTTCTGGCCAAAGTACCGGTTCGTAGTGTAATTGAAGTGCGCAGGGAGGAACTGCTCCCAGAACGGCAACCCCGCGCTGACGCCGTGTTCTGCGTGATGGAACCGACGATATTCTATGTCGAAGTGGTACAGTTCCTTGTTCCCGGTCTCGTGTTCGGTCAGCCACTGACTGCCCTCGACTTCCATCGCCGTGACCTGATCGTTGGTCATTCCCGACAGGGGCGACGGGTACAGCGTGAGCGTAGACAGCACGACGAGTACCAGTACCGTCACGGTGGCAACCGACCGTACGCTGCGGACAAGTGATTGACTGCGCTGCCTGTGGCGACTCCGGAGTATGTGGAACAAGGGACCAAGCAAGAGCACTCCACCGATTTTGGCCACCTGCCAGGGGCGTTCCTGGGTGACGATGAGGTCCAGAAGGAGGAACAACAGTCCGACAATCCCGAACACCCCTAAGACCGCCCCCATCACAGTCGTCCGCGTGTCCAGTTCGTACCGTTCTGTGACAGTAAGCAGGAACACGACCCCGAACAGGCCTCCTCCAAGGACGAACAACACCAGCTCTGTGCCGAACCGGAACGTGATGAACCGAACGATGTCAATCAGGGCCGGCGTCCCCTCTTGTGCGGTCTGGGCGTACGCCTGAACGGGTGCGTCGCTGCTGCTCGTTCCGAAGAGCACGCGATAGATCGTGTCGAACCGCAGTATGACACCAGGGAAGTTGGAGTACCAGCTCACGATTATCGCAAGCGACAGCCCGAAACTGCTCGTCGGACTCCGATATATCGTCCGTATTCGTGGGACGTATTGCACGGCGTAGTACAGCATAAATACCCCCGCGACGAACACGGCGGTCAGCGGGTGATACAGGAGGAGACTCAGGAGCGTGAGCACGAGCGCCGCTCTGATAGCTGGGGTCGGATATCGTTGACTCTTGAAGAACAGATACAGGACGACCGGTATCAGGAGGATGCTGAAGTCGAACGGACGAAACAGCAGATGGCTGTAACCGAGTATCGGTAACAAGACGAAGGGCAGCCCCAATAGAAACCCCCGCCGGGAATCAGCCACCTGAAACAGCAGGTAAATCATGCCTCCGAAATACACAGCAGAGAAAACCGCCGGTATCAGCATCGCTAGCGTCATTGTTTCAAGCCCGGTCGCGTCGGCGGTGGCAAACACAAGCAGGTGCGCGAGCGGGTAGATGTTCGCCCCAGTGGTACCGGTGTTGGCGATGTCCTGTACGTATCCCAGATGCGTCAGCGGGTCGGCGTCTCCGTACATGACGTAGCCCCGTATGAGCGGCATCAACAGCAACAGCGCGTCGGTCGCCAACATCAGCACGGTGCCGAAGACCCAGGACCGTTCGTCCGGGTGTCCGATACTCCCGAATATCAATAACGCACCGGCGAACAGCGACCCGACGACGCAGCCCCAGAACGGGGCAGGATACGATTCGTAAAGCGATATCTCGTACTCGGCGGCCGGTGGCGTTGTCAACACAATCGCTGTCGAGACCACGAGCAGCAGGACGCCGACGGCCGCGATAGTCCCCGACGCCCGAGAATGAGCGAACCAAGCACGCGCTGAGCCTTCGCTCATGGATGCTTACCTACAGACATTGCTCAATCGCACGGTGTTCGTACAGCCCAGTCCGGTACATTCCCAGAGCGCCCCCGTCATTCGTACTACATCCGTAGACTAGTCGATATCATTGTTAGTACGCTCCTAACACCCTGTGAGTCCGCGAACACTGTCGCCGCTGATTCCCCACGCTATTCAGACGGATACAATACAAAAGACGTGGACCGCAGGAATCGCAGGAATTCGTCGGTTGGAATTGGCAGAGAGAACGGCGCTTTCGGACTCTCAGACGCTCACAGACTTGGTGGCAGAGATGGATTCTCCGTTACTGTCGACGACTGTGAGCGCGACATCGTAGTTGCTCGTGTTCGCCTGGTCGATACTGAACATGTCGATGTCCGAAGCCGCGTTCCCGCTGATATCCCACTGAACGTTCTCTACTGTGGCGTTCGAGTCGGCGACATCGATGGTAACCGACTGGAGATCGCTGTCGCTGCTGTACACATCCCACACAACAGTGATATCGGCTCTGTCGTCGCCCTGCTGGGACTCGGAAACGCTGAACCGACCGATCTGCGGTTTCGCGCCGTCCGTCGCTGCTGACACCGTCGCGGTCGCGGATGTGCCGTTCCCGCTAGTGTCGGTCGCGGTCAGCACGACGGTGTACTCGTTACCGGAGCCGCCATCGCCGCTCGCCGTCAGTTCGGTCGTACCAGTCGCAGAACCACCGGAGACGTCGACGGTGGCGGTGTCTTCCTGTGCGTTATCAGTTTCATCGTACAGGCCCACGTCGACGGTCGAGAGGTCGCCATCAGGGTCGCTGACGCCCCAGTCGATCGCGAAGGCTGCGTCCGTAGTGTCTGTCTCGATTTCCGAAAGCGAAAGGGTGTCGACGGCGGGACCGGACCCGCTGTTGTCAGTAGTGACCGTGATGCTGCTCGAATCCGTGTTTCCGGCCGAATCGGCCACTCTGGCATCGAGCGTGTGGGTGCCATCCGACAGCGAGGTGGTGTCCCAGGAGTCCTCGTAGTACCCCGTGTTCGAATTGTACGACGCGGTCGACCAGGCGTCACCGTCGACGCGGTACTCGACGCTTGGGGAGCCGGCGGCGTCTTCGGCGTCGATTGCACTGATTTGCAGCGTGACCGTCCCGTCGACGGTCTCCTCGGCAAGCGGTTGTCGCCACGTTATCTCGGGTCTGGCGTCGTCGAGCCGCGCCGGTTCGCCGTTCGTCCCGACGCTGAAGAAGTCGAACAGTTGCGCGTCGCCCGACCAGGACCCGATTCCGGTCCATCCAGGGTCGGTGACGTCTCCGTCGGTGACCTCAATGTCCCACGAGTCGGGCTCTGTGGAGCCATAGCTCCAGTTCTTGGCTTTCACGGACGTGCCCTCGATGCGAAGCCGAAGATAGCTCCACTCCTCAAGCGGGTTGGACGCAGCTGTGGTTTCGGCCAGTGTGGTCTGTGATCCGCCGAAGTCTTTCTCGACGCGGAGCTTGATGTCACTGTCAGATTGGACGAACCACGTCGAGTAGCCGACCATGTTCCCGCTGGCGTCGACGCCGCCGCGCCCGATAAGGCGGCCCCAGCCGTCACTGCCAGTGCTCGCCGACCCGACGCGAACCAGTCCGAGCACCTCGGTGTCGGCGTGCTCGCCGACGTCGTCCCAAGACATCGCGTGTGAGTCGGCCGAGCTAGCGCTGAACTCGACGTACGCGTTGCCGGTATTGGAATCGCCCGAAACGACCGACCAGTTCGATGGGTCGCCGTTCCACCGCGGCGTCCAGTCCGGGAGGCTGGTCTGTGACTCCTCCGTTGTGGTCTGGGTCGTCTCTTCCTCGGTGCTGCTCTGCGTCTTCGCCCCGACCTCGCTTTCGGCCGGAACGTCCACGTTCAGCGGACTTCCGCCCGACAGATGGTTGCCGACGTCGATGCCACCCGTGTTTCCGAGGCCGCCGACGTTGCCCGTCGAGACCGTAGCAATGGACCCGTCTGAGTCTTCGGTCTCGAACACCTTCGCATCGGTGTCGTGGACCGACATCTCGCCCACATCGATGTTCCTGAACGCGACCCCCTGTCGGTCGCGGATGACTTCGTTGTCGTTGTACATATTCGAACCGGCGAAGGCGATTCTGTCGCCGATCCAAGTGATATCTGATGGGCCTCCCACTGTATCACGCACCTGAAACGCATACGACGTGTGGTTCTTCGTCGATACCTGCTCCATATCCAGCGTCACGTTGGTGTCCCCGCGGTCGCCCAGGCTCTGGATGAAATGCCGACCGAGGAACCCGTCGTTCGGTTCATCCGGGAGGAGTGATGCCAGTTCCGACGTGTACGCTGTGTGGTTAATGCGTCGCAGTTCGACCGTCTCTCCGGCCGACAGTTTGAGGAACTGGCTGCCCGTGCCGGCAGCGTACACGTTTCTGATCCGATACGTTCCGTCGTTGTAGCGGATGTTTATTGCGCTTCCCGGACAGTTCTTTATTTTACAGTTTTCGATGACGGTGGTGCTGCCCCTCGGCGTCTGGAGTGAGTCGAACGGGTGGGTGTTCGACCCGCTGTCCTTGTGGTACTCGATACCGATCCGCTCAAGGGTGCAGTACCTCGCAGAAGAGAGGTACTGCCGACACCTGATGCCCCGCGTGTACGTGTCGGTAATTCGGACGTTGTATAGCGAGAACGAAAGGGAATTACCGGCGAGGGAAAACCCGTCCGCGCCGCCGTTGTGCCGATTGAGATCGCCCAGATTGGGGGCGTTTACGTCAAGCGTTAGCCCGCGGATCTCGACTTCACCGTGGTCCGCATCTCCGTCGTAGATAAACGCCGTCTGGTTCGAGATGACCGATGGGTCCATGTGTTCGGTCACTGCGAGCGTAGACGTGTCGGGCCCCTCGCCGTACACCGAGATACCTCGCGGCTGGCTGCCGCCCATCTCTATCAGACTGTAGACATCCTCACTGCCGAAGTAGTAGGTGCCTGCCGGAACGAAAATAGACCCGTTCGGCCCGGCGGCCTCCATCGCACTGTGAATCGCGTTCAGCACCTCTCGCGCAGACGCGAGGTCCGGGTCGCTGGGGTTGTGGTCGCTCCCTATACCGTGGTTGGTTATGTCTTCGGCGCTGTCGGGAACATAGGCTGGTCTCGTCATTGGACTACTCCCTGACGACTCCCGTCGAACGTGTTGGAATTCGTATATTTTCGCCCCTTAGTGGTGGCTGCGTTCTCTTCGAGGGTAGCACGCAGACTTGTGCTTGCAGTTGTTGCTTCAGACGCAGTAAACTGATTCCTAACTACCGTTATCGGAACAAGAGAGTCGCTCTTGCACAGATCTCGGTGTTCTGTTTCGTCCTGACTCCTCGCTCCAGTAGCATTCTCCTTATCAAAGTAATTCGGTCTTAACATGCCGTACCGACTTCGATCCGAGTACGGTATTATAACTTGTTACTTTATGTAGATATCTGATTGTTTGATACATGTTCTTGAATACAATATACGTACCAGTTCGTATTTGCTACCGGCAACTGATCACTCACAGACGTTCCGATGGGAGTCAGAACCACCAGATTATATGTAACCGAGATGTTCCAGGCGGTCCTCGACGTCCGCCTTCGACGGTTTCGCCTGCTCTGTGACGTCCGAACGCGGCGTGCTCGTCTCATTATCAGTGGCAGACGTAAGCGCCCACGGGACCTTCTTGAGATGGGGGTGTGGTATCCCCTCAGGGTGACCGTACTGTTTCATCTCTCCGAACAGTTCGCCGTGGTCAGCTGTGATGGCAACCCGCTCCGCGTCTACGTTGTCGAGCAGTCGGCGTATCGAACCGAGAACTAGTCGGAGGTTATCAAGGTAATTCTCCCAGGCGTCCTCCGTAGATAGCTCTCCGCGCTGGATAGCCTCCCACGGGTGGTCCTCGGCATCGGTGATGTCCCGCTGTTCTCTGTATGCGGCCGCCACATGCGGTCGGTGTGGCTGATAGTAGTGCAGTATCATCCGGTCGAAGTCGAGGCTCCGTCCGGCCGAGATCGCCTGGTCAGTCACGACGTTCGGCGGGATAGTGTCAAAGTGCTCCTCGTACCGGTGGTGACGTGAGAACTGTTTCAGGAGTTTGAACTGGCTCCCATCAACCACGTTCCAGTCCGCCCACGTGACCGGTGTGATGTACTTCCGTGGCGGTCGTTTGCTGTCTTCGAAGGTCGGCTGAGTGTGCGGGTTCGTAGAGAGATACACCGTCTCAGATATCTCATCGGCGTGTTCCTCGGTAAACGTCTTACACAGCCACTCGTGTGATGAACTCCCCGTGGACCAGACGCTATCTACCGTGTCGATGAACTCGAACTCGGGCGCGACTTCCCGCAGCGCGTCTACCCGGCAAGCGTCCAGTACAATAAGCAAATCCCACTCCCTGTCGTAGACGTTCGTGCCGAGCGGGCGTTGCGTCGTCAGTGAGAAATAAATACCGTTGTAAGCTCCGCCTAAAAAATACCGGAGCCCCGCCTCACCCCCATCAACCTGGCCTCCCGCCAGAGTTCGCAGCCAATCACGTATATTAGTCTTCACGGCATTGACATCTGGAGAGAATCGTATAGTTATATATCTTCTACCCGGAACCCCCCGAATCCGTCAACCGACTACCAGCTACGAAGCATACCGCGTCTTATCGTCTCCCAGTGGCGTATGCGAACATATACTCCAACTGGCTGGATTCGACGGTGTCGGGCGGCAAGTAGGCCATTCAGTATTAGATGCATACTTAATGACCGACCCTGCCACCTATCCTCCATGTACCGTGCGGTCGTAAGCGCGATGAACCATCCGGACCCGTTCAACCCGTATATGGGGCTGTTCAATTTTCGCTCCATCAGGGCACTCAGTAGAACAGAAACCGAGGTCGACGTCGTCACCCCGCGTCCGAGAGCGCCTCCTGTTGGCCCCTACTCGGAGTTCGGCGAAATCCCGAGCCGGCACGACTACGGCTCCCACGAGGTCCACTATCCCAGATTCCTCTACCTGCTACCGCAAAAACTGTTCAAGTACACACTCTCGTCCCGGTCGTTCGCGGACATGCTTCCTGGGTACATCTCGGCACACTTCGAGACGCCGGACATCTGTCACGCCGGCCACATCCACTACGACGGATACGGGTTGGCATCGTACTGCCGAAGCAACGATCTCCCGCTAACGGTGATGGGCCGCGGGAAGATTCTGAACAACTTCTACGATCTCTCACAGATAAGCCGGAGAAAAATCAGAGAAACCCTCGAGTACGCTGACGGGGTTTTCTGCGTCAGCGAGTCACTCGCCCGCATCGCCAATGACATCACCGACACACCGAAAGCGACCGTACTCCCGAACGGGGCGGACCCATCGCGGTATCCGACGGATAACGAGCGGGCGATTCGACAGGAACTGGGAATCGACCGGGATACCACTGTCATCATGTTCTGCGGTGGGTATACCGAAAGGAAAGGCATTACCGAGATATGCGAGGCTCTGGATGACATCCGTGGTGACGACGTGGCCTTCGTTTTCGTCGGCCATTACGGCGACCTCCGCACGGACCTCATCAGCGCTCTCAAAGCTAGCCATCACGACAACTACCGAGTGCTCTGGGAGGTCCCGCCGCTCGGTCTCCGCCGGTGGTTCGCCGCCGCCGATATCTTCATGCTTCCCAGCCACGCCGAGGGCCGACCGAACACGATCTACGAATCGATGGCCAGTGAGACCGCAGTCGTCGCCTCCGCCGTGTCCGGCATTCCAGAGCAGGTCGAAGACGGTGAGACGGGCCTCCTGATTCCGGCAAGGGACCCTGATGCGCTCGCCACTGCCCTGAACAGTCTGATCGACGACCGCGGAAAACGAGAGCGACTGGGTGCAAACGGTAAGGCACGGCTGGTCTCGAAGGGCTGGACCTGGGAAGCACACGGACAACGACTGTCGACCCTCCACGAAGCGATCATCGCCGATGGCGAACTCCCGGCGGGTGAAGTACTGAACTAGCGACCGGTCGCGGCCGCAAAGACATGTTCGTCAAGGAACTGCTCGTACTCGTCGAATACGGGCTGTAGCGAGAAATCGTCGGCACGGGACCGCAGTCGGTCCGGATCGGGTGGGTCGGCGAGGGTGTCACAGACTGCGTCGGCCAATCCATCCACGTCACCAACAGGAACCAGTGCCCCGTATTCCCCGTTTGAGAGGATTTCGCGAGGCCCACTCGGACAGTCCGTCGACACGACCGGACAGCCGACAGACAGACATTCAATCAGGACCGTCGGTAGCCCCTCGTACCGTGAAGAGAGGAGAAAGGTATCGGCCTTGGCCATGTACCGGTATGGATTATCGACATATCCAGGCAGAGATACCACATCGGAGAGCCCGCGTCGCTCGACTGTCGCCATAACGTCATCCCGGCACTGCCCCTTGCCTGCGATTATCGCGCGTGCGTTTGGGTTGTTATCGACGACTCGCTCGAATGCACGGACCCATCCGTCTAGGTTCTTCTGTCCCGCATGTCGCCCGACGAACAAGACCACGTCCCGGTCGCTGTCTTCCACCCACCTATGGTCGACCGGTTTACTGGCACGCTCGCGGATCCGCTCGACGTCTACAGGGTTGTGCAGTACGGACACGTCGTCTCTGTCGACGGGCGTTTGTTCGATGAGGCTGTCGGCGACACCCTCTGAAACGCTGATTATCCGGTCCGATGCGGGGTAGAGGTGCGGCACGATTCGTTCGACAATTCGGTCTTTCGATGTCGCTTCGACCTCGTGTCCGAACGCCGAGTGTTGGGTCGGGATTACGTTGGTCTCGGTGTCCAGAAGCCTGTTGATGATGAGACAGACGATACTCGGGTGTTCGAGATGTGGGAACAGCGCCGCCGGCTTCTGTCTGTGCAGGTACGAAACGAGAGCTGGAAGGTGTGCGGCTACCCCCACCGCCGGCGTCTTGGACGGCGGCAATTCGACGATGGAGACTCGTTCAGAGAGTTCGGACCGGAGCTCACCGCTCGCGTGTGACAGAAGTAGGTCAATGTCGTACCCGCGCTCCGCCAGTCCGTTCATGATTGTAATTGCGACTTGCTCCGCGCCACCGACCGAGAGGTCCGGAATAAAGAACGCCAGCAGCGGTCGGTCACTACCTGTCGCTACCGAATTACTTCGTTCCGCCCGCGTCGGGGCAGCAAATTCATCATCGTCCGAAAGCGTCGGCGCGTCCATTATCGTCGCAGTGCCGTCGGATAGTCTTTGTTAGTCACTGGATTCGTGTCGTGACAACGCGAATTCTCCAGTCGATCCATGATCTCCCCAACACACTCCCAAGTGGTCGGTTCGAGTATCCGTTTCGCGTCGACGGAAGCTGGACTACAGGTCGATCACACTCGGTGATGTTCCGAGCCCGCTAAACCGAGGCGTTCGGTAAACAGGTACTGCGACGCCGGCTGCTACACGGGTACTGTCTCGGTGACCTGCCGGCGCAGTGATGCAATCGATTCGTAGGCCCATTTTCCGCCGAGCGAGGGTAGCAAGTGGGGGTAGACAGGGCGGTGCAGTGGGTTGGCAAAGAACGCCAGTAAAAAATACTTACGCGCTTCGCCGTACTCCCCGGCGCGTATCGCCGACCGTGCGAGCGAACGTCGCATGGACGCGAGGAAGGTCCGCTTGTAGTAGCGGCCGTACTCCGCCGCGAGATCGCCGTGTTTCTCGACGAACAGCGGATAGGCCACGTCGCGTTTCTGCTGGAAGTTCGAGGTGATGCTGTCCTCCCGCCCGGTTTGCCGGTACGTAAGCGTCTCCTCGACCGGCTGGAACTCGCAGGACTGGGCGAGCCGGAAGAACCACTCGCGGTCCTGCCACGCCGGAAACCGCTCGTCGGGGAGTCCGGCGTCCGCGATTACCTCGGTGTCAACCAGCACGGAGGAGAACTGTCCAAAGTTCGATCCCGTAAGCAGGTCGGTGACTACGTCCCCCGACGCAGTCGGTGTTGAGACTGTCGTTCCGGCCGGGTGCTCCCGTCTGACCCACGTGTAGACGACCCCTGTCTCCGGCGAGGACCGGGAAAAGGTCTCGACTTGCTTTCGGACCTTCGTCTCGTCCCACTGGTCATCGTCATCAAGGAACGCGACGTACTCGCCGCTTGCAGCCTGAATACCCGTGTTCCGGGCGACATTTGCACCCCTGTTTTCCTCATGGCGGATGATAGTCATCCGTTCGTCGTTCAAAAACGGCTCCGGCAGCGTGGTCGCTACGGATGTCGGCGACCCGTCGTCGACGACAATGAGTTCGAGCCGCTCGTACTGCTGGTCCAAGACGCTCTCAATCGCGTCCGGTAAGTCCTTGTCCCGACCGTACGTGGGTATGACCACACTCACGAGCGGAGCCTCGTCGTCGATATTCCCTCCCGTCAGCATATATCCTAAGTTCCACTTTGTGTGCTATTCCATTTAAGTACAATATCGCTACCGGATACGGGGTGTCTCTCGTGATCAGACATAAAACGCTGATTCAAGACAGTATCCCTGCAGCGGACAGAGCTCCCCCAATTACAGGATGGATAACACGCAGTCAGGCGAACTGGTCTGTGTTAGTCGGTGTATTATCGACCACGCCGGCAGGTATTCAGGGCCATTACTATTGTTTAGGTTATATTAGCTTTCGATACGCAATCCATGTCGATGAACGAGTGGGTCTCATCCATGTCGGTAGCAGTACCTACACGGAGTCGGTTCCGGTGGTTTCTCGTCTCCTTCGTGGCGCTTGGCATCGTCTCGTCGGCCGCCCTCTGGGCCGTCGGCATCACCAGTGTTCAAATACACCTCGTTGCGATGTTTCTGGCTCTGCTCGTAACCAGTGAACTGTTCCCTCCTGTGGCCGACGAGCAGTGGTGGCGCTGGCTGTTACTGGTCAAACTCGTCGGTTGGCTCGTCACTCTGTACGTCCTGTTCGAACGTGTCTCCAGCGTAACATAGTAGTCAAAGCGAGTGGTCTGGGCATTCCTCGACCTCGTTCCGTTGAGGCACCGAATCAATCGATGACACACTTCATGTAGTGAGTGTTCAGACGCAAGGCGGTTGTGGCGACGATCCACTTCAGGTCCCAGTCGCCGAGATGCCTACCGAACAGTTCGCGGGAGTTGACAGACTCGTGTGTGATATGAAACCCGTGGTCCGTGAGCTCGTCTCGGACTTCTGAGGGAGAAAAGTGGTGTAGATGTGGTCGGTCGACGTATTTCATTCTCTTTCGAACGAACTTTGGGAGTGAAAAGGTATTAATTTTGAATAGAAACGTTCCGTCTGTCTTCAATACCCTCGAAATTTCGTCTAAAATCGCCGAAGGGTGGATAGCGTGGTCTATGACGTTGAGACTTGCGACTATATCGAACGAACGATCTTTGAAAGGTAACGATTCACCAGCGGCCTGAACTACGGGTTCGGTGCTGAGTGCCGGGTTCGATAGCTTTCCCAACACCGGATCAACGCCGACAACCAACTGGACCTCCGATACGGAATCGGCGACGGAATACGTGAGCCCACCAGTACCACATCCGACCTCAAGTACCCGTCCGTCCAAGATGTCCCGGCTGGAATCGAATTGCTCGTCTATCCACCGCAGCTCCAGTTCTCCCCGCGATATTTCTTGGTGGAACTTCGTCTCCGCTCGTTGTGCTTCGTGCCAGCGACTTTTTGATACCATGAATTTTCTACATATTCTACAATTAACAAAAGTATGAGTGCGTTACTAACTACCGCACATCGAACAGCCAGCGCCCGCTTTTTGTCGTGTTGGGCCGCGGAATCGTCCCCACTGATGGGAAGAAACCACGGGCCACAGCGGTAGTGTCGACCCGAATAACGTCGCCCTTATCGGGTGTTCCTGTGGTGTCAGCCGCTGGTGACATTGACCCAGATGTGAGTGCGCCGGTACGCGTTCTCGGGCCGCGGATTCGCCCCAACGGGAGCTTCACCACGGTAGAGGAGATACGACACTCGGACGTTCTCCCCGACCAACGAGGGCGTCATCTCGTGTGGCCGCTCGATTGTCTCGCCCGCCGTGACGCGGGTACTGAACCGGTCGAGCCGTGCGGTACTTAGGACGGTGCCGTTCTCGATCCGCTGGGCGATGACGACCACAGTGTAGTCTAGATCCCGCCCCTCGTGGTTGCCGATAGTGACCTGCACCGTCGCCGAACTGCCGAGCGGAATCTGTGACGGGTACTCCGATGCAACGAGTTCTCCGCTGTCGGACTCAGATACTAGCGCGAACTCCGTGAACTGCTCGCCCCGGTCCGCCGACATGGCCGCGTACCCGATTCCGGTCCCGGAGACGAGAAGCCCAAGTACGAGCAGGACATGCAACGCTCGGACGCCACCGGACGGTCTCAGAGACGCCCGGGATCGTGCATTAATCACCCACCGCAGGGGACTGAAACGCTCCGCCGGTGGTACCTCCAGCCGCCGGCCCGCTGCAACAAACGCGAGCAGCACGGTCGTGACCCCGATAGAAAGCTGAAACAGACTGGTGGTCGCGCCGAACGACAACAGGACCAACCCAAGCCCTACCAGCGGAACCAGACAGACACTGACCCCGACCGAGAGAACGAACCGCTCACCCGGTGAGATTCGCCCTTCTCGGTCCTCAAACAGCCCCGCCTCAGATGAACGGCGTGGGAAAAGGAGAGAAACTAGAGCATACCCCGGCGCGACAAGCACCGCTCCCAGCCCAAGAACAGCCTGCATAGACGACTGTCCGGCGTACCCTTGAACAGCGGCGAGGTGCCAGAGACCGAGGAGTGCGACCAGCAACAGGTCGACCGGGAGTGCATCCGCTTCGATGCCTGCGTCTGCGTCAGTTGCCATTATCGGCTGGTGAGGGCGGAGTAATAAAATAAGACAGTTACTACTGGCACGGGCAGCCGGTACTACCACTCCCGAGAGCCTGAGCGGAGACCTCGCTTACTCCGTCGCCGTGACCGCCTCACCGACAGTGAGTTCCGGAATCGCATCGAGGACATGGACGGCGGCGTTTCCGTCCCCGAACGGTGTCGACCAGTCGCCGGCTTTGCCGCGCATCTGCGTTGCCGCCGCGACAATGGCGCTCGGCTCCCGACCGGCGACGCAGTTCGCACCGACAAACGCCGTCTCGGGCCGTTCAGTACCGTACCGGAGCGTTACACACGGCGTCCCGAGGATGCTCGTCTCCTCCTGAACCCCGCCGGAATCGGTGAACACTACGTCCGCCGTACTCTCCAAACGGAGGAAATCAAAGAACCCCAGCGGTTCGACGAGCCAGACCCGGTCCGGAACCGCGATACCGAACTCTTCGAGGCGGTCTTCCGCTCGGGGGTGTATCGGGTAGATGACCTCCCTGTCTGCCAGAGCGCTCGCCCGAGAGACGCCGCTGAGAATTCGCTCGAACGCGTCGCGGTCGTCGACCGTCTCTGCACGGTGGGCGGTCAAGAGGTCGAACTTCCCCTCGGTGACGCCGAGTTCGCTCAGAATCCGGCTTTCGCTCGCGGCTCTCTCGTCGTACGTCTGGACTGCATCCACGACCGTGTTCCCGGTAACCGTGATGCGGTCCTCTGGAATGCTCTCGTCCCGGAGTAGCGCCGCTGTCTCCTCTGTCGGTGGGAAGAGATGGTCGGAGATGTGGTCGATGATGACCCGGTTGGTTTCCTCGGGCATGTCCTCGTCGAAGCTTCGAAGCCCGGCTTCAACATGGGCCACGTCGGTGTCCATCTTGCTCCCTGCGAGTGCGCCCGCGAGCGTCGAGTTCGTATCTCCCTGAACGAACACGACTGCCGGTTCGACGTCGTAGAGTTCCTCCTCGACACCGGCGAGCATGGCTCCGGTCTGGGCTCCGTGGTCATCGGAGCCGACCTCGAGATTTGTATCCGGCGGCGACAGCCCGAGCTGTCGGAAGAAGACCGCGTCCAGCGAGTCTGAGTAATGCTGCCCGGTGTGGATCACGTGTGTATCGATGCCGCGCCGGTGACACTCCTGAATTACCGGTGCTAGCTTGATTATTTCCGGACGCGTTCCGAGAACGAAGCCGACGGTGCTTGCAGTCATTGTAGTCCCCGGTTTCGCAGATCGAGCGGCCGATACCGGTCGCATCCAGTCGGTTCCATACCGGTTCCGTGAGCGACCAACAGAATTGTTATAAACTTCCTACGCCGTCGGCTTCGCGCTCCATTGTATTGCCTGTCGGAGGCGTGCCTGGCTCAGATTGTCCGGACATCGAACCCATAGTCCGTCCACCGCTCCGCGTCGATAACGTCGACCGGGTCGACCACGGTCCGTCCCGACATCTTCGAACCGATAGCCTCCGGATCGAGGTCGGCGAACTCTTCGTGTGCCGCCCCAAATATCACTGCATAAGCGCCGTCAATTGCCGCTTCGAGCGAAACGAGTTGCAGCCTCGAATCCGTCGCTCGCGGGTCATGGATGGTAACCGAACTCTCTCCCCACCCGCCGTCCACGGCCGTGCGCGCCTCCGTTGTGACGTCTCCAAGCAGGTTTGCGACCTCCAAGCCGGGGCTGTTCCGGGTATCGCTGACGTTCCCCTTGTACGTGATTCCGAGGACAGCCACGGTCTTGCCGTGTAGTGTGCCGACGGCGTCTTCAAGCATCCTGATGACGTGTTCCGGCATCCGGTCGTTGACCTGGCTCGCCACGTCGAGGAGTTCTGTCGCACCTGTCCCGTCGCTCAGGAAGTGCGGGTCGACGGGGAGACAGTGTCCACCGACACCGGGTCCCGGGTTCAGGATGTCGACCCGTGGATGGTTGTTCGCGAGACTGATGGCGGACCGTACGTCGACGCCGTAGTTCTCGGCCAGTAGTGCGAGCGTGTTCGCGTACGCGATGCTGACGTTCCGCTTCGCGTTCTGTGCCAATTTCACGAACTCGGCGGTCGTCGGGTCAGCGGCGACGTGGATCTCGCCGCTGGTGAGCGGTTCGTAGAGGGTCTCGATGGCACTGACAGACGCCTCGTCGACGCCGCCGACGATTCGGTCGTTCGTCCGGAGTTCGCTGAGCGTGTTCCCCGGCATCACCGTTTCCGGCGTGTATCCTAACGCCACGTCGTCTCCGACATCGAGCCCTCCTCGGGAGAGAATCGGGGCCAGGACGCCGGTGGTCGTTTCCGGCGGGACTGTCGATTCAAGAACCACGGTGTCGCCTGGCCTAAGCACGCCCGCCACATTCCGCCCGGCGTCTTTCACGTAGGTGAGGTCCGCTTCGCCGTTCATTTCGTTGTACGGCGTTGGCACACAGATTACGTGTACGTCGGCCGGTCGCGGCTGGCGGCTCAGTGCTAGGTTCCCCTCCAGTGCGTCCTGCACGTACGATTCGAAGTCCGGTTCGCTGACTGTCGGTTCGCCCTCACTGAGATGCTCAATCACGTCCTCGTCGACGTCGAAACCGATGACTTCAGTGCCGTTGTTCGCGAAATGTGCCGCCGTTGCGAGCCCGATGTATCCGAGCCCGTGGACGCAGATAGTCACGTTTCCGAGGCCTCCTGTGGTTCCCCGAGTGATTCACCGCGCTGCCCTCGTTCCAGACAGTCCGGTTTGGGTTCGTGTCCCATTGGCCTACGAATGAGATACGGTACTCTTTGTTATGCAGAAGTTGTGTGCGGTCAGGGACCACAGAGACCGGGTAAACTCTGCCTGATGGACAGTGAGGCACAGAATAATAGCTGTCCCGCCGTCGCCTCGACAGCTACTGGCGGTACAGTTCCAGAGAATGGAGAATGATTCCAGTGAAGGAGGCGAGGATGCCGGTGATGGTGAAGGTAGTACTCGCCAGCGCGTGCCCGAGCGGGAAGGTCCCACTTTGGAGATAGTTGAACATCGTGAGGTACGTGAACACGAAACCGACGAGAACGAAGCAAACGCCGGGGACGCCGAGCAACATAATCGGATGTTCCCGCTCGACTGTCCGAATGATGTTCCCGACGAGCGTAAGTCCGTGTTCGACCGGACCGAGATTGTTGGACGCCTCCACGTCGTAATCGATCGTCGTCGGCACCTCCGCGATCTGATAACCGTTCGAGTGGGCGTGGTACAGGATGTTCGTGCTCGCATCCATCCGATCGCCGATTGAGCTGTCCGAAGCCAGCGAGCTTATCGCCGCCTGGCTGTACGCCCGGAAGCCGCTCTGTGTATCACGTATCCGATTGGTCGGCGTGAAGATTCCGAGGCTGAGGTTGGTCATGAGATTGACCGTAAACAGCCCGAATCGCCTGTACAGCGGCATCTCGGTCTCGGCGGATTCATCGAACCGGTTCCCGATGACGATCTCCGCGTCCGATTCCCGCTGTCGTTTGATCAATTCCGGGATGTCGCTCGGGTCGTGTTGGCCGTCGGCGTCGAGGACAACCAGATAGTCGGTGTCGCTCCGATCGGCCTGCTCAAAGATGCTCTTGAGCGCCCCGCCGTACCCAACGTTATGCTCGTGTTCGTACACCGTCGCACCAGCTGCCTGCGCGGCCTCGACGGTTTCGTCAGTGCTCCCGTCATCGACTACTAGGACTGTGTCGGCGAACTCTCTGGCCGACTCAACCACGCTTCCGATCATTCCCGCTTCGTTGTACGCCGGGATTCCGACCATGACGGTCGGCTCCGGGTCAGTGACCGGTTCGACGCGGGCGTCGATAGTGAACTTCTCGGTACTGTTCAGCGCCTCGCGGCTCGCCGGGAGATTGACCGACCCGTCCCCCCCGCCGTGGTACACGAGGCCCGGATATCCCGCCTGCTTAGCGTACCGTCGCAGTCGCTCGCGGGGAGTATCGCTTTTAGGCTGACTACCAGACGGGTCGACTACCTCTGCATCGAGCCAGCGGGCGAAAGCGAGTGCCTGCGGGTCGGCGTCGACAGCCGCCGTGACGATTGCCTGATGTGCCCGCGAGTGTATCCGGAGGATTTCGGCTGCTATCCACTCGGCGTTTGAATCGGTCGCGACCAATCCCACTGCGGGCAAGTTCTTCGAAACCTCGCGGATACCGTCGCTCGTGGCCGATTGCTGGATTCTGTCAGACATTTCAGCCACACTCCCGGACCGCTCTCGACGGCGGTCGCCCGGTGTGGTCGTCCACGAGCTCCGGTACGCGTGTTGGCATCATTGTGTCGGGTAGTGGACTCCGTTGTGCTCCGCTGTGTACGAGTTGACATATTGTTATTCCCAGCTTTCCGAGGGCAGCGCTATTCTACGCCATCCGCAGTGAGCAGGTAACAAAGATTACTACTGCTCGGAGCAGGCTGGCGTATCCCCAAAGTAGCCAAAACGCGATTCAGACTGGTAAACAGCCGCTGATACACTTTTCCCGGTCCCGGACGACGGCCGTATGCGTACGAATAACTTAACCCATGAAAACCACGTCTCCGAACGACATGTCTACGGAAACTGTCAGCGACCGTCGGGTACTGGTCACCGGAGGTGGTGGGTTCATCGGGAGCCACCTGGCAGCGGCACTGGCTGCGGACAACCACGTGCGAGTTCTCGACGACTTCTCGACAGGGCGACGGGCGAACCTCCCCGACGACGTGACCGCCATCGAGGGCGACGTTCGGGACAGGGCGACGCTCGATGCGGCGATGGAGGGCGTCGACGTCGTGTTCCACGAGGCAGCGATGGTCAGCGTCCCAGAGTCAATCGAGCAACCGGTCGACTGCCACAAGCTGAATGGCACGGCGACCGTCGACGTGTTCGACTGCGCTCGACGGCAGGACACGCGGGTGGTGTTCGCATCCAGCGCAGCCGTGTACGGCACCCCCGACGACGTTCCCATCGGGGAAGACGCGCCGACTGAACCAAACAGCCCCTACGGCTTCGAGAAATACCTGGGGGAGCAGTACGCACGGTTTTACACCGAGCAATACGGCCTACCGACGGTGCCGCTACGGTACTTCAACGTCTACGGTCCGCGCGGCCTCGACGGAGAGTACGCCGGCGTCATTGGCACGTTCGTCCGTCAGGCCCAGGCCGGCGAGCCGCTCACGGTCGAGGGCGACGGGACACAGACGAGGGACTTCGTCCACGTCGACGACATCGTGCGTGCGAATCTGCTCGCAGCTACGACGGACACCATCGGCCGGCCGTTCAATGTTGGAACCGGACGGAGCGTCACGATAAACGAACTCGCCGAAACGGTCCGGGACGTCGTCGGTATGGACATCGCTGTCAAGCACGTCCCCGGTCGTGCGAACGACATCCAACAGAGCGAAGCGGACCTCAGTGACGCACGCGAACTGCTCGGGTACGAACCAACGTTGTCCCTCCAGAAGGGCCTTGAAGCAACGCTCGACACCGTACGGACGTGAATCACTTTTCCACGATCGAACCCGTATCGGAAGGACGGTGCGAGCAACCTGATACCCGGCGGTTCCCCGAGTACAAGATAATGTTAGGAGTTTGCTTATGACAGCTGTTCGAAGAGAGGCGGTACCGGAGATGGAATAGCTCCAGTTAGCCACGTGTAAAACGGTCTCTAACACGCTCGCATATCGAGACTAGCCCTTCGATCCGACGGTACACACCCACTGCTTGCCGGGGAGATCCAATCGATTGACCGGATACTGGCCCGTTTCGGAGCGAAACTCTTCCGGGAGGCTGTGTTCTACCGATTTCGAGTTGCAGTGATTCTGACTACCGTGTGGCTGTCCGCGCATCTGGGTGTCTATCTATAAAATATCGACCCAGGTTCCGACTAGAGACTAGTATCCGTTCCACATCCGCACTCATATACGAATCCTAACTACTCATCGGGACCATCGAACACTGGTATCCACAATCTCGCGTGTGACTACCCGGCGTAGACCGTTCGATGGCAGCAGGGGGTGAAACAGTGGAACTCGCGTCTGAGCCAGACGTTTACCGGTCCGGATGGAAGCAGTCGTATGATTCGCAACCGGGGCACTAGCTGCCAGCGATGCACACGGGGTTGCACTCGATTGCATCGAGGCCACCGTAGACGCGGCCCGCCAGCAGTCGCCACTCGTCAGCCGTCAGCCGCGACGGTGAGGCGCTGACATTCCGTGAGAACCGTACGACCTTAGCAACTACACCGCGGTCGTCATTTCGGCAGCGGGAAAGCCCAAGCGATGTGACACGGGCGCTCGAATCCATTCTCGGCGACTGCCTCGGCGGTGGCCACGGCGTCGTCGAGCGGGCTATCGACACCGAAACCGTCCGGAGTTCGGTCGGGGACCATCCATTACCGCAGACCGGAACGTTGCGGCGGCTACCGATATTCTCGAAACCGTTGACGACTACGTATCAAGATACGCTTGATGTGTTTGATCACTACCAGTGGTTATACATCCGCCACCTCATTATATCCAAATATCGTTACTCTCTAACGAGATAGCTCACAGATAGATGTATCCATCACAGATACAGTACCATATAGTGTCTCAATCGCGGTATAGCGGCTTCAACGGTGTGTGGTTGTCGTCGGGTCGAGCAATACCCGGGAGGCAAGGGGTTTTGTGGGTCCTCTGAGAAACGCCGACAACGGACCGATGGACGACCAACCCGGTGCACCTCCGGATTCAGAGATTGTAACATTGCTCGAACAAGGAGAGGAAGCTGACGCACTGACAGCACTTGAGCGGCTTTCGACGGCCGGAGCGGCTGATCAACAGACGTGCTTACGCTCACTCAAAGCGGCTGCCGACGACCGGCCGGAACTGTTCGACGGCGTACTGACATCGCTCACCGAGTTTTTGCAGAACAGCGAGCGACCAACACGGCTCACGACAGCGAAATTGTTCGTCACGGTCAGCGAGAGTGTGCCGGACAGCGTGGTTCCGGCTGCCCCGACGCTTGCCGAGCGACTGGCGGATGAGTCGGAGTTCTACTACGTTCGCGCCCGGTGTGCGGAGGCGCTGGGCTACGTCGCCGTCGACCATCCCGATGCCGTCGTTTCGCCTGAGGTCGTGGCAGACTTGCGCATTGGCCTGGAGTTCGACAAACCAGAAGTAACAGAGAAATTGGCGAAGGCTCTGGCCCACGTCGCCCTGGGTAGTCCGGACAGACTCCGCTATCAGGTCGACTCGCTCGCCGAACATCTTCGAGCCGACAGCGAACTGGTCCGATATCACCTGAGCACAGCTCTCGTCGTTATCGGCTCTACGTGCCCCGAACAGCTTACAGACGCCAGGGAAGCACTCGTCTCGTGTCTCGAAAACGAAAGCAGATACGTCCGTGGGCGGGCGGCCGAAGCGCTGGGTTTGCTTGCCGGCACTGATAGCATGGAAGCGTTCCCGCAAGCACAACTCGAAAGACTCGCTGCGGACGAGAAGTTTGTTGCAGAGCGAGCCCAGTTCGCTCTCTGTCAATATCGCGGGACGGAATCTGCTGACGACTTCACAGGAATAGCCGAGAGAGATGCAATCCGCACGCAGACAGCCGACATTGTCTCGGAAATCCGGATGCCGGAAGCCGATGGCGGGTGCCCACACTGCGGGCTTTCGCTCCCCGAATCCGATCCCCCGCTGTGCCCAGGCTGTGGCACCCCATTATGAGGATCCAGTCGGTTTTCCTGCAGTTCTCACAGAAACCACATATCCCCGTCTCTGGCAGGGCCACGGCTGCAGTAGATATCTGGTGCTACGTCGTCTCGTACCAGTACGCATCAGATCCATCTACTTCTGTGGGAAATCGGACGTTGCCGGTGGGACACACCGCCTCGAATGAAACAGGTGTATATCTAGCATTTCTATAAACGAATATGATGTATATGTTTAGAGTTTAAAACATCATAGTTTTATATTTGATGATGGGCGAGGTAAGAGATCAATAGCCGCTGTTGTAGCCGGTTCGGCTGTCCCCATATAGCACCTTGCTATTCACATCTGCTGTATGTTCTGCCATAGAGAACACACGTGATTGACAGCAGTATCACTCACACGATGGTGCTTAATCTCACACTCAGTGCAGGGGAGGAATAAAGTAACCACGATCCTCGCGAGATTACCTCTGATGCCGGGGTGACCGCGAGGGATCTCTTCAACGCATGAAGATCAGGCGTCGCCGGTAGCGGCCTGGCAGTGAGGACGGTTGTCCACTTCGATGGCGGCCACCGACAGAATAGAATAACAGTGGTACGTCTGTTATTCCAGGACCCATTAATTCGATGTAAGAGTCACTTGAATGGATTTTGTCGTGCTGAGGACTTGCCCGGTGATGTCCTCCCTGAGATATCGGCCGTTTAGGCGTTCAACAGGGCCAGCGATCCCCAGTGCAGCGACCCGATTGCCACTGACGTCAGAGAGCGGGGCGGCGACACCGATAATCCCTTCGTACTGTTCTCCTCTGCAGAACGCTATGCCGTCGTCGCGGATTCGGCGCAGTTCCTCGGTGAGTTCGTCCTGATCTACGATGGTTGCGTCGGTCGGCGCAATAAGCTCTGTCTCATCGAGAATCGAGTCGACGCGGTCACTCGGAAGCGACGCCAGCAATGCCTTTCCCATGGCATTGACGTGGAGTGGCAACCGTTCGCCCGCATGGAACGGGACTGACCAGCCGTCCGTAGGTTCGGAGATCGACACCGGGACGCCGGCCGTTTCTTCGAGGACGAACAGCGTCGTTGTCTCCCCTGTCGCCGCCGCGAGATTGTCCAATTGCTGTTTCGCTGCCTGATAGAAACTGAGGTTGTCACGCGTTCGCTCACCGAGAGACAACGGGCGGAGCGATGCCTCATACTTCTCTGCGCGCTTGACCACGTATCCGGCCGCACGTAACGTCGAGAGATGATTGTGGGCGACGCTTTTGGACACCCCGACGGTATTAGCAAGCTCTGTCACGCCGACGGGCCCCGTCGCGTCAACAAGCGCTTCGAGGATAGCGACGGACGTTTGGGTCGCTTCGACCGCATACTGTGGTTCGTCAGTCATTGGATGTCATTTCAACCCGTGCTGTAAAAAGTCTGTTCACTAGAGCAGAACAGCCACAACCATGTGAGCCAATATCACATTGAATCCTACATTATTTATTAGCTTGGACAGGATTGCTACGACGTCTAAATACCGAAATTTACTCGTTCTGCTTTACAGAACGGATGTGTCCAGCTCGTAGCTAACTCACCAACGTGTAGAAAACGTCCGCTTCAGGGCGGCCAGGCCACTTCAGGTGCAACAGAGTCGTGGACGATTCGGCGGAGCGCGGTCACGACGGCGGCTGGGTCCTGGGTTTGCCAGACGCTACGTCCCATCACGAGACCGCGGGCCCCGGCCGCCATCGCACCGGCAACGTCCGCAAGCATCGTGCCGACGGGTCCCGGCGACGGACCGCCGAGAATCATCACTGGGACCGGCGCGTTCTCGACAATAGGCTCGAACGAGTCTCGGTCTCCCGTGTACGGTGATTTGAGAATGTCGGCACCGAGTTCCCAACCGATCCGACAGACGTTTGCGACGTACTCGGTGTCTGTTTCGAAGCGGTCGGGAACGTCGTTCCCCCACATGACGGTCTCCACCATGTGTGGGACGCCGGTGCCCCGCAGGGACTCGGTGATCTCCGTGATGTAGTTGACGTTCCGCTCGAACGACTGGCTATCCTGCCGGCCGAAGGCGAGTACCGACTTGACGCCAACGGGGTCACACGCCAGCAGCCGGTCGGTGTCAAACGCGTGCTGTTGCACCCAGGGGCCGGTATCTTCGCCGGGCCGACTCGAGGGTGACACGAAATCCGCAGTCACGAGGACCTCTGTCGACGAAGCGGCAAGCGTGTCGGCGAATTGCTCGGCGAAGTACGGTCCGACGAGCACGCCGTCTGGTTTGCCTGCAAGCACCGCGTCAAGTGTGATCTGAGGGTCTTCGAACCCGTTGATTGCGCCCATACCGATACCGTGGTCAAGCGCAACGACGACCGCGTTTCCGGACGCGGTATCGAGGAGGTCGTACTCGCTCACTCGGAGTCCCCTGGAACGACTACTTTCTTCAGCCCCTCAGCGTTGCCCATCCGTTCAAACGCTGTCGGGAGGTCATCAAGCCCGATACGTTCGGTGATGAGCGTCTCTGCGTCGATGCGTTCGTGCCTGAGTAGTGTTATCGCTCGCTCGAAGTCCTCAGTCGTCAGGGAGAACGAACCGCGGTAGTCGACCTCGTCGAAGAAAACATCGAACGGACTGACTTCCATCGTCGCCTCCTGGTCGGGGACGCCGAAGATGAGCGTCGAGCCGCCGGGCGCGGTCACAGCGTTGGCCTGCTTGATTGTCGGGACGAGCCCGATGGCCTCGGCGCCGACGTCGACAGGTCCGCCGGCCGCTTCGGGGATCGCTTGCTCCGGGTCCGCCTCGTTGGGATCGACGACCGCGTCCGCACCCAGGTCGGCCGCAAGTTCGCGCCGTTCGTCGTCGAGTTCGGAGACGACGATGGGAGCAGCACCCGCGTTGCGGAACGCCTGGAGGAGCAACAGGCCGATCGGGCCGGCACCGATGATCCCGACGCTGTCGCCGGGTTTGATGTTAGCTTCTTCGACGCCGTGGATACAGCAGGCGAGCGGTTCGGCGAGGGCGGCACGCTCGAAGGACATATCGCCGATGTCTTCGACGTTGATGGCCGGGACGCGAACGTACTCGGCGAAGGCCCCATCGAGGATGGTGTCGCCGGCACCGCCGATGCTCGTGTTGTTCTCACAGAGATGCGTTTCCCCCTTCTTGCAATACGAACAGGCGTTGCAGGGCACGGTGGGATTGATCGCGACGCGGTCGCCGACCGCGAACGTGTCGACGTCCTCGCCGACTTCCGCGACGGTCCCCGCGCCTTCGTGACCCAGTACCAGTGGCGTTTCCGCGGCGAAGGTGCCGTGGTACATGTGATAATCGGTCATGCAGACGCTGCAGGCACCGACCTGGACGAGGACTTCGTCAGCAGCCGGGTCCGGTCGGTCCCGTTCCTCGACGGTGATTTCGCCGATATCGGTCAACGTACTGGCGCGCATCAGTCGTCCTCCGACGGTCGGGTCACAGTCGTCACTACAGCAGTACCTCGGTCGTGAGTTGGTGTGGGTCGGGTCATGGGTGCTTTGGGCCGTACCCGTTGTCACTGGTCCATCTGATCTGGACGCACAGCGGGCTCGGCCACGATCCGTACCATCGATATTTTCGGACCGCGTATTAAAATCTTGCTACGGTTTCCCGTAATCGGGCGACGGGTAAATTCGTGGCTAGAAGCGTCTCCGTTCTGTCTACCGTCGTATCTCACCCAGTGAGATGAGTATTCTACCTTACAGATGATTACCTTTATTATGCATCGGTAATTCGGTAGTGACGAGGCAAACTGGCATGACCAATTCCAACAGGCGGACGTTTCTGAAAGCGACAGGTGTCGGACTACTCAGCGGTCTCGCCGGCTGTACAAGAGGTGGCGATGGCTCGGATGGAAGCGGAAGTGACGGCTCAAGTGATGGTAGCGATGGCGGAACCAGCACTGACGGAAGCGACGGTGAGCTCGCGATTCCGCTCAGCGAATACGAGAACGCCGATATCGACTGGCGACAGTTCGAGGGATCCTCGATCAATATCGGGGCCGTCCAGCACCCCTGGGTTTCGGCCATCAAGCCGGCAGTCCCAGTCTTCGAGGAACTGACCGGAATCGACGTCGTCTGGAACGTCCTGCCCGAACAGCAGTTCCGGACCAAGCGCCAAACGGACGTCAGTACCGGTGCCGGACAGTTCGACGTCTTCTACATGGACCAGGTCGTCAACCAGTTCCGCGAGGAAGGCTGGATCCAGCCGCTCGACCCGTTCTTCGAGGACGACAGCCTCTTCGACGAAGACTGGTACAACACCGACGACCTCTTCGAGGCCTCGCGGTGGCAGGCCCACGGTGGCGGTTACAGCGACACGTGGACCGGGATGCCGATTACCGTCGAAGTCCAGACGCAGTTCTACCGCAAGGACCTGTACGAGAAACACGGGCTGGAGGTCGCCGAGACGCTCGAAGAGTTCCGCCAGAACGCGAAGACCATCCACGAGAACGAGTCCGACGTCGTCGGCACCGTCGGCCGTGGGGACAAGGGTTACGGGATGAACATCTACATCCTGAACACGTTCCTGCGCCAGAACGGCATGGAGCTCTGGGACAGCTTCCCGGACGATTCCGGCCTCGATTCAGACGGCGTCATCAACGCCGCTGAGTGGTACGTCAGCCTGCTGCAGGACTACGGTCCCGAAGGGGCCTCGACCCAGACCTGGTCGGACGTGCTCTCGACGATGCAGGAAGGACGCGCCGGACACATCGTCTCCGACGCGAACCTGTTCTGGCCCGGTCTCACCGGCTCTGACTCCTCCGTTGCGGACAAGGTCGGCATCGCGAAGGTACCCAGTCCGGCCGACGGCCAGTTCTCGCCCAACGCGTTCAACTGGCAGATCTCCACGTCGAAGAACGCACAGAACTCCGAGCAGGCGTTCCTGTTCATGGTGTGGGCGTCCTCGCAGCCGACCAACACCTGGATGCACGTCGAGGGCGACGCCGCGTTCTCCGTCCGGCAGTCCGTCTGGGAGAACGACGAGTTCCGCTCCCGCGTCGGCGAGAACTTCGCACAGGTCACGCTCGAATCCCTGCAGGAAGCAGCACCGGACCCGTTCGACCGGAAGTACCCCGAATGGGGCCAGCGGTACTCCGAGGAACTGCAGCGCGCCATCGCCGGCCAGAAGTCCGCCGAAGAAGCGATGACGCAGGCGGCATCGATAGCCGAGGACATCTACAGCAACTAACCCCCAGTCCTATCTAAGCCACAACACTACCCCACCAATGAGTACACCAACGCAAACGGAAACGACATCCAAATCGACCTTCGCCAGGCTCCGGGACCTGTGGAACGACTACCTCCCGTACTGGTTCATGGCACCGATGGTGGCGGTGATGGTGATGATCACCTTCTTCCCCGGTGCCTACGACCTGTATCTCAGCCTGATCGCGGAGCCGACACTCGATGTATTCGCAGCCGATTTCGTCGGGCTGTCTAACTTCGAGACGGCCTTTACCCGCGGCGGCGCGATCCACTCGTTCGTCATTACGATTACTGTCGTCGTCAGCGCGCTGCTCCTCGAAACCGTCCTTGGGTTCGTCCTAGCCGCGCTCGTCGCCGGCGTCGGTTCCGACCGGACGAAGTCGTTCTATCGGGTGCTGTTCATCATTCCGATGGCCGTCGCGCCCGTCTCGCTCGCGACCATCGGCCGGATCATGCTGAACAGCGAGATCGGCATTATTCCATACGTCATAAACACCGGAACGCCGTTCGCAGCGCCGAATTTCCTCTCTGAGGTGCCGCTGCTGACGGTCATTCTCCTGGATGCGTGGAACTGGACGCCGTTCATGTTCATCATCTTCTACGCCGGCCTCTCGTCGGTGCCGAAGACGCTCATCGAGGCGTCCCGCGTCGACGGAGCCCCGATGTGGCGGCGATACGTCCACGTCATCATCCCCTACATGAAGCCGGTCGTGTTCGTCGCGACCCTCATCCGGTTGATCGACCTGTTCCGGACGTTCGGCGTGGTGTACGGGCTCACTGGCGGCGGGCCGGGGACGGCGACCCAGCTCGTGAGCATCAATATCTACGAACAGATGTTCATCAACAACCAGATCACCGTGGCCGCAGCGATCGCCATCGTCTACCTCGTCCTCGTCGTTGCACTGTGTAACGTCATCATTGCGAAGGTCGGCTTCGAGGGGGTGTGGGACTGATGGCGACGACAGACGGCGACTCCGCGACTGCGTCACAGCGACTCGACAAGGACACGCGCGAGAAACTCGTCACGGCCGTTCGACACACCATCCTGCTGACGTGGTCGTTCATCGTGCTGTTCCCGCTGTACTGGCTCGCCTCGATGTCGCTGAAACCGCCCGGAACAGCGAACTCGCTCCCGCCGGACTGGATCTTCCTGCCGACGGTGTACAACTACATCCAGTTGCTCCAGAACTCCGGGTTCGTCGGGGCCTTTGCCAACAGCCTCATCATGGTGTCAGCATCGGTCGTCCTCGTGCTGTTGATCGGCGTCCCCGCGGCGTACGTCCTCTCGCGGTACGACATCCCCATGGAGCGGGACGTGCTCGTGTGGATACTCTCCTCACGGATGCTCCCGCCGATTGCCGTCGTGCTCCCGTTCTTTATCATCTTCCGGGAGCTCAACCTGTTCGACACGCGAATCGGGATGGTTCTGATGTACGTGAGCATCAACCTCTCGCTCGTCGTCTGGGTAATGAAAGCGTTCTTCGACGGCATCCCCGAGACGCTGGAGGAGGCCGCACGCGTCGACGGTGCGACCCAGTTCCAGGGCTTCAGAAAGGTCGTCCTGCCGGCGGCCAAGCCCGGCATCTTCTCGGTCGCCATCATCAGCTTCATCTTCGCGTGGATCGAGCTGCTGTTCGGGCTCGTGCTGACGAGCTTCGAGGCCGTGCCGGTGACGCTGTTCGTCTACTCGTTCATCGGCTCTCGCTCCATCGAGTGGGGAATGCTCGCGGCCGCATCGACGGCGATGATCATTCCGGTCGTCGTCTTCCTCATCGCGGTCAACAAGTACCTCGCTGCTGGACTCAGCTTCGGCGTGGTGATCAAGGAATGAACGCTGTGGTATCGCCACGACAGGTATCGCTCGCTGACTACACCCCCGCGGCGGGAATAAGTAGCCGCGACACGGAGGCACGCTAATGGCTCGTATCACAATCGACGACGTTACGAAACGGTTCGGAGACGGAGATGAATCGATAGTTGCGGTCGACGACGTCTCCCTGGACATCCGCGACGGCGAGTTCATCGTCTTCGTCGGTCCGTCCGGGAGCGGGAAGTCGACGCTCATGCGCATCGTCGCGGGACTGGAAACGCAAACCGAGGGCGACATCCGCATCGGCGAGCAGGTAGTCAACCAGCTCGGTCCGCGCGCGCGGGACATCGCAATGGTGTTCCAGAACTACGCGCTGTACCCCAACATGACCGTCGAGGAGAACATGTCCTTCGGGCTGAAGATGTCCACCGACATGTCTTCCGGGGAGATCGAGGAAGCCGTTACGTCCGCCGCCGAGATGATGGACATCGACATGCTGTTGGACGACAAGCCCGGTGAACTCTCCGGCGGGCAGCAACAGCGCGTCGCGCTCGGTCGGGCCATCGTCCGGGACCCGAACGTCTTCCTGATGGACGAGCCGCTGTCGAACCTGGACGCGAAGCTCCGGGCTGAGATGCGGACGGAGATCAACCGGCTCCAGAACGACCTGGACGTGACGACGCTGTACGTCACCCACGATCAGACGGAGGCGATGACGATGGGCGACCGGCTCGTCGTTCTCAACTACGGGGAACTCCAGCAGGTCGGCACGCCACTGGAGTGTTTCTACCGCCCGGCCAACCAGTTCGTCGCCGGCTTCCTCGGCTCGCCGTCGATGAACTTCTTCGAGGGCGCGGTCGAGGGCGGGACGCTCCGCGCGGACGGCTTCGATTTCGACCTGACCGAGCAGATGCAGTCCGCTGTCGGCACTCGAAACGACCTCGTCCTCGGTATCCGGCCGGAGGACATGACGCTCCACGACCGGGCGAACTCGGGCCACGAGTTCGAGGCCGTCGTCGACGTCGTGGAACCGATGGGGAGCATCTCCTACGTCTATCTGCAGGCGCGGTCTCAAAGCCACGACCAGACGTTCATCGTGGAGACGGACGGGCAGCGCCCGATCAGCGAAGGGCAACACGTCTACGTGGAGATCCCCGACGAAGACGTCCACCTGTTCGATCCCGCCAGCGGCGAAACGATCCACCAGCGCCAACTCGGTGAAGATGCCGAAATGGCGCTCGAAGAGCAGATGAAGCCCGCCGAGTGACGACAGGCCGTTCGCTGTCCTCCCACTACCACAGCTACCTACCGATTCACTATCCACGACAGATGACAGACCAAGACATTTCACACTACGAGACGCGTAACGCTATCTGCGAGTACGGCCTGAGCCTGCTCGAAGACGATCTGACCACGGGCACCGGCGGGAACCTCAGTGCCCGACTCGACGAGAACCACATCGCGATCAGCCCGTCGGGAATCCCCTACGGGGAGATCGAACCCGAGGACGTTCCGGTCGTGCACACGGACGGGACTGTCGTCGAGGGCGACGCCGAGCCATCGACGGAGCTGCCGATGCACCTGGCCGTCTACCGCGAGCGTCCGGGAGTCGGCGGCGTCGTCCACACCCACTCTCCCTATGCGACGACGTTCGCCTCGCTCGGCGAGTCGATCCCAGCTTCGCATTACCTCCTCTCGTTCACCGGGACGGAGGTGCCCGTCGCCGAATACCGGACACACGCGACGGAGGAACTCGGCGAAGCCGCCGTCGACGCGCTGGGCGAGTCGTTCAACGCCACGCTGTTGCGCAACCACGGCGTGTTGACGGCCGACGAGTCGCTGGACGACGCCTACACGGTCGCGCTGATGGTCGAGTACTGCGCGCGCATCCATCATCAGGCCAGGGCTATCGGCGAACCGGAGATCCTCCCGGACGAGGAGATAGACCGGCTGGCCGACAAGCTCGACAGCTACGGGCAGTGACCACCCGTGTCTGTCCTACCTGACCCATGAACCACGTCGCTATCGACATCGGCGCGAGCGGCGGGACGGTGTTCCTCGGCGAGGTGACACAGTCGTCGTTCGACGTGCGTGAAGTCCATCGGTTCGATAACCGACCGGTCGAACGGGACGGTCGCTACGTCTGGGACGTCGACGCGCTGGTCGACCACATCGGAGATGGAATCCTGGCCGCCGACGACTACGCCGACGGCCTCGATACGGTCGGTATCGACACGTGGGGGCTCGATTTCGGGCTCCTGGCCGACGGCGAACTGCTCCGTGATCCGGTCTCCTACAGAGACCCCGATTCGACGGCCACGCGCGAGCAAGTCTTCGAGGCTGTCGGGAAGCGGCGGCTGTTCGACGCGACCGGCATCACGAACTGGAACACGCCGAACACGCTGTGGCAGCTTCACACCATCGCCGAGCGCGAGCCCGACCTCCTCGACGCGAGCGACGGGCTGCTCATGATGCCTCAGCTCCTCTCCGCGAAGTTGGGCGGCCGCCCGGCGGGCGAGGTAACGATAGCGTCGACCACGCAGATGGTCGACCCCGAACGGCGAGCCTGGGCCACCGACCTGCTCGACGAGCTGTCGGTTCCGACGGGCCTCCTCCCGGACCTGTCCGAACCCGGGCAGTCCATCGGGGCTGTCGACGACGGCGTGGTCTCAGGGCTGTCTTCGACGCCGGAGATAGTGACGCCGGCGAGCCACGACACGGCGTCGGCCGTCGCCGGGCTCCCGCTGGTCGAAGACGCCGCGTTCCTCAACACGGGCTCGTGGTTCGTCCTCGGCGTCGAGCGCGACGAGCCGGTACGGACGGACGCCGCCTTCGAACAGGCCGTCTCGAACGAACTCGGCGTGGACGGGTCCGTCCGGCTCCTGAAGAACATCAACGGGTTCTTTCTGCTGGAGGAGTGCCGCGAAGCGTGGCGCGATGCAGGTCAGCCGGTTGATTACGAGACGCTCCTGTCGGCTGCCGAGAAAGCCCAACCGCGGACCGCACTCGTCGATACCGATGCCGACAGTTTCGGCATCGACGAGCCGATGCCCGACCAGATTCGGGACTACTGTCGCCGAACGGACCAACCGCTCCCGACGGGCCAGGGCGGTATCGTCCGCTGTCTCCTCGACAGCCTGGCGGCGAAGACCGCACTGGAACTCGACGCGCTCGCGGCAGTCGTCGAGGACTCTCCGTCGCGTATCGTTCTCGGCGGCGGGGGCGTCCGAAACGAACTGTTCTGTCAGTTACTCGCGGACGCCACAAACCGGCCAGTGTCGACTGGCCCGGTCGAGGCGACAGCTGTCGGCAACGTTCTCACGCAGGCCGTCGCCACCGGAACGGTCTCTGACATCGAAACCGGGCGGCAGTTGGTCGAATCGGCCTTCGAGACGACTACATACGAGCCACAGGCTGGTGGTGAGTGGGCAGACGCAAAAGATCGGTTGGCCGCACTGACCGACGCCTCGTCGTCCGAAGCCTGATTCCCTCACCGCGAGGTGTAGCCGCCGTCCATCACGACGGTCGACCCCGTCATGTACGACGACGCGTCCGACGCGAGGTAGACGACGAGTTCTTTCAGTTCCTCAGGCCGACCGAGACGACCCATCGGCGTGTTCTCCAGCCACGTCTCCTCCATCTCCGGGCTCTCTTCGAGCACCTCGTCGACGAGTTCGGTCCGCATGTAGCCGGGCGCGATAGCGTTGACGCGGACCCCCTGATCGCCCCATTCGACGGCCAGTGACTGGGTCAGCATCCTGACGCCGGCTTTTGTCGTGTTGTAGCTGGCCTGTTTCTGCGGGACGTTCACGTCGAACCCCGACATCGACGAGATGTTCACGATGCGTCCCTCACCGCGGTCGAGCATCTGTTGGCCGACGTGTTTGGCACAGAGGAAGACGCCGTCGAGGTTGACCGACACGACCCGCCGCCAAGACTCGATGCTCGTCTCCTCCGCGGGGGAGTTCTCGACGATGCCGGCGTTGTTGACCAGGACGTCAATCGGCCCCAGGCGGTCGGTCACGTCCTCGACCATCGCCTCGACCGAGGCTTCGTCCGTCACGTCGACCTCAGTCGCGATGACGTCCGTCTCGCCGTCCAGTTCCGAGGCCGTCTGTGCTGCCTTCTCCCCGTTCACGTCCGCGATAGCGACGTCGGCACCCATCTCCGTGAGACCGGTCGCCATCTGTTTGCCGAGGCCCTGCGCCGCACCGGTGACGATAGCTGTCTCTCCGTCGAGGGAGAAACTGTCAAGTACACTCATGCGTACGCTTGGGTCTCCGACAGCCTCCAGCATAAATGTACGCCTCTCTCTGTCACGGCCCCCGGTGACCCAGCCCCGGCAGCCAGTCATTACAAGTACTCCCTCGCAGATAGCATAGCCATGCAAATCACCGACTTCGAACTGTTCGCCGTGCCGCCGCGGTGGTTGCTCCTGAAGCTAGAGACCGACGAGGGGATCGTCGGCTGGGGCGAGCCCATCGTGCAGGGTCGATTGGAGACAGTTCGAGCCGCCGTCACCGAGCTCATCGAGGCATACCTTCTCGGGGCCGACCCGCTCCGGACTGAGTACCACTGGCGGAAGCTCTATCAGAGCGGCTACTTCCGCGGCGGACCGATACTCATGAGCGCACTGGCCGGCATCGACCACGCGCTCTGGGACATCAAGGGGCGACACTACGGCGCCCCGGTGCACGAGCTGCTCGGCGGTCACGTCCGGGATAAGCTGCTGGTGTACCAGTGGCTCGGTGGCGACGATCCCGAAGACGTGGCCGCAGCCGCGAAAGAAGACCGTGAACGGGGGTACAGAGCGTTCAAATTCAACTTCGCCAGAGAGTTCCGACCCATTGAGACGCCCAACGCCGTCGACCATGCGGTCGAACGCGTGGCGGCAATCCGGGACGCCGTCGGTGACGATGCCTTCGTCGGCGTCGACTTCCACGGCCGCGTTTCCAAACCGATGGCCGCCGACCTCGTCCAGCGTCTCGAACAATTCGATCTGATGTTCATCGACCAGCCGCTGCTCCCCGAACAGGACGAGTCATTTGCCGACATCGCCGAGCGGACGACCGTGCCGATAGCCACTGGCGAACGGTTCTATTCGCGCTACGACTTCAAACAACTCCTCGTCGACGACGGGGTGTCGATAATTCAGCCCGACGTGACCCACGTCGGCGGCATCAGCGAGATGCGAAAGATCGCATCGATGGCGGAGGCGTTCGACGTGGCCGTCGTTCCCCACTGCCCGCTCGGTCCCATCGCGTTCGCCGCGAGTCTGCAGGTCGGCTTTTGCGCACAGAACGTCGTAATGCACGAACAGGACCTCGACCTGCACGCTCCGACGACGAGCCAACGGCTCAAAGTCCTGGAGAATCCGGAGACGTTCCGCTTCGAGGACGGGTACGTCAAGCGACCGACAGGCCCCGGACTCGGTATCGAAATCGACGAGGCCCACATCCGCGAACAGGCACAGACACAGGTCAACTGGTACAACCCCGTCTGGCACCACGAGGACGGGAGCGTCGCGGAGTGGTGACCTGGCGTAGTACCAGCCCGTGACGACCCACCCTGTGTATTTTTATGGTTATGTCACGTGCCCACACGTATGCGAACGGCTGTACTCCTAGAGCCGACTGAGTTCGAACTGCAGGACCGTCCCAGACCGTCTCCCGGGCCGGACGAGGTACTCGTCGCCGTCCGTGACGTCGGGATCTGTGGCTCAGACGTCCACTATTACGAACACGGTCGTATCGGCGATTACGTCGTCGAGGACCCGCTGATCCTCGGCCACGAGAGCGCCGGTGAAGTCGTCGAAGTCGGCGAGAACGTTACCGACCACGAACCGGGTGACCGCGTCGCGCTCGAACCCGGTGTTCCCTGCCGCCGGTGTGCCCACTGTAAGCGCGGCGACTACCACCTCTGTGAAGGGGTCCGGTTCATGGCGACGCCGCCACACGACGGCGCATTCGCGGAGTACGTCTCGTGGCCGGCCGACTTCGCCTACACGCTCCCGGAGTCCGTCTCCACCACCGAAGGGGCGCTGTGCGAACCGCTTTCCGTCGGCATCCACGCCTGTCGCCGCGGCGATGTCGGAACCGGTGATACGGTGCTGATAACCGGAGCGGGGCCGATCGGGCTGATGGTGATGGAGGCCGCACGGGCCGCCGGTGCGACTGACGTAATTCTGACCGACGTTGTAGAGGAAAAGCTGGACTTCGCCGACGAACGGGGCGCAGACCTGACAGTTAACGTCACCGAGAGGGACCTCAACGCGTCGGTCGCCGAATACACGGACGGCGTCGGTGCCGACGTGGTCGTCGAAGCCTCCGGCGCGGAGCCGTCGATACAGTCGACACTCGACGTGGTCCGTCGGGGCGGGACGGTCGTACTCGTCGGCTTGGCAAGCGAAGCGGAGGTCCCCCTCGACGTGCTGGAGCTCATCGACAACGAAATCGACGTCCACGGCTCGTTCCGGTACAAGAACACCTACGACGCGGCTGTCGACCTGTTGGCCGACGGTGAAGTCGACGTCGAGGGTATAGTCGACTTTGAATCCGAACTCGAAGACATTGACGATGCGTTCCGCCGAGCGATGGAGCCGACTGCGGTCAAGGGGATGATATCACTTGATTCGTAACCGACACTGCATTGGGAAAATTATCGTGAAGATCCCGGTATGATACCCAAATAAATATTACTGGATCTTGGTAGTAATTCTATCAACCCGTTGTACGAACGACCCTGGCACACCTCTGAAGTAATCGATGAGGTGGTGTATTGTATGAAAGTGTGGGTTGAAGACGTTTGAATCCCATCAATTTGGGATTCTGGATGATCAGCAGGGCCTGAAGTAGACACTCTCCGAGCGACACTCAGTATCAACATAACAATTAAAGCGAAATGAAGTATTCTGTCTAACGTAGGTTTTCTCAAAAATATTGGTTTTTGTATATTTAGTATGCCTAGATAGGACGGTCCATCAAAGTGGCATGCCCGAGTGAGATACCCACACACTGTTAGTAGCCGAACGATTATACCCCGCAACGGTTGTGAGCGGATATGGACCTCTCAATCGTTGATCTCTCTCCGGTCCCGAATGATGGAACTGCGACTGACGCGTATGCGAACACCGTCGACGCAGCCCAGCAGGCCGAACGCCTCGGCTATTCCCGGTTCTGGGTAGCGGAACACCACGGGATGGGGGACAAGCTCGCCGGAACAACACCCGAGGTACTGCTCGGCAACCTCGCCGCCGAAACCGACTCGATCCGGCTCGGATCGGGGGCGGTCCTCCTCAACCACTACAGCCCGTTCAAAGTCGCGGAACTGTTCGGCTCTCTCGACGCGCTCGCTCCGGGACGCATCGACGCAGGGCTTGGACGAGCCAACGGCTCTCCAGCCGTCGACCGAGCACTCGGGACAGACCGCCGTGTCCGGAACCCCGACGAAGACCACGCCGAAAAAATCGAAGCCGTCGTTTCGCACCTCTACGACGGCTACCCGGACGGACACGCGTACAGTGATCTCGAAATCCCTCGTTCAGATGCGGACACACCTGTGCCGTGGGTCCTCGGATCAAGTCCGTCGAGCGCCGCGCTGGCCGGCGAACTCGGCCTGCGCTACTGTTTCGCCGCGTTCATTCGACCGGAGTTGGCCACCCATTCGTTTGAGGAGTACCGGAACCACTTCGAATCCTCGCAGTTGGCCGGCAGCGTCGACGAGCCACAGGGAATGGTCGCGGTGAACGCGGTCTGTGCCGAGACCGACGCGGAAGCGGCGCGGCTCCGCGCCGTGGCCGAAGCGTCGTTCAAGCGGATGGAGCGAGGGGTCGTTGGCACGACTCCATCTGTCGAGGAAGCGATCGACGAACTCGGAGCGGTGCCCGAACCGACGCCTGCCACGCTGGATGCCGGTGAGTGGCCACGAGCCATCTCCGGCAGTCCGGAGACACTCGATGCCCTTCTCGAACAGCTGTCTGATCGCGTCGGAGTCGACGAGGTGATGATCCAGCACGTCGTCGGCGACCACGCTGACGCGCTCCGCTCCCATGAGTTGCTCGCAGACGGTGTTGGCCTCACACCGCGCTAGCCCCTTCTACAGGAGAAGAACGAGAACGGATCGCTGTTTTTCAGTTGCCGATATCCACGTTGTACAAGAAAAATCCCACTCGAAGGAGATTTCTTGGGTTTTAGTGTTTTATCTGCCATACGCAGCTGTATATATGCCCAATCCAGATATATTCTCGAATATAATGTCTTTCGAATGAGGGGCTTCTCTTTTTGCCTCCAATTATATGGATCCAAATCGGCAGTAATAGCGGTTCTTCGGAAGAGCTACCGGCCGAGAGCGGCTCCGGATACCGCCTGGTCGGACCGGCTTAGTCGTCAGAGACCGCAGGAGCGGTCGGGTCCGCGAGGTCGGTTTCGGATAATTCAGACGCAGGCGACCACTCCAAATCATGCTCGTACTCGAAGGCACGGTGGTCCTGCGTAGGGTCGACAACTGTCAGAGAGAGCCAGTTGTTGTCGAGCAGATCCGTTAGTTCCGCGTGGTCAGCCAGGACGTCGTTGACGCAGTCGACGGGCGCGTGGATGACCGTCGAGAGGCGGAGCGGCTGGTGGTACGGGTCGTCGTCGGCAGCCATCAGCGACTGTAGCGGGAGGCCGGTCATCAGGTCGCCGCCGTTGCCCTGATAAACGCCGACGTTGCCGACGGGGTTGTGGGTCACTTTTGAGCCGCTCCCGTAGACGGCGTTATCGACCGTCGAGAAGTAGTACTGTGTGTTGATCCACTGGGTGACGACCATTGGGCCGGTGAGTATCGCCTCCAGCGCCTCACCGTCGGGATCGGCCGACCAGTCATACGAGTGGAGGAAGGCGCGACCGTCGAGGTCGACACCGCTCGTCAGTTCGCGGGGGCCGATGACGAAACCGGCGTTGCCGGCTAGGCCCCACTCGGGGCGGGTCTCAGCCCAGTCGGCGGCGCGGCGCTCCGTCTCGTTGACCCCCGACGATGCGTCGCTCCTCATCGACTCGGCACGCTCAGCGGCCGCGTTCTCGCGGGCGGTGGCGAGATCGGCGCGCAACTGTTCGAGGTCGTCAGTGTGGCTCTCGGGCACATCGCTGTCGTACAGTTCCACTTCGTCGGTCGTCGTGTTGTGTTCGCCGGCGAGGAAAACGGTGTCTTCGGGGATTTCGAAGCCGCGGTCGCGGAGCGCGGATCGGACTTCGGTGTCATTGCAGATCGCCGCCAGCACGCGGGCGTTCGGGCCGCCGGGGTTGCCGGCGCAGGCACCACAGTCAAGACTCGAATCGTAGGGATTGTTCGTCGTCTCGCTGGCGTGCCCGGTGAAGACGACGAGGCGACTGAACGTCTCCCAGCCCATCAGGTCGAACGCGGTGGCGGCGTACTCGACTTTCTCATCGGTAGTCAGCCCCACCGGCAAATCACCGGTGTAGGTGTGTTGATGGTGAACGAGCGGCTCACAGAACTCGTGTTCATCGGGCACCGAGTCGTCGGCCACATCCAACAGTTCCTGCACGCGTCCGGGGACAAGCGTACGGGCCGCGAGGGCGAGGCCGTACCCGCTCCCGGCAGTCTCGACGAAGCCGTAGGCCGTGGCGGCGTTGGCCTCCAGCGTCTCGATAATTTCGTCGGCGGTTTCACGGATACCAGATAAGCGGTCGTGGCTCTCTCGGGTGTCGTCGTCGGTCGGAACGTCGGTGACGTGGTGCTGGGGGTCGAGAATCGGCGGGCAGGCGTCGACTGACACGTCGGTGTCGTAGCCCTGGTACTCCATCGGAACCCCGAAGAAACCAGCGTAGCCGTGGGTTTCGTAGTCGCCCGTGGCCTCGATATGGCGGCGGATGATCTCCGAGCGGGTGTCGATACAGAAGACCATCTGGGCGTCCGGGCGGCCCGACGTGTCGCTGTCTGCGAGCGATTGGCTCTCCACCGAGACGGTCTCGACGAGGTCACCGCGGTAGCTCGCCTCCCAGGCGCGCAGGAACGCCCCGGCGAGTTCGGCGGTCGGGTCCGGATCGATGCTGGTGTTCGAGGGAGCGATAGCAGCATCGACGGCATCTAGCAGGGCCAGACGCGCCGCGAGGTACCCCGCCAGCGAAATCGGGTACGCCGACTGCCACGCACCCTCGTCATCGGCGCGCTGCTTGATGAGTCCCGTCCAGCCCGGCAGGGCAGCCAGTTGCTCCTCGAAGATGGGCACCCACTGGCTCTCCGGGTGCGGCGCAAGCACTGTTTCGATGGTCTCGCTGGGCGTCTCCGGCAGATCGGTAATGATCCCCTCGTCGGGGATATCGCCGTCGTGTTCGGCCACGCCGCGGAAGGCGGTGTAGAACCCTGCTTCGCGGTTCGGCATCGACCAGTGGGCGCTCCCCTCGTCGAGGAACGCCGATAGCCATTTCGTCAGGACCTGATCGACGCGGTCGGTGGCGGTATCGGAATCACTGTCCGTTGCATCGGCCGTGTTGGCCATGTGGTCGAGCAGTATCTCTGGGTCATCCTCGTAGCCGGCCTCGGAGAGTTCCGCGTCGAGAATCTCCGGGTCTATCTGGCCGCGCTCTAGCGCTGCACGGAACGTCTCGGCGCTAGGGTAGCCACGGCCACCCAGCAGATCGGCTGCCTGTGTGACCGCCTCACCGAACGGCTGGTTCTCGAACCCAGCGAGGGGGTTTGCCGTCACGAACGAGTGGATGGGCCAGAGGGAGCCGACGGTGGTCGCTGCGGTGTCGATGCTGTCGTGGATGGCGGATTCAGTACTCATTGTAGTCCTCCGTCGTGGTCAGCATAGTGTCGGCCGACGGCTGGCCGGCGTTAAGCAGCGCCACGTAGAGGCGCTGGCTACGCTCGTGGATCCCGGTCTCGATGCCGATGTAGATGCCGACGAAGAAGACGGCGATTATGCCGTGGAGCAGCGTCAGTTCGGTCGTTGCTGGGCTGACGGGCATGAGCCCCGAGACGCCCGTGTAGACTGCGGCGTAGATGACGATGGCCGGGAAGAAGACTACCGGGACAGCCCCGTAACGGGCCGCCGGCGGAAGCGAAGTGTGCTGGACGGCGTTGCGGGCCGCATGGAGCGTCGTGAATACCACGAAGAAGGTCAACAGGAGCCCGCTGTCGACATGCGTTCCCTTCCCTGTCAGCACTGTAAACACCGCGCCGCCGGCGAGCCCGGTCAGCAGTGTGATGACGCCGCCAACGATGCTCGTCGTCATTCCGATGGTGTGTGGCGTCCCTTCGCTCGGGGTAGTGTGTTCGACCTGTCCGCCAGCACTGAGGAACTGGTAAGCCTTGTAGAAACCGTGCAGGATGAGGTGGGTGATAGCAGCCCCGAAGAAGCCGAGGCCGGCCTGCATGATCATGAATCCCATCTGTCCGACCGTCGAACAGCCGAGTTTGCCCTTGATGTCAGTCTGAACCGATTTCAGGAGTTTCCCGCCGATGGCGCTAGCACCACCGACGCCGACGATTGCGAGCATGAGCACGGGGTCGACGGAGATGACCGGCGCGAAACGAGTCAACAGAATGCCGCCCGCGTTGACAAACCCGGCGTGCATCAGGGCTGAGGCAGGCGTCGGTGCGGTCATCGAGGAGAGGAGCCAGCCGTGGAACGGAATCAG
This sequence comes from Haloarcula japonica DSM 6131, assembly GCF_000336635.1. Taxonomy (GTDB): domain Archaea; phylum Halobacteriota; class Halobacteria; order Halobacteriales; family Haloarculaceae; genus Haloarcula; species Haloarcula japonica. Next base: position 219,928 of record NZ_AOLY01000042.1, on the reverse strand, counting down.
GGCGGACTGAATCATCGCTGCGAGCACGAGTGCGCCTGCGGCGACCAGCCACACCGGGCCACCGAGTGAGTCGGAAGCAGTCGTAAGTCCGGAGACCGTAGTCGCACCGGTCGCCCACCACAGTGCTGTCAGCGCGACGCCGAGAAGCGTGCTACTGGCGATGAAGTACTTGCGGGCGACCGTGGCAGCAGCCTGTGCCTGATCCCAGCCACTGACGATACCGATGAGTTTCGCCATCAGCAGTCCCATTGCGAGCCACAACGCCCCGAACAGGGCGAGGTGGTTAGCCGCCACCAGCCCCATCACGATCACGGTGAAGCCGAACACGGTGGCGAAAAAGGGTGTTTTGAGGCGACTGCCCGCCAGATAGCGGCGCGAGTAGCTGTGAACGATACCGCTGAAGAAGGTGACGACCACCCACATCAGAACGGTCAGCCCATCAATGGCGACCGCGCCGGGTATCTCCCAGACGAACCCGGTTCGGACCCGGACAGCAAGCACAGCAATGCTCGCGGCAAACATCGACCACACGAGCCATGTGAGTGCGACGGGCACGAGCGACGAGTCAGCCGTCGTGTCCGGGAGTGATCCGACCGTCCTTGATGAGTTGTGTCCTGACATCGTTGTTCGTGACCGATCACAGACTGTGATTGATCGGTTCTGGTTGTCTTCATCCCTAGTGCGAACGGACTGGTTATTAAATCCTTCTATACTACCAATTTGTTCCTAAAATAGTAGATTATAGAACATTATGTTTTTCAGCGACGATCAGTCGGAACTTACCTTCAAAGTGTTTTCGCGGGGCTTCGAGGCCCCTATCGGCAAAATCCATCGACGGCGAGTCCCTGATCACGCGTACACACAGTGGTCTAATCAGAGAGTAGTCACGTGGTGAGCAGGGGTGATATTACCAACCCGTTCGATGAAGCCACTCGAAAATCAGACCGATATGGAAACTGAGGCAGTCACTTCGACGACTTGGCTGGCCGTGTAGTCCCTGGGCACGCAGTCGTCCGAGAGACGGCCCTGCGACAGCAGTCCCGTCCTCAGCTAACTCTCGTTTCCGGAATCAAACTTACCGAAGGGCGTCGTCTCGTGGCTTCGGACGAGTACTTCGTCGGCCACCGTCAAGCCCATATCGAGAAGTGCCTGCGCGACAGGGGTGATATCGCTATCCGATTCGCCGACGGCCGTCACGAGGAGGTTTTCCTCGCCGGTGACCAGTTCCTGAACCGATACCACACCGTCTATATCGAGGATTTCGGGGATTAAATCGCCTCGCTCGGGGATCGATGCAGTGCAGTAGAGCAGCATCCGGAGCGGATAGCCCGCCTGCTGATAGTCGACATCAGCGCTGTAGCCTTTGACGATTTCGCTGGACTCGAGATGGTTAATGCGCTTCCGGACGGTGCTGTCGGACGTATCGGTTCGTTCTGCGATGTCCCCGGACGACATGTTTCGAGCATCCTCCTGTAATGCGTACAGAATTGCCCTGTCCACGTCGTCGATTTCCTCGTCAGCCATACTAGTGTGTCCACAGTAAGGACACTTTACTGTTGTACGTTCCCCCGATACCGCTGTTGTGGCTGTTCCTATGGCGAGAATGGGGCGGTCGCTCTTGACACGGCTATCAATCGTTGACTCAGAGCCGATTCGAGAGGACGGCACGGAGGTCGTTTTGTCCATGAGTAGGTCTGCGATGAAAGCTGAGCAAGCGACCAGCAATTGAGATAACCGGCCGAAATCTGTACAAGAGTTGGTTTTCAGGTGCGCCTAAATTCCGAAGCAGTTATATATTTTTAGGCTGGCCTAATATTTATGTCGAGAGATGACACGAACTGCGAGGCCCCGACAAGACGTGACTACGTGAAGTATAGCGGCGTGGTGGTGGGTGGCGGCTTGCTAGCGGGCTGTGTAGACCAGTCCGGTTCAGAACCAGACCCGGTTCAGACGGGGACAGGAAGCCAGTCAGCCTCAAAGGCTGAACCGACAGCGGCTGGCGACGGATACGCTGTTACAATGTCGCCCGTGGGAACTGTCGAGTTCGAATCAGTACCCCAGGACGTGTTCACGATACTGGGTCACCACGTGGACATGCTGGTCGCACTCGGTCGAGGAGATGCGATCAACGCGATGCACGCGCCCGAATACCACCGATCGTTGTATCAGAAGTTCCTCCACCGACTCGAGGGGGTCTCAGTCGACTGGGACGGGCTGTACTCTTCGTGGCCACCGTCAAAGGAGAAACTGTACGAACTCGACAGCGACGTTCATATAGCGGACCCAGCGAAGGTTGCCACAGCCGAGAGATGGGACGACAGTAGCCTCCAAGAGATACGCTCGAACGTTGGCCCGTGGTTCGGGAACACGCTCAGCGGCACGCAGCAGGACCCGCCGTCAGGCTGGGCCGATGCGTACGAATACTATACGCTCTGGGAAATCTTCGGGAAGATCGCGGCGGTCTTTCAGGAGAGGGAACGGTACGAGGCGTTCGTATCTATCCGCGACTCGATGATGCAGACTATCAGGGCGGGCCTTCCGTCGGAACGTGAGCGGCCGAGCGCGGCCGTGGTCCTGTTCTCCACATCCGACGAGAAAATCTGGGGCTACAAACTGAACTATCCGGGCTACTACGCTGCTCACACCCGCCCGCTGGGTGCGACCGATGCGTTAGCCGATGCTGTCGGTGACGGGTACGGTGACAACGGACGGAACATCACGCTCGACTCCGAATTGCTTCTCGAAGCCGACCCGGACGTACTGCTCGTTCTCGGGCCAATGGCGGGGTCGCACAATCTCGCCGATATACGGTCGCAATTGGAATACGACGAGGTGACGAGAGAGATCACCGCTGTACAAGAGGGGCGGATATACGCACAAGGTGCCCGTCGGCAGGGTCCGATCCTGAACCTGTTCCAGACGGAGATGACCGCGAAACAGCTGTACCCCGACCAGTTCGGTGAATGGCCGGGCTACGTCGACGGGGATCCGTACCCCGAAATCCCCGTCGAGGAACAGCTGTTCGACCGCCAGCGGGTGGCTGACATAATCACGGGTGAAGGACAGTGACTGACGGCGATAAACCGACGCTTGAACAGCCGACACGCAGAGATTATATCAAGGGTGGCGGGCTGATTGTGGGCGGCAGTTTGCTCGCCGGATGTTCCGGCAATACTGCCACAGAGTCCACCACAGCCGAGAATGAGGAGACAGCCACGGCAACTGGGACGGAGTCCTATACTGTCACCATGGAGCCGGTGGGCGACGTTACGTTCCAGACGGTTCCCGAGCGATGGCTCCCTTACGGTGGCACTTACGCCGATATGGGCGTGGCCCTCGGGCAGGCCGATGGCCTCACAGGTATCGGCGGGGCGGACCGCTACTACACGTACGTCTACGATGAACTCCCCGGAGTGTCCGTCGACCAGGAGACGATTGACGCGTATCCGGAAGTCCGAACGAAAGAGGAGTTTTACGAACTCGACAGCGACGTCCATCTCTATGACACACAGATGCTCGTCAACTGGTTCGACTGGTCGCAGTCGGACGTCGACGAGATCGCCGAAAACGTCGCCCCGTTCGTGGGGAATCTGATCTTCCGTCGCTCCGACGAGTGGCACGACTACCGGTATTACACGCTGTATCAAGCCTTCGAGAAGGTCGCGGAGGTCTTTCAGGAACAGGCACGGTACAAGGCGTTCAGGCAGCTACACGACGACTACATTGCGGACCTGCAGAGTCAGCTCCCGCCAGCTGAGGAGCGTCCGAACGTCCTCCTTACGTTCGAGGGCTCCGACGAACCGGAGTCGTTCTCGCCCTATCGACTGAACGATAACGGCACGAGCAAGAAGCAGTGGCGTGACCTCGGTGTTACCGATGCGCTCGCCGGAACCGATATCGAGAACCTCAGTACGACCAACCGGGGCGAGTACGACTACGAAACCCTTCTAGCGGTCGATCCAGACGTTATCCTCGTCCGCGGCCACGAGCGAAAATCTGCGACCGAGTTCCGGGAGACCGTCCTGCGGTTCATGCAGGACCACACCGTCGGCAGTCAACTGACCGCGGTACAGAACGGACGCGTGTATCGCGGTGGCTACCTTCGGCAGGGTCCGATTCACAATTTCTTTTTGACCGAGCGGGCGGCCCAGCAGCTCTATCCAGATATCTTCGGCGACGTAACCTCCGACACCGAACTCTTCGACCGACAGCAAATCGCCGATATCGTCACGGGTGAGTTCGAATGACTGACCCGGACGGAGCGACGTTCGAACGACCGACGCGGAGAGAAGTCGTGAAAGGCGGTGGGACACTCGCCCTCGGTGGATTACTCGCCGGATGTTCGGGCGACAGCAGTCCGAAATCTGCGGAAACCGGGACCGACGACAGTACCACGGATACCGAACCGAGCGCTACCGAGCCAGTGACTTCCGACGGACCGTATTCGGTGACGATGGAGCCAGTCGGCACCGTCGAGTTCGAAACTGTGCCCGAGACAATCGCCCCGTTCACCGCGGATTACATCGACATGCTGGTCGCGCTCGGTCACGGCGATGCAGTACAGTCGATCTGGTACCGTGGACGATACAAGACGCTGCACTACGAGGAACTTGATGGAGTGTCTATTGACCTCGATGGGCTCACACAGCTCTGGAACGACGGCGTCTCGAAGGAACCGTTCTACGAGATGGACGCAGACCTGCACCTCATCGATCCCAACGCGCTTATCGACTGGCTTGGGGCGTGGAATCAGTCGGACCTCACAGAGATTCGGGAGAACGTCGCACCGTTTCTCGGGAACCTCATCTTCCGGCGGACTGACGACTGGCACGACTACCAGTACTACAGCCTGTACGAGGCCTTCGAGAAGGTGGCTGAAATGGTTCAGGAACGGGCGCGCTTCGAGGCGATCCGCTCGATACATGACGAGCTGGTCGAAACGGTGCAGGCTCGGCTCCCGGCATCGGAGCAACGACCGAACGCCGCGCTCATGTTCGCCGGCGAGGAACCGGAAGCGTTCACGCCGTATCGGATCAGCGGGAACGGAGCCAACAAGGAACACTTCCAGACGCTCGGAATTTCCGACGCCTTTGCCGATACCGGCGTCGAAGGGTACTCCGGCTCGGAATCGCTCGATTACGAGACGTTGCTGGAGATAGATCCGGACTCACTCCTTCTGCGATACCATCGCGAGGGGAAGACCCGAGAGGAGTTCGAGAACTCAGTACTCGCCTATATGAAAGACCACGAAGTGGGCAGTCGGTTGCGGGCCGTCCAGAATGACAGGGTGTTTCGCGGCGGCCCAATCTACACCGGCCCGCTGCATAACCTATTCATGATTGAACGGTACGCGAAGCAGTACTTCCCCGAAGAATTTACAGAGGCGCACCTGTTCGACCGGGAGCACCTCGCGACAATTATCACCGACGGTAGAGACGAATAGCGGCACCGTTTTTCGGCACGGCCTGCCACAGGTATCTCTCAGTGGCTCCGCCGTCGTGCGAAAAGACTTGGAAAGACTTTTACACAGATTCGAGTCAATTTTACACAGATGTCCACAGCCACCATACGAAACGTCCTCCGCGGTGACGGCGACCGGTTCGTCTACGTCGTCTCCGCGTTAGCCGCGCTGAACGGACTGTTATTCGGGTTCGACACCGGGATCATCTCGGGCGCGTTCCTGTTCATCCAGGACTCGTTCGTCATGTCGCCGCTCGTCGAGGGGATCATCGTCAGTGGCGCGATGGCCGGGGCCGCGGCCGGTGCGGCCGTCGGCGGCCAGTTAGCCGACCGCCTCGGTCGCCGTCGTCTCATCCTCATCGCGGCCATCGTGTTCTTCGTCGGCTCGTTCACGATGGCCGTCGCGCCGACCGTCCCCGTCCTCGTCGCCGGTCGGCTTATCGACGGCGTCGCTATCGGCTTCGCGTCGATTGTCGGCCCACTGTACATCTCAGAGATCGCGCCGCCGCACATTCGCGGCGGGCTTACCTCGCTCAATCAGCTCATGGTGACCACCGGAATCCTGCTCTCGTATTTCGTCAATTACGCGTTCGCCGACGCAGGTGCGTGGCGCTGGATGCTCGGTGCCGGGATGGTCCCGGCCGTCGTCCTCGCTATCGGCATTCTGAAGATGCCCGAGAGTCCACGCTGGCTCTTCGAGCACGGGCGGAAAGACGAGGCCAGAGCCGTCCTCAAGCGGACGCGATCCAGTGGCGTCGACCAAGAGCTCGACGAGATCGAGGAGACCGTCGAGACACAGTCCGAAACCGGCGTCCGGGACCTGCTGGCCCCGTGGCTCCGCCCAGCGCTCGTGGTCGGGCTCGGACTCGCCGTGTTCCAGCAGATCACCGGTATCAACGCGGTCATTTACTACGCTCCGACGATTCTCGAATCCACCGGCCTCGGAAGTGTGGCCTCGATCCTTGCGACAGTCGGTATCGGGACGATCAACGTAGTGATGACCGTCGTAGCGATTATGCTCGTCGACCGTGTCGGTCGTCGCCGACTGCTCCTCGTCGGTGTCGGTGGAATGGTTGCGACGCTCGCCATTCTCGGTACCGTATTCTACCTGCCCGGTCTTAGCGGGGGCCTCGGCATTATCGCCACGATCAGTCTGATGCTGTTCGTGTCCTTCTTCGCGATCGGTCTCGGCCCGGTCTTCTGGCTCCTGATATCAGAGATATACCCGCTTTCGGTTCGTGGGTCGGCGATGGGTGTCGTCACCGTCGCGAACTGGGGTGCGAATCTCCTCGTGTCGCTGACGTTCCCTGTCCTCACTGACGGTGTCGGAACCTCTGCGACGTTCTGGCTGTTCGGCCTCTGTAGCCTCGTAGGGCTGTTGTTTGTCTACCGCTACGTCCCCGAAACGAAGGGTCGGACGCTGGAGGCAATCGAAGACGACCTCCGGCAGAACATCTCGTTGGCTGACTGATACGGCCATCGAGGCCACTATCTGTGGCTTTTATAGACCAAGACGGTTTAGCGCACTGTCGAGCCTTGGGAGTCCGTCTTCGCCGAAAAACCGGACGTTTTCCAGCGCGTGAAAGGCGACGTACACATCGCGTCGCTCTTCGAAGTACCCCGCGGAGATGTCACGGTGCCGTTGGTATTCGTCGTAGAAGGCAGCACCCATCGAATCCAGTCGGTCGACGTACGCCAGGTCAACTTCAGCGTGGCCGAAGTAGATAGCTGGATCGAGGACGGCCCGTACGGTTCCGTCAGCAACCACAGCGTTTCCGGGGCGGATATCACCGTGCAGGAGTGATGGCTTGGCTGGTTCGACGAGACGACTATCGAGCGTTTCCGCCAGTCGCTGTATCCGGTCGAAATCCGCGGTTGGCAAGGTTCCATCGTTCCGTGCGGCATCTGCAAAAGGGCGGAGCCGTTGCTCGCGGAAGAAATCGATCCACGACTCAGTCCACGGGTTCGGCTGGCTGAACGGTCCCGAGAGGGTATCAAACGGAAAGCCGAACGCGTCGGCCGAGATATCGTGGAGAGACGCGACGTGGCGCGCGAGGTCACGTTCGGCCCGTTCACCGAATCGGCCGTCGCCGCGGACGAACGACAACACGAGCAGTTCCGGTTCGACGTGGAGGACGTCTGGGACGGGGAGCGGCGTGTCACGGCCGAGGTACTGAAGCATTGCTGCCTCGATTCCGAGCGGTGAGTCATCGACTTTCACCGCCACATCAGGGCGGTCGCGAAACGACACACGGTAGACCGACCCGACTTCCCCGCCGTCGAGCTCCGTCGCGTCGTGAGCGTCGGCGTCTAGTACGCTCGAAACCCGCTGTAACACTGTCGCCTTCGTTCGTTCCGCGCCCGTCCCGTCATCCATATTCGGCGTACGAGAAGCGGTCGAATATGTCTGTTTGTCTCCTGTCTCGACAGCGAAAACGGAGCTATTCCTGACGGAAACTTCCGGAAACAGACAATGCTCGAAACAGCTGGTGACGCTACACAGACCGGTCAGCGCTGTCACCGAACTGCACGACGAGTCGTTCCGTGGCGAGGGCGTACACTGTCATCTCCGTCCCCTTTTCCGAGTACCACGTTTCGGCGGGTTCGATAAGGTCAGCTTCACAGAGGCGGTCGAGATGATAGGATACACTCTGGAGCGAGCGGTCGACTGCGTCGGCGATATCCGATGCGGTCCGCGGTTCGTTCCTGACCGCCCCCAGTATCTCCTGGGCGGCCTCTGACGAGAGAATCTGAAGGACGTCAGTCGGTTCGGTACCGTTGACTACGACGTTCGTCTGTTCTCGGGGTGCATAGTCAACCGGCGGGTGATGGGGGAAGACGCTTGCCATGGGTTGTAGGGAGTTCGCTTCTGTTTGTTCGGCTCAATCCGAACAAACCAATCAAACAATTTAATACTTACGGAAGTAATAGCCGGAGATATGACACAGCAGGACACGCGGCAAACAGGGCAGCCAGTTCGGATGCATGAGTGATGACGACAGCGCGGTCGCACGCGAACGCGTCATCGAATCGATGGAGCAATCGGCCGAAGTGTACGGCCTCAGCCGAAGTGCCGGGCGAATCTACGGCGTGCTGTACTTCGCATCGGACCCTCTCTCCATCCCAGAACTCGTCGACGAAACGGGCTACGCGAAATCGACGGTGAGTAACGTCACGCGGACGCTGTCGCGTGTCGGCCTCATCCACCGCAGGTCGTCCACGGGAGGCGGCAGGCGAGTCCGGTTCGAGGCTGAACGCGAAGTCTGGTTCATCCTACAGGACGTGTTCCAGCAATACATCCAGCGGGAAGTCCAGACGACGCTCAGGACCATCCGCCGGGCGGAAGAACAGGTACCGGAAGATGCTCGCGAGCAAGAGCCCATTCAGAACCTCCGCGAGACGTACGAAGACCTAGAAGAGATCGTACAGCTCGCGTCGGAGTACTCGGCTGCCGAACTCCGCGAGGCGCTTGAGACCTACGAACAGTAGTCACCGCGTTACCAGTAGACGGTGTAGGTACACGCATCGTCACCGTTCCGACGACACGTTTCGCCCGTTTCCTCGAGAAAGACGAACGCATCGACCGGTGCGTACTGCTGGGCGATGCCCCGGATGAGGCCACGGTCGAACGGGCACGGATACGGGTTCTCACACGTCACCTCGCCGGTCCGCTCGGCCACGGATTCAAAGCGGTACTGTCCGATGTCCCCGCCACGGTGATTGCGCTGGTAGGCCTCGTCTATCGACTGGAGCCCCTCCGGAACAGTATCAAAGTCGTTCGGCCAGTCCGCGACGCTCGGGATCTGTTCGCCGAGTCGGTCGAGGACGTGCGGTTGCAGGTCATCGGCAATCGTCTCGAACGCGTTCAGCCAAGCCTGCTGTGGGTACCACTCGTCAGCCGCCGGTTCGGTGATCCCTTCCGCAGCGAGCGCTGCTAGCGCCCGTTTCCGGTACTCGTCTGAGAACTTCCCCATCGCTTCCTCGACTATTGTGAGTACCGTTTGCCCGTTGATTTCGACAGCCGGGTCAAACGCGTCGTAGGATGCCATACTGCCCAAGTGTTCACAGGGGAGGGAATAAAGACCGACCATACACACGCCACACGTGGCACGTTCAGCCTGTCAAGGAAGTGTCAACGGAATTTCGACGCTCCGTCCTGTATCGCCCAGTCTCTACGGCGCTCAGTCTTCACTCTCGTAGGGTTCGCCCAGCGCTGACGGCATCCGCGTCGAACTCCAGACCGTGAGTACGACGACGACAGCGGCGTACGGGAACAGATTGACGAGCCGGTTCGGGACCTGGATGCCGACAGTCTGGAACTGGATCTGGAGCATGTCGAGGCCCCCGAACAGCAACGCGGCGGCGGCCGCGCCGAGCGGATTGTAGTTGCCAAACAGGTAGGCGACGATACCGATCCAGCCGCGGCCGTTGACCATCGTCTGGCCCGTTCCTGTGAACGATCCCGAGTGAGCGAGCAACACAGCACCGGCGAGGCCGGCCATCGCACCCGAGAAAATCACTGCCGCGTACCGGACGTGATTGACACTGACGCCGGCGGTGTCCAGTGCCTCGGGGTTCTCGCCGGCGGCCTGCAGCCAGTAGCCGTAGCGGGTCCGGTACAGAAACACCCAGGCCCCAATCGCAAGGAGTATCGTCAGCAGTACAAGCGGCGACGTGTCGAACAGGACCGGACCGACGACCGGCAACTCGGCGAGGCCCGGCACGGTCACGTCAGCCATACTCACGAGGCCCGGGCTGTTGCGGTTCCCCCAGACGAGCACGGCCGTGAACGGCCCGAATCCGAGCCCGATGAACCAGACGGCCAGCCCTGCGACGATCTGATTGGCTTTGTATCGGATGAGCAGGACGGCGAACAGGACCGTGTACGCGACACTGAGTGCGACAGCGAGTCCCATCGCCACCCACAGGTCCGCCTGGGTGGGCGATTCGCCGCCGAGGAGCCACACGAGCGCGCCGGTGTTAGCCGCCCCGAATATCATGAACCCTTCGAGACCGATATTGAACACGCCGCTCTTCTCGGCATAGAGGCCGCCGATAGACGCCAGTGCGATGGGCGTCGCCGCCTGTAGCGTCCGCTCGACGAACCCGACGGTCAGGATATCCGCGAGAGGCCAGCCGAGCGCGACGGCTGCTGCGAGTGCCAGCACGACCGTCCCGACTGCCGCTCCGAGTCGGAGTCGTGTTCCGCGGTCATCGAAATCCATCAGTTCTCACCACCCAGGCCAGTACGTTCGGCGGCCATGCGGAACAGTTCCGGCACGGCGACGAACAGGACGACGAGACCGATGATGCCGTCGATCAGCTGGACCGGCACGTCGCTGTTGATCCTGATGTGACTCCCGGCCGAGTCGAGTGCACCGAAGAGGAAGCCCGCGGGCACGACACCCAACGGATTGTTGGCCGCGAGCAGACTCACCGCGATAGCGTCGAACCCGTACGTCCCGATACCGGCGGGGTCGCTGTAGTATCCCTGAATCATGATGGCAAACAGCGCGCCAGCGATACCGGCGACCATCCCTGAGAGAGTCATCGTCGCGACAACCGTCCGCTTGGCGTTCACCCCTGAGAAGGTCGCGGCGGCTATCTGATGGCCACTGGTCACCATGTCGTATCCGAACCGCGTTCGCGCCAGGACCCACGCGATGGCGGCGACGACCACAAGCGTCACCGCGAGTCCGACGACGGAGAAATCGGGCACGTCGAAGACGACCCGCGGGAGCGAGACGTACTCGGGAATCCGGGCCGTGTTGGGCGCACGGTTCCCCTCGCCGCGGAACGGGCCGTCGACGAGATAGCCAACGGCACCGGTCGCGATGAAGTTCAGCATGATGGTCGTAACGATCTCGTTCGCGTCGCCGTAGGCTTTCAGAATGCCCGGGAGCGCCCCGTAGGCCCCGCCGGCGATAACGCCTGCAACGGTCCCGAGGACCATCAGCAAAACGCCGCCGGTAGCTCCTGTCGGCAGAAACGGTGCAAGCTGGAGAATGGCGATGACTGTCGCGAACCCGCCGACGACGAACTGCCCCTGCACGCCGATGTTGAACACGCCCGCCCGGAACGCGATGGCGACAGCGACCCCTGTCAGGATGAACAGCGTCGTGAACTTCAGCGTCCGCGCGAGCGCGTTCGCGTCACCGAACGCGCCGACGGCAACGTTCCCGAGGAACTGTACCGGGTCGTAGCCCGCAAACGCGACGACAACCAACCCGATCAGTAACGCCAACGTCATGGACGCGGCTGCGATAGCGATGCGTTCCCCGACGGAGGCATCGAGCAACCGAGCGGCGATTCTATCCAGAACAGCGCGGGTCCGATTCGACCCCGCACCGCTCACGACTCATCACCCCGGTCACCGGCTGGCGTGCCGCCGTCGCTCCAGCTCCGCTTGGCGGCCGATTGGTCCGTCGACGATCCGGGATCAGCGCCGGTCATCAGCAGGCCGAGGTCTTCCTCGGTGACGGCCTCGGGGTCGACGATGTCGACGAACTCCCCCTCGTACATGACGGCGATACGGTCAGAGAGCTTCTGGACCTCTTCGAGCTTCGAGGAGACGAACGCGACCGCGAGACCGGCGTCCCGAAGTTCCAGAAGGCGGTCGTGGATGAACTCGATTGACCCGATATCCACGCCCCGCGTTGGGTGGGAGGCGACCATCACCGTCGGGTCGTGTTCTATCTCCCGGCCGACGACGAACTTCTGCTGGTTACCGCCTGACAGCGACGCCGCCTCCGTCGTCGCGTCCGGTGGTTGTACGTCGTACTCCTCGACGATGCCCTCGGCGTGGTCCCGGACGGCCGCCCAGTCGACGACGCCGCGTTCGACGTACGGTTGAGTCGTCTGGAAACCCAAAAGCGAGTTCCGTATCATGTCGTAATCCATCACGATGCCCTCCTCCTGACGGTCCTCCGGGATGTAGGCGATACCCTGCTCGATGCGGTCACGACGGCTCGTTCCGGTGATGTCCTCCCCGTCAAAGCTGACTGTTCCCGATTCGACCGGGCGAAGCCCGGTCAGCGCCTCGACCAGTTCAGTCTGACCGTTGCCCTGGACGCCCGCAATTCCCAGTATCTCGCCCTCACGGACGGTGAAATCGACGCCGCTGACCTGTTCCAGCCCCCGGTCACCACTGACGTGCAGGTCCGCCACTCCGAGGACCGGGTCGCCGATGGCGGTCTCGCGTGGCTTCCTGTCGAAATCGATCTCGCGGCCGACCATCAGCCGCGCCAGTTCCTGTTCGGTCGCGCCGGCGGCGTCGACGGTGCCGGCGACTTCGCCGTCGCGCAACACGGTAATGTCCTCCGCGGCGGTCAGCGCCTCGTCGAGCTTGTGCGTGATGAAGATGAGCGAGTGGCCCGACGCCGTCAGTTCCGCCATCACGTCGAACAGCCCCTCGACTTCCTGGGGCGTGAGGACGGCCGTGGGCTCGTCCAGAACAAGGATTTCCGCGCCGCGATAGAGGCTCTTAACGATCTCGACGCGCTGCTGGACGCCCACGTCGAGGTCCCGGACAGGCACGTCGAGATACTCGTCGACATCGAACCCGTAGCGGTCCGTTATCGCCTCGACATCCGCGCGAGCGCTCTCGATGTCGACTAGTCCGCGTTCGGTCGGTTCGTGGCCGAGAACGATGTTCTGGAGGACGGTCATCGGCTCGACTAGCTGGAAGTGCTGGTGAATCATTCCGATGCCGGCGTCCATGGCGTCCCGCGGCGAATCGAACTCCTGACGCTCCCCACGGACGAAGATGTCGCCGTCGTCCTGATCGTACAGCCCGTAGAGGACGCTCATCAGCGTCGTCTTCCCCGAGCCGTTCTCGCCGAGCAAAGCGTGGACGGACCCCTTTTCGAGCGTGAGGTCGACGCCGTCGTTGGCGACGACGTCGCCGAACCGCTTGGTTATCCCGCTCAGTCGGACATCGGGCGGTACCTGATCGTCGTCCCGCTCACTATCGGCCATGGTAGAAGTGGGTAGACATCTGATGAGAACAGGTGTGGTTAGTTACAGCCGGCGGCGGTACAGGGCACCTCGATATCGCCGTCGACGATGGCCTGTTTGGCCTCTTCGAGGTTCGCATCGACGGCATCGGGGAGTTGCCCCTGGAACGCCTGCCCGATCACACAGTCGACAGCCTCGTCTTCGAGGCCCAGCGTGTTCGCGCCCGCGACCGTCGACCAGTTATCCTCGGCGACGGCGGCGGCCACCTCGCGGGTGCCTTCGTTGATGTACTTGACCGCCGAGCCGAGAATGACGTCCTGGAAGTCCGGCAGTGTCTGTGACTGGTCCGCGTCAACGCCGATAGCGAAGCGGCCGTTCTCCTGGGCGGCCTCGAACACGCCCCGACCAGCCGCGGCTGCGGCGTGGTAGACGATATCGGCACCGTCGTTATACTGCGAACTGGCGATGTCCGCCGCGGTGTCGGTGTCGGTGTAGTTCCCGATGTAGCCGACGTTTACGTCGACGTCTCCGTTGACCCACTCGGCACCGGCGACGTACGACTGTTCGAAGGCGTTGATGAGCGATCCGTCGACGCCACCGACGAAACCGACCTGCGCGCTGTCCGGGGTTGTCGATCCGCCCTCGTGGGACAGGTCTTCCGTGGTCATCGTCCCCGCGAGCACGCCCGCGAGGTACGACATCTGATGGTTCGCCCAGGTGTACCCCGTGACGTTCGGCTCGTCGACGTAGTCGTTGATGAGCATCCAGTACTGGTCTTGGTACTCCGGCGCGTTCTGGGACAGCGCCTCCGTGTGGTTGTACGAAACCAGAACGATCAGGTCGTAGTCGCCGCTCTGGGCGAGTTCGGCCTGGACGGACTGGTACTGGGACTGCTCGGTCTCCTCGACCTGGTTGATGCTGATGTCGTACTCCTCGGCGGCCGTCTGCAATCCTTCCAGCGCGAGGTCGTTGAACGCGTTGTCGTCGAATCCCGCCGGGCTCGAGACGATTGCGATGTCCGTCGTTTCGCTGCCGCCGTTGCCATTACTTCCATCGCTTCCATCGCCATCGCTATCGGTGCCGCCGCCGTCTCCGCCATCACTGTTTCCGCTACAGCCTGCAAGCAGCGTACTGCCTACGACGGCAGACCCGGACGCAAGGAGGGTCCGTCGGTCCATTGTCAGCGTCGTCTCGCTGCCTGACTCCTCGGACGCATCGTGGTTCACAGACCCATTTACCATAATTGTTCATACTATTTACCGATATATGATAAAAAGATTTCGCAGAGTACAATTCGCGGCGAAACGCATCACTGGAGGCGGTTTCACAGCTGTCGTGCCAAACAACGCTCCCCCCTACGACAGGCCACTGTGACTGACCGGCTACGCTTCGGTTCGTATCTCAGTGACCCACGCCGGCTGGTTCACCGTCGTCTCGCCCGAATCGAACTCAAAGGAGAGGTCGTACGTTCGCGGGGCGTCACTCGTCAGTCTGACCAGGACGGATTCCGCGTATGTCCCCGCTGGCCTTGTCTGGTCCCACGTGACCGTCGCAGAGCGAACAGCGGTCGTGTCACCGGCTGTTCGAACTTCGCCCGTAGCCTCTGTCACACGGTACGATTCTGTACCCTCGTACCAGCCGTTTTTCGGTTTGTACACGGTCGCTTCCTGTGATTCATCGGTTTGCCGTTCGTACCCGGTGACGTAGAGACTCCTGACGACTACCGACGCTGTTCCCGAAATGGCGTCCGCCATGTCTCCGCCCTCCCCCTTGACAATGAATGTGACCGTCCCCTGAGTCCGGTTCACCCGGAGAAGTTTCTGGTCAGTATCGCTCCGGATCTGGTCCTGCCGTCGGTCGGTAGTACCGTCACCGTCAACGACTATCCGGCTGTAGACCGGGCTGTTCGCTGACGCCTGGTACTGTTCAGTTCGAACATCGCCTTCGTCAATGAACTGGTAGCGGCCCCCGTCAGCGGTCACAGCACCCTCGAATTCGAACGCTGTCTCGCCATCCGCGACAATGGCTCCCGTCGCCCGATATTCGTCGGACTCGGGCACGGTAAACCGTGCGTCGGGCGGATTGTCCGAATGCGGGCTCGCGGTACTGAATGGATACACAGCAGCGAAGACGAGCGCGAGACAGCATAGCGCCAGCACGCCGTTCAGTACCCTCGCAGTACGACGGTTCACGTCCCGGTATCAATACACTGCCCAGGGAAAGCTATTCGGGAACCGCGATGCGAGCAACGACGTTCGAGCAGGGTATCGCAGCCGGGTGTCCGCTACAGGCGATGATCTGGCCGTGGACCCGGACGACGCTCTCGTTCGGGAAATCGAGGCCCCACTCAATCGACGTAGCCGGCCCCGCTCTCAGCTTGCAGTCGCACGCTACTTTTTCGGGAGGGTCGCGATGAACTCGTTCGGACCGATGCGGTCGACGGTGTAGCCCTCGGCGTCGAACGACTGCACCTCTGCGGCCATCTGGTGATAGAGCGGCGTCGGTTCGTGGTCGTTGACTAGCGTCAGTGCCTCTCCGCTGTCCAGATCCTCGAACGCATCGAAGATCTTCGGGTGTCGCTTCGGCGGCGGAATCTCTCGAAGATCGAGTTGTTGTTCTGCCATGCGATCTATCGATCACTAGCTGCCGTAGAGAACCTTTGTGCGAATATATTCAGAGCGGGACTCCGAGCACGATACCCTTTTGCAGTTCACGCTTTGTGATACCGCGTCGACCACTTCGGTAACGACCGACGGTAAAGGCCGGCGCCGATAGCGCCCAGAACGCCACCAGCCCCACCGAGTGCGGCAAGCAGGGTCCCGGACAGCGGTGAGATGGCGAACCCGGCGATGAGGATCGGGACCAGGGGGAGAACCATTGCCGCGCCGAAAACAGCGAACAGGGCCGTATCGAAGAGGAACTCGTTCGGAGAAAGGCCGGTGAGGTACACGGTGGTGCCGAAGATGTAGCAGGCGACGCCGACGAGCAGGACGGCCCCGATGGCCGCCTCGGCGACCGACCCGCCATGCCAGACGAGTGCGAGACCGTAGAACCCGAGCCCGACCAGCGGGCCGAGCAGGAGAAATGCCCGAAACTTCCCTGCGAAAACGGCTTTCACAGTGAAAGGATGGGCGAAATATAGGCTCACGTCGTCAGATTGCGTGAGCCAGTTGTAGGTCGTGAATCCCGAGAGTCCGAGAATCGCACCGAATGAGATACCAGTCGACGGCTGTACACCCGTGATCTGACCGGCGAAATCGACCAGCACGGCGGTGACACCGAACAGCACCGCCGCCGAGAAGAGGACTTTCCCGAATCCGCCTGCGCTCCGGTGGATGTCGAGCAGGCTCTTCGTTGCAACGGGGTCACCGATCCGTCGCCACCACCGGCGGAAGGCCGGTTCGACCGTTCGGGCGGGACGGGGCGTGGTCGCATCAAAAGTAGTTGCGCCCAGCAGAAAGACGGTGACGATACTGATAACCGTCGTGCCGACCCGCAGGGGGGTCTGAGTGAGAAACAGACCGTAGGGAGTGTAGGATACGACGTCGACACCGCTGGCCAGCGCTGTGCCGACGGCGACGAGTGGGGCTGCGAATAACGCCAGTCCGGGAACGCCACGGCCAGCGAGACCGAGGGCCGCAATCGTCGTACCCATCCCGAGAACGAACGTCAGTGCCAGCGTCGTCCACAGAAGGGAGACAGTCTCAGCGACCAAGAAGGGCCCGGCGGCTCCGCTGACTGCAAGCACCGTTCCAAGAGACATCGGCAACAGAAACAGCACTGCGTAGTAGACACTGTCCTTGATGACGAACAGTCCCAGCAGCGTATGCTGCGATAGCGGGAGCGTGCGGGCAGAGAACACCAGCAGCGTCACGTCACCGAGGAGGTTCCGGAGGGCATCCCGTCCCACAAAGCCGATAGACCCCGTGTGGAGCCCGAAGACGAAGACCAGTGCGTGGAGGCCGGCGAACACGGTTTCCGGTTCAGTTCCGGTAACGGCGAGAAGCTTGGCTGCGCCGCCAACGAGCAGGCAGATGAACACCGGAAACAGGGAGAAGTGACTGCCGCGGAAGAGCCGGCTGTGGAGTCGCCACTCCTCCCGGAGCATCTCGACAAACACCCTGCGCGCCCGTCCGTCACTCATGTGTCAGTGATTTAGGTCCCTGCTCCACTGTTGCGTCAACGTTGTCCAGAAACACATCGAGGAGCGTTACATCGGCATCGAGTTCCGCCGGCCGGACATCGGCGACGAGGTCGCCGCCGTACATGATACCGACCCGCGAACAGAGTTCGGCAGCGACGTCTACGTCGTGTGTCGTGACGACAATCGTGTTGCCGGCGTCCCGGTACGAGCGCAGGAAGCGCTTGACCCGCTCCTGAACGATTGGGTCGAGGTTTGCCAGCGGTTCGTCGATGAACACGACGTCCGGTTCGTGGAAGAACGCGCCGGCGATCATCACTTTCTGCTGTTGGCCCCGTGAAAGGTCCGAGGACAGTGTGTCGAGCTTCTCGGTGAAGCCGAGTCGCTCGGCCCACGACTCGGTCTGTGCTGTCACCGCATCGCCGGGCATATCTCGGATCGCACCGACGAAGTCGAAGTACTCGCGCGGCGTCATGAAACTCGGCGGTGACTCCTTTTCGGGGAGAATCCCCGCTCGTTCGCGGACCGCTGTGGGCTGGGTTGCCGGATCGGCACCGAGCACCGCTGCCTGTCCACTGTCCGGACTGAGCTGCCCGGTGAGTATCTCCATCGTCGTGGTCTTGCCGGCCCCGTTCGGCCCGAGTAGTCCGAAGAACTCACCATCGTCGATGCTGAGTGAGAGATCCGCTATCGCGGTCACATCGCCGTACGACTTCCGGAGCGACTCGATCTCGATTGCTGTCACGGCGTTCTGTCTACTATCGTTGTTCTGTCCGTATAAGCTGTTATACTAGATAAGAACATGCCAGATGATCTGACAGCGGATTCGATGTTATCCGCTGGACGCATTCCAATTTGGGCAAGTGGGCGTCAGAGATACTCGACGAATCCCAGACGGCGGCGGCTCCGCTCAGCAACTACACCGATACCGCCGAAAGTTGAATCCGGCCGGAATCGCAGGCGAGATATGTATTGAGCGGTATAATTAGCAGAGACGTATTGGCCGAAGTGTCATCTGCTGTCCGTGTTTGTATAACCGTTGTTTGAGTATTCGATACCTCTTAACACATGACAGGATAGGTATATTACATGGCCCCGCATCGACTCCATCACCTCGCCCTCCTCTGTCTGGTCTGTGCGTCGCTCCTCTGTACCGCCATACCCGCTGGCGCAGCGCCCCCGCCGCGGCCGCTGTGTGACGCCTGCGGTGACTCGTTTGAATCGACAGCCGAGTCCCACGGCGTCTCGGTCACTGTCACCCACAGCAATGCAACCGTCTCCGTCAACAACAACGGAAGTGCAACGTGGGTCGTCCACAACCAACTGTCTAGCACGGAAGGGACTGCACGCCTTCGGGCAAACGAGAGCCTGCGGACTGCTATCGCCGACAGAGCGATGTGGGACACCGAACTCCTGAGCGCGAACGTTTCCGGCGATGGCGTCATAACGCTACGCTATCGCGAGGCCGACTTCGCTCAGCAGTCCGTCGGCGGCACGGTCCGGACTGGCGAGTTTACTGAAGCCTACGGCTATCGAAACCTCGATGGCCTCGGTGCTGACCGGCTCGTTGTCGTTGCTCCCGACGGGATGCGAATCGGACGGGCTATCGACGGCACAACCCTCTCAGACGACGGACAGCGGATGACGCTGACCGAACTCGACGACGGGCGTATCGTGACGTTCGTCCCCCGTGATACGGCCGTTGGGCCGCTGTTGAGTCTACTCGCAGTCGGAACACTGCTCGGTCCCGTGATAACGATGAAGGCGCTCGCATACATCACGCTCCCCGCAGCGGTGTTTACCCTCTTGATCGGCGCTGCCGCCGGGGGCGTC
The DNA here is from genome assembly GCF_000336635.1 of Haloarcula japonica DSM 6131. Taxonomy (GTDB): domain Archaea; phylum Halobacteriota; class Halobacteria; order Halobacteriales; family Haloarculaceae; genus Haloarcula; species Haloarcula japonica. The sequence continues at coordinate 200,538 of NZ_AOLY01000042.1, read as the reverse complement.
GCCTGGCTCGATTGGGATCTGGAACGAGTCCGTGACTCCTCAGGGGCCGTGTTCGCCAGCGTCGGCGCGCTGGCGGCTGTCCTGTCGCTTCTCGGAGCGACGGGCGTTTTGCGGTTAGGTGGCATAGCGGCACCGCTGTTCGGTGGTGGCACTGCGCTGTTCGTGTGCGGAATAGCCCTTTCTCAGCGGCGTGTCCGTGAGCGCACAAGCTATCGGACTGTCGTTGGCGGCGCAGTAGTCGGCGCAGGCATCGCACTCGGAGTGACGATAGCGGCGGTGCCGATGGTTGTCAGAGACGGGTTCACGTTCCCCGTGTCAACACTGTTGCTTCTTGGACCGGCGTTTGTGCTTCTCCCGGCCGGATACGCAGTCGGCCACGGGAACCGTCGGTTAGCGATGAAAACGGCTGCCATCGGGTTTGTGCTGTCGATGCTACCAGTCCTCCCGATACTGCCTACGCCGTTTGGGCTGGGTGTGCTTTTCATCCCCGTGGCCACGGCCAGCGCCGCCGCCGTTGCTATCGCCGGCCTACCCATCTTCCTTGCCGGCGTCTCACTCGGCGTCCCTTCGTCTAGCTGCTGAGGAACTCTCTGGGTATCGTCGCAGTTCAAACGCGACCCTCGATTCTGATCTGGGTCGACTGGCTCCGACGTATCAATTTGGAAGATACGACAACGGTCGCGCACTGAGTTGATCGGCTGTATATCCCTGTGCTATCTCATGCCATGTCACTTGATAATTACCCGAAAATAACATCGGTGTCACCTGATTGTACTTATGTTGCCAGTAGTACATAAGTGAGGGAACCGAACAGAGATGTATAATGTCACAGACGAATGCCGGCCATAATCTCGACGACGAGATTGCTGAATACCGTGACCCTGTCCACAATGTCGACCCCCTCTTTGTCAATCGCTGGTCGCCGCGTGCAATGACTGGTGCCTCACTCGCTGACGATGACCTCCATTCGTTGTTTGAAGCCGCACGCTGGGCTCCGTCCGCGTTCAATAATCAGCACTGGCGGTTTGTCTACGCCACCCGCGAGGACGACGAGTGGGATGCCTTCCTCGGTCTGCTGAACGAAGCCAATCGCTCCTGGGCACGCGACGCTGGCGCGCTCATCGCCGTCTTCTCGAAGGTCACCCTCGACCACAACGGCGAACCCGCTGTGACGCGGTCTTTCGATACCGGCGCTGCGTGGCAGAATCTCGCTCTCGAAGGCGCCCGGCGCGACCTGGCTGTTCATCCGATGGCGGGCTTCGACTGGGACCGAATTCACGACACACTGGGCGTCCCCGAAGATGAATTCGACGCCGAGGCGATGGTCGCCGTCGGTGAGCGCGCCGACCCCGAGACGCTACCTGACGACCTCAAAGAGCGTGAAGAGCCGAGCGGTCGGAAGCCACTGGACGAGATCGTCTTCAACGGCCGGTTTGAGTGAGCGGCTAGCTGCGTTCGGTACGCCGTCTAGGTCGCAACGAACCTAGGTACCACTCAGGCACCGCCGGTCGGGACGGCATGTTACCACTCCGGAACAGAACGCCGAAGCGAGTCCCGCCCTCCGTGCTTCGATACTGTATTACTAAGCGGCTGAACTGTGTCCAAGAAGTTCCTGTCTCCAAGTAGCTACGCTTATAACTGTGGCTGCCAGAGTAATGATATAGGCGGCCACAGCGGTGGGGTTGCCTCCCGTACCCATCCCGAACACGGAAGATAAGCCCACCAGCGTTCCGGGGAGTACTGGAGTGCGCGAGCCTCTGGGAAATCCGGTTCGCCGCCACCATTCATACCTATTCCTCCGCCCCGACGAGCGACGCGGCTTCACTGTAGCTTGGCTACGGAGTCGCTGGATTCGCCACGCACATCCAGACAGCGTCAGGTTGGGTATCGAAGTGTCCACACTCGGACCGCTGCTCTGTCGCTGTCGATGCTGGGAACAGCGAACAGGCCGTTTTCGCGAGGAGCCATCCACCGCTCGATTGAAACTACACCACGCCGAGTTCGAACACCGCGAGGTAAATCTGGCCGCTGCCGGCGAGTATCATCACGACGGCTGCGAGCTGGTGTATCCGTTGCAGGTATGTGCCGACGGTGTGCCAGATACAGATGCCAACGCCCGCGAGAAGTGTCACACCGACAAGCGGAAGCGCTACCCCCAGCGCGTACACCGTCAGGACGAGAACGCTTGTGTGGACTGGCAGTGCAAGCGCCTGGGTGACGACGCCGAAGAACAGCGGCACGACACAGCCCGCTGCGGCGACCGCGTACACAGCACCGAACACGCCGAATCCGGTTACCGACGCCGGTCGCTGTGGCAGCGGGACGCGGAATTCGGGCTCGCGGTTCAGGAGCATCACGACGCCGAACATGACCAGACCGAGTCCGATGACTGGTTCGAACATCGGGAGTGCGTTCTTTAGTGGCTGCCCGAGTGCGAGGACGAGCAGCGCAACGAGGGTGAGCGCGGCAAGCGCTCCGCCAGCAGCGGCAGTGGCCGGTGGCAGCATACCGACATTCCCGTCGCTTTCGCGCATGTAATAGCCGATGTACCCCGGAAGAAGCGGGAACGCACACGGGGCGAAAAACGTCGTGATGCCAGCGCCCGCGGCGAACGCGAGTGTCCCGAGTGCGGCAGCGCCAACCATCTTACACCAGTGCGTCGAGTTCGTCTCGAAGCGTTTCTCCATCGGCAAGCCCGCCGTGGCCGAACTGGACAGTCCCGTTCTCGTCGGCAATCGCGATGTACGGAAGTCCGTCGGCCCCGAACGCCGCCAGCAACTCGCTGCCGGGGTCAAGGCCGACAGTCCAGGCACCGCCGTTGCGGTTCCACCACTCGCTGATGTCAGCCCTCGTCAGTGTCTCGCTGGGCCGCTCGTTCGTCACTGAAATGAACGACACGTCAGTGTACTCGGGCCGAATCTTGTCGAGTATCTCAAGCTGGTCATCACAGGGCGCACACCACGTGGCGAACAGGTCGACTACCGTGACAGTGCCCGGCGTCGGTACGGCCGTCTCGCCTGCCGACGAACCGCGCGCATCAAGCGTCTCAACACGAATCGGAAGCTGGTCTGTGTCCCGGGGCTGGATACCCGACAGCCCGTTCTGGGCAACCCAGAGACTTCCACCGGTGAGACCGAGCCCAGCCATCGCCGCAACGACCTGCCGGCGGTTCACGCGTTTCTCACCGTCTTCAGGTCAGCAATGATGGTTTCTTCGTCCGGCGACTTCGAGCGGTAGGCACGCTCGACGAACCCATCGGCGTTGACCAGTAGCGTCAGTGCTGTATGCGTGAACATGTACATATCCATGTCCTCAGAGTCAGTACGCTGGAACATTACCCCGAACTGATCCTGTATGACCTCCTTCGCCCGCTGCTTCGACGCTGGACGAAGGAACTGCCAGTTCTCGCTATCGGCGTCGACGTTCATCTCGTCGGAATACACCCCGAGGCGGTCTGCGGTATCACGGCCGGGGTCGAAGGTCATCGGGAAAAACGTGACCGCATCAGCGTAGCCGTTGTTCTGTGCGTGGCTCTGAATGTTCCGCTGGGTCGAGATGAGGACAGGACACACAGTTTGGCAGTGGCTGTAAAAGAACGTGAGGAGGGCCGGCGTTTCGACATCGCGCAACCGAACCTCGCGTGATTCGGTCGGCGTGGCGACACTCACGTCCGGAACCTGCTCGCCCCATGCGAGGTACGGAACGTCGCTGCTCTCGAACTCCCGGTCAGGCTCTTCAAGGACAACATCGGGATTCGAATCGCCGAAGCGACCACCGCCGAGACACCCGGCGACTCCAACGATTGTTCCAACCGCACCGGTAGATTTGAGAACCGTCCGTCGGCGCATACACGGTGCTTGTGCCCTCGAATATTTGGAGAATCTGGTGTGACTCTCGTAAACCGCCGTTCGCCTGCTTTCGTATAATCTCTGGCTGTGAGTGTGTATCAATGCTGCAGAGCTCCCAGTCTGCGAGTGCTTTCACGACCCGGCTGAGTTCCGAGGATTCTGCGTGATCAATCGATCCATGCACCAGCAAGATGATGCGTGATAGACCATGGCAAGATCATCTATAATCGGCGATTCTTCACATCTATCATAAACAAAACTAATCGGACACCAAATTGAATCTTCTTGTCGCCCACGTACACTTATATTCTTCATCTATGCTTATATGTGGTTATCTAGCGGATATACCCCTCTGAATACTGTTTGCTATCGTCGGAAACTGTAATTCATAAACGTCAATCGTCCGAACACTTATGTGTAATCTATCCGATACTGTAGCCGTAATGCCAGAAACAAAGTTCGAGGTAGATGTGGACAGTGCGCCAGACGAACAGCCGGGTGCGAACCCGTTCAATCGGTGGCACCCGGACATCCCGGCGGTTGTCGAAGCAGACCCCGGCGAGAGCATGCGACTGGAAGCGCTCGACTGGACTGGCGGACAGATAACCGATAACGACAACGCCAACGAGGTCCGCGACGTGGATCTCTCGCAAGTGCATTATCTCGCAGGACCCGTTCACGTCAACGGTGCCGAGCCGGGTGACCTGCTGAAAGTCGAGTTCCACGACATGGGGCCGCTCAACGACCGCTCCGAGTTCGGGTTCACTGGCACGTTCTCCCAGCAAAACGGCGGCGGCTTCCTGACCGACCACTTCCCGAAGGCAGCGAAATCCATCTGGGATATCGACGGCTACACGGTCTCCTCGCGCCACATTCCCGATGTCGAGTACGAGGGGAAGATACATCCCGGCCTCGCAGGGTGTGCACCCAGCGAAGAACTGCTAGAAACATGGAACGAACGCGAACAGGAACTCATCGACAAGCACGCCGAGGACCCCGAGTCGATACCGAACCATCCGACCGGGAAGGAAGAGCCAGCCGTGGCAAACCCGCCGACACCCGACGGTGCGCTCATGGGAGAGATGGACCCCGACGAGGCCGAAGAAGCCGCGGAGGTCGCGGCCCGGACCGTTCCGCCCCGGGAACACGGCGGGAACCACGATATCAAGGACCTCTCCATCGGGTCAACGGTGTACTTCCCGGTGTACGTCGAGGGGGCGAAGTTCGGCGTCGGTGACTTCCACGCCTCGCAGGGCGACGGCGAGATATCCTTCTGTGGCGCTATCGAGATGGCCGCCTACGTCGATCTCGAATTCGACCTCGTGAAAGACGGGATGGAGAAATTCGGCGTCGACCACCCGATCTTCGAGCCGGGCCACCGCGGGCCGAACTTCGAGGATTACGTCACTTTCTGTGGCTACTCCGTCACGGAGGACGGCGAGCAGAAGTACATCGACTCCCACACCGCGTATCGACGGGCCTGTCTCCAGGCCATCGATTATCTCAAGCAGTTCGGATACACCGGCCAGCAGGCGCTGCACATCCTCGGCACCGTCCCGGTTGAAGGGCGACAGAGCGGCGTCGTGGACGTTCCAAACGCCTGTTCGACGCTGGCCCTCCCGACTGGCGCGTTCGACTTCGACGCGTCCCCGGAGGGGATCGAGCACAACAGCACCGACCGCGGTAATGTCTGTCTCACTGACGACCCGCTGTAATGAGGGCTAGAGACAACACGGACTGTCGACACTAATGTTGGGAGAGACGACTGAAGACGATGGCAGTGCCGAGCCGAACACCACACACATCGCCGCAGGCGAACTCGCCGACACAATCCGAACAACGCTCGGGCCCAACGGGCTGGACAAGATGGTCATCGGCGAGAACGGGACGGTCATCGTCACCAACGACGGGTCAAGCATCATCGAGTGGATGGATATCACGCATCCAGTCGGGCGGCTGGTCGAACAGACCGCGGCTGCACAGGACAGTGCCGTTGGGGACGGAACGACGACGGCAGTTGTGCTGGTCGGTGCGCTGCTTGAAGAGGCCGCAACGCTTCGTTCAAACGGGTTTCATCCGACGACAATCATCGACGGCTACGTCACGGCCGCCGAAACCGCCCTTGACCAACTTGAGCAGTACGAACGTAGCCTGCACAGCCGGCACGACGACCGACTGACACAGATCGCGAAGACCGCCGTCACGGGGCGGTGGGACGACGCTTCGACCGACCGGTTCGCCGAACTGACCCTCAGTGCGCTGCGGGCAGTTGAGTTCGACACATCGAGGCTTACGCTCAAGTCCTACCCCGGCGGCGAACTCCGGGACTCCGTCTGTCTCGACGGCGTGGTGGTCGATCTGGAAACCTCTTCGACATCCCTCGACGCTCTCAGTCACCCAAGCATCCAAACGCAGGACGAGCCGGCTATCGCAATGGTCGACGCCGAAATCGGCATCGAGGAACCGAACCATGTCGAATCGGTGGAGCTACAAGACGCGACACAGCGGAACGCGTTTCAGGCCCACGAACAGGACCGGAAAACAGAGCTGGTAGAGCAGGTGGTGCAGTCGGGTGCGGCCGTACTCTTCTGCCAGAAGTCTATCGACGAGGCCGTCAGGACCGCGCTCGCTCAACGGGGCGTACTCCCTGTCGAGCGAACTCGGCGAGACGAGTTCGATGTCATTACCCGAGTGACGGGAACCACGCCAGTCATGTCCGTTGATGAACTGACCGCGGACAACACCGGCACCGTTGCGTCGGTCACGCAGCGTACAGTCGGGACTACACAGACGCTCACGCTGCAGGGCTGCCCCGAGGAACAACGAGCAACACTGCTGCTCCGTGGCGGCACGCCACACGTTGCGGAAGAGGTCCGCCGAATCGTGGCAGACTGTATCGACGTTACGCGTGTCACACTCGACGACGGCGCGTTTCTGCCGGGCGGCGGTGCGGTGCCGACCGCACTGGCGATGGACATCGCCGCTCTCTCCCGTGGGATACCGGACCGGACACAGCTCGTCTTCGATGGGGTCGGGACCGCGCTGGAAGCCATCCCACGGACACTGGCCACGAACGCGGGCACAGACCCATTGAGCACGCTGACAGCGATAAAACAGCGACACGACGGTGGTTCAGAGACAGTCGGTGTCGGCCCCGATGGCCATCCCCACGATATGATTGCGGCGGGTGTTCTGGAACCATCCACAGTGTTCAGGAGTGCTCTGCAACGGGCAGTCGCTGTTGTGACACAGATCCTCCGGGTTGACGACATCGTGCGGACCAGCGCAGACGAGCGCACAGTGGACGCTGAACACGACCACGCCCACGCGGCAACGGGCGGCTATCCGTGGGCGGTGGGGCACTGAGGGCATGACAAGAGAGTAAGCACCGGCAGCTATCCAGCCGACCGAATGCAGAATCAGGGAGAGTTACTCGTCCTCTTCAGCGCGTTCGCGCTGGACTACGAACACCGGCCCGAGAAACCGGTTGGCGAGCTGATCGGCTGGCATTCCGAACACAAACGTCGCCAGCGACGGGTCGGTTTCACCCATCACGACCGTGTCGAACGCATCAGCTACGTCGACAATTGCGTCAAGGGGGTTCTGATCACGGTCGATCCGCGTCTCGATAGTCGACGGGTCCATGCCGAACTCCGCCAACCGGTCCGCCATTCCGCCAAGCAGTGTCTGGATATCGTCGTCCGTTGTGTCTTCGTCCGCGACGTGATATAACGTCACGTCGGCATCCATGTCTCCGAACACACTGGCGACGACGCGGGCGAGACGGTCAACGCCGATGGCACCACGGACTGGGACCAGGACGTCTTCGACCGGCCCTGTAGCGTTCGGAACGAGAACAGCCATGCAGTTGTGCTCGGCGATCATGCGGTCGATGGTCTTCTGGCCGTTATGGGTGAACACGAGTCGCCGCTCGACGGTGGCCCCGGCGTCCTCGAACATCTCCTCGTACTCGTCGAGCCGTTCCGTGGCCCGGTCCTCAAACTGCATCCGGGCCTGTCCGGGCGCGGTCTGCTCCGGGATGACGTGATACCCCAGCAGGACCACATGCGCGTGGGCGAGCAGTTCGGGGACACCCTCCGGGACCGATTCTCCCTCAAGGACGCGGATCGGAACGAGTATCGATAGACGGTCGGTCATATTCAGATATCTCCCTTGAGTGTCACGTCCCCAGCGTAATAACGGTACCAGAGGTACGAGACGAGCATGACAACGACGCCAATAGCGATTGACGCGGGCTGCATGAAGACGATCAGGCCGAAACTCGCGAGCGCACCCACGGCCGGGACCACCGGATAGCCCGGTACTCTATAGCTGGGTGAGTACCACTCCGGGTTCCGACGCCGCAACACGAGCAGGGCGATACACATCAGCCCATACATAATCAGGTGGAGGAACGAGGCGACTTCGGCGAGGAGTTCGACCCGGCCAGTCGCGACGAGGACGAGAATCGGGCCGCCAGCAGAGAGCAGTGCGACGTGTGGTGTGCCATACCGGAGGTTGATTTCGCTCGCCTTTCTGGGGAGTAAGGCATCGCGGCTCAGCGCGTATACAGCCCGCGAGGCACTGAGGATCGACGCGTTCGCGCTGGAAAACGTCGCCAACAGACCGGCACCCAGAATCGCGACTGCCCCGGGCAACCCAAGGAAGTCACGGGCCACTTCGACCATCGCAGTCTCGCCGAACTCCCCGAGACGTTCAGCGCCGAAGGCGCTGGTCGCGACGAAAATCGTCACGACGTAAAAAACGGTCACAATCAGGACCGAGCCGACCATCGCCAGCGGGAGGTTCCGACCCGGTTGCTTGATTTCACCCGCAACAGTTGCGACCTGGGCGAACCCCAGATACGACGTGAACACGAGCGCAGCGGTGGTCAACACTGGGAAGTACCCCCTGGAGAAGAACTGCTCCGGCACGGTGCCACCACCGAAGACGCCCACAGCGTCGAGGACACCGTAGGAAAGGAAGCCCGTGAGCACGACGAGGAGAATCCCGACAACCACGTTCTGAATCTTTGCGGTGTTTTCCGTGCCGCCGATACTCAGTGCCGTCAGTGCAGCCCCGAACAGCAGCCCGATGCCGATGACCGGACTGAACGGGAGCGCGATGCTGAGCTCAGCGAACACGGCGCTCGCATAGTGGCCGAGCCCGACCAGATAGAACGCCGAGGCGAACATCAGCCCGAGCCACAGCCCGAGACCCACGATTGCGCCATACGCCGTCCCCATTCCACGCGAGATAAAGTAGTACCCGCCACCGCTCCGTGGCATGGCCGTCGCGAGTTCGGAGGTCGGAAGCGCTACGAGCAACGCGATCAGCCCGCCGATTGCGAACGAAAGGGTGGCTGCGAGGCCAGCGTTTGCGGCCGCCAGCCCCGGAAACACGAAGATTCCGGCACCGATCATCGTCCCGATTCCGATTGCCAGCCCACCGACCAGCCCGATAGTCCGTTCCAGTTCAACGTTGTCGTCGTGGACGACAGCGTCGTCGGTGACGGCTTCCGGCTCATCAGCGGGTGCCTCACCGGCGATGTTCTCGCCCACTGCGTCGACATCGACAGGCTGGTCAACCATATGCTAGAAATTGTATCACCTACCCGATAAAACCGCCGACGAAATGCGTGCCGACTCCGCAGGCCACAGCGCGAGTGAACTGGATGAACAGGCCGGCGACATAAGCGTAGCGCCACATAGAGAACAATCTCTGTGGGCTTGCGAACCCTGCTTGTGGCTCCGGAAGCCAGTGAGGTGGCCACACACTACCGTTTGGCCAGCCGAAACAACTCTATGTCTCGGTCACCTGCTATGGGTACTGTGCCTTTCAGTCATCGGGCCCGAGCGCTCACGGTTCCCGACGACATTCGAGACGCGATAGCGGCGCATATCGCAGCAACTCATCCCCACGAGGCCGGGGGATACCTCGCGTGTACGCTACAGGATGACCAGTTGTATGCGACCGATCACGTGCCGCTCGAAAATGTTTCACCGAGGCCGCGGCGTCGATTCGCCGCCACGGCAACCGAGCAGGTTCCGCCGGAGCCTCGCGTGTTCTATCACTCACACACGTCGGCATCGACGCCGTCCGGTCTGACGGGCACCGACCGACGGAACATCCGTGACCGGTTCGCGCTCGTCGTGTTTGCCCCACACGGGGAGCCCTACAGTTACCGGCTGTTCCGACTGGGGTTGTTTAATTGGCAAGAGGTCCCAGTGATGGGAGAAACATCTCACGAAGAGCCGGCCAGACTGCCACGGCTCATCTGAGATAACTGGTCTGAGTGCGTCAACTCGGGGCTGGTGTGGGATGGTCGACAGTGAAATCGGAAGCGCTGGCGGTAAAGCGGTATCTACTCAGTCTTCCTCGCCGCCGGCCACGATGTTGGGGTTGCTCTGTTTCTCGACGCTGTATATTGGGTAGTCGTCCTTGGTGACGAAAGCGATGACGAGGAATGCCACGAGTCCCACCGCGGCGGCGATGAACGTCGGCAGGCCGTCGAAAGCGGCGGTGAAGATGTCGTTAGGGATGTACAGGAGCGTGTTTTCGTAGGCGTAGGTCGTCGGCACCATCACGAAGAGCACGAGACGGGTGGCGGAGCCAGCGATCATCGAGCCGAGTGCTGCCGGCGTGGTCGCAATATCGGACCAGTACAGTCCCATCACCAGCGGGACGAACGCGCCGGCCAGCATGATGTCGAACGCCAGCACGAGCAACATCCCGGTCGCGGACACCCGTATCGCGAGGAACACACCCAGCAGCGTAATCGGGAGCGACATCAGGCGCGTGACGGTGAGGAGTTTGTCGCTCTCCGAGCCGAAGAAGCCCTCGTCAACGCCGCCGTCCGCGGCGGCTGCCGGGCTGGTGGTACTTTCCTCGTCGACGCGGATGTTACCGATATTCCGAGCAATGACGGCTGACGTTCCCAGGATCGCCCCGTCGCTCGTCGAGAACGAGGCGGCGACGATACCGGCGAGGACGAGTGCAGCCAGCCACGGTGGGATAGCGTTCTGTAGGAGCGTGTACAGCACGGCCTGGTTCCCCGCCTCAACACCAAGCGAGGCGAGGATCGGGTTCGCCGACAGTGCGACAACGGAGAACGGGACGCCGATGACGAGCGTGCCGGCGGCTCCGATAAAGCAGGCTTTCTGTGCAGTCTCGGGGCTATCGGCCGCGAACACGCGCTCCATGAAGTCGATGGCGACGATGTCACCGAGACCGAGAGCGACGATGGTAGCGAGGTTGATGTACGCCCCCTGACTCGGGTCAGTGAGCTGCCCGAGATTCGTCGGCCCCATCCCGGACGGAACCGTGATGCCGTAGTTCGTCGTGACGTAAACGATGAGCGCGATGGAGCCGATGAACGCGACGCCCGCCTGTAACACGTCGGTGTAGGCGACCGAGAACAGTCCACCTGCGACGGTGTACGCGAGCACGAGTCCGGCGATGATGAACACACCCAGTTGGAAGCTCGTCCCAACGAAAATCTGGAAGAGGTACCCACCGGCAACGAGGTTCCCCGCGAGCAGGAACGCATAGGCGACGGACATGATGATGCTTGCGACGATCTCGGCGGTGCGGCCGTACTTCCGGCGGTAGAAGTCCGGCAGGGTCGTGAGGTTGAGTCGATTCATCGGCTTCGCAAAGAACAGTCCGGTGAGGAACAGACAGAGCGCCAGCCCGACAGGCAGTGCCGCGCCGGCCCAGAAACCAAAGCCTGCTGCGAGGTCGGTGTTGCCCAGCGTCGCGTTCGAGTCAAGCGACTGTGCCATCAGCGTCGCTGCAGCTAACGGGAGAATGAGTCCCCGACCGGCGACGATGTAGTTGATGCTGTCGCCGTTGACTTTCTTCGCGACGTAGAACCCGATGGCCATCATCGTCACGATGGTGGCGGCGAGCCCGTAGAGGATGACGCTCACGGCGAACCACCACTGTTGACGATTGAACAACTATCATCGCCTCTGTAGCCCGATTCCACAGTTTTACGCCCAGATTGGTTCCGGGCCGGACGGTATTCAGTCACATCAGTTTCGTTTTGAGCACTGCATAAAGCGATTATGACAGTATTGTTTACACAGTAGAGTTATCCCGCAACGAGCATGGACTGTAGGAGTATGTTAGTGGACACATGTACGGTGCGTAACTCCTAAGACTGTTTTAATACCTTAGCTGAGTGAGTGTTTATACATCGTTCAGTTTCTTGCGCGTGCGAAGAATTTGTTTCAACCGGAAGTAGAAAATACGTCCTAATTAGATAAGATATAGAAGAATTGATGGACGTTTCGAAAATTCATAGGAGTGGTGTGCGGTGACGCCCGATCCGATTCGAATGAAACGGAAAGTCCAGCAGCTGGGCTCGTCCACGCTGGCGGTGACAGTGCCCGTCGACTGGGCACGGCAACACGACATCTCGAAGGGTGACGAGGTCATTGTCCAGCGCGACGAGAATGGCGGGTCGCTGCTCGTCGTCCCCGAACAGCCCACTATCGAGGACGTGGAAGCGACCATCGACGCCGATGCGCTGACTGCTGATGCGCTGGAGCGGGCCATCATCACGCAGTACGTTCTTGGTCGACAGCTCATCAGAGTCGAGGCGACGGCACCACTGGGGACTGAACACCGCACCGCCGTCATGAACGCCGAGCGCCGACTAATGGGGCTAGGTATTGTTGAACAGGCCGAAACAACGGTGACAGTGCGATGCTCGGTCGCGCCCGAGGACTTCGATCTCCCGACGCTACTGGGCCGACTCAGTCGTACCGAGGCAGTGATACGTGGGGACGCGATTTCCGCGCTCATCGAGGGTGACACGGCCCTCGTCGAGACGGTGGAGAGCCGCCGCGCCCAGGTCGAGAAACTGTTTTACCTGTTCTTGCGTCTGGTGTTTACCATCTATCGGAACCCGCGACTGAACCAGACTGTCGGGCTGGAGACGGGCTTTCCGCTCATCGGGTACCGTTCGGTCGCACAGGATGTAGTGTTGATGGCCGACACGGCCATCGAGATCGCGGGGCTGGCGACCGACTCGGCGACGCCCGATCAGTTGACTACGTCAAAGCTCACCGAACTCGGGGACGCACTCGACGACGCGGCCAGTGCGACCCGGTCGGCGGTGACGACCCCCGACTACGACGCGACCGAAGATGCCCGCGCCGCGTTCGATCTAGTCGACGACAGGATCGCTGAACTGAACGCTCACCTCGAAGCCGAACGTCCGGAACCGCTATTGGCGCTCCAGCGCGCTGTGGTCCTGCTTGAACGCAGCGCCAGACACGCCCGCGACAGCCTTTCGGTTGCGACACATCTGGCCTTCCGGAACGATCCATCGCTGGTCACCGGGGAGTAATGGCGAGAGGGGCAAGGCGGCATTAAATTCCTTAAGGAAACTCCAACGGTACATGTCCACTCGTGGTCATAGGAGTGGGTTTTACACATCCGAAGGAACGCTTATCCGTAGTTCTCAATCATCTACTTTTGTCGATACACACGCTGGGTTCGACCAGTTCGAGCCCGGGAAACCACTATATCATGACTGACCGAAACGGCGACGACATCTACGGCGAAAAGCACAAAGAAGCGAACGAACCCATCTTCAGCGGCATCCCGACGTTCCTCAAACTCCCCGAGGTCGAGCGCGACGCCCTCGACGAGGAGAACGTCGACATCGGTATTCTCGGTGCGCCGCTGGACACGGCGACGACTATCCGTCCGGGCACTCGATACGGCCCGCGTGCAGTCCGGGCCGCCTCGACGGTCCCCTCGCCCCCTTACGAGCACTTCAACATCGAGACTGGTATCGACCCCTTTGACACGTTTAGCGTGGCCGACACCGGCGATGCAGCCGTCTCGCCCGGGGACACCCGTCAGAGCCAGCTGAACATCGAGGACGCGGTCTACGAGATCAGCGAGCAGGCCACGCCCATTGTCATCGGCGGCGACCATTCTATTTCCTACCCCGACATCAAGGGCTGGGCCGAAGCGAACGGCTACGACGACATCGGCCTCATCCACTTCGACTGTCACGCGGACACGGGCGACGAGGGCCTGACCGGCTTCGAGTACGACCACGGGGCGTGGGTCAAGCGCGTCTTCGACGACGACCTCATGGCCGGGGAGAACTACACGCTCATCGGTCCGCGTGGGTTCTGGCCCGGTCCGGACACCTACGAGGAGATGCGAGAGGCCGATATGAAGTGGTACACCTCCATGGATGTCGGCGAGATGGACCTCGACGATATCGTCGCCGACGCGGTCCAGCGAGCTACTGACGGGACCGACGCAGTGTGGGTCTCTTTCGACGTGGACGTGATGGAGCCGGCCTACGCACCCGGCACCGGCGAACCCGAACCCGGCGGCCTCGTTCCGCGGGAGGCTATCTACATGGTCCGCGAGGTCGTGAAGGCCCTCGATCCCGAGGACTTCGGCTTCGACGTGGTCGAGGTCTCCCCGGCCTACGACACCAGCGACAGTAGCTCATACAACGGTGGTGTCACCAGCGGGCTGGCCAACCGACTCATCATCGAGGTCATGGGGAGCATGGCACTCGCCGAAAAGGGACTGGAATCGGGGGACCCGATCAAGCCCAAGGAACCGCTCGGTCCCACGGAGGAAGCCGAGACGCCTGCCGACGACTGACAGCACGCCGCGGTATACGGCTCACTCGCTGTTGTTGTCCTCTGTTGGTGGAAGTTACTCGGGGGTGGTGCGCCGGCCGATGGATGCTGGCTCGGATGACGAAGGAATGAGTCACAGGATAGCTATCGGCGACACACGGACGCATCTGTACGCCCAGTGTGGAGCGAGTCACCGCTTAACCGCCGTTCGGGTTTTCTTGATGGAGTTCTAACCAGTAGTATGGCGTCGGTTCTCACCTCGCTGGGGCGGTCTCGGCGTGATGAAGGCGATGACGGAGCGTTCTACGATAACCCGCGGTTCGTGACACACGCCGATGATGGCTTCATAAACAAGTTGACAAACATCTACGCGTCGGTGCTGTCTCCCGGCGACCGAATCTTCGACTGCATGAGCAGTTGGGTCTCACACCTGCCGGACGTGGACTATGGTCGGACTGTCGGTCACGGCCTCAACGAAGCTGAACTTGCAGCTAACGACGCACTCGACAAATGGTTCGTGCAGGACCTCAACCGGGAGCAATCCCTGCCGCTCGATGATGACGCGTTCGATGCAGTGTTGTGCGCGCTCTCGGTCCAGTATCTCCAGTATCCGGGCGCTGTATTCAGTGAATTCGACCGGATTCTGGCACCGCGGGGCCGTGTCGTCATCAGCTTCACGAACCGGATGTTTCCCACGAAAGCGGTCCGGGCGTGGCGCGTTACTGACATGGACGAGCGCACAACGCTGGTCAAGACGTACTGTCGTGCAGGTGGGCTGACGGTAACGGAGACAATCACAGAGCAACCCCAAAACAATCCGCTTGTCGCCGTTATTGCGCGAAAGGAGTAAACAGACCGCGGCCGAGAGACAGCGCCGCTTCGCGCCCGATACCGCTGGTCGAACCGGCGACAAGTACCTGCATGCCCGTGTAATCGATGTCCGCGACACCGGCCCGTTCTGCGGGTCGTTTCGTCACGGTAGTACTACTGTCCCTCGATGAGTGGAAAACTGCTGTTGAAGGGTGTCTATACTCGACGTATCTGTGCTCGCAGCGAGCGCTCTCGTCAATGCGGTCAGCCGACTGGGGACGGATTATCAACTTCGGCGTGGCGGACGCGCGAGATGACAGGGCAGTGCCGATGAACTTCCCGTACTTCGCAGCCAAAAAGGCAGTCCTGCAGTTTACGCGCACACTGGCGTACGATACACAGGACGACGGGATTACGGTCAACGCTGTGTCGCCCTTTGCGGTCGAGAATACTGTGGTGGATGTCTCCGAGTACCCGCGCGGGCGGCCGGCCACATTTGAGGACGTTGCGGCACCGATTCTGTTTTTCTGTAGTGACGCGGCTGCCTACATTTCCGGTCAGAACGTGGCCGTCGACGGTGGTCGACTACAGGAAGCGTGACCGGGCAGACACCAGTCGATGCATACACACAGCAGGTATGTTGGGACGGCGAGAGTCCCACAATCGCTACAGTCCACACTGGTCACCATTCATCGCAGGTCCGCGGCTAGACGGTGTCCGCGGCTTCCGATCCGTCGCTGTCTCGCCGTGCAAGTACGATGCCGGCGATGAAACACGCAGCCCCCAGCCCGTACAGGCCATAGCTCAGTGGTGCCGAAACGAGGAACCCTGCGACGATCAGTACTCCGAACGCGGCGTGCAGAATCGCAGTCTGGTTCACAGCTAGTGTAGCGGGTTCAGAAGCAAAAATGCCGCGGTACGGGGCTCACTAACCGGGTCTAATCGATAGGAATCTGTGGGAGTATGGGGCCAGGACGGCCCCGTTCACCGTTGGTGTATCGCTCCAACGCCAATTGAGATCACGGGCACAGGTCGCCGGTCCTCACGGTTGTCGACGAATCAGCCGATTCAGGCAGGGCGGAGTCGGATGATGGGTGCGTCCGGCGAATCGATGACGGCGAGGACGTTCCCAGTCTCGGGTTCGACCACGACATCACGGATGCGCCACCCTCGGTCGGCGAGGAGGGGTGTCGCTTCCTGAACGGTTCGCCCGTCGACGGTAAACCGGGCAAGGTACTGCGAGGCCAACCCACCGACGAGCAGGTCACCGTTCCATTCAGTGAAGGCGTCGCCGGTGTAGAAAGTCGCGCCGCTGGGCGGGAACCCCCCCGAACCGCAGTCCCACGAATACACTGGTGCAACGACGTCGTCTCGCTCCGCGTGGCTGACGCCGATTGGGTCGCCGCCGCCGTAGGTACAGCCCTCGTCAGCGACCGGCCAGCCGTAGTTAGCGCCACGTTCGACGATGTTGATTTCGTCGCCATCCTGCTCGCCGAACTCAGTCTGCCAGATAGCGCCGGTGTCGGGGTTGACGGTCATTCCCTGTGCGTTACGGTGGCCGTAGCTGAATGTCGAATCGGCCGCGTTCGGGTCGTCAGTGAACGGGTTCGCATCGGGAATCCCGCCGGAGGGCGTCAGTCGGAGCGTCGTCCCGAGTTCATTCGTCAGGTCCTGTGCGACGTGGTCGGGCCCGAAGTCCTTGAACTGCCTGTCGCCGACGGTCATGTACACAAGCTCGTCGGGACCGAACACGACACGAGAACCGAAGTGCCCGTCGGAGTCGACGAACGGCTCTGCTACATGCAGTTGTTCGAACGTCTCGAACTGCGCGTCAGCCACGTTCAGGCGGCCACGGCCCAGATGTGTGGCCGACTCACCGCTGTCGTTGGCCTTCGAATACGTGAGATACACCCACGCCGGGTCCGGAAATTCGGGGTGGAACGCCGTATCGAGCATCCCTCCCTGTCCGCTCGCGTACACCGACGGTGCGTTACTGACCGGTGTGACTGTGCCGTCCGTCGGATTGACTAGCACCACGCGGCCGACGCGCTCTGTGACCAGCAATTGCGAGGTATCAGGCAGCGGCGTGATGCTCCAGGGGGATTCGAGCCCATCGGTGACGGTCTCGACAGTCACAGCAGTCGCTGCATCGTCTGTCTGTCCGGAATCCGTCGCTGGAGCACCGTCCGTTTGGCGGTCGTCACTGGGAGCACTACAGCCTGTGAGTGTCCCCGCGACTGTGAGTCCGCTGACAGCGAGGAACGTCCGTCTGTCCATCGTAGCCACCGCTACGGTCTCGGTGCTGTTAACTGCGGCCCTAGCCGCGGACAGTCCGCTGAACTCGTGCGCTCTACGACCGGGCGTGTTCGACGGCGTCCTCGGCGGTGTCACCGACGTACTCGTAGAACTGTCCGCGCAGGCTGTCGCTGTGCTGTGACATCTGTGTGATGACTGTGACGTGGTCGTCTTCAACGGCGAACACGATATCGAGCGGTAGTCCGCAAAACTCACCGCGGAGTGTAAATTCGTTGTTCGGATAGAGGTCGTCGTGGTTCGGTGACGTGCGTCGGCAAACGTAGCCAGTGTGTTCCCGCAGTACGGTCTTGAGTTGCTCTGGCGTTAGGTATCGGTCAGCTTTCTCCATAGCGGTGTGGCTTACTGTGATCCTATCGACGTTCATTGGCTGTCCGGAGGGCGTGCCGGCTTATCTGACCTGTTATCCCTCGCTTCTAATCGAGAGAGCAGGTTCTGCGCCACGGCTGGATACCCTGAACAATCTCCCCGAATGGGTGCACCGGTACGTTGGCGCAGTCAGCAACTGGTACTCACGGGGCGCAGCCTGCTATCCCTCGCCTGTCGCGGCGAAGTGTCTTTTAGCCATCCGCAGCTACGTATTACTGATGGACCGTCACAACCAGCCAGCAGATGATAGAGAGCGTCTGCCAGCGGAGACGCTCTCGCCGCTGGCGATGCGGGTCGACGAACTGCTTGCGCTGTACCGGTACGAACTCACCCCCGCTATTGATGCAATCAATGCTGCCGTCGCTGGCTACGGTGGCCTGTTCGACCCGGAGACCACTGCTGATGAAATACGGACCGCAATCGACGATCTCCTCGAATCAGGCCCGCCACCATCACAGCAGACTACGGCCGAGGCCACTGTGTCACAGGTCGTCCTCTATGTGGACGGCAGCGCGCACAGTAACGGTCCGGCGGGTGCCGGGGCCGTAATTCAGGCGGACGAGACGCCGATTGCCCGACTCGGGCGTCCGGTCGGCTCCCGGACGAACAACAACGTCGCCGAATACGCTGCCCTCCATCTCGGGCTGCAAGCACTGGCAGCACGGTGTGACCCGGAGTCGGTCGAGATACGCATCGATTCGATGACCGTCATCAACCACATCTGGGGCGACAGCGAAAGCACAGTGAAAGCGACGCCGTACAGCACGGCGATCACTGAGCACCTATCGGCGCTGCCTGCCCACGAGTGGACGCATCTGGCTGACAGTGATCCGAACCCGGCTGATGCACAGGCGACGGTCGGGGCCGACATCGCAGCCCTCGGTCCTGGGTAAGACGGAGGGCCAGAGCCTGTCGTTCGCATCGCTCGGGAAGTGGCTCACTAGCGACAGATTGGTGTGTAAGTGGCCGCTGTTCTGCTGTTTTTATTCCTCGAGCACGTGTCTTATGATAATGTACACCGATGGGCAGTTCGACTATGATGTAGCCGTGGTCGGCGGCGGGCCGGCCGGGCTGACGAGCGCACTGTACACCACCCGACTAGGGATGGACACGATTGTCATCAACCGCGGTGGGGGCCGCGCTGCGATGATGACCGATACACACAACGTCATCGGCGTCACCGAGGACGTTTCAGGGAACGAGTTCCTGGAGACGGCACGCGAACAGGTGCAGGATTACGGCGGAACCTACGAGCGAGGCTTCGTGGAGTCGGTCGAGCCACTCGCCGACGGGGACGAGGACGGATTCACCGTAACGACGGGCGACGGCGAACTGGTGGTTAAGCGAGTCGTCCTGGCGACCGGGTTCGCCGACGAACGTCCGGACCCGCCGCTGCCGCGGACCGGCAAGGGACTGCACTGGTGTCTCCACTGTGACGCGTTCATGTTCGTCGGTGAGCCGGTGTTCGTGATGGGGACCGGTGAAGCCGCGGCCCACGTCGCGATGATTATGCTGAACTACACCGACGACGTAGATATACTGACTCGCGGCGAGGAGCCCGAGTGGAGCGACGAGACGCAGACGATGCTCGACAATCACCCGGTCGAGATCGTTGCGACGGAGCTCTCCGGGAAGCAGACCGACGATGACGGCTGGCTATCAGCGTACGAATTCGAGGACGGAAGCGTTCGGGAGTACAAGGGCGGCTTCCCGATGCTGGGGTCGGACTACCACGCGGAACTGGCCGATGAACTGGGGCTCGATAGAAACGATGACGGGACAGTGGCCGTCGACGACCACGGCGAGACCAGTGTCTCCGGCGTCTACGCCGTCGGAGACCTGACGCCGGGCCACAACCAGATTCCAGTCGCGATGGGTGAGGGCGCGGACGCGGGCATTGCTATCCACAAGGATCTCAGGAAGTACCCGCGCTCAGTCGACGACATCGAATCCGAGGGAGCGGTCGAGGATACAGACGTGCCCGCTGTCTCGGAGGAACTGTTCGCGACGGCGTTAACCCACGAGGGACACGCTGCTGGGCCACGTTCGGAGGAAGCGCCAGAGGCCCGCGCTGACGACGACTGACACTCCGGAGAAGATTCAACCGAGTATCGGCTCCGGGAAGCGACCTATTCGTCCTCGGTTTCGCGCTGTCGATAGGGTTCGAGCAAGTCGTCAAGCAGTAAGCAGCGAGGGTCTGTGACGGGGTACGCAGTGTCGATGTACTCCTCTGCGGTCTCGATATCACCGCGGATAGCGAACTGTCGGACGCGCGCAGCGTTCTCGTAGAAGTTCTCGTTGATCTCCGGCGATATCTCAGCCCCGCTGGAAGCCGGCGGGTCCTGGAAAACCTCTTTCTGTAGCTCGTCGAAATCAACCATCTCGGGTTCGTAGTCCTCGATTTCCGAAAGGACGTACTCAACGGCGAACCGCTGAAACTCGGACTTGTTCGAGAAGACACCCTCCGCTACCATCTCCTCGACGCAGTCCATCACCGCTTCGGGAAACCGGACCGTTGACTTGACCACGTGCTTACCATCAGACTGTCGACCTACATAAAATATACTCCCGCGGAGCCTAGCCTACCGTGTTTTGAGAGGATAGTGTTATCTCATTGATTGAAGATGTCGTGTCACAGCATGAGTATTGGCGATGCTTTTTGACGGCAGTGGGAGGAGAGCATGGGCTTACTGACACAAAATTGGAGCCGCCTATTGACGCGGAGGCAATCAGTGGCAAACGTCGGTCAGATGATATCCTCGGACGTGTAAATATAGTCACCGCTACGACATCGAAAATCCGGATTACAGAACATACTTTTGCCGTGGACACCTCCTAAAGTCTGACAATGGGTCGGCCAAACGTGTTACTCGTCGTTCTCGACTGCGTACGCGCGGCGAACACTTCGCTGTTAGGTCATCGGCGCAAGACCACACCCTTTCTGGAAGAGTTCGCTCGTGAGGCGACGGTGTACACGCAGGCACGGACGACCGCGAGCTGGTCGCTGCCGGCCCATACAAGCCTGTTCACCGGTGTTCCCTCTGAGGGCCACAAACTCCAGATAACCGAACGGCTGGAACCCGGCCAGACCATCTTTGATTACCTCAACGGGGAGGGCTACGAAACCGGCGTGTTCACCGAAAACCCATATCTCACAGTGCACCCGTCCGGCCTCAGCGACAGTTTCGAGACCGTCGTCACGGAACGGCCCGACTCGACAGACGTTGACGACCCCTCCGAGACCCGCAACGGTGTCGACGGGTTCTGGTATGCTGACAGGCTGACAGAGTGGGTCGACGAGCAATCGGCGTCCTGGGCTGCGTGCCTGAATCTGATGGACGCGCATATGCCGTACGCGACGCGGGACGCCTACGATGAGTGGGGTGCGGACTTTTACTGGGCAATGCACGACGAACTCCCGATCAAATGGGAGTGGAGCGTCTACGGGGAGCAACTCCCGGCAGGCATCGGGCAGCTACTCGAACCGCTGTACGACGGGGCGGTTCGACAGACCGACGCCATTCTGGAGGAGGTCATCGGTGCTCTGGAGGCACGCGGTGTTTTAGACGATACGCTCGTTGTCATCACATCGGACCACGGTGATGGGTTCGGAGAGCCGCCACAGGCCGCCACAGAGCCACCGGCCGTCATGCACGGGATGGGGACACAGGAGGAACTGTTTCACGTCCCACTGGTCGTCCGCGGACCGGGGCAGACCGAAGGGCGGCGAATCGAGTCCTTGGCGACGCTGTCACGGTTGCCCGACGCCGTGCTGGCTACCTTTGATGGCGAAGCGGACGACTCCGGGTGGTTCGTCGCACCCGATGGGCAGACGACTGCGTATCAGGCACCGCCCACCGGGCAGACGGCGGAGTACGCCGAGAAGTACACTGACGAACCGGACCGATTCCGACAGTCTGCGTCGCTCGTGTACCAAGACGGACCCGGCGATACTGTCTACAAGCGCGCAGCGTGGGGAGATGATGAGTACGAAGCGGTCGTGCGGGGCCGGCGGTCCGAGCCGAGCGACGGGACACCTATTGACCGCCCGCCGTCGGACGTTATCGCTGACTCGGCAGAGCACAGTGAGACGCTCGATATCACCCAACTCGCTGCCGGAGAGGACGAAATGGCAGAATACGATATCGATGGCTTCGACGACATAGATGTCAAGTCGCGGTTGGAGCGACTCGGCTATCTCTGAATCGTGCCACCCAGGTCTGAACCGAGCATCGTCCGCAACAATCGTGGTACCGCTGCCGTGTTTACGATGCCTGAACAGAACCGAAAAGGATGTTTGTGACACCTTGATTTGTACGAACGATGTATAGCGATATTCTCGTTCCAACGGATGGGAGTGCGTCAATGAAGCAGGTACTGGAACACACAATCGACATTGCCGACGGGCGTGATGTCACCGTCCACGCACTGTATGTCATCGACGACCGAGCGTTCCTGTCGATGGATGACGAGATGCAGGACGAGGTACTGGAGAACCTGCGAACGGAGGGCGAAGAGGCCACGTCGGTAGTCCGAGACACGCTGGAACAGGAAGGAATCGAGGTCTCGACAGCTATCCAGCGGGGCAAACCAGCAGACTGCATCGTATCCTACGTTGCTGACGCCGATATCGACCTGATTACGATGGGAACGCAGGCAGACAAGTACGAAAAGAACATGCTCGGGAGCACAGCGCAGAAGGTCGTCACGAAGTCATCCGTTCCGGTACTCACTGTTGACGTTTCCGAGTCAGACTAAAAGGCTGGTGTGGTCATATACAGGCCGTACGCAGTTCTCCGTCGGGAGCGATTGTCACGGGCTCGACGGACCGTTGTACGATTTGAGCAGACCAAGGCAATCCCTTCAACTGCCATTTAAAAGTTCCAACGGCCGCGATCGCTCTTGGACCGGACCCGCTTCCAATCGGCTGTGTGAGTCACGAACACGCCTCAGCAGTACTTACTGTAGCTCGGTCAGAACCGAGTTCTGAGATCAGGGCCGCTAGCAGCGAAACTGACCGAGTGCTGCTGGGCGTGACTCCGAACGGTTGGATACTATCCTGTGTTGAGCACGGAGGGCAGTAGTGGTAACAATCTAATATAGAGACGACTATGTATTGAATTGTTGAGGGTGAATAATCCTATTCTATCACTATTATTTATTAATGTTCTAGCAGGTAAGTCGTAACCCAGAAGTTCTGCGCATGCTTCGTCAAAACTGCTATGTCTACGACGTTGACCGTCGAAGGGATGAGTTGTGGTCACTGTGAGCAGACCGTCGAGGAGGCCATCGAGGCGCTCGCTGGTGTCCAAGGCGCTGAGGCCGATAAAGACGCCGAACAGGTGTCTGTCGACGGCGACGTCAGCCCCGAGCAACTCATCGCCGTTGTAGAGGATGCGGGATATGAGGCAGAGACCTGAGACAGTCCACCGCGAACACTGTAGTAGATAACATTTTTTATCGAGCTATCAGAACGAGCAGTCGATGCCCTCCACGTTGCGGCGGACATTCCTCGGAATGGTCGCCACCGGATCAGTCGCCGGTATCGCTGGCTGTTCGTCGTCGTGCCCTGACGACGGCGAACCGGACCCATCTCATACAGTCGAATCGGATATCGACAGCACCGGCTTCGAGACAGTGCCCGACGGCTCGTGGCCGTTGCCGCGGTTCGACGCAACGAACACAGGCTATGCGCCAGTCGGACTGAAAACCACGACACCATCGGTCAGATGGCACGCAGATATTTCAACAACGTCCGGTGACGGTGAAACCACCGGTGCAAGCGCGGTGGTCGTTGCCGACGGAACTGTCATGCTAACGACGGCGACCGGTGTCGTCGCCCTATCGCTCCGTGACGGCACAGAGCAGTGGCGGCACAATCTCACACCGGCGACGGTTCCGTCAGTGGTCGACATTGGAGACGAACCAGCGCCACCGGTGATAGCTAACAGTCGCGTCTTTCTCGCAACGGCGAACGGTATCGCTGCATTCGAGGTTGCGGACGGAGCAGTTGCGTGGCGAAACACCGACACGGCCGGGGCAGGCGTTCCAGCGGTGACTGACGACGCCCTGGTCGTTCCCACGACTGACGGGATAGCGAGATTGTCGACCGACGACGGACGCCGACAGTGGACGGCGACCGCCGACGGGACGAGGCTGGCCGTGGCCGACAGTACCGTCGTCATCGCCGGTGAGCGGATAACGGCAGTGGATGCCGAAACCGGCGAGGTCCAGTGGGAACATTCGGACCGATCTGAAGGATATCCCGTCGTCTCTGATGGGACCGTCTATGTGAGCAGCACGTACGGCGACCTGATAGGCCGGTCACTCACAGACGGGACCGAGCAGTGGCGTCTCGACGACAGACGGTCACTCGAGTTCCCGGTCGTGACGCCCGATAGCGTGTACGCAATCGAGCGCCCGGGTGAGTCCTCCAGCGCGACGTTCGCCTTCGACCGCGTCGAAAACGGGCCACCAGAGCCCCGGTGGTGCTCTGAAATCAATATCGGTGGCGCGGTGACTGCCGCGGCTGACGATGCTGTGTTCACGTTCCAGCGTGATGATGGCCTCACCGCGTTCACCACGCGCCTCGGCGAGGCAGTATGGCAGTATCCGACCGAGTATCAGGCAATCTCAGTTGCGGTACTCGATGGCGGAATCGTGAGCGTGTCACCGGACGGCACCGTCGTGGCCCTCGGAGGTGAGTGACCCGCTATGTGGCGTCGCTCATATCGGTTCGCTGGTCCAATCCTCGGTTTGGGTGCGGTCTGTCTGCTCATCACCGCAGTGCCACTCGAACTTTGGCCGACACCGAGACCAGGTGATTCGTATGTGTTCAATCCACCGCCGTTTAGCGCAATTTGGGTACAACGGACGCTCAGACCGAGACTCATCATAAGCGCGAATGCGCTGCTGTTAATCGGGCTGGGCACAGTACTCAGGCGTGACAGCGCGTCGATGTCTCGCTTACAGCGCGTGTTCGCGTTCAGTGCTCTCGTTGGGGCCGGAGCCTGTTTGCTCGGAACGCTGTTGTTCACAACAGCCGGGACAAACGATATCGGGAGAGAGCTCACCGCATTCCTCATCTGGGCTCTTGCGATCCCGCTCATACTCCTGGGACTCGTCGTCTGGGGCACTGGCTACCTCCGGGCGGACAGCACCCGACTCGGTGTTGCACTCACTGTCCCACCGGTACTGGCTGTTGCATACATCGGTCTCTCGATGGCGGGCGTTGACTTCTCCCCCGTTGGCAGGCTGCTGTTGATTATTCCGACGAGTGGCATGGCGCTGGTCGTCGGCTACGACCTGTGGACCGACAACACCGTCGCCGATGACAGATAACGAAGTCCGCCACAGGCCACTCAAACACCTCACCCGAGTACCCCGGCCCGACCGAGGAGTATCTGTTCTGCCCGGTCTGGCTGTCGGTCAAACATCGCAACGACTGAGGCGGTATCGGGCAAATGTGGCAGTATATACTCGCCTTCAGCGTGTTCGATAGTAACCGTCTCCGTTCCAAGCAGTGAATCAAGAGGCGTCTTCGTAACGCGCAGGCCACGTTCCTCCCACGACTCGATTCGCCAAAGTGCCGTTCCAAACAGACGATCATATGCGACGAGCACACCAGCGGCAGGGTCAATTCGGTATTCGATCGCCCCGTATCGCAATAGCTGATCGAGACACAGCAGGAGAACCGGAATGCCAACGCTTGCGACAACGATCACGGCAACGATGTCCCACGCACTGCCAATCGCAAACAGGACCGCAACGAGCAGCCCCATGCCACCAATAAACAGGCTTCCTGGGTGATCTGGGAATCGGAGAAGGCCGCCGATGACCCGTCCCCAGCGAACCGGACGAACCCGCTCAGGTGCATCAGCGAGTGACCCGTCGATAGTTCGTGCTTTCGACGGGGCCGTTTGCCAGCCGTATTCCTGATCGTACGAATTGAAATAGACGGCAAGACGGTCGCTGTAGACGCCCAAGAGGTCAGACGTGAATTTGAAACAGACAACCATGAGTACCAGCGGCAGTCCGACAACAGTCGGGTCGAGACTGCCGAGTTCCGCTTCAGGCCCCTCCGTAGCTGCTGTTATCAGTGTCAGCGTGAGTATGCCGCCGAAAAAGACGGTTACTATCCGTGGTAACAGTCCGCGAAACGCTGTCGTCGAGTTGTGTTTCCGATACTCCCCGCTGTAGAAGTAATTCCGTGCCGTTGTGACACCCGTCAGAACGAAAATTCCGACAGTTGCAAGCATTACGCCAGTTACCGTCTCCGTGCTGGGTTCCGGGAGTGGACCGATCAGCAGGGCCCCAGTAAACAACCAGACGCCCGCCAGAATGAGAACGGTAATTGGGAGTACAAGCAGCGTCGTGAGATAGACTCGCAAATCTGTTCGCGGGACGGAGATGGCGAACTGTCGTTCCGCCAACGGTCCAACGAGTAAGGTGTCGGTCTCAATCTCCGGTGGGCGACCGGCGAACACTGCTCGGACGAGTGCCCAGACCGAGTCGACTCCAAGCTCAAGCCAGTAGAGAAACAGCAATGCAGCCGCACTCCAGTCGAAGAACGCAACGCCAACAATCGGAAGCGAATTCGAGACGATAGTGCCGAGTAGTTCCGTCCGACGGCTATCCCCTGTACGGAGGAGCTGTCCGGTGGAGGGCATTATTCTGTGGTGATAGCTAGTGGCATATGAACGAACTGATTGCACAGCCAACTGCGCCACGCAACGGGCAAGAGGCAGCACACGACTTCGACTCATGCAGGAAGCAGTCTCCTCTCTGAGTCCGAACTGCAGGAGAATCCAACGTGTGGGCACTGAAAGCGCGGGCATCGTCAGGCCGCGCTGACGGACAGCAGTGATCGTGGGTATATTTCTACCCGTATTGACTGACACACCGAATTGACGGTGGGTAAATGTCGTTGTACGTGTATAAGACCACGTACTTAGACCACAAGTGAGAGTTTTCAAGACTCCCAGGGTACTGATTGGGTCACCTTAGACAGATTTTCCCCAAATATTAAAATAATTAGCCACAGTACGTGATGGCATGAGGAAGCGATTGCGAAAAGCACTGAACACGATACCGATCCCACGGGGGGATTCCAGCGTAGGCCTCGATGCGTGTACGGAATGTGGTCAGCCCTCGCTACCCGGTGCTGGCCGCTGTACTGACTGTTTAGAGGGGTAAAAACGAATTATACCTGGGAAGGGAAAGTGAGTGCCAGCAATTGTGCTTCAGACGAACTCCGCCCTGTGCAAGGCAGTCAGAGTTGGTACACAAAACCAACACGTGAGCTGTGGCAGTCAGCCGTCAATAAGTTCATCGGCAAGAAAAGCAGGCAGCCAGCGGGTCCGCTGCCGACTGATGGGAGATCGTGTTCAGGTTTCGTCAGGCATTTACATCAAGGCAGTTGACTGACAACAATGTCTTCTCGCAGGTCAGTGTGTCTTGAGGAGATGGTATGGCCAGAGATAGAGTCTGCCCTCGACAACGGAACACGGACGGTAATCGTCGCTGTCGGTTCAATCGAACAACACGGCCGACACTTGCCACTGAACATGGATACGCTGGACGGGGACGAACTCTCGCGCCGAATGGCGGTTGAAATGGGTGATGCTCTTGCCGCCCCGACAATTCGCCCCGGATGTTCGGGACATCATATGGAGTTCCCCGGTACAATAACCGTTCCACCCGAGACGTTGATGGATGTCATTCGGTCGTACTGCAGATCCCTCGACACCCATGGCTTCGAACACATCGTTCTCGTCCCGACTCACGGTGGGAACTTCGGGCCGGTCAAAACCGTGGCTCCTGACATCGCACGAGAACTCGAAGCCTCAGTGATCCCGCTCGCCGACCTCGACGAACACATGCAGTTGCTGAATGAGGGTCTCAGCAAGGCCGGTATCGAGTACGAACAGGATGTAATCCACGCCGGAGCCGCCGAAACAGCGATTGTGCTAGCCATCGATGAAGGTCTCGTCAGGACGGAGAATGTCGAACCCGGACCTGAAGGTGATATTTCGCCGGCTCGGCTGCTAAGTGAAGGGTTCAAATCAATCACCGAAAACGGTGTCCTCGGTGATCCGACAGCGGCGACAACCGAGGCCGGAGAAGCGATTATCGAGAATGTCGTCGAGGCGTACGTCGAGGCGGTCGAGACGGAACGCAGCGCAGTCTAGTCGAAGGCGTGAGAGTGTGTCCACTTGGACGTTTTTGAGATAAGCGGGTACCAGCAGGCCTCGCCGATGCGTACTGGTTTGTGACTAAGACTCGAATACACGTCCTGAATGCGTACGCGGCAATCTCGCGGGCTGTCTCAGATTGTTCCGACGGGAGCGGTGCTGTGGGCCAGAGCACGGCTGAAAACGGGAAAGTGCCACGTTACTGGCAAGTACCACACATTGCCTGTGTCGTCACTCGTCGGTCTCGCGGCGGATCATGGCTGTCGCCTCGTATGAAATAACCAGCTCGTCGTCCTGATTCAGGCCTTCGTGGCGGGTGGTGATGAACCCCCGGCTGGGGTCACTGTCGGAGGGTCGCTTGTCGATGATTTCAGTTCGTAGTCGTAGCGTGTCACCGGGCTGGAGCGGCTGATGCCAGCGGAGATCGTCGACGCCGACGCCAGCCTGAGTTGCCATGTCCTCGCTGTTCTCGACGTTGAGACGCATACAGATCGCGGCGGTCTGCCACCCGGAGGCGACTAGCCCGCCGAAGACGGAATCCTTCGCTGCGTCCTCATCGGTGTGGAACGGTTGTGGATCGTACTTCTCACCGAACTCTACGATCTCGGACTTCGACACAGTGTATCCATCGGATTGCCGTACGTCGCCAACCGAAACATCCTCGTAAAGTTTCATACGACCACGAACAGGGGGCACAAACAAAAAACCCGGCGCGATCACCGATAGAATGCATTTCCGTGAGTATGGCAGCAATACTGAGTTTAGGAATTATTACACTGCATACGAGGGGCGATGGCGAACGCTGTGCAGTAAGCCAAAGTGGAAAAGAAAGCTCTCTCGGTGGAGATATGCTCGGAATATCAGCAAAATCAAGACGGGTGTATTTAGCTCGAACTCAGTCGGTCGCTCCAGCTTCCGCTCGTAACTGCGACAGCAAGGACAACGGTGCCGACCACAGCAATAAGCGCTCGGCCGCCGAACCCCAGCGACATTCCGGCGAGCGACGCGAGCGTGTTGGTCAACAGGAACAGCACGACGACGGGGAGCACCCAGCTAACGGTCAGCAGCCACGGTCTGGCTACCCATTCGAAGCGATCGGTTCCAGCGCGGAACTCCGCCAGCGCTTCCCCGCGCAGCAGCCAGCCCACGATAACAGTGAATGCGAACAGCCCGACGGTCAGCATGAGATCTGCGAGCGTGCCGGAGACGAACTGGAACACCGGGCTCGTGAGTGCCAGCCCGCTCCCAGTGACCGCAAGCAGGACTGTGACCAGCACCGTTGCACGGCGTCGCGGGACGCCGAAACTGTCGACGAGTGTGGCGACCGGCGTTTCGAGCAGACTGATACCGCTGGTCACCGCGGCCATCAAAACGGTCGCGAAGAACGCCGTCGCGACGAGTTCCCCGCCCGGAAGCGTCGCAAATGCCGTCGCGAGGGCGACGAACAACGCGCCAGGACCGCCCTGTCCGGGGTCGACACCCTGGGAAAACAGCAGCGGAATGACGACCAAGCCGGCGAGGACACCGATGAACGTGTTCGAGACAGCGATGACCAGCGTATCTCGCGGAAGGGATGCGTTGTCGTCGAGATACGAGGCGTACGTCAGCATTACCCCAGCGCCAAGCGAGAGAGTGAACAGCGCCTGGCCCGCCGCTGGCCCGATAACGCTCAGGAAGTTGGCAGCGAGATAGTCGGCGTCGAAGCTGAGATAGAACGCGTAGCCGGCGGCCGTACCCGGCTGGGTGGCCGTCCATACCGCGAGGCCGAGCAGGATTAGTACGACGCCAGGCAGCATCACCTTCGAGACGCGTTCGATGCCGTGGCTCACGCCGAAGAAGACAATCGCGGCGACGATACCGAGGAACAGCAGGTGAAAGGCGACCGCTTCGAGGCCGAAGCTCATCGCCCCGAAGTACTGCTGGGGCTGCCCGAAGTACGTCCCGACTGGCGAGACCAGCGTGTAGCGAAGGATCCACCCGCCGACGACGGAGTAGAACGAAAGGATGACGAGCGTCGTGAGGACGTTGAACGCACCCAGCCATGATCCCCAGCGGGAGCCGGTAAGCGAGCGCAACGCTGCGGTTGGTGTCTGTCGCCCGCACCGGCCGAGGACGAACTCAGCAAGCAGCCCCGGGACGCCGATTCCGACGACGACGAGCAGGTAGACGAGGAGGAACGCGCTGCCACCGTTCCCGGCAGTGAGCCACGGGAACCGCCAGATGTTCCCGAGGCCCGCCGCACCACCGACGGCGGCAAGTACAAAGCCGAGGTTCGATATCCATGAGTCACGATCGGACATTCGTGTTCACCTCTGTCCATTGGGGATTCAAACCTGTGTTGATTCGATCCCTTGCGTGTAATTAGGAAGGAGTTAGCCATCCAACAGTCTTGCCCGCACACGGACTGCCGTGCGTGGTTACTCAACCGACCGCCGGAAATTGGATGCTCGTCGCGGGAAAACAGCGACAGTAATCCACCGCAGACTGGGTCCCCGTGGCGCTAGCCACGGAGTTCCGTGAGAGCACTCACACCCCCTCCCGCTCGGCCTCACAGATACCCAGCGAATTCTGGCCGACCTTCAGCCGGTGATGACGGCCACAGTCGACAATAGTGAGATGGGAATAGACAAGATGACGCCGTTCGTCCCGTTGGGAGCGGTGCTGGCCGCCGATCGTGAACGCGCAGGGCAACGCCTGTTCGCCAGTTGACGACCGGTTCACGACGGCGGAACCCCTTGAAACGCAGAGGCTCCGCGTTAGACTCGGCCATAGCAAAAATGACGTGACCAGTAGCCAGTTCTGTTATTCGGCACTCGCAACGAGCAGGAACGTCTCCGGTCGCACCGCCTCGAACTCGATCGTGAATCCGTGCTGCCGGAGCGCGTCCGTGGCCTCGGCAGCGGAAAACCGCTCGTCGATGGGCGGACCGTTGCGACCACTGCCGGACGCCGCCCAATCGGCGATGGCGAACGTCCCGCCGGGCGTGAGCACCCGTGCAACCTCGCTCAGCGCCTCGCCGCTAGCGAATTCGTGGTACGTCATCGTCGAGAACGCCCCGTCGAGACTGCCGGTATCGAATGGAAGGTCGTCGATCCCGCTTGTCACGAGGGCGACGTTGTCAGGGACGCCTTTTTGGCGGTAGTAGTCGTGCATCGCTTCCTGGACATCCACAGCGTACACTTGTTCGACGGCGGGTGCAACATCGTCGGTGTAGAAGCCGGTCCCGCTCCCGAGGTCTGCGACCGTCTCGTCACGCTCAGGCGATAGCGCCCAGCGGAGCTCTTCGGCGGAGAGGGAGCGGTACCGTTGCTGTGCGTCCTCGAGCTTGTCGGCCCGGCCGGCGTCGAATGTGTGATACCCCATGTTAGAGGTTCTGGAACGCCTCGTCAACGAGTTCACCGGTATCGGCGACGATATCTGCCATCTCCTCGTTGTCGGGTGCCATCCCGACGAGGCGGGCGATACGCATAATCGAGACGTGATAGACGCGCTGTTGTCCGGGTTCTTCTTCCCAAATGACGACGTTACAAGCCATGAGCGCACCGAGTTTGTTGTCCGTCGCGTCGAGGGCACGGTCAGCGACCTCTGGGTTACAGGCCCCCAATACGTAGTAGGGGTCACGATCCGCGTCGACCTTCTCGTTGAGCATTTCGGAGGGCGAGAATTCGACAGGGACGCCGAATCCGGCGTCGGTGAACACGTCCCGGACGTGTTCGATCGCGTCTTCGTGACTCATTTCGAGCGTTGCCTGTTGTTCGCCGATGTCTTCAGGGTCGATCTGGCTCGGGTCGATTGGGAGTACCATTCGTGTGTTGTATTGTACCTACAGAACAAAGTCTCTTCGGATACATTGTCGAATGAACGGAGAGATATTTCGAGTTCCGGATCGAGCGGTCGGGTCGGTACTCGTCGATATCGCAACTGTAGCGCGTCGGCCGAGTATGTTTTGTTATGTGGTACTTCGGAAGAGATGTGGCTATCTAATGGCCAGTGAAGTACACCATTACCGAGCACTGACACAGGTACTGAGCCGAATCCATCTGTGAAATCCCACACAATAGGTAACACCGACTTGGTGTCATATATGAGACTGTCCGACCTCAGTTACCGTTTGAGAGAACCATCGGCCGTGACGCCGGGGATGGGAATCGACTGCTGGTCGAGTTCCAGTTTTGGGTCTCGTATGGACTCCCTCAGTGCAAGGCATTATTGCACAGAGTCTGCAAAATAGATGGGTCAATCCGGTCCGAGTGGGGGAGTGAGGACTGACGAGTTAGCGGAGATCAGATGATAAAAACTGGATGAGCTTCGTACCCGAGATGAACCGGGTAGTGCCAACGAATCTGAATCAAGAAACCTCTCCGAACCGATTACGGTCGATGGAAAAGCCGGGTTGTCCGATACGGCTACCGATCACGACGTGGTTCTGGTCGACTTCTACGCCGACTGGTGTGGGCCGTGCCAGATGCTTGAACCCGTCGTCGAAACCGTCACCGCTGAGACCGCTGCGAAAGTGGCGAAGATTGACGTCGACGCGAACCAGAAGCTCGCCACCGAGTACGGCGTTCGAGGTGTCCCGACGCTGCTTCTGTTTACCAACGGGGAGCTGGTCGAACGACTCGTCGGACTGCAGGACGAAGCACAATTGCGTTCCGTAATCGAAGAATACGCGTGATTCGATGGTAGCAAGTTCACCTGGGAGAAGCGGAGGCAAATCCCGTCTCACAAGCTTAGAGGACCCGTAGCGGTTCATCAGGACTCCGTTCAGTAGTTTTTCCTCAGCGCTTCCCTCCACAGGCAGGCTCCACGTATAATACTGGATAGTATTGTAATATCCACAGAATATTTTTGCACATACTGATTCAATCAAATAGTTGTCCGCCGGGGCTGCCTGCACGCGATTAGTCGTTTCAGACGAGAAGTTGAATGTCGGCCTCAGCCATGTCCTGAAGTGCTGTCGCAGCGCCGACACCGGTGGTAACGCCATCGTAGAAGTCAGCCTCGTCGTAGTCCATCAGGCCGATAGTCATCTGGCAGGCCTGAAACTCAACGCCCATGTCGAGGCTCGTCTCCAGCAACTCCTCGATTGTCGCAGTATCGTTGTCCGCGATTTTCTTCTCCATCATTTTCGTCGTCACACGGTCCATGCCGGGAATCGCGGCGACCGCGTTCGGCATCGGCATGTTCGGGTTGCCGACGGAGCTCAGTTTGAGGTTTTTCGAGCGTTCCTCGTGAAGGATGTCCAGCCCCCAGAACGTGTGGAAGACCGTCACCTCGTACCCGAACGCAGCGGCGGTGCTAGCGAGGATGAGCGGCGGGTACGCCATATCGAGTGTGCCCTTCGTCGCGATGATGCTCATCTTCTTCGTGTCGTCCTCGGTCGTGGCCTCGGCGAGCGCCTCTTCCAGTTCGTCGACGCGGGCAGCCAGCTCCGTACGCGATGGCGGCTCATCGGAGGGCGCATCGTCGGATGGCGCGTCTGGTGTGTCCGTGCTCATCGTTACGCGGTCTTGCGGACGTAGTGCCTGTACACGTCGTCGCCCTCCTCCTGGTCAACGAGCTTAACGCCCTCGGTGCCGGCGGCCCAGCCGTCGATATCGCTCATGCTTCCCGGGTCGGTCGCCAGCACTTCGAGGACGTCGCCAGCGTCGAGGTCATCGGTAGCCGACTTCGTTTTCACCACTGGCATGGGACACGATGCACCTTTCACGTCGAGCGTCTCCGCGATGTCAAATTCAGCGTTCATTGGTTATTTGCTCCGTTAGATTGTCTTGGAGCTATCGCACAATACCACCTAGTCAAGTAAAAGATTGTTGGCTATTGGGCAGTATGCAAACAACTGTCCGCTCACGTATCTGTTTAAACGTGCTTTTTAGACCTTTTTTGAGGTATATTGGACTCCTATATAAATTAGACCGGTGGATAGTATTGTTTAGAATGTGAATTACCATGCAAATGCTTTTGTGTATCCGTCCGGTAGAAATGAGTGTACAACATGAACGCTGACGACTTTCCGACGCCAGACATCGACGTTGAATCGGTAGCTCCAGAATCGCTCAAAGACCGTATCGACGCCGGCGAGGACGTGACGCTTCTCGACACTCGTATGCAATCGGACTACGACGAGTGGCGTATCGGCGGTGAGACCGTCACCTCATTCAACGTCCCGTACTTCGAGTTCCTCGAGGACGACATCGACGACGTCCTCGAACGGGTCCCTGACGACCGCGAAGTGACTGTCCTGTGTGCGAAAGGCGGCGCAAGCGAGTATGTCGCGGGTACGCTCGCAGAACATGGTTACGACGTCAACCATCTCGAAGACGGCATGAACGGGTGGGCAAGTATCTACGAGGCCGTCGAGGTCGAACGCTACGACGGTGCCGGTACACTCCTGCAGTACCAGCGGCCGTCCTCGGGCTGTCTCGGCTATCTCCTGTACAACGACGGTGAGGCCGCTATCATCGACCCGCTGCGGGCGTTCACTGACCGCTACCTCGAAGACACCGCCGACCTCGGCGTCGACCTGCAGTACGCGCTCGATACGCACATCCACGCCGATCACATCTCCGGCGTTCGCAACCTCGACGCGGAAGGCGTCGAGGGCGTCATTCCAGAGGCCGCCGTCGACCGCGGCGTCACCTACGCCGCGGAGCAAAGCTCCACGAGCCCTGCCTCGCAAGCTCGGCAGGACGCTGACCTGACGACCGCCGAAGACGGCGACACGTTCGATGTCGGCGACGCGACTATCGAGACAGTCTCCACGCCCGGCCATACGACCGGGATGACCTCCTACCTTGTCGACGGGAGCCTGCTCGCAACGGGCGACGGGCTCCTCATCGAGAGCGTCGCTCGCCCCGACCTCGAAGAGGGCGACGAGGGCGCGCCCGAAGCCGCACGCATGCTCTACGAGTCGCTTCAAGAGCGCGTGCTACCCCTGCCCGACGACACGCTCGTCGGCGGTGCGCACTTCAGCGACGCCGCCGAACCCGCCGAGGACGGCACCTTTACCGCACCAATCGGTGAGCTCGTCGAAGAAATGGACGCGCTCACCATGGACGAGGACGCGTTCGTCGAGCTCGTCCTCTCAGATATGCCGCCGCGACCGGCCAACTACGAGGAGATCATCGCGACGAACCTCGGGCAGAACGCCGTCGACGACGAGGAAGCGTTCACGCTGGAACTCGGGCCGAACAACTGCGCCGCTAGCCAGGAATCCCTTGCGGGTGACTAACCACGCCAATGGTGATTGAGGCACTCCCACTGCAGGTAACCGCCGAACTGTTTCCGAACGGCATCAGTCGCTACGCCGTCGGTGGCCTGCTAGTCGGGCTCGGGACTGTCGTCATCTATCTCGGCACCGGCATCAGCGCCGGCGCGAGTACGTTCCTGGAGTCGACGCTGTCGTACGTCTCGGACCGGTCCCGGTTCCAGCAGTACGTCAGTTCCCGTGACTGGCGCGTCGTGTTCACGCTCGGTATCATCCTCGGGGCAGCCGTGTACGCGGTCGTCTATCAGGGCGGCGCATGGACCACGGACGTCCAGCCGTGGCGACTCCTCCTCGGTGGGTTATTCGTCGGTATCGGAACACGCGTCGGGAAGGGCTGTACGTCGGGCCACGGCGTCTGTGGCGTCGGCTCAGCGTCGAAAACGTCGATCATCGGCGTCCTGACGTTCCTCGCAGTCGCCATCATCACTGCACAGCTGGTTTCCGCATTGGGGGTGAGTCCGTGAGCTTCGCGAGTCGAGCGGAGCGAGAGTCTCGAAACGAGCAGACGGGAGCGACCGGAGGGAGCGACACGTGAGCGACGACCGCCACCCCGCATTCATGCCGCTGATTCTCGTCGGCGGCCTCGTCTTCGGGTTCGGACTCGCGTACAGCCAGATGGCGCGCCCGGAAGTCGTTCTGGATTTCCTCCAGTTCGAGGACTTCGGGCTGGTGTTCGTGATGTTCGGCGGGGCTGCCGTGACGGGGGTGACCTTCTTCCTCGCGCCCCGCCTCCTCGGCCGCGCGCCGCTGACCGGAGACACCTTTGAACGGCGTCTGAAGTCCTTCGACCGGAACGTCCTGATCGGTGGTGCCATTTTCGGCGTCGGCTGGGGGCTGTCCGGCATCTGTCCGGGGGCTGCCTACGCGAGCCTCGGTATCGGCAACGTCACTATCCTCTGGGCGCTCACTGGGATGTTTCTCGGGGCATATCTCCAGGGCTACTGGCGAACCCGGATCGAGACACGCGATATAACCGCGACGGGTGCAGACTAGCCATTCGGTGTGGTCTGTAGCGGATATGTTATGAACGCACACATCCGTCCTCCAGAGGGCAGATTTTACCGGGTCGTGCGTGCATTTGTGTGAACCGTACACAAGTCTTATTACCGCGTAGCGGCTACGAGGAGGTGATAACGATGCCAGATTCGATGTCTGAACAGCTCCGCCGGGATATGCAGTGTGAGGGGCTGTTGGAATGTTTCCACGGGCTCAAAGAACTCGACAAAGAGTGCTTTCGGGCGCTCGTCGAGGCTGACGAACCACTGACCGTCGACGAACTCGCCGACGCGGTCGACCGCGAGCGCTCGACTGCATATCGCGCCGTCCAGCGGCTCCTCCAGACGGGGTTCATCGAGAAGGACCAGATCAACTACGACCAGGGCGGCTACTACCACGTCTACTCGCCGACGGACCCGTCACAGATCGCAGACGAGATGCAGCGGATGCTCAACGACTGGTACGCGAAGATGGGCCAACTGATTCAAGAGTTCGAGAACAAGTATGAACAGTCCGACACTTCAGCCCCCACTGCCGAAAGTTAAGACGCCTTCTTCTCTCAATTACCCTCTGTCACTCCCGTACCGAGCGGATTTCTGATGTGGTCGGATGGGTGTCACTATTTTTCGCAGATGGGTGATATTGTATGGTTGTTGTATCACGGCGACGTGCTGGAGACCATCGAGTTCGACGTCGACATCCGCCGGAGACTGCGCCGAAGACAGCCACGCCGTGACCGGCAAATCTGATTGGGTGCCGTTCGGACTGACCGCGACCCGGGCCGGTCGCGCAATCGGGCAGACCGTCGCCGGTTTCTCGTCTATGACATCGACACCCAGTTTGAGTGGCAGAGCGTTCTGCTTGCCGGCGATATCAGTAGTGTGCCGAAGGACAGAGCCTGTCCGAAAAACATCGCCTGATGGCGTGAAATCTCGATAGTCAATATTCCATCATATCGGTAATTATTACTAGCTCAAACCCGNAGAGCCTGTCCGAAAAACATCGCCTGATGGCGTGAAATCTCGATAGTCAATATTCCATCATATCGGTAATTATTACTAGCTCAAACCCGTATACAGCAACGGAACTAGCAGATGAGCTATAATTTTATTAGATATAATCAAGATCAACAGCACCTCCTTCCAAAGGACCTCTCGGAATGGGTTGAGGAAGACAGCCTGGAGAGATTCGTTTCTGACACGATTGATTTTCTCGACAGCGAAGGGAGACTGGAGCCATTCTATCCGGATCCACAGCAGGACGGCCGCGGGCGGCCGTCCTACCACCCTGTGATGTTATTGAAAATCCTCGTCTTCGGCTATTCGATTGGTGTCCGGAGTTCGCGCAAATTAGATCGGTTGCTCGAACGTGATATCGCGTTCCGGTATCTGGCTGCGAACCAGCAGCCAGATTTCCGGACGATCAGTGATTTTCGGAAAGACCACCGAGAGGACTTCAAGCACCTCTTTGAGGAGATTCTTCGTCTCTGCCGTGAGGCTGGCCTCGCTGATCTTGAGGAAGTATCGGTCGACGGACGACGTGTTCAGGGGGACGCTGCGGTTGACGCAAACAAGACACGTGAGCAGCTGCAAGCAGAGATAGAGAACATCCTCGAGGAGGCAGAAGCGGTTGACGAGGCTGAGGATGAGGGGTACGGTCCAGAAGAGCGTGGGGACGAGCTCCCGGAGAAGCTCCGGGAGCACGAGGACCGGCTTGAACGACTGCAGGAGGCCAAAGCGAAGCTTGACAAACAAGAACAACAGCGCAAGGAAGAGCAAGCCCGGAAGATTCGTGAGCGAGAGAAGGAAGAAACAGAGATGGGGCGGAAAAAACGAGGCCGGAAGCCCAACCCTCCGGAGGAGGTTGAGCTTCCGGACGACAAGAAAGCGAACACGACTGATCCAGAAAGTCAGCTCCTCAAGACTCGTAACGGCTGGAAACAGGGATACAATAGCCAAGCGATGGTTGATTGCGCTCATCAGATAATCGTTGCACAGGACATTACGACCGACGCAAACGATGTTCAGCAACTTGACCCAATGCTCGCAGAGTGCGAGGAAACCAACGGACAACGTCCTGAGAAACTAATCGGCGACGCTGGTTACTGGAGCCAAGCCAACGCCCAATTAGCTGATGAGCAAACCGAGTTGTTCATCGCCACGACCAAAGAGTGGAAACGACGGAAGGAACTCCGGGAGATGGATCCGCCTCGCGGGCGGATCCCGAACTCCTACGGACCGAAAGAGCGCATGGAGCGGAAACTTAGAACACAACGTGGCAGAGACATCTATAGCAAACGTGGTCAGACTGTTGAGGCAGTCTTTGGACAGCATGTTACACGCGGATGCGATCGGTTCCTCTTGCGTGGGCGGAAGGGGGCACAGGCAGAGTGGTCACTGTTCTCAGCGACACATAACCTCTTGAAGCTGTGGCGGTCCGGCCAAGAGCCGGACAGCCACTCAGTGGCAGAGACGATAGCGGGGTAATTCCCATCGGTGTTTGTTTTCTGAAACTCGCATTGTGGCCATTCTGTTTGCTGGTCAACTACATCTAATGAGATTCTCGGACAGGCTCNATTCCCATCGGTGTTTGTTTTCTGAAACTCGCATTGTGGCCATTCTGTTTGCTGGTCAACTACATCTAATGAGATTCTCGGACAGGCTCAAGAAGTAACCGCAAAACAGATGAATCTTCCAGAGCGAATATTTACAATTGGTGGAGCAGGAAAAGAAATTGGACTTACTATACTTGAAACAGAGTGGATTGTTAAAGGTATCCTGAAACCACGACCAAACCCACAGTCGCTGACGGTTACAATAATTGATAGTGCAGAGGGTGAGGAAAACAGCGACCGTCAGAGGGTTGCTCAGGTCAAGAAGCGCATTGACGAATTAGAAGAGAATTTGCGTGACCCAGACGTGGGTCGGACCGGATCGATTGACGTTGAGTATAAATTGGTCACAGAAGACATCCAGCTTAATTCAAGTATTGATCTAATGGGAGAGGCTGCTGTTCCACGGATCACATCCGGGAACGGTATGGATGAAGAGAATTGGTGGCTCGAAGACGAATACATAAACGAAAACCTTGATTTTGCAAAGGGTGTCGTCCGGAAACGTGGCCTCGGAAAGGCAATATACTACAAGGCATACGCTGAAGACGACTCGATTAATTCCTATATCGACCTCCCTGAGAAGGGTAAAGTCGCTGTCTTGGCGGGCCTAGGCGGTGGCACCGGATCCGGAATCCTTCTGGATCTTGTCCAACATCTCAAGAAACGTCAGAGGACTGCAGAGGTTACCTTATTCGGTATTCTACCCAATCATACTGAGGGAATGGAAGAGAATACGAATGCCTTCGCAGCCCTCTCAGAGCTTGAGTATGCGAGCCTTCAGAACGAGCAGTTGTTCAAGGACATGGTACTCATCCCGATCGATCCGACTGGTTGGGGGGGTAAGACCGGGGATAGGATCCAAACTGACCAATTCTTAGAAGAACTAGACCAAGCGATTGCGTATCTAATATCCTCGTACTACAATACACAAAATCTTGAAGATCCGTTCGCAAATACCCCGACGTATGCTCCGTTCACAATTGGAATCCCACAAATCCTTCGCTACCGGGTAGAGGCAATAAACGAAGCTCGGGATACCATGCGGGAATTGCTAAACACCAAAGAGGAGGGACTTGAAAAAGAGGAGGAGATCTATGATTCGATAGAACGGTTCCTCACAGCACATTTCGATATCGATGTCGAAGCCGGTGTCACCGAACTTGACGAGGCAGACCTTCGTGATCGGTTTGAGCAAGCAGAAGAACTCACTGAGTTCGAATTATTCAACGAACTCAACTATGAGTCAGTAAATATTTTCCAAGAGATCCTGACCGATGCTAAGAGCGAGGGGGATTCCCTAACTGATCAAATTTCACTGACCGTCGCTTCAATGCGAGCAGTCGATACATCCGGAGACGAAGTCGGCACATTCGTAGACAATATTGACGAGCATCTGGCAGGAATTCTCGAAAAAGAATTTCAGCTATTGGGTCGGCGCAAAGATATTATGGATCGGCGGAAGGCCATCGATGACAGCCGAATCCGGGGTGCAATCGAGTTCCTCATAAACTCCGATGATGACTCAACGGGCCCAGGCGTGAAACTCAATCGACTGGAGACCAAACTGGAGGACTTGGAGTCTCAACAGGAGCGCATTGAGGGTGACTTAGCGGAAACAGAGGAAGAATTAGCGGACGTTCGCGAGGAGATGTCCGAACAAGTAGAGAAGCTCTTGGCTGATTGGGAACAAGATGTTACTCCCAAACTTGAGGAATTAGACAACTGTGATGTCGAGAGCGTTGAAGCCGAGGTCAGGAATCTGAAGACCGAACTAGAACGGTTCTCTAGCCGGGTAATCAATGCGGAAACTCCGGACGAGGTGGAAAACGTCAGTAAATCAGATATCACTGACACCACCGAACGGCTTGATTCGATGTTGGATGCCGCGGGGATCGTGTTTGACGAGACGCGCCGTGACATCCAGAGTTCTCTAACAGAACTAAAGCGGGCCCGCACAGCCTTTATTAAGATGAATCGGGAGGAAAGTACATTAGAGAGTATTACCCCATGGGAAAGCTCCACAGAAGAGGACCGCCAAGAGGGGCATAAGGATTTCCGCGTCCAGAAGAGCAAACTCAACGAACACGGTGTATTCACTGTTGGGCCCCCGTCAGGAGATTTCAGCGCAGATGTAGGGTTTGATGGGCAGTCCATCATCCGGGAACTATCTCAACGTCGTGATGAGATTGAAGCCGACATCATAGACGCGCTCAAAACCAGGGTTGATACCATCTCGGAGGGCCATATCCGGTCGATTCGATCGAGGCTGGAAGACGATGTTACGGTGGCGGACTTAGAGCCGATAGCTGAAGAAGCGTTCTGGGATGATGTTGGCGAGACGGATGATCTCGAACAACACAAGGAAGATCTTGAGGTCGAACTTGAATCAGTCAAATCTGAGATTGACCTCTATGAGCCCACTATCGAACTCTTCCAGAGTCTGAGTAGTCGCCACGACAAGTGGACTAAGAGCATTCAGTCGTTCAACAGCAAACGGAATCAGTACGATGAAGAGTCTGATACCAATACTCGACTGGATGAAGATTACGTCTACATCAATCAAATAAAGCCAAATGACGTGTTCAGAGCGACGGGTAATTCGGATATCGCTGCGAGCGACATCTCCAGCAGTCAAGCTGAGAAGCAACGAATACAGAATGGGCTAGAAGAGCTTGCAAGGAATGCGCGGAAACAGCAGTACTCTGGACTGCAACGCCGGAAACTAAGTCAGGGGCGGAATCGCTATGATGAGACCAAGGTCCGGGTAGCAATACTCAGCCGTGCAGTGGACCAGTTGGATAGTGACATCCTAGACTTCAAAGAGCTATTCAGCAATGCCTTTGACCTGGGTGCTAGCGGAACTGCCGTCGACAGCCCCTATACGAGCTGGAAACGCGATATTGGAGGGCCATGGGATATCGGGCTCAGCGTATTCATAAGTGGAGTCTTCCTTGATAATATCCGGAAGGTTGTCCAGCCTGATGGGTACTTCTCAGGGTATGAACACAAGATGGAGACAACCGACAATATCTTGATTCACCATAGCTATGGGCTGGAAGACGGGTACTACATTCGGCGAAATGACACTCTCAACATGGAGAATGAAGCCGATGTGGGCTTCTATCTTCGTGAAGAATCGGAGATTGTCGAAGACCTCCTGAGTGAGTACCTCGAAAAAATTGAGCACTCTGAACAATAATGGCAAATATTATTGAATGGCTGCAGGACAATAACGAAAAAGCCCTGCTGCTGGTGTACTTTGGCCTTATTCTGGGGCTGAGCATCCCTGTCGCCAAAATGGTTGAGCAGGGATATGCAAACGGTAATTTGGTCCGTTCAGTAGTCCGCTTACAATTACTGGTTGGAATTACTCAGGTGAGCGTTATCGGACTTGGGTTCTTCCTCGGATTACTGGTGTTAATGACGGTCGACCACAAGAAACGAATCCAAGCAATGTTGCTTTGGATTGGGGTTCTCATCTCATTAGTTATCATCACGGCACAAGGCTTCGGACCGGGTCCCAGTGATATAGCAAACAATATCGTTTGGTTGTTGGGGAGTCTGTTGGCTGGCTTTATATTCGGTGGTGGGACAAAGCTATTCGACACGGATGAATTACAAACGCTGGAATTTAGACGGGCGGCAGAGAGTATTTACTTCCTTCTGCTGATAGTTGTCGGGTTGACCTTCCTGGAATATCACATCCAGTATCCAGAAATTTTCGCCGTTTCGTCCAGTGGCGTGGTTATTCAGTCCATTGAGGGCCTATCTGTCTCGCTAAATAGAACTAATCTTGTTTCTAACACGGTCACATCAGGCCTATTCCTGCTTGTGGTGAGTAGGTTTATCCAGTATGATGCGAACAAGGATTTCTTCATACTGGGTGCTCCGGCATCGGGGAAAAGTCTCTTTCTAATCGGTGCATATCTGGAAGCTCTTGGTCGATTTCAGTCGGGTGATGATAAGACGCCTCTGAATCCCAGTGAAGACTTAATTTCGATGATAGAAGCTCTCGACCGGCAGACCGAGGGCTGGATTGTGGAAGCGACAGGCCGTGGTGAATTGAATACGCTAGAATTCCAGTATGTCCAGGGATCAGTGTTCCCAACGAATATCAAACTATCAGGAAATGACTATGCAGGCGAGTATCTTGATAGACTGCCTGACGCCATTACTGGGGCCACCGATGAAGAAGACATGGATACAACGCTTACCCGGCTATCAGAAGGGGTGAAAGAAGCGGATACACTCCTCTTGATGATTGATTGTGAACGGTTCACGAATGACGAACCATTAGACATCTCCCCGTACTTCAGCATCCTACAGGCCGCGGATGATAAAGAAGTCATACTGATAGCTACGAAAGCCGATAACTTGGCCGATGAATTTGAAGAGCAGCAGGGATTGGAGCCTCATCAATACTTTGACGAATTCCAAGATTATGTCAACCAGCGGCTCAGACAGAACGAGAATATCAGTGCTCTGCTCGCAC
The DNA here is from genome assembly GCF_000336635.1 of Haloarcula japonica DSM 6131. Taxonomy (GTDB): domain Archaea; phylum Halobacteriota; class Halobacteria; order Halobacteriales; family Haloarculaceae; genus Haloarcula; species Haloarcula japonica. Next base: position 157,011 of record NZ_AOLY01000042.1, on the reverse strand, counting down.
AGACAGGGAATACGGAGATTCTGCCGGTCTATTACCAGACAACAACTAATGAACAAGGAAACAAGATCCCAATGCGAGATCAAGGGTCGGTATTAACGGTTGGCTTTGGTCGACTCCTTGACAGACTGGGGAGGAGCTAACATGGCAGAGTTGACTATATACGACTCCCAAGGGTCACCAATTGAAGATGAAGCTGGCCCAACCAACGAGCGGATTAAAGATTTCTTCTTTGACGGCGTTCGGTTCGCTATTGACAGGAGCCGGAAAGAAATCGTGATTTTCTTTCGGGCTAGAGACAACAAAACAAGCCGGTCAGAACAGTATTATGCTCTCTTTCAATATTCGACTCGATCTGAAATCGGGAATATTGTGTCAGCGGTAGAAGACCGCATTGAAAACAGGTATAACAAATTCCTCGATACCTCCAACGAGGATACAAAGTTCTTTGAGTTGCTCTCAAGCAGTGGCTCGGGTGTATCGTTGGGGGATCCCAGTACGATACAAGACATCAAGGATCTCCTATCAGACTACAAACGAGTGACTCTAGGTGTTGGACAATACAGCGAAGCCTACGAACTCTTTAGCGAACTTTGGGGGAATGACGGCTGTAACAAAATTGCTGTCAGTGAAAACGCCAATGGTCAGTCAGTTTCTTCTCATGACCTAGTAATTGAGAAAGGGAATTACAGCAGATTAAAATTAATAGGAGACACAAAAGATGATGTCGAAGCGCTTCGCGAACAACGACGTGTTGATCTAACAGGGGCAGAACCACCCTCGGACGACTCCGACACAAAGAAACGGCTGATACTTATCGGCTGCGTGAGCGGCATAGGTATTATTATTCTCTCTCTCATAGCAATGTATTCTGGCTGTCTTATATTTGATATGACAGCTCCAGGTACGGGTCGACTCCCATACACAGACAGCTGTGCTCAAACAAACCCAGAGTTAACCGATATTAAGGCAGGAACCACGGATACGAATGAACTCCAGATTGCGGGGAACATCAGCGGTGATACTCCCCAAAGAAATGTTTCCCTTGAGATTGTGGTAAATGGGACCAATGGGTCAGTCTATAACCAGAATCGCACTACTACCCTCTCAAAAACTGGTTCATTTAGATTCCGAATCCCATTCAATCAGTTTAATTCCAGTGAACCAGGAGCCTATTCTGCTCAAGTTAGATACAACGGTAACTCTAAATCAGGGAGATTTGCCATAGGTACTACAAGCACACCGTCCTCTGATAAGGGGACGCCCACGCCAACACCAACCGAAACGACTACCGCCACACCAACTGCAACGGCTACCGCTACTCCAACACCCACGCCAACTGCAACAGCTGCTCCCACTCCAGATACTTCCAACAGTACTGGGTAGTGAGAGATTGAGAAGTGAGCAGGCCGTGGCGAGGTCCAGTGGTACTCGCAGGCGTAGTCAGAGGACGTTGGAAGCGTACACAAGGACGTTAGCAGAACAGGCGTACCACTCTTTCCGTCAGGCGGTTCGAGATGTTATTTTCAGCCACGTGGGGGCAAGGCAGCCGATGTGCTGTTGGGTGTGTTCCGCTGCTTCAAAAGCAGCAAGCAGTATTGAGCGACAGATGCTGAGCTACATGAAAGTTTGCTCAACAACCCAAAGTAACGGTGGTTCCAGAAGCGCTTACATTCAACTATATGATTAGTGAACCTATAGTACCAGTGGAAGTATTGACCACCTCGACTTAGATTTTGTGGAGTGGGAAGCGACACCGCGACTGTTGTTGAAGCTGAGTATTCAACTGTATCTGGCTGGATTGTCGCTTTCGAATACTGTTTTCATTCTTGATATATTCTGTGTCAAACGCGCTCGCTCAACTCTCCATAATTGGGTGAACAAGGCTGATTTACAGCCCGAAGATGGTCGGTAACCGGATCATATTGCGGTTGCTGAGACCGTGATCCAACTCAATGATGAACAGTACTGGCTGTACGCTGTCGTCGATACTCAAACGAACGAATGGCTTCATACAAAGCTTAGACCGACCATAACGACAGTTTTTGCTCACTCTTTTCTCACCGAATTTAACGAGAAACACGACGTTGACGATGCCGTATTTCTCGTCAATGACTCCAAATCGGTACAACCCGAGTGCTACCAACATAGATACGATATCGAATACGAAAAACAGGGAAGTCGGAACGCTGCCGAACGTATATCCAGAGAAGTAAAACGGCGAATTATCTATTTCTCAAACTATTTCAGCAACACTGAAGCAGAAACAGCCGACGATTGGCTCAGGTTATTCAGTTTTGCATGGAAGCAGCTAATCTGAACACGATAGCCACAAAAACGTATTACGTTTTGATTGTTAGTTATTAAATATCGTGTCATTCAAGAGCACGTGTCTATCAGAATTATCAGTCCAAGAGACTCTTGTGGGGATGCCGTCAATCTCTTCGAGCACACCTGCCTAATCGGTGAGGGGAGTCAACAAATTGAGCGGTTCCGTTAAATCAATTCTTCAAGCGAACCATACATTCACAGGCAGCACTGCACCCGATGGATACCACTCTCATACAAATATAGGAGCGGTCGGTTTTGGTATTTGTTTGGTCTCCAGTTCCGATGGGGGAGTCACGCCTTTAGCGCTGGACTGACCCAATATCATCACAATCGTATAAATTATGTATTCTGGGGCATTCAAGTCATTCTATGGGTGCGATAATAGTCGTATTAGATAGTGCTAACCCGAATGAACAGTTACTCAATGCAGCAAAAACGTATACCACAGGTACTGACACAGAGGTCCTGTTGTGTCGAGTAGTTGACCGAGATCAGTATCAAGATGAGGTTCTGACCAATGCTGAAGCCAGGAAACGTGGTGATAGTATCGAAGAAATAGAGTCCAAAGCTGAGGCTGAGGCCACCGAGATCGGTAAAGAGTACTTTGGTGATGACGTTCAGTATACACCAATCGGGGTTATCGGCACGATACCTGAGGATATTCTAGATATTGCCGAGGAGTGGGATAGTACCCACATCTTTGCTACTGGCAAAAAACGGTCTCCAACCGGGAAGATGCTCTTTGGTGATCAGGCACAAAAACTGGTACTGGATTTCGATGGGCCCGTTACGATTATCACAGAACCTGCTGGATGAGCGGTCTTGCTTACACCGTGACGCTCAGCTATTAGCAAGCCAATCACTGGAGGTCGAGGGACGCTCGTTTTCCAGAAACGCCTCTCTAACGACTCCTCTGACTTACTTAACATACACTTTCCGCTGCTATTCGTTTTACTACCTTTACTGTCAGATTGTGCAAACCGCGCAAAGCTTAAATATTTGTTCGTCAATTTCGAACTATGCGAACGTGTGTTCTCTCCGATGTTGGGGAGCTGAGCGTAGTCGAACGGGAACAGCCGAGTCTCGATCCAGATGAAGTACTCGTCCGTATCAGCCGTGTTGGTATTTGTGGCTCTGATCTCCACTATTACCAACATGGAGAAAATAGCGGCAACGTCGTTGACTTCCCACACGTGCTGGGACACGAATCTTCGGGGACTGTTGTAGAGGTCGGAAGCGATGTATCGACTATTTCCGTCTCGGACCGAGTCGCGATTGAACCGGGTATTCCCTGCGGGGACTGTTCGTACTGCAACGGCGATAGTACGTACCACCTCTGTGAGCAGATGGAATATCTGTCCTCGCCACCGGTTGATGGGGCGCTAACGGAATACGTTGCATGGCCTGCTGACCTCGTCTATACACTTCCGGAGGGTGTCTCGCTTCGCGAAGGGGCACTTGCTGAACCTCTAAGTGTGGCCATTCATGCCTGTGACCGAGGTGATGTCTCAGACGGTGACACAGTCCTCGTCACAGGTGGTGGTCCCATCGGACAGCTCGTCTCGGAAGTCGCCCTTGACCGAGGCGCAGAGGTCATTCTGACGGATGTTGTCCCAGAAAAGCTGGAGTTGGCCGAGCAGCGAGGCGTCCAGCACACCATCGACGTTTCCTCTGCGGACCCAGTTGCCGCAATTGAAGAGTATGTCGATGGTCCCGGTGTCGATATCGTCTTGGAGAGTTCGGGAGCCAATAGTGCGATTGAACTGACAACTGAAACGGTCAAACGAGGGGGGAGCATCGTCTTTGTGGGGATTCCGATAGATGCGGACCTCCCAACAGATGTCGTCGGCCTGATTACCGATGAATACGACCTGCACGGGTCGTTCCGATTTAGCAATACGTACCCAGAGGCTATCGAAGGGATTCGAGCGGGTCGATACGATGTTGATAGCATTGTGAGTTTCGAGCAGTCGCTTGCCGAAACACAGGCGGCATTTGACCGGGCGATAGAACCAGAGAGTGTGAAAGGCGTTGTCCGTATCAGCGACGAGTCAGAGTGAACTGTCGTCGTAGCCACCGTCTATCTTCAGCGTTTCTCCTGTAGTGAACGAGGATGCATCGCTGGCGAGATAAACTGCTGCACCAGCGATTTCGTCTGGTTGTGCGACTCGTTCGAGCGGCGTTCGTTCGTCTATCTTCGCTCGGAGTTCCGTCCCCTCTTCGAAGGCATCGCCAGCCAGCGGTGTTTCGACAAATCCGGGCTCGATAGCGTTGACGCGAATTTCCGGGCCGAGGTCGGCGGCTGCCGAGCGGGTGAGGCCGTTGACACCACTTTTCGCGGCGCAGTATGCAGGTCGCTGTTCTCGGGCTTGCCCAGCCGACATGGACGAGATATTGATGATACTTCCCGACTCCATCTCGCGTCCGAACACCTGGCACGCACGGAAGACACCGGTGAGGTTGGTGTCGATATCGAGACCCCACTCGTCCATTTCCATCTCAGTGATCGGTGCCTTCCCGACGGAGCCAGCCGAGTTAACCAGGATATCGATGCCACCTAGCTCGGCAGTGGCCTCAGAGTAAAGCCGTTCGATGGATTCCATCTCGCGCACGTCACAGGTAACTTCCACCGTTTCCGCACCATGAGATCGCAGCTCCGCTGCCATTGATTCCACGGCCTCCTCGTCGCGGCTTGATGCGACGACATTTGCCCCATCGTTTGCGAATGCTAATGCGATGGCCCGACCGATACCACTTGTTCCACCGATAACCACTGCGTTCTTGTCTTCGACACTGACAGTAGGCGTCGCTGAGTCAGTCATACACTAACTCCAACTGGTGGCTACGTTCTTATTCTTACGGTTACCCCATCGCAGGGAGAGAAACAGCGCGAGGGACTCAGAGAAGTCCCATCGTTTCCGGGAGCCACAGAACGATAGCCGGGAACACAATTGCAAGTATGAGTGCCACGAGTAGTGGGATATAGAACGGAATCATGTTCCGAGTGATCCGTTCTAATGAGACGCCAGTAACGGCGTTAAGGACGAACAGAATGACGCCGAATGGCGGTGTTAGCAACCCAATCATCAACGTAATAATCATCACGACACCGAAGTGAATCGGGCTTATCGCTGTCTGTTCGATGACCGGCAGGAAGACCGGAGTGAGAATCGTAATTGCTGCGATAGTCTCCAGCATCAGGCCGACGATGAATAGCACGCCAGCGATCAACAGGAGGATGATTAGCGGATCGGTCGAGACTGTTGTGACCGCCTCTGCAAGGACCTCCGGAAGCTGTGCTCGCCTGATGAGGAACCCGTACAGGGCAGCGGCAGCGACAATGAACGTAAGCGAGGCAGTTCGAGTCATTCCATCGCTGAAAGATTCCACCAGTTCCTCAATGCTAAGCGAATTGTAGAAGAGTGTCCCGATGAGTAGCGTGTAGAATAGTGCGATCGCACCTGCCTCTGTGGCTGTAAATAATCCACCCAAGATACCGCCGATAATGAGAACTGGCGTTCCCAGCGCCGGGAGCGCACGGTATCCTGTTTTGGCGATTTCACCGAGGGACCACCAGTCACCGCGTTCATAGCCACGTTTGTTCGCGTAGATGGTACAGAGAACCATCAGGCCAACTCCCATGATGAGACCTGGAACGAGGCCAGCGATGAACAAGGTCCCAATAGAGACCTGTGCGATAACTCCATAGATGATAAGTGGCACACTCGGGGGGATAATCGGACCGATAATCGATGACGATCCCGTGACTGCAACACTGAATCCTTCATCATACCCCGCATCACGCATTGCTCGGTACTCGATGGCACCGAGCCCTGCTGCATCGGCCGCTGCCGTCCCGGTCATACCCGAGAAAATGATGCTCGCCACTATGTTTACGTGGGCCATCCCGCCTCGAATCGGCCCGACAATCGCTTTCGCGAAGTCAAAGATGACGTCGGTCAGCCCGAGTGAATTCATCAGTAGGCCGGTCTGGAGGAACAGTGGAATCGCCAGTAGGACGAATGAGTTGCTGCCACTGACCATCGTTTGGGCCACGAGTAGTGGTTCGAACGGAATGGATGTCGTCCACATTAGAATTAGGCTCGTCAGTCCCAGTCCGTAGACGACGGGGACTTCGATTAGATAGAGTCCAAGTAGTATCCCCACAAAGAGAGTAAGCAGAACGATATCTTCCATTACGCCGTCACCTCTGTTGTGCTGTACTTTTTACAGTCTCCACTGAGTTTCTCAATTATCATCTTCATTCCCCTGTTTGATATCTCCCACGAGATCATCCGGTGACATGACTACTGCCCACAGGTCACGGATACTGTAAATGGCAATGATGATGCCACCAATAACCACTGGAACGTATAGCCACGCCTGCGTGAACGGTGGATGTGTCGGCAACGCTCCGATGACAGAGCCCTGGTTCTGTCGATACAGCGGGTATGCTCCCGAAACGAGAACTGAAATAAATACCAGGACAAGTACCGACTGAAGCCCGGCAAGGACTCGTACCTTCGTGTCGGAAAGCCGTGATGACAGGAGGTCCAGTGAGATGTGCTCACGCTTGCCGCTTGCAACCGCGGCACCGATAAACGTGATATAGACGAGCAGCATCTGTGATAGATTGACAGTCCACGGCAGGCTACTGCCAATGATTGATCCGATCACCCATCGGGTCAGTATCTGCAACCCGACGACTAGTATCATCAGCGTGTACAGACACAGGGCTGTGATCTTGACAGCTCGGTCTAAGTACCGCATTGGTTCCGATTTACCACTATGCTCGACCATAGTTCAGTGTATCCAGCCCGCCTTTCAAATGTTTCGCACTTCTTCTAACGATGGGTTCCAACTCTCCTCGAACTGCGCACGGAGTGGGTCTTCGGCGGCCGCCAGCCACGCATCGCGGTCCGGTTCGACGAGTGTCATCCCCTCGCTTTCCAGTTCGTCAAGCGCCTGTGACTCGGATTCCTGGATATCGCTACTGAGATCCTGGATGCTCTGGGTCAAGGTGTCTCTGACGACGCTTTGGTCGCCATCCGACATCCCACTGAAGGTATCCGCATTGAGAGTAAACCACCCGGTTGAGGCCAGGTGTCGAGTCAGCGTATAGTGACTCTGCACCTCATGGAGCGACGCGGAAAGAACGGTTTCAGCTGGGTTCTCTTGCGACTTGACGACGCCTTGCTGAAGCGCGCTGTACAGTTCGTCGAAGGCCACTGTTGTGGGACTGGCGCCGATACCTTCCCAGATGTTCACCCACGGCGAGAGATCCGGCACACGGAGATTGACTCCCTGAATATCCTCGGGAGTCTCGAAGGCCTTGTTGCCGCTGGTGTGTCGGTAGCCACGATACACCGGTTGGTTGATCAGGAGTTGATTGCCCTCTTCACGCAGTTGCTCCCGACCGTCGTCTAGGTACTCTGTCTGGAATGCGCGCTTCTGTTGCTCCCAGTTCTCGAAGACGAACGGTGATTCGACCCAGAAGTTCTCGGGATCGTAGTCGATGACCCATCGAGTGCCGATGATGGTCCCGTCAATCGACCCGATACGGGTCTGCTCCATCACTTCTGATTCGCCGCCGAAGGCGGGCTCGATGGTTATCGAAACGCGATCTCCGGTCTCCTCTGCGACACTCTCCGCCCAGGAGTTCGCCATCTCGTTGATAACGTGTCCGCTTGGGAACACACTCCCGATGAGCATCTCGGTTTCCCCACCGGATCCTCCGTCGCTGGTCCCTGTCGTCCCGCTTCCGTCGGAGCTATCTCCACTACCGTCCCCGCCGTCACCGGAACAACCTGCCAGTGATGTGAGAGCGCCTGCGCCGCCCAATACAGCTGCCTGTTCGATGAAGTTTCGTCGGCTCTGCTGTGGCATACATACTCAAAACCAATACCCGACTACTTATATCTTTCCCAATAATACATTTCAATTATAGATTGAGTATGTCAACAACGTGTTGGAGGAGTCCAATAGTGATCCATAATTTAAACAGAACTGCTCTTCTGGCTACTACGTCGACCAATGCACAACGGCTACCTGAAAGATAGCAACGAAGATGCCGAGCAAGCTACGCCGTCTGTTCGAGCAGTCCGCGAATATATCCGATGGCAAATAACCGCCCCATATCTGTGTAGCCTGCGTGGACACCCTCTCGATCCTCTTCGCCGAGCATCTTTGGCACGTGGTCCGGTCTAATCGGTCCCTCGAACCCTACGTCGCGGTATGCCTCAATGGCCGCACGCATGTCTGTCGGGCCGTCATCGTGCCAAGTCTCCACGAACGACTCGGGTGTCCCCTCAACATCCCGGAAGTGAACGAAATGAATACGATCACCCAACCGCCGAATAGCCGATGGAACGTCAGTCTCCATCGCGGCGAAGTTCCCCTGACACAGCGTCACTCCGTGATTTGGACTGTCGTATAAATCGAGAATACGCTCGTATTTTTCGAGTGAGGTAACTAACCGCGGAACCCCTCGTACCGGTGAGAGTGGTGGGTCGTCGGGGTGAAGCGCCATCTTCACGCCGGCCTCTTCAGCCACTGGCACAACTTCGTCGAGGAAATATTCCAGATTCGCCCATAGCTCCGCTTCGCTAATACCTGCAGCAGGGTGGTCGCCCGCTCGTTCACCCAATCCATGGTCATAGCCTGTTAGTAGCGAACCGCCTCTGTCTGGGATTGAATCAGATGTCCGCAAGACGCCGACGGGATTTTCAGTCCAGACCCAACAGTACGTCTCGATACCCAGTCGGCCCATATTCCTGAGTAGTTGCTTCACCCTGGCTATCTCCATGTCACGCCCTTCCTGCCCGAGGACGGTCTTTGTCATCGGAGGCCTATCTTCGACGACCTGCAGTGAGATTCCGTGATCCTCAAATCGGTTTCGTGTCCGCATTAGCGTATCATACTCCCACCAGTCGTCAACCCCCCAAAACCGGACGACGCCACAATCGACACCCAGTTGCGTAGCTAGTGTCCATCGCCTATCTGGCGACGGTGGTAGCATCAGTGCAGTATTCATACGGAAGGACTGAGAGATTCCTAATATATAAGATTTCCCCCAGAATGCGGTTCTCGGATGCGGATAGCATATCTCAGTAGTTCGTATAGCACGGGCAGCCAGTATATCAATGATAGTCCATGAACTATTCTACTATTAGTGGAAAAATCTCTCCCTGACCTGTTAATTAGATACACTGTTCTCAATCCCACAAGTACCCAATCTTTGTCGAAATGGCGGGCAACAGACTACTCGTAGGCGATCTTGACCTCAATAACGTTCGTTCGGTCTTTGAGTGCTGGCAACAGTTCATTCGTGATTCTGCTGTCGTTAAAACGCTCCTTTGGTCCAGAGATGGAAACTGCACCGACGACGTTCTCTTCCACTTTCAGTGGAACCGCTATCGACCGAATTCCGGTGCGTCGTTCTTCGTCCTCAAGCGCGAATCCCTGTTCGCGAATAGTCGCCAGTTCCTCAAGGAGCTGATCGAATTCAGCGATCGTATTTTCTGTCGCAGTTGGAAGCCCGTATTGATCGACAATCTTCTGCACGTAATCTTCAGGTAATTCAGCGAGAATTGCTTTGCCCAGTGCGGTCCAGTGCATGTTCGTGAACTCACCGATGGGGGCATTGTCGTACACGGCTTCGCTACCCTCTGATTGATAGACGATAACACGCTGTCCACCCTCCTTGACACCGAGATTGGCGACCTCACCCGTAGTTTCGGCCAAGTTTTGAATTTCTACTTTCGCCGTTGGGTATGCCCTCAGTTCATTTCTAACCACGGCCCCATCCTGAAGAAAACGGAGACTGAGGCGGTATCCGTTTGTGTCTTTCACTACGTAACCGACAGATTCCAATGTTTTTAGATGGACGTGTGCAGTGCTCGTTGGAATATCAAGCGAGTCCGCAACGTCTTGTATTCGTACCGTTCCCTCTTCTCTCAGGACAGAGACGACTTCGAACGCCCGTTGCACGGCCTTGATTCGCTTTCCCCCGTCATCTGAATTTTCGGTATTCATACAACCACCTATACCCACGACACAAATAAATTCTACTATGATTGGAATACAGGGAGATTACGCGTATATCGGGGCAGGAAAACGGTATTTCGGCAAGTACTGTGATTCATTGATACGGTAATAGTGTACTGATTAGACGACGGTCGAATCGGTTTTTCGAATACAGACCAATAATCAGTACCGAGTGATCCCTGTACGGAGCTGTATCAATGACGAGCCGGAGAGTGCTAGTTTGCGTATCCAGATTCTCAATTACAACCGGGAGGTGGGCTACTATCTGCAGGGACAAAGGATAGTGGTTGAGGCATTCAGCAATGGCCCGAGCGTATGCGTGTGCCACTTCCAGCCGATAACAGGTGTACGTGTGTTATACAGACGAACTATAACTCTTATATGTGGCCCTCGATCAGTTCTCTGGTCAATTCAGGGAAGGTACGTAAGCTCACTTTTGCGAAGTCATAAGACAGATACTCTCTTGACCTGAAGTTCAGCTATGCCCCATGACACTATCGTTTCATAAAAAACATTTGCTCTGTTCTTGCTCTTTCTACCTTTTGACATTATCGCTATTGTATTGTTCCCTTTGAGGCCACTCGTCCTGTTCTGGCTCTATAACATGGGAAGATCAAAGCAATACGTGAGAGTACCACTTCGAGTCGGGACTATCTGTTGACAAGTAAGCAGGCTTACTGGGCAGGGATTTCCCCCTACGACTGAATAAAGAACCGTATTGGCAACTACTGTTAGCGATATTGAGATCTGAATGTGCTTTCCTTATTACCAGTTAGACGATTTTTTTGGCATGTCGTGACCAGCATCTTGCAGTGGTTGCGAGTTGTGATTCTCAACGCACTGTCTTTCGACGAATCGCACAGAAATCACTCGTCAAATGGCCAGCGTATGATTCGACGCCACTCTACGATCGGAGTTCTCTCGCCGCCCTGAAAGAAGACATCCGGGCTGTTTCCTCCTCATGGTTCGACCACGAGGCCCACGATTCTGTTGACGAGTTCGTGTCTCACTACCCAGTAGCGTATTTCAAGTTTCGGCCACATGACCGGTATTCTGGAGCAACCCATTACGAGATGGCGCAATTGTTCCGACTGTTTCTGCTCAAAGAACTTCACGACTGGACCCACGAAACGGCACTCCTCACGTACCTCACTCACAGTCCAGAACTTTGTGAGCGACTAAGCATAGAGACAGTCCCAGATCAGTCGACGCTGTGGCGCAGCTGGCACGAACGATTCACAACAGAGCTTCGCGAGACAATTGAGGCAGCCGCCCGGATGATTCTGATCAAAGCCTAGGACGCGGGCGTTACTGTCCCACGCGAGCCAGAACGGACCTTCCCATCAGAGGATGACGAAGCGGGCAAATCAAACCCAGACGATCAAACCATTCTCAACGAAGCGGCATCGGTCACGAACCACATCAGCCGCATCGTCTTCCCATCTTTTTCACTGAATCGTGACGAGAGCTGTGAGATCCATGAGAATGCCTACTGGGACTTACAAACGTATCTCGGACTTCGGGAACGATTGGCTGCGAACGAAGGAGCCCGCAGCTTCGTCTATGAATCAACCCGTGACCGGACACCGCTAGGTCACGCCCATCGCGAACACATCCGCGACTTGTCGATTGAACAGATCCGGGAGATGTACCGGCAGGCTATGAATCGACTGTTGGATGAAGTAGCGGAGACGGAGGAATTCTTCCGGGCTGGTATCATTGCTATCGATATTACGGAAGCGGACTCGTTCACAGGCGACAGGACCGAGCATGAAGACGAAATCATCGGGACAAAAGAGCAGACTGATGAGTACGCCTACCAGTGGGCAACAGTCCAGCTAGTCGGGAACGCTGTCCCAATCGTACTGGATGCGCGACCAGTTCGGAAGGGCGAGAGTCGGAAAGATATCGTCGAGGATTTGCTCAACTCTGCTGAGGAGTTGGTCCACATCGATAACGTGCTGATGGACCGGGAGTTCGATAGTCAGCACGTTATGGAGATGATCAGCCAGCGTGGACTCTCCTACGTCGTCCCAAAACGAATGCAAACCAGCGAGAAAGCCCAAGCAAAGCGACTCTTGCAGCGTGGCCAGGATCGGTACGAAACCGACAGGAAACTCCATCTCGGGAAGAACGAGTGGCACGAGACGACGCTGATCTATCGGCGGAAAGAGGACTCAGAGCACGACGACCACCGCCAGTACTCGGTGTTCATGTCCAATCGCGGTAGTGGCTTCCTCACTGAGTACGGGTATCGGTGGGAGATCGAGAGTGGGTACAGGTCGATTAAGCGATTCATGGCCGCCACGACCTCGAAGGATTTCGGGTTGCGGTTCTTCTACTTCGCATTCGCGTGTCTGCTGTACTCGATTTGGCGTGCGGTCGATTTACTCGTACAGGTCGAATTGACCGGTGAGTACGAGCACTCTCCGATGGTGACGGCAGATAATACGCTGACGCTGCTGAAAAAGGAGACAGGAATCGGATAGTGAGGTTCTCAATCCGGGTGAATGCGGAGTTTGAGTGGCAACGCTGTCAGAAGTCGTCGAAATTCGCGATCATGATTGGCAGTGCAACAAGATCAGGCGTTTGGAGAGCAATCTGAGGCAGTTCCCGACCACTGAAACAGCCGAAACCACACATCATAGCCCCGCTAAACCCGTTGTAGTCTCAACTTCCCACGTTTTCGGGATGTAGAGCGTCTACAAACGAATATCGGTCGAATCAGACGGAGCTTGAGGTGTTNAACCCGTTGTAGTCTCAACTTCCCACGTTTTCGGGATGTAGAGCGTCTACAAACGAATATCGGTCGAATCAGACGGAGCTTGAGGTGTTCTCACGGCGATGCTATGCATTGGTCGCCGATTAGCGGGAAGTCACGTGCCGCTCGGAAGAGAACGGCTGATATCGTGCTCAGACCGCGAGTCCTGCGGCTTGCCGCAGGCGAGCGACAGGTGTTGCATCACCTTCTCACCCGGCTTTCCGGAGAAAGTTCCCGACCGCCCGGACGAACGTCCTGGCGGTCACGACTGGCGGCGACCTGATTTCCCGCTCTACGCCGACTTTCACCAGAAAGTCGGTAAGCCGCCACAGATTGTACAGTAACGCTGCGAACGTGAAGTTGAACAACCGTACTCGGTAGTCTGTTGAGGAGGTCTTGGGGAGGTACGCTTTCACCGACTTGTACTGGTTTTCGATGTCCCAGCGACGGCTATAGCTGTTCGTCACGTGAGCGATCTCGTCGGGATCGACGTGATCGCGGTTGGTCACGAATACGGCGTACTTGCCTTCAGCGTCGTCACTGGTGGCTGGAACGTACAGATATTCTGCAGTATGATCGACGTCCCCGTCTATCCCGACGGGGACGTCGTGGTTGACGGCCGCGTCTACCCCGTCTTTGCTCTCGATTTTCTCAATGGCCTCGTAATCCGGCTCGTACTTCGGTACTGGCATCGTGTACAGCAAGCCACGACCGTTGATCTCTGCACGGACGTTTCTGGTGTAGAAGCCACGATCTAGCAGAATCTCGTCGAGATCAACGTACCGCCGGGCTCTCGAAAGCAGACGCGCTACGACGTCTGCTTTCGAGTCAGCTGGGGCGTCGACTGGTTCCCAGTCTGAATGTTCCTTGACGCCCTCAATCCCAAGGATGATCGGAACGTCGTTCCCGACGATTGTGATCGTCGCGAACGTGTAGCCGTGTTTCAACTCACCGTCGTCGACGTACCCGCTCACCATGGGCGGGTACGTCGACTTTGGGATCTGGTCGTCCTTGTCGATCCACGGCCAGACGTGATAGGGGACGTGCGTGAAATCGACGGCCGCCACCACGTGGCGGTCGTCGAATGGATCTTCGTAACGTATCGTCTGGAGGATGTTCTCGGTGGCAGTATCGAACGCGTCCATGAGATACTCGCGGAACACCTCGGTGAACGCGACGATATCCTCGATTTGTTGCTCTTGGAGTGGGATAGAGACCTCCTGATCAGCCGACATTGCGAACTGCTTGATTACACGGAGGAACGTCGAATCGTCACAGGTGTCGTTCTCGTCGAGAAACCAGCCAGCTTCGCCTTCAGAATGGGCGCTTCCTTGGGTGAGGCATGCCGAGGCGAACAGATCGAGGATCTGTTCGTCCTCGTAGACTCTGTTATCGGCTCTGTGAGAGTCGAACTCGCCGAAGGCGTGCCTTCGGGCGAGCTCGACGATCTTGTTCCCCTGCTTTCGAACGTGCTCGCGTGTTACGGTCGGTTCATCATCGTTCTCCTCGATATCGTCTTCATCTGGGATAATCGGAACCCGTGCTTCCAACACGACGCCATGATCAACGGCTTCTTGTGCGATACCCGTAGCTGCGGCGTTAAGCGTCCGTTTGGTCTGTTCGCCGAACTGCTCCCACGCGTACGAGAGTGATTGCTGGCTCGGTGCCTTCTCCAATTCAAGTGTTTTCAGGAGTGATGGCCGGTTTTCGAGGCGATCTGCGACCTCGCTCTGGGCGAGGTCGTAGATCTCCTGATAGAGATACACCCGAGCCATCGGTTCAGTGCCGTTTGTGACCTTGTGTTGTTGGCGGTCGTCGGTGAGTCCGTCAACTGGAATCGATACCTCTCCAAGGACACGCCAGAGATGATCCACTGTTTCACAGACTTCTCCAGCGTGATAGACGACCGCCCCCGCGAGCGCGGGGGCGTCGTCATCGACTGCCATCAATCGGTTAGAACTCATCGTAGTTTCGAGCGCGGCAGCGAGCGGTTTCAAGTCGTCACATTAGTCGCCAAATCGACTGTTCCAGATTCTTATCGAATTCATAGCTGTCTCGTCTCACGGTACTGCTGTCCAATCAAAGTATCACCAAGCTAGTGGTTGGTAGAAATCGAGATCCCGAAAACGTGNGATTCTTATCGAATTCATAGCTGTCTCGTCTCACGGTACTGCTGTCCAATCAAAGTATCACCAAGCTAGTGGTTGGTAGAAATCGAGATCCCGAAAACGTGGACTTCCCCGGTCGCGGTTTTGGTATAGCGGCATATGATTTATACCGTGGGCCAAATCCGAATTTCGCGGGATAGAACCCTTCTATCATCGGAAAAATGGTTATGAGATTTCTGTACTCGATGGTTCTGATTACGCCGGTAATCACGACCACTTTGAAGTACCCCGGCGCCGTCGGTGAAGCACGAATGCTGCAACCGCCTCACGACGACGCTTCCCCCAGGGTAGAGGACCCGAGACCGGGGCTGCAGGACGGTGGAGGGCCGGTGAATGCCTGACCGAGCGCTTTCGACGCCGCTCGACGACAGCTTCGAGCGCTACCTCCAAGACAAGGGGAAAGGCCGGGGCGGCGGCGGTGGGAACTATCGACGTAACGCTGCACGCGAGCTCGAACGGTTCGCCGAGTGGGCCGCCGGCGACCGCGGCGCCGACGACTGGACCGGGATCGCCGACGACGTCGGCCGCGAGCCGACCTTCGACGATCTCGACGAACGCGTGTTCCGGGAGTACGCCCGACATCTCGGTGGAGATCGGGGACTCAAGCAGAACACAGTACAAACCTATTACCGCTATATCTCTGCGTGGTGTGGCTGGTGCGTCAACGAGGGATATCTTGAGGCCCACTACGCGCAGCGAGCGAGTGCGATGGCGCCGCTGCCGGAGGACGACGGTCGCAAGCCCGGCGACCAGCAGGCCTGGACGTCCGAACAGCGCCACGCCCTCACCCGTCACGTCGACGAACGGGCCCGCGACGCCGTCGAGGCGTACACGACACTCCCGGAGGATACTGATCCCCTCGACAAGCAGCGAGCACGCTACGCGGCGTTGAAGGCGGCTCGTGACCGGGCGCTGGTGTTTGTCCTCGCGTACACCGCCGTCCGCGTTGGCGAACTCCTCCGCGATCCGAACGACCCGCGCCGGCGCGGCGTCCGCTGGGAGGACCTCTCCGTCGACGACGGGAGTATGGACGTCTACCGGAAGAAACAGCAATGGGATGCCGCGAGCCTTCCCGATCCGGTGATCTCGCCGTTGCGAAGCTATCGCCAGTTGATGGACCCACCAACGGAGCGCTGGCCGGTGTTTCCGACGTTCGACCAACGGACGCTCGCAGGGCTCGTCCGGGAAAACCTCGCCGAACGAGGGGAACGCCCAGAAGCAATCATTGAACGCCGTGCGGAGTACGCTCGCGACCTGCTGCTGGCGCTCGATGAGGACATTCGGCCGCCGTCGATCACGACGGACGGCGCACGGTCGATTCTCCAACGACTCTCGGAGGCCGCGGAGATCGACATCGACCATCCGAAACACGATTATCTTGCTCCGCACGGTGGCCGTCGTGGCATGGGCGAGGTTCTGGTCCGGGCATTCGGATATACTGTGGCGGCCCGATATCTCGATAATTCTGAGGAGATGGTTCGTGAGCGGTACTCGCATATCGAGGCTGGTGAGTTAGGTGATGTCGCTACTGAGGCCCTTGAGGAGATCGATAGTGTACCGCAGTAACTTATTTCGAGTGAGAGGGGTAGACCGTCGCGTTCACACCGCGTCGACGGTGAACAGCGAGTCGTCGCTGAGGACGACCTGTACCCGGCGGTGCCAGGCGTCAGCGAAAGCCTCTCGTTGCTGGTCAGTTGCCGATTCGTCGAGAATCCCTTGGAGGTTCCCGATTGCGGGTCCACCGTCAGGAACGTCGCTGACGTGGTAGGTCACTTCGACGGTCTCGTCCGTGTCGGTTCGCCGGAACCGGAACGTCGGGTCCGCCGTGTCCGGGTCGAACGCGTCGAAGCGCAGGAGGTCGCGGCGGCCGCCATAGCCGCCGGCGAGCCCGCTGAATCCGTCATCGCCGGTCGCGCCAGTCACGTACGAGATGATGCGGCTCATCACGCCGTACGCGGCATCGTCCTGCGGGCCGGCCGTCTGGACCTCGATTTCGCTCCGGACTGGATAGTCGTCGGGATACAGGGCGTCGAGCCCGAGCTGGACGATCCGATAGGCACCCGAGGCTGTCGGACAGGAGTGTCCGGCTTCTTTCACCGCGTCCCGGTAGGTGACGACGAACGGCTCGCCCGGTTCGAGGACGCCGAGGGCCTCCGCGACGGGGTCGCGGATTTCGATCGGGTCGGCGTCGTAGTCGACCTGCCAATTGGTTCTCGTCTGGGTCGTGTCAGTCGCAGTCGAATTCGATGTCATGAGTTGTGGTTGTGATCGTGTCTCGTGGTCAGTAGCGGAGCAGTCGCATCCCGTTGAGGATGACGAGGAGGACGCTGGCCTCGTGGACCAGCATTCCCGACGCGAGGGTGACGTAGCTGGTGAGCACGCCCGCGAGGAGGACGGTCACGGTCAGCACCGCGAGCCCGACGTTCTCGAGGACGTTCCAGCGCGTCGCCTTGCTGAGTTTGACCGCGTACGGGATGCGTTCGAGGTCGTCGGCCATCAACGCCATGTCAGCCGTTTCGATAGCGGTGTCCGTTCCCGCAGCACCCATCGCGATGCCGACATCGGCAGTGGCCAGCGATGGCGCGTCGTTGATGCCGTCGCCGACCATCGCGACGACGTGGCCGTCGGCCTGGTAGCCCTCGATGACGGACTGCTTGTCCTCGGGGAGGAGTTCGGCACGGTACTCGTCGATACCGACCTCCTCGGCAACGGCAGCGGCCGTCCGCTCGTTGTCGCCGGTGAGCATCACCGTCTCGATGCCAGCGTCTTGGAGCGCCGCGACGACCCCAGGAGCGGCCTCCCGGAGCTCGTCCCGCATCGCAATCGCGCCGATGATGTCCCCGTCCCGAACGACGTGGACGACTGTCTCGCCGCGCCCCTCACGCTCGCGGACGTAGTCGGCGACCCGATCGGGGACATCGACGTCGCGGTCGTCCAGCAGCGCGCGGTTGCCGACGACGACTTCCTGGCCATCGGCATGGGCGATGACGCCCTTGCCGGCGACCACGTCGAAGTCGTCGGGATCGGGGACCGACCTGCGCCCCACGTCCGTATCGTCCGCTTGGGCGACCGTCGCTCCACCGTCCGTCGCAGCCGTCTGGCGTTCGCGGGCCATGTCGACGATGGCGTCCGCGAGGTGGTGTTCGCTCTTCTTCTCGGCGGTCGCTGCGAGCGAGAGGACGTCGGCGGCGGCGACGCCGAACCCCTCGATACCGGAGACGGTGGTCTCGCCCTTCGTGAGCGTCCCCGTCTTGTCGAAGGCGACGAGATCGATCTTGCCGGCGCGTTCGAGGTGTTCGCCGCCCTTCATCAGCACGCCCGACCGGGCGGCGTTACCGATGGCCGAGACGATGCTGACCGGTGGCCCGATGACCAGCGCGCCCGGACAGCCGATGACCAGCAGCGTCAGCGACAGGATCGCGTTCTGCGTGACCGCGTACGCGCCGATAGCCAGGGCAATGACGGCCGGCGTGTAGTACTTCGCGAACCGGTCGATGAGACTCTCCGTGGGCGACTGAGCCTCCTGGGCCTCCTCGACGCGACGGATGATCCGTTCGAGAGTCGTATCCGATCCCGCTCCCGTCGTCCGGATTTCTAGCGCGCCCTCCTGGTTGACCGTCCCGGCGTACACCTCGTCGCTGTCGGCCTTGTGGACGGGCGCGCTCTCGCCGGTGACCGGCGCCTGGTTGACTGCGCTCTCGCCGTCGACGACGGTTCCGTCGACCGGGATCTTCCCGCCCGGCTTTACGACGACGACTTCGCCCTCTTCGACATCGCGGGCGGAGACCTTTTGGAGTGTCCCGTCGCGACGGACGGTCGCCGTGTCGGGCGTCATCTCCAGTAGCTCCTGAAGTGCCGTCCGGGTCTTCCGCATCGTCCGGCCTTCGAGGTAGCTGCCAAGGCTGAACAGGAAGACGACGGCGGCGGCTTCCCAGTACTCCCCGATGACGATAGCACCGATGGCGGCCAGCGTCACCAGCGTCTTGATGCCGAGCGTCCGGTTGGTGACCTCGTGGTAAGCGGTCTTGGCGATGTCGTAGCCACCCACGACCGTCGCGAGGACGAGGATGGCGGCGCTTGCCATCTCGAAACTCGTGAGGTAGCCGAGACTCCAGCCACCGCCGTACAGCAGGCCGCTTGTCGCCGTGACGATGGCCTTCCGGTGGTTCCGGTAGTACTGCGTGATCGATTGTTTGTTCATAGTGTTAGGCGGGCTGGGGAGTGTACCCCTGGTTTTCGATGGTCTCTGCGAAGGCGTCGGGGTCAGCGACGCTGTCGTCGTACTCGATCTCGACGCGGCCGGTCGCGTAGTGGACTTCGACGTGCTGGACGCCGTCGACGTTCGACAGGGCGCGTTCGACGGTACTCGCGCAGGTCGGGCAGTCGAAGTCGAGGACGCGGAATTGGGTTGTGTCGCTCATTACAGTTTGAGATAGTGCCCGTACCTCAATAAGTATTTTTTATATGATATGTTTGAATTCGGATACGAGTCGTTGGAACAGTCAAACGGGTCGTCTAGAGCTTTCGCTATCGCGGGTCCATCCTGTACTGGATACCTCGACAGACACCTACCCGACTCCTGCCCCGCTACCTTTTCCCGCGTGCTCGCGCTCAGTCCTCGTATGAGTGATTCCGATACCGACCACCGTCTCGACGACATCGCGGTGCGAGACACTCGGATTTCGGACGCCATCGACGAGCCGATGCGGGCGATGGTCCTCGACATTCTGTCCGAGGAAGCCCTAACTGCGACCGAGGTCCACGAACGCCTCGACGATCGCGGCATCGACCGGACGGAGAACACGGTCCGCCATCACATCAACGAGCTCCGGGATGCGGGCCTCGTCGACGTCGTTCGCTTCGAGGAGGGGCGTGGTGGGACGACGAAGTACTACCACGCGAACACGATCGTCCTCTCGTACTCACTACCAGATTCGGCCGACGCCGCCGTCGAGGAGATGATCGACGCTGCCCAGCCCCAGATCACGGACGCGCTCACTACGCTCACCGACGAGTACGACGACGCTATTGAGGAGATCGTCGAGGATATGCAGCCCTGCGAGCACTGCCAGACCCAGAAGTACGAGACGTACGTTCTTCTGACCGTCCTGCGACGTGCGTTCGTTCGCGCCCACAGAAATTCCTGAGGGGGAACCACCCCTACGCTGGCAGGGTCTTAGAAGGAGAACCGATCACGCGCGGATTGCATCGCGAGGCGAGTCAGGAGTCGCGCAGGGCCACGCTTTGGGAGGTCCCGTACAGTCTCGATGCTGGTCGGCGGTTCACTACCACCAATGTCTAACTCCCAGCCTGTCTCGTCCATGAAGCGTTCGACAGCCTGATTTACTCGCTGTCGCACGTCGTCCGAGTCCATTGTCTCGGGCACACCATTCCGGAGGACGACGTCGCCGTCAACGATCACTGTCTCGACGTCGGCCGGGACCGCGTTGTTCACGACGTGTGCGGGAACGTTGGTCAGTGGCGTGAACTTCGGTTTGTCGACGTCGAGGAGGATAATATCCGCGCGCTTTCCCGCTTCGATACTGCCGATCTCGTCGCCCATCCCCAGCGCGCGTGCGCCCTCGATAGTGAGCATTCGTATCAGTTCCATCGAGTCGAACTGCCCGGCTGAACGCTTGAGATTTGCCGCCAGCCGAGCTTGCCGCGCTTCACCGAACATGCTGTACGAGTCGTGCCAGTAGTGGTCGTCAATCCCTACTCCGACGTCGACGCCGGCGGCTCGAAGCTCGGGAACGGGCGTCCACTGCGTCTCCCCGTCCGGATTCCAGTAACAGAAGACGGACGGGCAGTGCGCAACAGCCGCGTCCGCCTCGGCGGTTCGCTGGATGTCCTCTTCGTCGCCGAGGCGGAAGTGAGCAGCGACCAGTCGGTCGTCCAGGAGTCCAACGTCGTCGAGCAATCCTACCGAGTCCTCGCCACCGTTCGCTCGTGCCATCGTGTTACTCTCCTCGAGTTCGAGCAAGTGCGTGTGGACGAGCAGGTCCGGATACTCTGCGGCGAGGGATGCGGTCCGTTCCCACAGCTGCCGGGTACACGACCAGTCGTCGTGCGGGCAGATCGTCGCCCTGATTCGGCCGTCGTACGTGTCGTGGTACGTTTCGACGAACTCGCGAGCACGGGCGAACTGCTGATCGACTGGTTGGTCCCAGAAGAGGTCCGAGATCGCCGGGCCGAAAAATCCGCGGAGCCCTGCTTCCCCGAACGTCTCCGCACCTGCGGCAGGCCGTGCGTCCATGGAGTTCACGGTCGTGACACCGCCCAGGAGGAAATTGAGCGCTGCGAGCTCGACGCCTGCCTCGACGAGGTACTCGAATTCGCCGTTCCCTAGTCTGTTAAACAAGGCCGTCCCACTCCCGAGCATCTCCGTCAGCTCGAGTTCGCTAAACGCACCGATGAGCGGTGTCATCTCCAGGTGCGTGTGGGCGTTCACCAACCCCGGCATCACCAGTTTCCCGTTCCCGTCGATAACGGTGGATGCTTCTAATTCTCCGTCTCCTGCACGTGATGGTCGGACTTCTTCGATACAGCCATCGGTGATGCATACTGTGCCGCGCTCGTACAGGCGGTTCCGCTCGTCGGCTGTGAGAACGAGTGCATCATGGATTGCCAGATCGACAGCCATCGTAAATTAGGAAGTGGATGTGACAGTTACCGTACTGGACAACCGAGCAGGCCGGCGAAGGCTGTTCTTCCAGGTGGTGTTCCCCTCATTTGGGATATCATCGGTCTCTACTGGTCCCATTAGCCTCTAATACGTCGGCGTGATTTAATCAGATTCCCCTTTTGAATCTGAAGTCGGATTCCGTGGAGCTTGTGGAGGTTTGCAATGTTTTCCCCTCTTCACGATAGATCATCTATGGCCGACGGTTACGATGCCATAGTACTGATACCCTCATAGGCAGTATATTCTAATCAAAACCGCAATAGATGATCCCTACAATGATACACCTATGCAGGCGACGATAATCGACGGAGTTCTTGAATCCCTTCGTATCGGTGTCGGATTTCTCTGGACGGCGGCGTGGGCGATCATCATGGGCCTCACGATTACGAGTCTCGTCCAGGTCTACGTCTCGAAGGAGCGGATGGCACAGGTGCTGGGTGAGGGCGATCTAACTGGACTTACCAAGGCGACTGTGTTCGGAGCAGCAAGCAGTGGCTGTAGTTTCGGCGCCGTCGCCATCGGGAAGGGCCTGTTCAAGAAGGGGGCGCACGCGGTGAACTTCCTCGCGTTCATGTTCGCGTCGACGAACCTCATCGTCGAACTAGGGCTGATGATTCTCATCCTGCTTGGCTGGGAGTTCCTCGTCGCGGAACTGCTCGGCGGCCTGATTCTCATCGCCGTCATGGCCGCCATCGTCCACCTCACGCTTCCCGAAAACCTGTTTAACGAAGTCCGCGAGAAGCTCAACGAGCGCGACCGCCAGGCGGGCGTCACGGAAGATCCCACCTGCGGGATGGAGGGGAAAGACGAGTACACGCTCACGACCGACGGCGGTGAGACGCTCAAATTCTGCTCGGAGGGCTGTATGGAGACCTATCGCCAGGAGACGTCGAGTAGCGGCGGGTGGCGTGACGAGTTGCTGTCGTGGGGTGGCTGGTACAAGGTCGGGAATCAGTACCGCAAGGAGTGGTCGATGATCTGGAAAGACATCGTCGCCGGCTTCCTTATTTCTGGGTTCGTCATCGTCTTCGTCCCGCAGTGGGTGTGGAACACGCTGTTCATTCAGGGCGACGGCCTGCTCGTGACTGCCGAGAACGCCGTCATGGGCGTCATCATCGCCGTCCTCAGTTTCGTCGGCAGTATGGGCAACGTCCCGTTCGCCGTCGCGCTCTGGGGTGGTGGCGTCAGCTTCGCCGGGATCATCGCGTTCGTCTACGCCGACCTCATCACCGTGCCCGTCCTGAACGTCTACCGGAAGTACTACGGCTGGAAGGTGATGCTGTACATCCTCGGCGTCTTCTTCGTCACGATGGCGTTCACCGGCTTCCTCATGGAGCTGCTGTTCGACGCGCTGGGTATCGTTCCAGATCTGGCGGGCGGCGAGACGGCGACTGAACAGACGTACTTCGAGCTCAACTACACGTTCTACCTCAATATTATCGCCTTTGCGCTCTCCGGGTTCCTTCTGTATGTCTACCGGCGGGGACTCGGCGCACCAGGTCAGTATCGAGATCCGGTGTGCGGGATGCGAACCGACGATGAGGGCCCGAGTGCGTCCCACGATGGGACGACGTACTATTTTTGCTCAAAGAAATGCAAGCGTACGTTCGAAGAAGAACCAACGGAATTTACTAATCAAAGCCCGCAAATATCGAGCCACGATCACGATCATGACCACTGATGATCGCACTGTGGTTCATCCGCTGTGATGGGGTTCATCATCACAGTTTCAATCCGCAATTGTCACACCTACTGCGCTCAAATAGACGGTATGAATAGTCAAATCCCGCAACTCGGGGCTGTCATATGAATCGCCGTCGAGCAGATACTGTCGTCGGTGTGCTTCTCGGGTTCGTTCTCCTGGCCGGCGGGGTACTCAGTTGGCGGGCCTATCAACAGCGTCGGGCTATCGAGCAATCGATGGGGTCAATGATGGGTTCATCTATGGGAACGATGCACGGCCCAGACCCCCTCTGGTACGTGGTTGGAACCCTGCTGGTTGCTGGCGTTATCGGTGGCGTCTATTACGTGGTCCGGGGAGAACTCACCGATCCAGAAGTGGCCGACACAACGGCGCCTGTCGATCCTGCACAGACATCGGCGGCAACAGCTACGTCGATGGATGATGACGCTGCACCGGCGACGTCTATCAATCCTGAATCGGACCCCCAAGCACGCGTTCTCGATCTCTTACCGGATGATGAACGACGCGTCCTCGAACCCGTCCTGAACTCCCCCGGAATCACGCAGATTGAACTTCGGGATCGATCTGAGTTCTCGAAGAGTAAAGTAAGCCAGACCGTGAGTTCACTCGAGGAGCGAGGTCTGCTGTATCGGGAACGACAGGGTCGGACCTATCGTGTGTATCCGAGTGATGACCTTCGGCAGCAACAACCGGGAAAATAGTCGCTATCTATCGGGCGCTCTCCCTCTCGAATTCCGTAGGTATGAACGGTCTCCCTCGAGCAAAACGGTTAGAAGATGTTATAGACGTTCTCGAACGTTCTCCTGTATGGATTCACACCCATGTCGATAACTCCCGAGCAGGCCTACGAGTAACCGAGGAGAGAGACAATGACCAACTTCAAACTCGGCCGGTGGCTGCTCGTGGCGCTCGCGATTGTCGGACTCGCGTTCGCCGCACCGGCAGTCAGCGCACACGACAACGCAACGACCGCTGACGACGCGCCTACGGACAATGCCACCGCAGATGAATGGGCCACTTGGATGGAGGCACAGATGACCGAACACATGGGCCCGGGTAGCGTCGAGTGGATGGAGTCGCACATGGGTGTGACCGTCGACGAGATGGCCCAGGACATGGCTGACGGGGAATACCACGACGGGGCTGACGACGGCTACAACGGCGGGATGTACGGGCAGGGCCACTGCTGACGGCTCTGGCCGTTTCGATCGCTCCAATCGAACACCACAACTCACCAACGCAAGATAATGACGCAACTCACCACTCACATCGGACGCACTGCTCGGCGACTCGCGATCCTCGCCGTCCCGCTGCTAGTTGCGGCGACTGGACCGGCTGTTGCCCACGGTAGTGGGAGCTACGGCGGCGGCATGATGGGGGGCGGCTGGGGCCTCTTCGGTGGAGCGATGGGGCTCTGGGGGTTCCTCTGGATGGGGCTCCTCATCGCCGTTCCGCTCTACATTGTCTATGCGCTCCTCAATCGAGGCTCCGGTGGGAACGAAGAGCAGTCGCTGTCGGTTCTCCGTGAGCGCTACGCCCGCGGAGAGCTCTCGGATGACGAATTCGATCGGCGGCGAGAACAGCTCGAACGCACCGGATGACTGGAGCAGCTGCTGTTCCAGCCGATACATCATATTCCCAACGGCCGCCGTTGCGGCACCCAACCGTTAACCCCGTAGACGGGGTATGATACTTCATGGAATACACAATACAGACTTCAGTCACCGGTGAGTTCGACGATGTCGTCGACACGACGATTGCGGCGCTCAAAGACGAAGGATTCGGCGTCCTCTGTGACATCGACGTCCAAGCGACGCTCGAGGAGAAACTCGGCGAGGAGTTTCGACAGTACTGCATCCTCGGTGCGTGCAACCCGGGGCTGGCACACGAGGGCCTGAACGAAGAGATCGAACTCGGCGCACTCCTCCCGTGTAACGTCATTGTCTACGAAACCGACGGCGGCGAGGTCATGGTGAGTGCCGTCGACCCACAACAGCTCGTCGGCATCGCCGACAACGAGGCACTCGACTCGATCGCGAACGAGGTCCACGACCGGTTCGAACGCGTTCTCGCCAGCGTCGCGGACGAACTCGAATCATCGACCGAGATCTGAACCATGACATCATCAAACCAACTCGACACCACAACCATCGTCCTCCTCATCCTCGGGGCGATCATCGTCCTCCCCTTGCTCACGATGGGGATGGGATTCGGCGGGATGATGGGATACGGTGGAATGATGGGTGGATACGGGACGACCAGCGGCTGGTGGCCACTCGTCGGGATGCTCGTCCAGCTGGTCTTCCTCCTCCTCCTGCTCGGTGGCGGATATCTCGTCTTCCGTCGCGTGACGGCATCGCAGTCGTCGCGGAATCCCGCAATGGAGGAGCTGCGTATGGCATACGCCCGCGGAGATCTCACCGAGGAAGAGTTCGAGGCGCGTCGGAACAAGCTCGAACGCTCGGAGTGACGGTCCGACCACCAACCTCCGGCGTTACTCACGTCCGGCCCCTTGGAATCCGAAATCTGTGACCCTCACAGCTTTCGGATGTGAATAGAAGTGTGCTAAAAGCATAAGACCATACTAGCTACTATGACGGAAGTTATCCTGTTCACACAGGAGACTTGTGGAGCGTGCGCAACGCAGCGAGAGAAAAACGAGGGTATCGAAGATGCGTATCCGGATGTCGAGTTCCGGGAGGTCGACATCCAGACCGATCTGGAGACGGCCGAGGAGTACGGTGTCCGAAAGACGCCAACGACGCTCGTGTATGCAAACGGGGAACAGACGGCCGAGTTCATCGGCATCGTCGACCGGGACGAATTGGAGGCTGCCATCGAGAGCGCCGGCCAGCAATCGCCCGGACTCACGAACCGGCTCGCCAGCATCATCCGTGGATAACAGAAGCCAACCAGCTACAATGACAGACTACAGTAGACGCCAGTTCCTGGGAGCGCTCGGTGCTGGCACAGTCGCGAGTGCGGGATTCACCCAACCAGTCGCCGCACAGGAGACGCCCGTCGTGAAGATGGGCAACAACTACTTCGACCCGATCGGGCTCCACGTCGAACCTGGCACGACCGTCCGCTTCGAGATAGCAGCCGGAGCTCACTCGGCGACGGCCTATCCGGACCGCGTTCCCGCCGACGCCACCGCCTTCGACAGCGGGACCATCTCGCAGGGGAGCTTCGAGCACACGTTCGAGGTGCCCGGAACGTACGACTACTACTGCATCCCTCACAAGACGGTCGGCATGGTCGGTCGCATCGTCGTTGGTAGCCCTGGCGGTCCAGCTGAAGACAGCCCGATCCCGGACGGCGAGGTCCCAGACAGCGAAACGATCGTCCAGAACGGCGCCGTTGCCGTCGGCTCGGACGTCGACGGCAGTGGGAGTACCGATGGCGGAATGATGGGTCCAGGGATGATGCACGGCCGGAACGGTGGATGGTTCGGTGGGCTGCCGTTCGTCGGCGGGGCACTCGGGATGCTGGGGCTGGTCGGCGGCTTCCTCTACTGGGCAATGGGTCGAGGCGATGCACCTCCAGAGAGTGACGATTCCGCTATGGAAACCCTCCAACGTCGTTACGCACGAGGCGAGATCGACGAAGAAGAGTTCCAGAAGCGTCGTGAACGGTTGGAGACTGGGAGTGAAGACCCATCTCGGTAAGGCGCGGTGTCGTCGCCATTTCTACACGCCTGAGGTCCCTCGCTCAGGAGTCCTTCGAAGACCTGTTCCTACGCCGCGGCACTTCTCCGCGGAACGTAAGCCGCACTCATCGGTGCCCAGAGAACGAGGGACACAGCAGCAACCAGAGTCCACCGAACCGTTTGCCCGATCAGACGGTCGTAGTGAAATCCGAGTCAAACTATCCAATTGAGCGAAGCTGGATATAGTGCTGTTTGGGTCTTCTCCCCTACAGTTACCGGAGTAAGTAGTCTACTGGCCTGATCTTACTTCTCCTGTGTAATTCGGTAGTAGACGCCGATTGTGAGGACAGCTACGAGGAGGAGGTATCCAGTAGCCCACACCAATGAGAGAGTCGTATCTACGTCCGTTGTGAGTCCGGTATCGACCATCACACGGACGGGCCAATAGCCGGGGAGTAGTTTCATCCACCATTCGGGCTCGGACTGGATGAACAGCGGATCCTGGAAGAGTCCGATATCGAGCATCGGGAGAATCAGCATTAGCCACATCCCGGCTAGGCGGTCGAAAACGGCCCCGACGAGCATCCCGATGAGACCATACGTGACCGAGACGACGAGCATCGCTGCGACGAACCACCAGAGATGCTCAGGCTGGAAATCGACGAGCATCACGCCGACTGAGACGCCGGTAACGATGAGAGTGATTGCTGCGAGGACCCCAAACCGGGCAGTGATTACCTGTCGTGCACGATAGCCGGCGACTGCCAGACGACCGTCTGTGTCTTTGGCTTCTCGCATCAGGAACAACCCGGCGAGTCCCGCGATGAGGGCGCTCGTAATCGGCGTCATAATCACGCCGTGGACCTCAGGCATCCCTCGCATGACCGTCACCGTCTCACCGTCGACGAGCGTCCGAACCGGCATCTCGACGTCCTGGGTGACTGCGAACGCCAACGTGATGAACGAGACCGGTAGGACGACCAGTAGAGCGACGAGGACGTAGTTTCGCGCCTGTTCTTTGATGCCGATTGTGAACGCCGTTGTCGTACGACTCATGCGGACCACCCACCACTGGTGCGCATCGTCACTCCGAACACTGCGGTGACGAGTACAAGCAGGACTAGCAGGTATCCGGCGACGAAGCCGAGATCACCCGTCGTATATGTGCCTTGGAACATCGCCTCCTGAAGGAGTTCCTTTGGATGATAGAGCGGGAAGTATTCCACGAACTCGGGAACGTCGGCGGCCAGCGGACTGTCGCCACTGAGGAACGCATCCATCATTGCAAGGAACACCACGACGAGCGAGCCTTCGAACAGTCGTGGAAGGAGCGCCCCGACGAGTGCGCCAAGAAACGCATAGACGAGGCCGGCAAGTACGAGGAATACGAACGTCAGGACAGGGGCTCCCGGTGAAATCGTCAGCCAGAGAACGCCGTAGTTTACGGCAGCCACGACAACGGTCACTCCTCCGAGCGCCGCTAATCGAGTCGCAAGCAGTGTTCGGGGTGGATAGCCTGTCTGAACGAGTCGCCGATCGGCTGCACGCGCACTAATCATCTGCGCGAGTCCCATCAGGCCGGCAATGATGGCGACCCCGAATATCGCTCCGAGAAGGCGACCTAGCTCGATCGGAATCGCCTCGACCGTCGGCATACTTGGTAACCCAGCCATTGCTTGTCCCCAGCCTTCGATAACGACAATCGGAAGGAGAAGTGCTAGGACAACATTCAGGGGGGTTCTGAGGAAGGTGGAGACGTTCGCCCGAATCCCCGTCCAAACCCTATTCATCGGTCTCTTCCCCCCGTTCACTGGCCGTTGCATCAGTCTCGCCTTCCTGGTCAGTCACGTCGTAGACCTGTCCGTCACGAACCTCATAGATGCGGTCGAGACGACTTTGCTCTTCGATCAGGTGTGAAATCATCGTGACAGCTGTTCCGTCGGCAGCGAGTTCCTCGGCGAGATCCCAGAACGTGAGATACGTTTCCCAGTCGAATCCAGTGTAGGGCTCGTCCAGCATGAGGACGTCCGGATCGTGCATCAGGGCGATACTGAGATTGATTTTCTGCCGGTTTCCACCACTGAGTTGGTCGATTCGGTAGTCAAGGTACTGCTCGAAATCGAGTTTCGACGCCAAGCGGTGTTTGGCCTCATCGATTTCTTCGGCGGTCATTCCGTATCCGGAACCGAACAGTCGGAACGTCTCTCCGACCGTCAAGCGGTCGTAAAGCAGTGGTTCCTGTGGACACCAGCCAACGGTTCCCGTCCGTTCGACTGTTCCGGAATCCTGTTCGAGGACACCGACGAGGATGTTCATGAGCGTGGATTTGCCCGACCCGTTCGCGCCGACGATCCCGACGATTTCCCCCGTCCGAATTTCGAGATCGGCATCGGTGAGGACGGTCACTGACCGCGTAAATGGAAAACTCGATCCGTACGTTTTTTCAATCTCATTAGCACGGACGAGTACCTTGTTGCTTGTAGCTTCTCCTTTGGTGGTTGTGGACGCTTCCATAGGTGTATACACACGCTTCTAATTCACTGCGATTACTGTTTCAAATCAAAACTATTTGCAGCAAACTCGTAAGCAATCAGGAATTGAGTATACAGCTAATGCTAGACTCTAAGCATCAGATTTCTCTTGACTTTCTGTATACTGTTCCCTATACGTTGTTTCACAGTTCTCACTGCAAAACTGCTGGAGTGAACCACCGACACGGGTGGCTAGTCCGTCTTCACCGACAGTGGTTCCGCAATTTGCACATTTGAGTGCGGATTCAGTCCCCTCGGCATACGCTGATTGAGCAGCGTTCGACAGCAGTTGTACGTCGTATCGCCGCACGTCAGTCAGTGGTAGATATTGCTGCGCCCAGTTTCCGACTGTATTCCGCGGCGGCGTCGCAACAGCTACGATTTCGCCCTCCGCAGTTGTGAATACGTGTTCTACGGCTGGGGTCTCGAGGATCGATTCTCGAAGAGAATCCGTCTTTCCGAGCTCAGGCTGGAGGCGTACCATGACGTGTATCCGGTTTTCGTACTGTGTGAGGTCGAGATCAACGGTGAATCGACGAATGACATCTTCTTGCTCCAACTGACGGACGCGTGCTGAAACGGACGGGGGTGAAAGATTTACAGCCTCAGCAATAGTGCTGTAGGGTCGTCTCGCGTTCTCCGCTAAAAGACGGAGGATTTCGCGATCCGTGTCGTCAAGTTCTGGTTGGGTCATCGAAAGGCGGAATGGGGGTGGGTGTGGGGGAGCTACGACGCAGGTGTGGGGTGTGACGGTTAGACGTACTCCTCCGGTGTCGAGGTGAACGTCTCCTTGCAGCCCTCGGCACAGAAGTAGTACGTCTGACCGTCGTACTCAGCTGTGGCCGCCGGATCACTTTCATCGACGTCCATTCCACAGACTGGATCAGTTGCCATTCGGTTTCACCCCACATCAATGGTACGAGGGCCTGAATCAAGCAATTTGTTCTTAGCAATCCAAAGTCGGGATACATAGCGATTTGAGCCGTGCTGCACGGTTTGGCTTTTCTGACTCCACAATCAACGGTTAGTACCTCACAATCCCGAACTATCGTTCGAGTATACCAACGGATTCCTATCTGTGTCCTATATAAATACTGGAGTCTGAACCAATTCTAAACCTATGGGTCACGATCCACCACACGACAATCACGAGCAGTGAAGACCCCACAGGTCCATCCAAATTCGTGGATGCTCAAGCGTCGACGTGACGATCCGATTCTTTCTTGCGCCGTGCAAGTAGCAGTCAAGTAGTCTCTAGTTCCGCAACGAAGATAACGTGTCGCAGGAACGGCAGCGCGTGGTGAGCCTTCCGTACCTGCTCAGTAATCGCTGGGGGATCGAGATCATACGCTCCTAACAGTCGTTCAATGAGAGCCCGGAGCGGGCTCGTGAGTAGCTGGAGGTACAGCGTCGTCCACTTTCGGAAGCGTCCGACGCTGTGTTTCGTGATATCTTCGACCGCTTTGAGCTCAAAGCTCGTCTCGTCGAGAGCAGCTTTGTATCCTTCAACAGTACCCAAGGACGGCATATCCCACGCATCCGCAAATGAATCGACCAATCTCCGTTCCGTTTCAGTCACGTCTGACTGCATCACGAGATCGGAGACTACGAGAACCCCCTCGGGTTCGAGGGTATCTGCGACTGTAGCGAAAACGCGATTCCGCTCGGGGAGGTATACGAGTGCGTCGATGGCTGTACACGCGGTAAACGAGTCCCTGGTAAACGGGAGTTGTGTCGCGTCACCGATGATGAACTCGGAATCGAGGTGCTTACCCCGTGCGTTCTCGGTTGCCATCTGGATGTTGTACGGAACGAGGTCGACACCAGTGACGTTGAAGCCGAACTGATAGGCGAGGTGGAGGGCTGGACCCCCCCGACCGCAGCCGACATCGAGGAGGCGCACTCCGTCGGTTGTGGGTAGATGCGACGCGACCCTTGAGCCGACTTCCGTGACGAGGCGACGTTGACTCGAACCGGCTATATGTGGCTGGTACCACTCCGAGTAGCCGAGATTGAGGAACTCGTCAGTATCGAACAGGAGGTCGAACGCCCGCCAGATATCGGCTCGCTCGCCGCGGTAAGAAAACTGGTCGGTGATTCGGTGGCGGAGAGTACTCTGATCCATCGGCCACCTACTCGAGTTCGGAAACCTCCGAATAGCAGTACTCGGATTCGTCGCAGTACGCGAGGTCGGCACACCCGCGAGGACGCTGGTAGTCGATTCCCTTGTGCCGTCGGAGATACGTCACGTATCCGTCGTCGACGCGGTCCAGGATGTCGTGACAGATCCACTTCTCCCTAACCCACGTAGTGCCCAGATTTCGGTACGGACACAGGAAGATCGTCCGTTCGACCGAATCAACCTGTGGCGTCTCGACGATCCGGACACCGACAAGGCGATAGGCGATGCGAAGACGGGTAACGACCGATTCTGGCGTATTCGCGCCGAGGAAAAGGACGTATGCAAGCACGTATCCGAGATCGTGGAGGAGTCGTCGAATCATTGTTTAGGGTGTCGACTGCCGTCCCAAAGTATCTTGACCAGGTGTTTTCTGTTCAGATTTCGGTGTACACGTCACCTGTCTTTCCGCCGCCGAGTTTGTAGACGGTGAATGTGTCGGACTTCGTCCCGCCCATCCCCGGCGATCCAGCCGGCATCCCGGGCAACGCGATGCCGTCAATCGCCGGCTCTTCCTCGAGCATCGTCGCGATAACCTCGGCAGGAACATGTCCTTCGACGACGTACTCGTCGAGGACGAGTGTGTGACAGCTCTGTAGATCCGATGGAATACCGTGTTGGCGCTTGAGATCCGTCACGTCCTCGGTTTCGGTTTCCCCGAGCGTCGTGTCGAGCTGTTCCCGCAGGTACGACGCATATTTTCCACAACAGCTACAGCCTGGTGAACTGTATTGTTGGGCGTTCGTCACCGCTAGCGTTCCCTCGATATCCCACTCATCCCCACTCGATGACCCCAAACAACCGGCGGTTCCGAGTGCGACTGTCGTCGCACCGACCCGTAGTAGTTCGCGACGAGTTACGGCCCGTTCCATATGCTCGTCACTTGGCTCGGAAGTATTCAATTGTACGTCGACCTTTCCTGTGTATTGAGAACGGATTCAAGCACGACGGGGAAGGTGACTTTCAGTTCTGAGGAGGAAACCCCAAAGGTCAGAGTCCCGTATTCGTCTCTATGTGGCGACCCTCATCGGTCGAGGGTGCTGCCGTGACGGTTTTCCGTCAACGAGCATATCGGCCTTAAATTGCGCCCAACATGACCCAGAGCATGACTCGTCGCACCGACTCCGACACTTCACTCCTCGAAACTGTGGGAAATACGCTCTCGTCGAACTGATGCGACTCCAAACGACGTCTCCACTCTTTTCGAAATAGACGTGCTATAGCGAGTTACTTGCGATAAAAGCCTCAAGTCACCACCCCAGAGACTGTTCTCCCGGTTTCGATTCTTAACAGAAAGCACGGTAAATCGTCGTTACGTATAGATATGTATGAACTCCCCCAGCCATCTAGAAGTTCGAGAAGGTGCGGACATCAACCTGTACAACCAGATCCTCATTCCACTCTACGGAGCTGATATAAGGGACTCAG
The DNA here is from genome assembly GCF_000336635.1 of Haloarcula japonica DSM 6131. GTDB lineage: Archaea > Halobacteriota > Halobacteria > Halobacteriales > Haloarculaceae > Haloarcula > Haloarcula japonica. The sequence goes on along the minus strand of NZ_AOLY01000042.1, from coordinate 123,531 downwards.
TGGTCCAATATGGCCTATCACTTGCAGAAACGTATGATGCGGCTCTCCACGTGTTATATATTCAAGATGAGGAACGCACGGAGGTGGAATCCGATCAAGTCACTAAACAAGAGGAATGGGACGCAGCAGCGGTAATTGAACCCGTGGTGGATCAGGCCCACTCGCTCGGACTCAATGTGATACCAGCAGTGGATAGTGGGCACTCTCCAGGTGTTATTCGGGAATACGCTGAGGAGAATGATATCGATTTGCTTGTCCACCAGAAACCTACACAGACTAGATTAGCACGAATTCTCCGGAGAGACGTCTCCAGCCACATCATTCAAAATATCTCTCTTCCTGTCTTGACGATACCTGATATGGATCCCTCTGATCCGGTAGGAGAGTTATCTACTAGTCAGTTCACAGATATTCTCGTGCCTACGGATGGATACGACGAGGCATCTGTGGCCTTCAAACATGGGCTACAAATTGCTAAACGGTATGATGCAACCCTACATGGACTTTTTATCATTTCCGAACAGTCCTATTCGAGTCGGCCTGGATTCACGTGGGAAGAGGTCACTGACTCTTGGGAACAGCGGGGAACTCGGCTCTTGGAGGACATTACGGAGAAGGCAGCGACCTTGGACGTTCCTGTCCGAACTACGTTGAGCTTTGGTCAACCTCAGCAGGAGATTCTCAAATACACTGAGGTGACTGACATCGACCTTGTTACAATGGGGACACGAGGATTGACTGGCATTCGTCGGCTATTACAGGGAAGCGTCGCAGCTCAAGTGATCGAGGAAGCAGATTACCCCGTTCTAACGATTAACCGAAGGACAGCTGAATTGAAAAAACACCCGTACACCTTTCTTCGAAAGACAAACCAGAATCGGAAGTCAAGGCTATATTGAAATATTATTTGTAATATACTAATTTCAGTCTTAAATTCGGAAATTCTAATTGCGTATTAATCCCCGTTTCTTCTACCAAACCAAAGAGTGTTAAGTTCGTTCTGCTGAATAAAGCGCGCGTACTGACCAGAAGGAAAACCAAGAAACGACAGGGCTACTCCTAAAAATCGTGTTTGTCTTCACGTTTAGGTGCATCAGATGGACGTTAGTGCGAGCAACGCGAAAAGTTAACTGGCAAATGGCTCCACGGACTGAGTTGTTGAACTAGTCGTCCATGCCGGATGGGGTTTGGCCCGTAGTCGATCCCGACGGTGCCGACCCTGCGGCAAACTTGTAAACGGCGACGAGTCCCCAAATCACCAAGCCGAGCAGGATGATGCCCGCCCTAATGTCGATGGGGACCACTGCAGCGTGTTCGATTGCTCCCTCGCTATCGACTGGGTGCCCGGCTCCCAGTAGCATGTCGAGCAGGCCGATCACGACGACGCCCAAGACAACCAGGCCACCGCCGACGTACATGGCGATTTGGTCTGCCGTTGATAAGTCACTCATTGGTAGTCACCCGAGGAGTTTCCGTAATCGCGTGTTCTCGAACAGTTCCATCTCACGCAGGCGGTTATCGACTGCCAGGACGCCGCCCGCTCCAAGTGCCACAATGGTTCCGAAGACCATGATCCCAAGGAGTTCACCCGTGACCATACCGTTGGCCCAGCCGCCACCGTAGCCGTTGATGAAGTAGAAGAACAGCATCATGAAGGCACCAAAGAAGGCGGCGGTCCTCGTGAGGACACCGAGTATCAGCCCGAGACCGATGGCGGTTTGCCCAAGCGGTACCGCCACGTTGACGAACGCCAACAGGATGCCGTCGCTGAACGGCGTGACGAAGGGGGCGAGAATCGTGCCCTGAGCGGCTCCGCCGACGAACCAGCTGGCGTCGAAGGGCCACGCCCAGATTTTGTCAAGGCCAGCGTGGAGCATCCACCACCCGGCGGTCAGCCGGAGCAGCAGGATCCAATACGACAACCAGGCTCCCGAGACCGAGAACGACGTCTCGGTTCCGAGAAAATTCGTACGGATGGATTGAGTTGACATGGCATACTTCACCTCACGGCTGATTTTGTCAGATGTAGTAAAAAAGATTGATGGTGTTCGTGATTTCTAAGAGTCGGGGCTCATTTCAGGAACGCGGATATCCGAGGTGAGTTGGATGATTCTCAAGAAGGAATTCGGTCACCCTCTACGGACTGATTGTGTGCTGGGGCGTGTAAGCGGGAACACTGATGAAGCCGAGCCCACCGAATTCTGGATCTCGGAAAATTCGCTTGAGGGACTCCATTTGCTGATTTAATCCTCTGTACTTACCGATCCTCCCAGTAGCTAACAGATTCTGAGAATTTAACTCGAGCGGATGTCAATTAATCAACTCCCATTGGTTAGTCATTCCTCCATAGACACGGTTTAAAACTCGTCGTCTCGAGAAAATACGGGCAAACAAAACAGGGTGGCGGAGGAGACGCAGTAGAACTGTACTCGGAGACCGGTCAACGTCTTCAATATCGATCCCGGCAGCGGCACGAATTGCTGCTCCCAGAACCTTGGGATTACGAGTTTCAAGAAAGTATCTCACAACTGTGGCGAAAATGTACTCCGTTTTCATCCTCTGATATAAACTGTCAGGAAAATTGTGTAATTGGCCGCTGTTAGCCAACTCTGCGGCCAAGAATCCCGATTCAACGGCCTGTGAGATCCCCTTTCCGGTGAGTCGGTTTGCGATACCTGCAGCATCACCCACCCGTACGACGGAATGCTCCGGTAGATAGGTTCTGTCGGGATCAAGGCTTGGTCCCTCGGGAATGATTGCGACGTTCGTCCGTTCCTGCGACGGGACTGGCCACCCATTCCGCTTACAGGCTTCCCTCAATGCCTTCATATAATCACTAGGCCGGTCACTGACCGTCCAGCCGATACCAACGTTGGCTCGTTGCGATGTCTTCGGGAATGCCCACGAGTACCCTGTATAGTTCTCCAGAATTATCCGGCTGTTCGGGTACAACTCGGTGAAGTCCCCTTCGACATCACTGTTAAGCGCTACCATATATCCTGAATACTCGTTGGTTGTTCCGAGCGCTTTACTAGAGAGTGATGGCTGACCGGTTGCATCAACGACGAGATCATACTCATCGGTGAACTCGTGGAAATCTGTCCGTGTGATAGACTGGTTTTCGTGGATGTCAACACCCTTCTCTGAGAGTTGTTCTGCCCAGGACTGCTCAACGACATTTCGGTCCGTTATATATGTATCCGCAGCAGGAAAGGTGCCGGCTCCAGTGCGGTGGCGATCGGCGTCGATTCCGTCATACACCTCCACTTCCATCGCTGGCAGCGGATTGAGAAAGCCGTTCTCTACAGTCGGCTCGAGTGGGATCTTCGATACCGCTGTCATCGCTTCTCCGCAATTAACGCGTTTGCTATCGTAGGACTGCCGCTCATATAGTTCGACGACGAATCCAGCGTCGTCGAATCCAGCAGCTGCTGCAAGCCCGGCCATCCCTCCACCTATTACCGCAATTTTGGACGTTCGTGTCATCGGTTTTTGCCAATCTTTGAGGCCATCGTTAAGCTCCCAACAGCATCCGAAGTGACCCACGAACGCCCATCGGGAGTCCGATCGCTCCGATGAAGAACGTCATAAGCCACCACCACGTGTGATTCATCTCCTCTTTCGCATCGGCGAGATACCACACGATGCCGACAGTCACGACGAGTTTCAGCACGAACGTCGATCCGGAGAATCCAGTCGCCTGGTACACGAGATTCGTCACGACCAGCTTTGGGGAGTAGCCGAGGAACGTCACACCGATGAGATTCTGCGCAGCGTCCCACAACTGGCCGAAAACGGCCAGCAGAATTAGCGGGTGTCGAAGGTGTGTGATATTGACGAAACTCGCGCCCCAGTAGTAGAGTGCGGTTACGCCGAGCGCTATCCCCGTCGTCGCGACAGGAACCCATAGGCGGAGTGGGGTCGATGTCGAGAGGCCGTGCCAAACAGCCCACCAGACGGCCCCGACAGCCCACACCGACCCGACGAGCCCGACTGTTAGCGGGATAGATCCGATATTTTGGTCACGCAAGAGTGCACCGACACCGAGCGCGAGGATGGTGACAGCGGTGACGACGATGTAAATCGATGGCGTGATGAACCACACCGCGTAGTCCCCGAGCAGCCCGAGATCCTCGAGGGCGCGCATCGCCCCACCTGCGATGATGATCGGAGCGAACCCGTAGGCCAGTCGTGCGTCGAACGTGACGTCGAGTTGGTCGAGATACGCACGTAGTCCGGGGAGGCTGTATACGACTGCCGCGAGGTAGATTACCGTGTTCACCGCGTTGTAGCCCTGGACAGCACGAACCCCCTCGTGCGTGACTGGCTGACCGGCCGCATCGGCGACGACTGGTCCCCAGAGATACTGCCAGATGAACCGGTCGTAGACCAACGTCGGAAACACGAGGATGCCCCCACCGAGGAGGACGAGCGGGGCCAGCAGGTACAGCGCCCACCACTCGCGTGAGCCGGTCTCCGGAAGGACAGTCTCGACGCGGCGGGTGACAGTACTCACGACCCGTTCACCTCCAATCGCCACGTCGTGCTTTTCGAGCGCCCCCACTGTTCGAGTGAAACGATTGTGAGTTCGTCCTGGAGCTGGCTGAGATACTGCGCGACTGCCTTGGGAGATCCGTCGAGGTCGCTGGCAATCTCGCGAGCCCGGAGGTATGTCGGTTCGCTACTGGCTGTCTCGACGAGGTACCTTCGAACCGTGTGCCGGGAAATATTCGACATTGATCTAGAGGTGACGGTTAGCGAAGAAATCCGAAGAGCTTGTAGTCGTGATCGGGGGTGTACCGCCGGAACAGGAGACTGTTCGTCAGCACCGACACCGACGAGAACGCCATTGCTGCTGCAGCGAGCACGGGCTGGAGGAGGCCGAGCGACGCTAACGGAATCATCGCCGTGTTGTAACCGAGCGCCCACACGAGGTTCTGTTTGATCTTCTGGAGTGTCGCGTCTGAGATTCGGATCGCCTTTACCACGTCGAGCGGGTCGTCTCGCATCAGCGTGACGTCTGCAGCTTCGATGGCGACGTCGGTGCCGGAGCCGATTGCTGTCCCGACGTGTGCGACCGCGAGTGCCGGAGCGTCGTTGACGCCGTCACCGACCATCATCGCCTGCCGGCCCTCGTCTTGAATACTGTCGACCGCGTTGGACTTGTCCTCAGGAAGGACTCCTGCGCGGACGTTCTTCGGGTCGATACCCACCTGTTTAGCGACCGCACGGGCAGTTCGCTCGTTGTCGCCCGTAATCATCATCACGTCAACTCCCCGCTCTTGGAGTGCTGTGACAGCCTGCTTGGAGCTTTCCTTCACTGTGTCGGCGTCGGCGACCACACCCACGAGCTCCCCCTCGTAGGCGACCAGCATCGCCGTCTTCCCCTCGTTCTCGAGGCGTTCCATCGTCTCCTCAGCGGGAGAGGGGTCGATCCCGTTGTCCCGCAGCAGCTTGCGGTTGCCGACCAGCACCTCGCTGTCACCAATGACTGCTTTGATCCCGTGGCCCGGAACGTTCTCGAAGTCGTCAGGCTCAGTCACGTCCAGGCCGCGTTCTTCGGCCCCTTCGACGATTGCACGGGCGAGCGGGTGTTCGCTGCCGCTTTCAGCTATCGCCGCCAGTCGAAGCACATCATCCTCTGAGAGGCGCTCACGGGTGCTGAGCTGTCCACCATCTGGGGTCGGCTCGCCACCGTCAGTCACCACATTTCCATCGCTATCAAAGACGACCACGTCGGTGAGTTCCATTTCACCCTCCGTGAGGGTGCCCGTCTTGTCGAAGACGACCGTGTCGACGTCTTTTGCGCGTTCGAGGATGTCACCGCCCTTGAACAGGACGCCGTTCTGGGCACCAATCGTCGTCCCGACCATCGTCGCTGCGGGCGTCGCCAGCCCCAGCGCACAGGGACAGGCGATGAGGATCGAGGACGCGAAGACAATTATCGCGAACTCGAAGACTGAAACGGTCCCACCGACCGGGGCCGGGCCGCCAGCAACCTGACCCCACAGCGGGAGCCAGTCGACGAAGCCAGCGAGAGCCTCGGGGAACAGGAACCAGACGACACCCCAGAGAAGGGCGTTCGCGATGACCGCAGGCACGAAGTACGCGGAGATGCGGTCGGCGAGATTCTGGATGTCGGGCTGGCGCGACTGGGCCTCCTTGACTGTCTGGACGATCTGTTGGAGGGCCGTGTCTTCTCCAACCTTCGTCGCCTCCACGACAAGGACGCCGTTCTCGTTAATCGTCGAGCCGACGACCTCATCGCCCTCCTCTTTCTCGACAGGCACAGATTCGCCAGTGACCATTGACTCGTCGACGGCAGACTGACCGTCGACAACGACACCGTCTGTGGGAATCTTCTCACCTGGACGAATTTTCATCCGGTCACCAGTTGTGACCTCTTCGAGTGGAACTTCTTCTTCACTGCCGTCCTCGCGGACAATGGTCGCCGTTTCGGCTTCCATTTCGAGGAGCTTTCGGAGGGCCTCACCCGCTTGGCCCTTCGACCGAGCTTCGAGATAGTTACCCAACGTGATGAACACGAGGATGAGGGCTGCCGTGTCGAAATAAAGTCCACCTGCAATGAGTTCAGCAAGGACTGCCACAGAGTATAGATAGGCCGTTGTTGAACCGATCGCAATCAGCACGTCCATATTGGCGCGGCCGTTCTTCACGATCGCCTTGTACGAGTTCTTATAGAACGGCCAGCCGAGGATCGCCTGTACCGGCGTGGCGAGGAGGAACTCAACCCAGCCAAGTTCCACACCGAAGACGGCTTCAGGGACGATCGCGCCACCGAGCAGATAATTGTCGATGAGGAAGAAGAGCAACGGTGCCGATAACACTGCCCCAAAGAGGGTCAACCTGAGTTGTTTCCGAGTTTCGGCTTGACGGGCGGCATCTCGTGCGTCCTGGCCCGACTCTTCGTCGGCACCATCTTCGCGGACGGGCGAGTAGCCAGCCTCCTCGATAGCATCGTACAGCGCACCAATAGATACTTCCGCAGGATTGTAGGTGACCTGTGCTTCGTCGGTTGCGTAATTGACCTCCGCATTAACGACGCCCGGAATATTTTCAAGAGCGGTTTGGTTGGTCTCGGCGCAGTTGGCACAGGTCATATCGGAGATGGCAATCGTTACCGTCTCAGAGACTGCGCCGTACCCGGCCTCGTCGATCGCGTCGTAGATTTCTTTGAGCGATACCTCTTCAGGGTCGTAGGTGACGGAACCCTCGTCGGTGGCGAAGTTCGCATCCGCCTCCGATACCCCGTCGAGCGATTCGAGAGTGTCCTGGATCGTCGCCGAACAGTTGGCGCAGGACATTCCCGTGATATCAAGATGGATTGTTTGGCTTGTCATGCTTGTTCTACTATACGGGGTCTAGGTTTAGGCGATTTGCTGCTTCGAGAGGTGGGTTTTCGACCGCGGGAAAATTTAGATTCCAAAGAGCGCGTTATGCTCCCTCTTCGAGTCGCTGATACCTGTCTTCGAACCGTGCAAGACAAGATGGACAACAGAAGTGATAGATCTCACCATCGATTCGCGTCGTCTCACCCTCATTATCGACGGTATTGTTACATTCGGCACAGGTGAGCGCAAATTCGACGCCATCGACGGACGGCGTCCATTCGATCTCGTCGATTAGTGTGACGGTGTAACCCGCTACATCGACCTCGTTGAAGAGTCCATCTACCCACTGACGAACGTTCTGGGCTTCGACACGAGCATAGAACCAAAGATCCCCTTCTGCGGTCGTGAAGACGTGTTCAACGCCATCGGATTCCCGAACTTGATTGCGGGCGGTCTCCAGCGATGCTGAGCCGATTTCGGCTTGAATAAATACCGGAACACCAGCCCGGAGATGAGCTCGGTTGACGTCAATCGTGAAGTTGTTAATGATGCCAGCTTCCTGTAATCGCTTGACCCGGTCGGAAACGGCCGGCCCCGACAGACCGACCTCCTCGCCGATATCGCTGAACGGGCGGCGGGCGTCATCAGCGAGTAACGAGAGGATTTCCAGGTCGGTTTCATCTAGATTGCGCATACGACCGCTTCGTCTCGCAGGATACATTATTGTTGTCCACTATTCACCTTCGAAATCGGCGATTCTAGGCTGCGATAACATTGGATTCCAAGCAGAAAACCACATAGAATACTCGCCCCTATCTACGAATGGATATGACTCAGACAATCACCGTCGAAGGAATGACCTGTGAACATTGCGAGCAGACGGTCGAAGAAGCACTCGAAGAAGTTGAGGGGGTTACTTCCGCAACTGCGGATCGCAACTCAGAATCCGCGACAGTCGAAGGGTCCGCTGAACGGGATGAACTCGTGACTGTGGTCGAAGACGCTGGATACGATGCCTCCGCGTAACAAATCCCGATTCTCGTCGAATCGGATTCGGGGAGGGATTGATACGACTGCCAATCCCAGGTGTAGATACTATGACTGATACACTTCCGTTCGATGCCGTCCGCGAGCTCGACGTCGGCGGGACGACGTACAAGATGGCCGATCTTCGAGCACTCGAAGAACAGGGACTCTGTGACCTCGACACGCTCCCGGTGAGCATCCGTATTCTGCTTGAGTCGGTGCTCCGGAACGCCGACGGCGAAGCTGTTACTGCGGCGGACGTCAAGAATGCTGCTGGCTGGGAGCCAGACGTACCGGACGCGGAGGTTCCGTTCTCTCCATCACGAGTCGTCCTACAGGACCTCACTGGTGTGCCCGCAGTCGTCGACCTGGCGGCCCTTCGATCCGAAGTCGACCGAAAAGATCGAGACCCAACCCTGGTCGAACCGGAGATTCCTATTGATCTCGTGATCGACCACAGCGTCCAGGTCGACTACTTCGACTCCGAAGACGCCTACGAGAAGAACGTCGAACTGGAGTACGAGCGCAATGCCGAGCGGTATCGCGCGATCAAGTGGGCCCAGAACGCCTTCGAGAACTTCAACGTCGTCCCGCCGGGTACCGGCATCGTCCACCAGGTGAATCTCGAGCATCTGGGCCGGGTCGTCCACGCCCGCGAGCAAGACGGCGAGAACTGGCTCCTGCCGGACACGCTCGTCGGCACGGACAGCCACACCCCGATGATCGGTGGCATCGGTGTGGTCGGTTGGGGCGTCGGCGGCATCGAAGCGGAAGCGGCGATGCTCGGCCAGCCGGTTACGATGAAACTCCCCGAGGTCGTTGGCGTCCGTCTCGAAGGCGAATTACCCGAAGGCGCGACGGCGACGGATCTCGTGCTCCACATTACCGAACGGCTCCGCGAGGTCGGCGTCGTCGACCGGTTCGTGGAGTTCTTCGGTCCTGGTGTGGAGAACCTCACAGTCCCCGACCGGGCCACGATCGCCAATATGGCGCCCGAACAGGGTTCGACGATCAGCATGTTCCCGGTCGACGAGCAGACGCTCGAATATCTCGAACTCACCGGGCGTGACCCCGCCCACATCAACCTCGTCCGCGAGTATCTCGAAGCGCAAGGGCTGTTCGGAGAACAGGAACCGGAATACACCGAGGTGGTCGAGTTCGATCTTTCGACTGTTGAGCCGAGTCTCGCCGGACACAAGCGGCCACAGGACCGGATTCCGATGGGGGACGTGAAACAGAGCTTCCGGGGACTTCTCCACGGGGAGTTCGAAGACGACCTCGATGATGTCGACGAAGACGCCCTACAGCGGTGGCTCGGCGAAGGTGATGCAGCTGGTGCGGAGACCGACGGCGGTGTTCAGGTCGAACCCGAATCGGAACTGCACCCGTTAACCAAACGCGTCGAGGTCGACCTCGACGGTGAGACAGTGGAAATTGGACACGGAGACGTCCTCGTCAGCGCCATCACGAGCTGTACGAACACTTCGAACCCGTCGGTGATGATCGCTGCTGGTCTGCTTGCCCAGAACGCCGTCGAGAAAGGTTTAGATGTCCCGCCGTACGTCAAGACGAGTCTCGCACCCGGCAGTCGCGTCGTCACGCAGTACCTCGAGGAATCGGGCCTGCTTCCGTATCTCGAAGAGCTCGGGTACGCGGTCGTCGGCTACGGCTGTACCACTTGTATCGGGAACGCCGGACCACTTCCCGATCCCATCGAGCAAGCGATCGACGACCACGACCTCTGGACGACGAGCGTCCTCTCCGGAAATCGGAACTTCGAGGCGCGTATTCACCCGAAGATCCGCGCGAACTACCTCGCGAGCCCGCCGCTCGTCGTCGCCTACGGCCTCGCAGGGCGGATGGACGTCGACCTCGAGAACGAGCCGCTAGGCACCGACGAGGAGGGGGGATCGGTGTATCTGGCGGACATCTGGCCCGACGCAGCGGACGTGCAGGCAGCAATCCACGAGAACGTCTCTCCTGAGATGTTCGAGGAGAAGTATGCCTCTGTGTTCGAGGGTGACGAGCGGTGGGCTGCTCTCGACGCGCCCACAGGTGACGTCTACGAGTGGGACGACAACTCGACATACATCCGAGAGCCGCCGTTCTTCCAGGACTTCCCCCTCGAAAAACCCGGCGTCGCCGATATTGAGGATGCACGCTGCCTGCTGACACTCGGCGATACCGTTACGACCGACCACATCAGCCCTGCTGGCCCCTTCGGATCTGACCTCCCTGCCGGCCAGTGGCTGCTCGATAACGGCGTTGAGCCGCACGAGTTCAACACCTACGGCGCGCGCCGGGGCAACCACGAGGTGATGATGCGGGGAACGTTCGCCAATGTCCGCATCGAGAACGAGATGCTCGACGATGTCGAGGGTGGCTATACGATCCACCACCCAACCGACGAGCAGACGACCGTGTTCGAAGCCAGCCAGCGCTACCGCGAGGAGGGAGTCCCGCTCGTCGTGATGGCAGGCGAAGAGTTCGGTACCGGCTCCAGCCGGGACTGGGCGGCGAAAGGAACGGACCTACTCGGTGTTCGCGCAACCATCGCCGAGAGTTACGAGCGCATCTACCGCGACAACCTCGTCGGCATGGGTGTGCTCCCCCTGCAGTTCGATGATGGCGACTCGTGGGAATCTCTCGGTCTGGATGGGTCTGAGATCTTCACGATCCACGGCCTCGATGACGGGCTCGACGTGATGGACGAACTGACCGTTATCGCCGAGCGCGCGGACGGGTCGACTGTCGAGTTCCCGGTCACAGCACAGGTCGGCACGCCGGCCGCCGTGACCTATATCGAACACGGCGGCATCCTCCACTACGTCCTTAGACGGCTCCTCATGCGATAATCTCTCTCAACTGACTCTATTTCTGGAAGCACAAGCAACACGAAAAACTTTGAGTCCAAATTAGCGTTTCAATCGTGCGTAGACTCTGTTCGGATGATGCCCGCTACGTTATCCATCTGAGCTGAAACGTGTGCGCTCTCACCAGCAACATGCGTAATTAAATCGTCCAGAGTGATCATCCCGATAACGCTCCCGTCTTCAACAACCGGGACGTGTCGAGCACCCGCTTCGTTCATTTGTCTCAGGACTTTTGGAATCTCAGCATCTGCTGGCACAGTAAGTGGGTCACGCGTCATCACGTCAGCAGCTCGTACGTCGTCTCCACTCGTCTCGGCTGTGAGCACACTTAACTCGCTTTCCTCGGTGAGCAGGTTAGCAATCAGGTCTCGATCGGTGATGATACCAGAGATCTGATCGGATTCTTCGACGACCACGTACCTGGCACACCGCGATTGGGAGATCATCGTGTGAGCGATCTCGGCAACCGTGGCGTCAGGCGTGACACGGGCGACCGACTCGTCAGCAATCCGCCCAATGTCCATCCGGAGGTCAGTTGGTCTGGTACCCATGCTAATCAGTACGATTCATAACAGGAAATAGCTTAGCATCAGCTGGTCGTCATAGAAATCCCCGGCTCTGTTGAAATCCTCAGTATTTGATAGTTTTGTACCCTCAATCGATCAGTACAGGTAATGCAGGTATCGATCCAGATGTGAGAGCGATCGAGACCCAAATACGGGTTTGAGCGTTCCTCACGACATTATGAACTGGAAACCTCTTTCCCCACGTGAACCGACGGACGTACCTTGCATCTGTATGTGCTGCTGGCGTCGCCGCAACAGCAGGATGTAGTACAATTTCGGGTAGCAAAACACTCTCTGAACCGACTGTAAATACGGAATCTAGCGGGAGGAAGGCTCTCATTTTCACAGAGAACGACGAGGAGGTCGGTCACTTAAGTGTCGATGGAAGCGTGACATCCGGACGTATCGATCTATCGACCGAGATATGGCACCGGGGCGGGACGAACGTGGAATCGATCAAACTGAGAGTTTGGATGCCCGAAACAGCAATGGAATCCCCCGCAGAGGTCGCCGTCGTCTCGCCAGTGGAAGGGGATAGCTCTCCACCACCATCGGTAGCACTCTATACGCCTGATCAAGCGCTCGGAACGATCATCGAGATCACCGATTTAGACGACCTCGCAGACGAAACCATCAGCACACTCAATCTCATCGTAATTCCGGGGTCAGAAACGGCTACACGCCTCAATATCCACACAACCATCGAACTCTCGGGTGGCGGCACTCTCAGTAGTGACTACACGCTGGATGGCGAACTCCAGTTAGTGTATCCACATCTCAGTGATAAGTGACGGACCGGCCCTCCACTGATCGAGAATCAGTTACCACCACTCGGATTGCAGACGCGGTCTTACCGCTGACTCGGTCGTTCAGATCTACAATCATCACCCGCAAATCGTTCAGGATAGGTAGTATACATAGGTGTATAGCCGGTTGAGTATCCGAATCACTATGACACTCCAACCGGGATAGCACCCACATGAAGCGGCGTGCCCTTCTCTTACTCGGTGTGACTTCGCTGTTCGGCGGCTGTCTCGAAATTGGCGAGAACCGGCCACAACCACAGCTCGCATGGATTTGGTTACAGAACGACCGTGAGGAAGAGTACGAAGTTGACGTGGTCGTCGAAGAGGACGGTAAGTCGGTGTTTTCCGAAACGTACCAGTTGGGAGCGACGTCGGATACTGCAAACATCAACGTGGAGGACCCTGTCGATGAGCCAGGTCACTACGTCGTCCGGACCATGATGGATGGCGAAACCCGTGAGGTCGATATAGCCGAGTTCGTTGACGGCGACGAGAACTGCGTCGGAGTTCGATTCTCGTTACTCAACAATGGAAGTGTAGAGTACTGGCCGAAATCCATGCAGCAATGTTAGGTTTGCACTTTTCAGCGACCAGCTGTTTCGGACGAGTATGAGTCTGAAGAGAAGGATTTAAACAGAGCCAAACCCTCGACTCTTCAACCCTGAGAGACGATAATCTCCAAACTTTGTGAAGTTACAAAAGGTGTTACCAGCTACGCCACTATCCAAGAGCGATGGTTATTATGAGTTAGTTTCTCCGGGGAAAGAGGATGTACGACAAGATTTTGCTCTCAACTGACGGGGCGTTGCTTTTGAGGAGGCTGAATCTCACGCAATCGCGGTAGCAGAGGCCAGCCGACTGGCAGAGGTGATTGTACAGTATGCTGACGCCGAAGATATGGATCTACTTGTGCTCGGACGAAACACCGACCGGAAGAATACCGGGCTTTGCTTAGAAGCGTAACCGACCGCGTCCTGCGATTGACGACCCGCCCAGCAACCGTCGTGAAGACGGAAGTCGACGAGTAGCGGAAGAACAGTCAGTAACGGCCGCCGTCAGGCGTGAGTCGAGCACGCCGGCGTTCGAACTCCTCGTCGTCGATTTCGCCACGAGCGTACCGTTCCTGGAGGACAGCGAGTGCGCTATCCTCGGTGGGGCCGTCCGATGACGACCGCGTTGTCAGCCAGTAGACGATGTAGACGGGGAGGGCGATTAGAAGTGCCATCCACAGCAAACCGATCAACATTATCCCCCAGCTCCATATTCCCCACCCGGCCATGTGACCATCATTCCACATCCCGTCATGCCAGTCCCACATAACTGTATCTGGAACAGCAGCATGCGTCAGGGTCATTCCAATGATGACGGCTAGCGTCAGTGCTCCGATGACGATGAGTCCCAGAGAACGAATCCCGCGTGATTGAATTGGATTTTGCATTATTGTACTCCTGAAGAGAGTTCGGCGTGGTTAGCCGAGGATGTATTCGAGGGCGGGGTAGCGCTCGACGAGCGCTTCTCCACCGATCTCGTACTGTTCGATGTACTGGTCGAGCCCGAGGATGCGGCCCGCGGCGAACGCGGCGACCGCGAGGAACACGAGCATGTACGCGAAGTCCCCGTTGATGAACCCGTGGCCCATGTCCCAGTTGCCGAAGTAGAACATGAGCATCATGAGCGCGCCGAAGAACGCCGCGAGGCGGACGAACGCGCCGACGAGCAGGCCCAGTCCGATGAACAGCTCGCCCCACGGGACAGCGACGTTGGCGAATTCGACGAACCACGGCGTCGAGCCCATCCACGCGAACAGGCCCGCGAGCGGGTTCCCGTTGGTCGCCGCGACGTTCGACAGGTAGCCGCCAGCGCCGAACTCGCCGGTGATCTTCGTGAACCCAGAGTACGCGAACGCGTACCCCATCATGAGACGGAGCGCGAGCACGAACCACGCACTGAGACTGTGAACTTTCCCGCCGACGGTCAGGCCGCCGACTCTGCTCTCGAGCTGGTTCATGCCGGAGTCAAGTGTGGACATAGTTATTGCACCTTCAACTATCAGTACGGAGGCAGAGACGATATAGTAGCGAGCCGGCGTTCTGAGTCAGAAAATCGGCGGGCTATATTACGCTCCTGTCGCGAGTAGAGACGTGTGACCGAGGAGTCCGACCCGTCGGAAATCTTCGCTACACTCAACGACGAGTACGCTCGCGACATCCTCGTGGCGACGAAGACCGACCGACTGTCTGCGAAGGAACTCAGCGAGGAATGTGACATGTCACGCCCGACCGTCTCACGCCGTGTCACCCGCCTCGTCGAGCAGGGCCTCCTCGAGGAGTATACGCACGTCGACCCCGGGGGACGACACTACAGCGAGTATGAGGCGCGCCTCGAACGCATCGAAATCCTCCTGCAGGCGGAGGGCTTCGACGTCAACATCGACATCCGGCCTGACCCCGCCGACCGGATTACGACCATCTTCGAGGAAATGCGGGGAGACTGAATCATGGACCACACGCTATTCGTCATCGGCAAACTGTTCACGACCGCGTTAGCACTGGTCATCGCATATCAGGCCTATCGCGGGTACCAACGACATCACACGCAGTTACTCCTGTACGTCGCCGCCGGCTTCGCATTGGTCGGGCTTGGCGGCCTCCTTGAAGGCGTCCTCTTCGAACTCCTCCAGGTGTCGATCTTCGAAGCAGGATTCGTCGCAGCACTCGTCACCGCAGCCGGGATGCTGTCTATCCTCTACGCCCTGTATGCCCCGAATCCATAAGGATTCAGGACGCCCATTCGACAAGCGGCCTCTGCGCGTCGTGCCCGGTTCGAAGCCGCTACTGTTCGGACTCCCCTCGTTCTCGATAGTGTAGCGTCGCAGTGGGAGTTATATCCATATCGGTCGTACCATATCGTATGATTCGAACACTCGTCGGTGTCCTCGGCGCTATCTCAGCGCTGTTCCCGGACGAAATCGTCGAGCTCTTCGAGAAACTCGCCATTTCGAATCCAGACGAGGGAACAGTGAGAGGGTGGATACGTCCAGCAGTCCGGTCGGAGGGTGTTCTGATAGCTGCGCTTTCACTCTTTAACGGGCGAGCATACGCATTGCTGATGAATCTTACCGGCGTGTTCGGTGCGATAGTCCTCTTATTTCCCGACCTGTATCAGAGATTTGCCACCGCGTTCCTGTACGAGCGTCCAGAGTCGATAGAATGGAACGAGCGATTCCGCTTGGGCATTCGGGCTATCGGCGCACTCTATGTCTTTTTAGCGGCGAAGACGTACAGAGAGCGTCACAACGATACTTGAGCCACCTCGCTATTGACACCTGGCGCATCCGATGTCTAGTTCGTTACGGCCGCAGGTATCACTTTGAATCTAAAGTTTGAGCCCCACGATATCAGTATGATCGAAGGGGAAATCCGCTAAAGAGAGGAGGCCGTGTGTATCCCTGTATGACGACGACGATCATCGTGGAAGGCATGACGTGCGGTCACTGTGAGCAGACGGTCGAAGAGGCCCTCGAAGAGGTATCCGGCGTGACTGACGTGACCGTCGACAGGGAGAGCGAACAGGCGAGCGTCGATGGTGAGGCAAATGTCACAGCTCTCGTGGAGGCCGTCGAAGACGCCGGGTACACCGCTTACGCCTGAGAATCGCGCGGACCACTCCGAGACAACGGCCAACCGTTGTCTTTGAAGCTTCGCTACGCTGGTCCTGCTGTACAGTTCAGTGGGGAAGATTCAGGGGGCCAGCGGATCCACCTCTACAGAGAATATGGGCTATGGACGACCACAAAGATACAAATGAGAATCCCCCTGGAGGGGAACACCAGCAGGACGACAGCAGTCACCAGCACGAACACGGCGAGCAGGATGAATCGGACGCCGAGTCGGACGAGCAGCGGGTAGAACAGGAGCTACTGGAAGAAGAGGCACACCCTGCTGCGGAGAGTGAGACAGTGCTCGACGAGCAGCACGAGCACGCTGGACACGAGGGCGAAGGACACGACCACGGTTCCCATGAGAGCCACGGTGAGGGGCATGGCGGGATGCACGAGGGCCACGAGCAGATGTTCCGCCGGCGCTTCTTCGTCTCGACGCTCCTGTCGATCCCAGTCCTGCTATACAGCGAAATGCTGCAGGAGTGGCTCGGGTTCTCCGTCCCCGCGTTCCCGGGCAGCGAGTGGATCAACCCCGTCTTCGCGGTCATCGTCTTCGCGTACGGTGGGATGCCGTTCCTCCAGATGGCGGTACCGGAACTGAAAGATCGGTCGCCGGGGATGATGACGCTCATCTCGATGGCGATCACCGTCGCGTTCGTCTACAGCCTCGCGAGCGTGGTCTTCCCGACGCAGTCGGCGTTCTTCTGGGAACTCGTCACCCTGATCGACATTATGCTGCTGGGGCACTGGATCGAGATGCGGTCGGTGCGACGGGCCTCGAGTGCGGTCGACGAACTGGCGAAGCTGATGCCGGACACCGCCGAGCGGATTACCGACGGCGGCGACACTGAGGAGGTCCCGGTGAGTGAACTCTCCGAGGGCGACCTCGTACTCGTCCGGCCGGGTGCGAGTGTCCCTGCTGACGGCGTCGTCGAAGAGGGAGACTCCGACGTCAACGAGTCCATGATCACGGGCGAATCGAAACCGGTCTCGAAAGACCCCGGCGACGAGGTCATCGGTGGGACGATCAACGGCGACGGCAGCCTCCGCGTGCGCGTCGGTGCGACGGGCGAGGAGACGACGCTCGCGGGAATCATGCGCCTCGTCGAGGAAGCCCAGCAGAGCAAATCCAAGACACAGGTACTGGCCGACAGAGCGGCAGGCTGGCTGTTCTACGTCGCCCTCGCGGCGGCAGTCGTGACAGCAATCGCGTGGACGCTCGCGGTCTCATTCGACGCAACGGTCATCGAGCGCGTCGTCACAGTGCTCGTCATCGCCTGCCCGCACGCACTCGGGCTCGCCATCCCCCTAGTGGTCGCAATCAACACGTCATTGGCGGCTCGCAACGGGATGCTGGTCCGGGACCGTATCGCGATGGAGGAGGCGCGGAACCTGGACGCCATCATCTTCGACAAGACGGGGACGCTCACCGAAGGCGAACACGGCGTCGTCGACATGGCGACCGTCGAGGGCGTGGAAGAGGACGACGCTCTCGCGCTGGCAGCAGCCGTCGAAAGCGATTCCGAACACATGATCGCGCGAGCCATACGCGAGGCCGCCGACGAGCAGGACCTCACCGCACCTGACGCGACCGACTTCGAGGCGATCAAAGGCCGGGGCGTCCGTGCGAACGTCGACGGAAATGAGGTGTACGTCGGCGGGCCAAACCTGTTAACCCAACTCGATAGCGAGATACCCGACCATCTCCGCCGCTTCGCTGACGAGGCGGGACAGAACGCTCAGACGGTGGTATACCTTGTTCGTGAAGGCGAGCTGATTGCCGCGTTCGCGATGGCTGACGTAATCCGTGAGGAGAGTTTTCGTGTCGTCGATACCCTCCACGATCTGGGCATCGAGGTGGCGATGTTGACTGGGGACTCCCAGGATGTCGCCAACGCTGTCGCCGACGAACTGGGCATCGACACGGTGTTCGCGGAGGTCCTCCCCGAAGACAAGGACGAGAAAGTTCAGGAGCTTCAGGACCAGGGCAAGCTCGTCGGGATGGTCGGCGACGGGGTGAACGACGCGCCGGCGCTGACGCGGGCCGACGTCGGTATCGCGATCGGGAGCGGCACCGACGTCGCCGTCCAGTCGGCCGACGTCATCCTCGTCCAGAACAACCCGATGGACGTCGTTCGGCTCGTGAAACTCAGTAAGGCGAGCTACCGGAAGATGCAGGAGAACATCGTCTGGGCGGCCGGCTACAACGTGTTCGCAATTCCGCTCGCAGCAGGCGTCTTGGCACCGATCGGGATTCTGCTCTCCCCCGCTGTGGGTGCGCTCCTGATGTCGTTGAGTACAGTAATCGTCGCGATCAACGCTCAGCTGCTCCGCCGCGTGGACCTGTCCATCCCCGAGCTTCCAAGCGGGACACCAGCGACTGACGCACAACCTGCAGACTGAAACGCTCCCGATCGCTTCGGAGCTTCTTTCAATTGAGTTCGGTTGATGGACAGCAAATGGCGACACTGCGTGATTTCGGTGGGTATCGCTATGCAGTCACCGATTCCACAGTTTTCCCGAGGGATACGTAGTTTGGTATACACAGACGCTTCCTCTGATGGACTACATTGTTGCACCAGCACTAGGTTTATACCGCTTGACGGACTTCTTTCCACCATGAGCCTCGAAGAGACAGTTGACTACCTCGCCGAGGAACTCGACCTCGAGCGAAGTGAACACGTTCGCGAGGTCGGACAGTCGGTCGCCGAGCTTCGCGACTGATCAGAACATTTCTCTGAAGTCCCGTTCGACCAGTCCGTTCTCCAGATACGTGAGGAACTCTTGTTTCGTTGGTCCTTGACGGTCAAGTAGATCGTCCCGTCCTGCTCGTTCGAGAACTGCCTGCGCGAAGTCCGTACAGTGAGATTCGTGCTGCCCAGCATACTCTGTGAGGGCTTCTCTCCAGTGCATATCCAGCTCGAACTCGGCTAATCGGATTTGGATCCCGTCTTTCCGTTCGACGACGTCGACGTCCAAGTCTTCGAGTTGCTTGAAACGGAGGTTGTTCCGGCGGACAGTAATGAGCCGTTTGGAATCGACGATATAGGGATCGACCCACTCTCGCCAGGAATCGTCGTCGACGTGCGTTCGTGGCATCTCAAAATCCGGGTCCACACTCTCAATACAGAACTGCAGCATCGCGATGCCAGTTCGATGATTCGCATTCGGGAGGGAATGTCGGAGGATCAAATTCGACATCACCTCTCCAGCGACGGTCGGAAGCGGTGCTTCCCAGGAGACGTGATCGAGTGCCTGCTGGATCTTTTGTGGTTCGAACTCCTTGTAGAGCCGGAACTCATCCTCATCTCGAACTTCGACCGCGGCTTCGAGCAACTCTACTAATCGGAATGCGACAACCTGCCCAGCACGGGGGAGGTCACGAATACGATCGCTCAGCCATTCCTGATCAAAGTCGATATCTTGCGCTGATTCGATCTCTGAATCGCCTTCATAGAGCACATAGACCGGAGCTTCGAAGGGGTACCCGATGAGCTTTGTCGACTCGTCGGATTGCTCTTGCTGAGACCGGATCTCTGCTACCGATGCCGAGCTATATTTGAGTGAGAAATTCTCGGCCTGTGGGTGATGATAGAAGACGAGCCGAGCCATCTCAATGCGTATTCGTGGGAAGTGGGTAAAGCAGTCCCGCTTTGATATTGAGTTCTACTCGCCTGGTTCTACGACGTAGTGGGTGCGTTCACGTCCTCTAAATACTGGCTTTCCCACTCACGTCGCGCCTCGATCTCCCGCACTCCGCGTTGTGTGACCGTGTACACGTTCGTCCGTTTGTCGAGTTCACCTTTCTCCAGGAGGCCTTTGCCGACGAGGTCGTCGAGGTTTGGATAGAGCCGCCCATGATTGATCTCTTGTTCGTAGTAGTCGTCGAGTTCGGCCTTTACTGCGAGCCCGTGTGGTTCCTCGAGCCCGGCGATAACGTACAAGACGTCCCGCTGGAACCCGGTTAGATCGTGCATCCGTCTGCTCCCTATTTTTGAGGGATGGCATATGTTCTCTCTGGTACTCAGAAGCAGAGCTTCGGATCGAGGATATCTACCAGTACACTCGTCTCCAAACAGCGCTTAATACCCATGCCTCTGTATCACCGGTAATGGCGCTTCGGCCGAGGTCGCCGTTGAGGTTCCATGGCTGTGCTCGGTCAGCTGTCAGCCGGTGGTAATCAATTGTGTCTTCATCTCAATCCTCATCTTCCACGTGCGCGCTTTGTGGTAGGGCTGTCCCTGACGATAGAGTCGTGGGTGAGAACGACACCGTCTTCTGCTGTGATGGATGTCGAAACGTCCATCGAGTACTCGGTGGCGATGGAGTCCACAGTCGGATGGACCCGACAGACGACCCCATGCGCGAGTCCGGTGCTGGGGCGGGCGAACGCGATGCGGATACCCCTCGATTAGGGTCTGAGGAACGAGCTTTCTTTCAGGTCGACGGGATGCACTGTGCGACGTGTGAAGCATTTCTTGAATCAGTCGCCGAGGACTGCGAGGGTGTTGTAGACGTGGCAGCAAGCTACGTCACCGAGACGGTTCGTATCACATACGACCCTGATCGCGTCTCGAAGGAAACTCTCTGTGATACCCTGAGTACACTCGGCTATTCGGCAACCCTCCGTGCTGGAGGGAGCGATGACACACCGACTATAATCGGACAGTCGCGCCGGTCGGACGAGCCGAATGAACGAGGGATTGACGAGGTGCTGGGATTCCGTTACGCTGCTGGCGTCATTTTCGGGACGTTCATGCTCCTCCCATATGCGGTCCTCCTCTATCCGGCGCAGCTCTCGTCGTTCTTTGGTGAGGGGACGCTCGATATGTACGCGAGTACGTCCGGGATCGGCGGTGGAGATGGCCTGTTGATCCTCCCGCTCTTTCTCGTTCTGACGGGTGTCGTCCTCGTGTTTACCGGCCTGCCGCTGTTACAGGGTGCGTATGTCAGTCTGAAGATGCGACAGCCGAATACGGACTTTCTCGTCGCGATCACCGTGGTGAGCGCCTACGTGTACAGCACGATTGCCTTTCTCCTCGGTCGACTCGACGTTTTCTACGACCTCACGATCGTGGTTGCCGCGAGTGTGGTGGCCGCCATCTTCTACGAATCACTGAGCAAGCAGCGAGCGATGGATCGCCTGACGAATCTCACTATCTCCCACGTCACCGAAGCCAGGCGGTATGGCGCCGATGGGACGACGATGGTCGACGTACACAGTCTGGAACCCGGGGAACGGGTTCTCGTCCGTGAGGGCGAACGCATCCCAGTCGATGGTGTTCTCGCTGAGAGTGAGTGCACGGTCGATGAAGCGATCGTGACGGGCGAGTCGCTCCCGGTATCGAAACAAGCTGGGGACGAGGTCGTCGGCGGGGCGGTCGTCACAAATGGGGCTGCTGTCCTCACGGTGAGCGATGGGACAACCAGTAGTATCGATCGCCTCGTCACCTCTGTCTGGAATCTCCAGAGTGGGGATCACGGTGTCCAGCGGCAGGCCGATAAGCTCGCGTCAGTCATCATCCCGGTCGTCGTCGGTGGGGCGGTACTCGCTGGATTGGGGTCGCTTCTGGTGGGGACTGGTATTCCCGTCGCCGTCCTGACGGCGCTGGTAGTTCTCTTAGTGGGATGTCCGTGGGCACTTGGCCTGGCAACCCCGCTCTCGGTGGCAACCAGTATCGAACAAGCGGTAGAGCGGGGCATCGTCATCTTCGACGAGACAGTCTTCGAGCGCCTTCGGAACGTCGACGTCGTCGTCTTCGACAAAACAGGGACTCTCACGACCGGCCAGATGGATGTCCTCGAGGTGGATGCACCGTCGGATCTCCTTGAAACCGTCGCGGCCCTCGAACAGCGAGCATCCCACCCAGCGGCCGACGCAATCGTGAATACGTTTGCACAAAGGAATCAGGAGGGCGATCGCTCAAGAGCCGATGGGGGGGTTGCCGATGGCAGTGACCACGAGTACGCAGCGGACATCACCGAATTCACGAGCCACGCGACCGGCGTCGAAGGAGTCGTCGAGGACACGCGCGTTCTCGTCGGGAATCTCGATCTCTTCGCGGAACTTGGGTGGTCGGTGAGCGAGCAGATCGAGACGCGTGCCGCAGAGGCACGAACGGCCGGTCACCTTCCGGTCGTCGTCGGTCGTGACGGTCATGCAGAGGGCGTCGTCGTCGTGGGGGACGAACCACGGGCAGGTTGGGATGACACACTCACGCAGCTGAATGACCGTGATATCGAGATCGTTGTTCTGACCGGTGATGACGAGGCTGCTACTGACTTTCTCGACAGTCATCCTGCCGTCGATCACGTGTTTGCGGGGGTCCCGCCGGCAGGCAAGACCGCGACGATCCGGCGGTTACAGTCCCGGGGACAGGTTACAATGGTTGGTGATGGAACGAACGATGCACCGGCTCTTGCGACCGCAGACCTGGGAATCTCGCTCGGTGGTGGAACGGCACTCGCGTCCGATGCCGCGGATATTTCTATCGTCGATGATGACCTCGCGGCGGTGGAGACGACGTTCGATCTCGCAGATGCAGCTCGTCGGCGTGTCAAACAGAACAACGGGCTAGCGCTGCTCTATAATGGGGTCACGATGCCACTCGCAGCGACGGGGTTGCTGAATCCGGTGTTCGCGATGGGTGCGGTCGTGGCGACCGGCGGTCTCCTCGCAGCGAATTCGTTTCGAGACCTGCTTCACGAGTAGCGGCACCAACCCAGCGAAGCGGCAGATACCTGCTGTAACCGGGTGAAGACGATTCCTATCGCTTCATTCGAGCAATTCAAAGGCACCGAGCCCCGCGTACCCGACCGCAAAGCCCGCAACGATGATGCCTCCGGAGAGGACTTGGTAGAACGGCGTCGACGGGAGGAAGCCGGTTGCGAAGGTGCCGACAACGATCAGTACCGCTGCCAGTTCCAAAAACACGTACTGACGACGTTTTCCCCTCATATATTGAGGCATTTGTCCCCCTAGGTACCGTGAGATCACAGTAGATACCTTACCTCAGTCCGCCGGGATGATGGCAGCCGATTGATCGGGCTGTCGGGCTGCTTGGACCGAGTAGATTAGGCTCCCCGTGAAGAGGACGAAGCTTCCAACGATGAATACTGCACTGAGCGGCGAGGCCGAATCGACGAACACCCAGTAGAGAGGGGCGGCAATCGATGGCCCGGCAGCAAGTACCGCGATCTTCGCGACGAGTGGCCCACAGCATCCACAGGTACACGTCCCGACGATTGCAGCGCTTCCGGCGGTCCCTTCGGTCATGCCGGCTCGTTCCTCGACGCGCCAGTGACGGGCGATGAGAGCGGCGTTTAACCCGATGAGTGCGCTTAGCATCCCGACGACGATGACCTGGCCGGGTGACAGGGCTAGGAAGAACGGGATATGTATGAACGGGAGATGCGGAATCGCGATTTCGAGCGTCGGCCACGATACTAGCTGATAGATTGCGGGTAGAACGACGACCGTCACCTCTTCGGGGAAGCCCTCCTCGGGGAAAAACGAGAGGTATCCTGTTATAGAGACGAAAAAGAGTGCTAACACGACACCGACGCCGATGCCGAAGCGACGCGCAACCGGATCACGCATGACTGCGCGAATGACACTCCCTGCGTCCTTCCAGACAACGTAGCCGACTAGAATTGGTGTTCCGAGGACGATTGCGTACCCAAGTGGGTGTGTATCACTTGCCAGTCCAGGAATGAGGTAGGGGTACGAGATCCACAATCCCATGAGGATGCCGAGGAACGTGTATCGTGGGCGGGATGGCCAGCGGAGCCACCCAACGATGAAGCTCGCGACCATGATGCCCAAGCCACTCAGTAGGGCCAACGGCTGATACCACGACCGGGGGAACGGCATCGAACTCGCAGTATATGTCGGATCTGGGGAGAGCCCTTCGAAGAGAATTGCTCCGAGTGCCGTGATGGAGATCCCGACAAATACGCCGTAAAGGGCGGTTGTTGAGGTGATGCGATCGGTCCGTTTGAGAAGGATGAAGCCGCCGAGAATAACGGCACCAACGAAAGCAAGAAGTACACCGTGTCCTTGCGAGAGTCCACCGCTTCCGGTTGTACCGTGGGCGGACGCGACGGGAACCTGAGTGAGCGTAACAATTGCGGCAAGAAGTACAGAGAGTGGCCGAACAGACCCGATTCGAGTGGTCTGTCCACGGGAGGGATCTCCACGTGGGTGACGCTCTTCCGGTGACATTATTCTGTCTTGGACAGAGAGGCACTTCTACCTGACTGATTTACCTCTGATATCCTGGGCTTGACTGTCGTTAGATCCTGCTGGCTGTGGAAATATCCCCCTCCGAAAGTACGATCGGCACGGTGAATTCACTCGCCGTCCAGAAATACGAGGAACTGTATATGCTTGAAGAACCAGACCGGAAGAACGGCTCCAACCCCTGCAGCGAGTAGGAGACTATTCGATGCTGTCCACACGATCTGTCCAAGTACGGTGCCAATAATCAAGACGCCGTTGTATGCAATCGCATTCACCGCTAAATCGCCTCTTGACTCAGCCCGGAGCCATTTGATGAGACTGGGCCTGATTGCTGACGTCCGGCCGGATACTACTGCGATGAGAAGTCCGAGTAGGCCGGATACAAACCAGCCGAGTACAGCCGGTGGCCAGTTGTATACAACCGTTGCGGTGGCAAGAACAATCAGACACGGACTGGTGATTGTACCGATCTCTACGGAGGCATAGCGGGTCAAAATGTGTTCCTCAGTCCCTTGTTGTGCGGTAGCCATCTGTGAGGGTTATGGGTAGGGCAGTGGATCAGATCGGGGATGCTCCGTCGAGGATTTGAACCTCGGTCCTCGACGTGAGATGCCGAGATGGTTGGCCGAGCTACACCAACGGAGCAGCTTCAACTTGGAGCTTCAGTACTTCAGGTCTGGTCGGTGTCCTATTCAGTGGGAATCCGCCGTTTCCCCTTATGTTGGGGTCTTTGATAATGTGGTATGGAGCGTCGACAGGTTCTCAAGACAGCCGGAATTCTCGCAACAGGTGGCGTAACTGGTCTCGCTGGATGCAGTAGTTCGGGGAACGGAGACGGTGGCGGTGAGCCGACCACGACTGAAACGCAGGAGACAGCTGGTGGGTCTGGAGACTCGAATACTGTTATGATGGTCACTGACGGGAGCGAGTATTATTTCGATCCCATTGGTCTGTTCATCGAATCCGGGGAAACTGTGACATTCGAAATCCAGAGCGGCAGTCACTCGGCAACCGCCTACAAAGAGGGAACGAGCTCAGCATCAGTTACCCGGATTCCCGAAAGCGCAGAAACGTTCAATAGCGAAACGCTGAGTGAACAGGGCGCAACGTTCGAGCACACGTTCGAGACCACGGGGACGTACGATTACTTCTGTATCCCGCACAAGACTCTGGGGATGGTCGGTCGGATCGTCGTTGGCGAACCCGGCGGTCCCGCGGAGGGGAGTATGCCGCCGGACGGAGACGTCCCCGAAAGCCAGACCATCGTTGATCAAGGCAGCGTCTCGTACAGCTCGTTCTCCGGGTAGGCGGCCGCGTATACTGCGAGCTGTGCGCTCCGGAATCGCTTGTACACCATATGGCCGACATTGACTGTGCTTCGGACCGACAGTATGGAGACATACGCTGTCGATGACACTCGCACAAGGCCCGTGGCCGACATACACGGATGCTGCCCTCGATAGTGTTCTACGAGAAC
Organism: Haloarcula japonica DSM 6131; assembly: GCF_000336635.1. Classification (GTDB taxonomy): domain Archaea; phylum Halobacteriota; class Halobacteria; order Halobacteriales; family Haloarculaceae; genus Haloarcula; species Haloarcula japonica. The sequence continues at coordinate 97,528 of NZ_AOLY01000042.1, read as the reverse complement.
GACGTGAGGTTGAGCGCGAATGTCAAGCCTTCCAACGGTTTCGCCAGCGTATCCAGACCGTCGACACACAGACTCCTCGGTTCGAACGGTCCGTTGTTGGAGTGGATCAGAACCTTACATCCGAAGAGAAGTCGGTCCGTAATACCATCGAGCCGTGGTATCATGATACTGTGATGGCGGTCGACCACTACGGCGACGTGTACGGTGATTCGTTCGAGGCGAGCCTCAGTGCCGAATTCGGGGCCGATGTGTTGCTCCTGATCTCAGAAGCGACTACGTTCTCACCGCTCATCAAACAACGGCTCCTCGAGGCCGCACAGCAGTGTATTGACAACCGCCGAGTCTTTCTGGAGAGCCTCCAGGATGAATTCACTACCCTCAAAGACGTGCAATCTACAGTTCAAGAGATTCGAGAGGCGATAGCAGAACTTGATTCTACGAAATTACAGGGGAACTCAGATATTGAACTAACCGACCGATACGAGACGCTTCATACGTTGAATGATGAATGTAAGAGTTGGATCCAGCAACGGCAGGAGGAAATCCACGCTCATCGAATCGATCGGTCGGCAGACGTGGATGCCTACACTGACCTCTGTTCATATCTCTATGAGGGTCTGGAGGTTGATTATCCGGTATTGGCGACGTTTGTCGATATCTTGGAGATCATCTCCCAATATGAGTAGTCCTCTCTTTTACCTCCTACTCTGTCTTGACGTCGTCCTATGGCTGAACAGTAGTTGCTGATTTGGCTGCGATTAGTGCTGGCAAACTCAGCGATGGAATCGAGGAACTCCGTGCACCGGGTGCACGGCTTTCAGAATCGGCGTGAGTGGGCGTCGAACATGTTAGATAATCGACTCCGGCAATGACTGTGAAAGGGTGGGCTTCCGCTCGCACCGTGTCAATACCGGCTTCCAGCAAATCTACTTTGTTAACGGTTTTGTCTATCCGGTCACAACTGTACATATGGAATTCGACTTTGTGCGCTCGGTGGCCCCCCTTGTCGTAATTGTCGCCGTCGCGGCGATTGCGCTCACGACCGTGATGACCTCCTCGACGGTCTTTATGATGGTTCTGCCCTCGATGATTATCTTCTCGGTCATCGCGTTCTTCCTGGGAATGAAACATGGCGAGTTCCGCGCCAGTGCATAATAGGCCGACCCAGTAGCCGGAATCCGCTGTGTTGCGGTCCATGCTAGCCCCCAGCTGTGTTGATTCAGATTATTTCGATGACCGGTTCGCAGTCCTAGCGACGGCTGTTTTAGCGGGGTGATGTCGAACCAACAGGAGTCCACCTGGGTTGGGTAACCCCTATCGTTCAGTTAGATCCTGTCCTGGTCGTGGTGTAGAGGGTCTCTACGTGGAGTAGCCAGCGTACTCCATAAGTTGGTTGAAAATGTCAGTATCCATGACGGACCGATAGACCACGCCGGTGAGCATCCCGCCGGGATAGAACGTGCCGTTCATCACGTGGTTGACCTTGTGGCAGTGCATCAGGTAGATGCCGGGGTCTGCATCGGCAGTAAATTCGATCGTGTGTCGTTCAGCGGGGGCGACGTTCGTGACGTCCATGTCGTGGCGGGCAGCCTCTGGAATCGTCCCGCCGTCCTTTTCGACACGCTGGAAGCGGTGGTTATGGATATGCATCGGGTGCGACATGTATCCACCGTTGACGAGGTGGATGCGAACTGAGTCGCCCTCGTCGACGATGATCGGTGAGCCTTCTTCGGGGTGCAGCGTTCGGGGTGCGCTCTTCCCGTTGACGGTGAACACGTCCGGATTGCGACTGGCCGAATTGTATGTGAAGTCCGCCTCACCGGCCCACTTCCGCGGAACCCGCGAATCCCAGTCCTTGATCGTCATGAAGTATTCGCGGTCCGCCGGTTCGTAGCCTTCGGGATCAACTCGGTAGATCCCGTACATGCCCATGTCGATATGCCGGTGGGTCTGGAAGTGGCAATGGTAGAAATGCGTTCCAGGGACGTTAGCGGGAATCTCGTAGGTGTGTGTCTCCCCTGGCGGGACCTGAATCCCGGTCGTCGTCGGGACGCCGTCGTTCTCCCACGTCTTGCGAATTCCGTGGAAGTGAATCGTGTGGGGACGTCGGCCATCGGTGTTGTCGAGTGTCACCTCCATCGCGTTACCCTCGGTCGTTCTGAGAATTGGGCCTGGGACGCTGGGGTCGTTGTCGTCGGCCTGGAACGCCCAGACGCGTGGGAATTCGACGGGCCCACCCATTGTATCGAGCGGGTGGACGGCGTGGCGGGCCTGTTGAGTCCGCATCGTCACTCCACCACCCTGCTCGTCGACGTTGACGACTGTTGGAGGGCTGGTGTAGGGGAGATTAGGCGAGTCAGTTTGTGTCTGCGTGGCCGTATCGCTCGTTGCTGCTGGCTCGTTAGCTCCGCCCGCCGAACAGCCTGCTAACGAAGCGATACCCGTCGCGCCAGTTGCCGCGAGAAACTCACGCCGGGACAGTCCGGTTCCGGGTGCGCCGAAACGTGTGGTCATGATACACTCGGCATTTTGGTTGGCCTAAACATAGGGCGACTGCGGTGTCCCAATTCACGGGACAGTGCGTGGATATGTTCGGCAAAAGGCGAATGGAGATGGCGGCTTTTTATTTATACTTGTTCGCCGTTAGGAGTCTGAAATTGAGACGACAAAGTGGTCAGATTTTTAGAGTCCGCCCGTCGCCGTCAGATAGGCCCCTGCAAACTGCACCGCGTTATACGTCCCGTGAATCACAGCCGGCACTGTGAGGTTGTCCGTATACTCGTACGCTGCTCCCAGTACTAAGGCCAGGACGAATGCGATACCGATGTACACCAGTTTGCCTTCCCCTGACAACGAGAAGAGATGGATCGATGCGAACAGAGCGCTTGCGAGGATGATTGCACGAGCCGGATGGAGACTTTCACGGAGGGTGCCCTGTACGAGGCCCCGGAACAACAGCTCTTCTCCCGGGCCGACTAACAGGAATTGAAGGGGGATCAGAAGAAGGAATACACTCGGATTTTGTCGCCCGACCTCGACGATCTGATTCTGAGCCGAGTTCAGACCGAGGGCTGTGATTACTGAGGACGCCACAAAGAGCAACCCCAGGATCGCTATACTCCCGCCAACAATCACTGCTCCATCACGCTTGTCAGGTGAACGAACTGGAACGAATCCCAATCCGAGATCACGGCCTTTGAGATAAAGGATGGCGATGCCCCCAAACGTCACTCCTTGGAGGAAGAACGTGCTCACAACCAGTCTGAGGGCTGGGCGCGACGCGAGGTCGACTCCGAACAACCCGACTACCGTCGCGACGGCAAGGATTACGATAGCCCCCGCGACGTATGATCCATACGTGAGACCAATCGCCGAGGCGACAGACCGGAAACGAGATATCGACGACATTAATCAGATGTGAGCGTAGGGCTCCACCCTACAAGCTGGCTTCGATAGGTCGATTCCGGCGCTATTCATTCCAAGACATCCCGCGGTAGTGATTTTGTTCATAGCTGACGTTCAGGTTCGACGAGGTTGGATCCAGCGAGGACTGTAATTATCACGAGCACGAACGCGATGAGTGAGAGATTCGGAATTGTAAGTCCGAGCACCGGAGCCTGCCACTGGACAACTGCACAGGGGCCAGCAAAGGTGCATGAGGCCGTCGTTGCTTGGAGTACGGAGTGATATCCCGCGATTGAAGCTCCCACCACGGATAGTGGCACGACTGTTCGCCAGATTGTGTTGTGGCTCTCGAGGGCGGCAACGCCGAGAACGACGACAAGCGGATACATGAGGATACGTTGGTACCAGCAGAGGGTACACGGAACGAGACCGAGGCCGAGACTGAACCAGAGGCTTCCCAGGGTTGCAATCGCCGCGACGCCTGCCCCGCCTGCAAGCCAGAATCGTCCGTCGGACATCCATGACTCAGTTTGATCCAGCTGCATCTTCGATCAGCTGTCTTACTCGCTCTTCGTTTCCGAGTGGATTGACCGTCATGCCATCGATGAGGAGCGTGGGTGTGGCATCGACACCGACATCGCTCGCAGCCCTGTCAGTCGCCCGCAGCGCGTCGTCATACTGATTTTCTTGGATGGCCGTGCGGACCGACGCTGTCTCGGAGACGCCTGCGGCCTGAGCAAACTCGACCAATCTCTCGGCGGTCGCCCACTGGTCGCTCTCGGGTGGTTGATTCCCGAACACGTATTCGTGAAACGCCCAGTATGAGGCTGGGTCGGTGTTCCAGACGGCTAATCCGGCCTGACCGGCTGCCGGTGCATCGGGGCCCAAAAATGGGTCGCCACCGATATATGCCAGATTGCGGAACTCGAGCGCAATTGTTCCTGGTTCCACGTAGTCCGTCACGAGTTGTGAAAGCATCTCCGTACTGAACTGGGCGCAGTACGGACACTTCCAGCTCCCGAAGTATGTGACCATGACATCGGCATCAGCAGACCCCATCGTCGCATAGCGGAAGTCTCCAGGCGAGTCGGGAATCGGGGCAGTGGTAACGGCACCCGTATCACCTCCAGCAGTCGCGCCGTCATCCGGCTCAGTGCTCGTATTGTTAGAGAGAGCGGTGGCGCCGATCACGAGACCGGCAGTGGCGGCACCACCACCGCCGAGGAGAAGCTGTCGGCGGGTTAGTCCTCCGACAGCAGCTCCAACACCTCCCTCGGAGAGCCGCTCTGAGAACGTGAGTGAATCAACGGCTGTCTCAGCCCGTTTGTAATCCACACCTGAGAGGTCGTCGGGGTGCGCGACGAGCCAGTGTCTGTAGAGCTGCTCGTCAGTCTCGTCACCGAGTTGTTCGCCACAATAATGGCAGGCGCTGTGAACGTTCCATGTGTGGTCACGCGCTGCTCCAGCTGTTTCGAATTGATCTGTACAGATCGGGCAGGTATGGGCAGTCATTCGTGATCACTACTCCAAGTGTAGATTTCATAGGCTCCGTGTTCTGCTCTCATAGTGAGCTGAATCGTCGGTATCTGTGGCATTGTGTTATACGCAAGGGGTCATCAGCGGCGGAGATATGCGACGAGGCAGGTCGTCAGGAGACAGAGGAGAATGAGAATTGCCACGCCCAGATGCGTCGTCACGATGGTCGGTTGGAGATCTTCCGTGACGGTCAATCCTCCGAGGATAACCTGTAACGGAAGGAGGACGAGAGCGGCCGTGGCCGACCATTTGACAATCGGGGTATTACGGTGTGTCACCCACGCTCCAAGGGTCGTGCCGACGATCAGAACCCCGGCCGTCATCGCCAGTCCACGGTGAGCCCACTCAGCGAAGATTTGGAGTGCAGAGTATGGCGAGTTAGCAATGATCTCGGGTTGAAGGAAGGGGACCCACGTCCCGTAGCAGGTCGGCCAATCGGGACAGGAAAGTCCAGCACCGATTGCACTGGTGTAGGCTCCAAGAAGCATCACAATATACGTCACTAGTAGCGTCAAACTGGCGATATGCCTGTACTCGACCGGAATCCTTGAAATCGCGGTTCGTATATCGTGCCTGCGGAGTCGGGCTTGAGACATAATATTGGGTAGGGACGTTGACTTGCGGTGTGACGAGTTGATGTCTTGGAGACAAAGTGTTAAGCCGGATTCCCAGCGAGTGGGACACCGCCTGCTATTCATTGAGGAGCCGTCTCATGATACTGTTAAGAAGACACACGGTTTGTAGGGAAAACCCCTATATGCCAATAGTATGATGGCTCAAGAACATACCCAGGAACGGTCAATAGATGAACGCGACCGCGAGGTGAAGTCTGCCAACGACAACATCTGTCCCGAGTGTCAGGGTCATATTACACGGACTAGCGACAGCGGTGAGGCGACCTGCGAAAGCTGTGGGTTGGTTTTTGAAGATAATCCAATCGACCACGGTCCTGAGTGGCGTGCGTTCACTTCAGAGGAACGCGATGAAAAGAGTCGGGTCGGGGCTCCGACGACGCAGCTGATGCACGATAAGGGTCTGAGTACGACTATCGGCTGGCAGGACAAGGATGCCTACGGACAGGCTGTCTCTGGTCGCAAACGTGCTCAATTACAGCGCCTCCGGACGTGGGACGAGCGGTTCCGTACGAAGGATGCTCACGAGCGGAATCTCAAGCAAGCGCTCGGGGAGATCAGCCGCATGGCGTCCGCTCTGGGACTTCCTGAATCGGTTCGGGAAACTGCAGGCGTCCTGTACCGGCGTGCTGTGGAGCAGAACCTGCTCCCCGGTCGCTCGATCGAGGGTATGTCGACGGCGTCGTTGTATGCGGCTGCTCGACAGCACGGAATGCCACGGCCGCTGACGGAGTTCGCCGATGTCAGCCGTGTCGAGAAAATCCGGATCCAGCGAGCGTACCGATATCTGTCCCGAGAACTTGGGCTGGAGATCGAGCCGGAGGATCCCATGCAATATATTCCACAATTCGCGTCATCGCTCGACGTGAGCGACGAAGCAGAACGGCGCTCTCGAGAACTGCTTGAGGTAGCTACAGATAATGCCGTCCACAGTGGAAAGAGTCCAGCCGGGTTGGCGGCTGCCGCTCTGTATGCTGCGACCCACCTCACGAACGAACAGCTCACACAGGAGACGGTGAGTGAGGTCGCCCACGTCAGTCGAGTCACGATCCGAAATCGATACCAAGAGCTTCTCGAGGTGTACGCGCAGTATGACTGACCGGATAGCCCCTGCCGGGCGAAATCCAGCTACTGAGTGGGTCATGATACGATATTTACCATGAGCGAGTTCTCAATACAGACCGAGGTCGAGATATTGGAGCTGCTCGTTGATGAGTCACCGTGCCATGTGATGGAGATCACTAACGCCGTCGATGGACACCCGATCACCATTGACCAAACGTGTGCTCACCTCCATAGTGAGGGCTGTATTGTTCCACTGGGGAGGGGTCTCTACGAGATCACAGACGCAGGCGAACAACGACTCGAAATTCAGCACGATTCATAATTGTGTCACCATGTCTCCCCTCTTTCGATGGATCGACCGTCATGACTCTGGAACCACGATCCCGACTGAGTTCGTGGGACCAATGGGATGCCTCTCCAGCAATCGGACACCATATCCCGAGGACCACGTATTATCGAATAATGGGAGATGATTCAGTGTCGTCCGAGGACACTCCGGAGGTACAGGATGTCCTTGATGCGCTGGATGATCCCGCGTGTCGGGCTATTCTCCAGGAAACTATCGAACCAATGACTGCGAACGAACTCCTCGACGCATGTGACATCCCCAAGTCGACGCTGTATCGAAAATTAGAACTCCTCAGTTCCGCTTCCCTCGTTCGAGAACAGGAGACGATCAACCCCGGAGGTGGACGGGTTACCTACTACGAGCGGTCGTTCGAGGACGTCACGATCTCTATGGACGACACAGGTACGTTTTCGGTGAGCGTCGATCGGCCGCCGAAATCTACAGACGAACGGCTTGCAGATATCTGGTCGATGATGGGGGACGAAGTATGAACGGCGTCATCACGGCGATTGCAGTCGTCAAGTTCGTAATCCTGCTTCTCGGTGGCGGGATTACCTATATTGCATTTAAAGCCTATCGACGTACGGGTGCGGATTCGCTACGTGTCCTTGGTGTCGGGTTCGGTATCATCACACTCGGGGCAATTCTAACTGGCGTGGCCAACCAGTTCTTTTCTGTCGGATTGGCCCTCGGCGTGCTCATCAACAGCCTGTTCGTCGCCCTTGGCCTCGCGGTCATCATGTACTCGCTGTATATCCAGAAATGAACCCCGTTCCGAATGTTGCCGTTCCTGATCTCCGTCGGGGTAGCTACCTAATCCTTTTCGGCGTTGTTCTGTTCGTTCTCACGCTTGTTAGCAGTGCAATGCTCGCCCCTGCGATTGGGACGGCTTCGGAGACAGACCAGACGTCCCGAACCTTGGTCGGGTCTCAGGGGGGTGGCCCAGGCTGGCACGAATACGGCAGCGTCTATCTTCTCAACGGGACGAACACTACCTGGCGTGAATCGAGTGCTGATAGCTATTTTGACGTCACACAAACGGAGAACGGAACAGTGTTAGCCGGGTTCATGGACAGCGGGTACGCTTCGTGCGGACCGTACGAGTCTCCCTGTACCCGAACGGGATTCCGAGTCATTGACCCCGGGAAAGACCTGCAGGTGGTTTCGGAGTATAGCTTCCCGGTGCGAACGAACAAGAACAGCGAAGTCCACGATGTCGAACGACTCGAATCGGGAGAATACTTGGTCACCGATATGGAGTACGAGCGTATCTTTACTGTCAAGAACGGCGAAGTCACGTGGCAGTGGAATGCGAGTTCGTTCTACGACGCCCCACAAGATCCGACGACGACCGACTGGCTGCACATCAACGACGTGGACGTCATCGGCTCTGGGCGCTATCTCGTCTCAGTACGGAATGCCAACCAGCTACTCGTTATCGAGCGCGGCGAGGGCGTCGTTGAGGTTATCAATGAGGATACGACCGATTCGAACGATGCCAATTGCCGGAAATCCGGCCAGTTGAACGACTATGACAATGATGGCGATATTCGATGCGGTGACCCCGACGTGCTCAACCACCAGCACAACCCCCAGTGGCTCGGGGATGGTGCCGTCCTCGTTGCCGACAGCGAGAACGACCGAGTCGTGGAACTGCATCGAACGGAGGGCGGTAAATGGGAGCCAGCGTGGGCTCTTGATCGGGCAGCGGGTGTCGAGCTCGATTGGCCCCGGGATGCGGATCGCCTCCCGAACGGAAACACGCTTATCACCGACACGCTCAACCGGCGACTCGTAGAGGTCGACGAATCCGGGACTGTCGTCTGGAGCGTTCGAACAGAGCGTATCCCATACGAAGCCGACCGACTGCCCTACGGTGAGTCTGTCGGAGCCCCGAAGTACACGACTAACGGAAGCAGCGTCGACAGCCCTGACGCCGGCGTGCCGGTTCTCTCACTACTGCTGGTCGGGCTTCGGGCAGTCGTTCCGTCAACGCCATTCTGGTTCCGGGAACCACAACTTGGACTGACGCTTGTCTCTACACTCCTCATTGTCGTCGGCGGAGTTGATCGTATTCGTAACTAAATTTCCTCTCGAAGCCAGTCGAGAGCTCGCTCGCGTTTCTTGATGTCGAAATATCGCATTTCGTTGGGGGCGACTGGCCAGATCGGTCGGATTGCATACCACCAGTCGAACAGGAGTTTTGCCCATCGTGTATCGCCGACTGCGGCGTACCGGTCGATATCGAACTCAGGGCCGTACCGGAGATCGGGAACCACCCCGTGGAGGTGTGTGAGAAACGCCCTGAACGTCCAGTTCGGAACTTCCTCGTACACGTGGATGTACCCGTGCTTATCGCTCTTTTCGACGAGGAGTGAGTACAGCTCTTGATAGCCTGTTCGCGTGCCCTTCCCGACGCGAATCGCAATGAGGTTCTCGTTCGTCTCGTCCAACACCTCGAACATTTGATCGGGTGCTGTGTGGGACATCGTTAGTGGGAGTGATTCGTCGTACCGACAGGGTCAGTATCGGGATCGGTACGCCCGACGAGCTCCACGGTTGCGTGGTCGATTCCTCGATTCGTGAGATAGTCGTGAACCCGTGACTGGATTCTCCGTTGCTCCTCGAGTGTGGTCGACGTATCTGTCAGTCGGACGGTTGCGACGGTGAGTTGACTACAGACTTGCCAGACGTGGAGATCCTCAATCTGGTCGACGCCATCGAGTGTCGTCAATTCATCCCGGAGTTCTTCGGACGACACCGGGCTCCGTTCCAACAGGATCGAGGTGCTTTCCCGGAGGACGTTCCCGGCCGACGCGAGCACCAGCAGCCCAATGAGTACGGCCGCCACAGGGTCTGCGATGGGGAGATCGAACACTGCGACGGCGGCGGTCGAGACGATTACCGCAACAGAGCCACCGGCGTCACCGAGCAGGTGGTAGAACGCCCCGCGCTCGTTGAGACTCATCTCACCACCCTGCAACACGTACACGGAGCCGATGTTTACCAGCAGGCCACCCGTAGCGATGATCAGCGTCAACTCGGGATTGATCGCCACTGGCTCAAGGAACCGCTGGTAGGACTCCCAGACGATGTATCCGACCATTGGAAGGAGCAAGACGCCGTTCAGGAAGGCCGCAACCGGCTCCAGTCGGTGGAGACCGTACGACCACGCCTCGCCACCCTCGAACCGTTCGGCGGTGTAGCTCGCGCCGAACGCCATCGCGTACGCCAGCATATCGAACAGCATGTGGAGTGCGTCGCTGATAAGCGCGACCGACCCGAACAGGAGTCCACCAGCCAGTTCGATGACGAATCCAAAGAAATTGACGACCGCGACGAGCGCAAGCCGACGCGTACTGCCACTTGATTTAGACGGGAGGTTGTGCTCTGCGGTCTCCTCATCAGTATGCTCGTGAAGGGTCATAAGTTCACATTAGAGGGGGTTCTATTTCGAATCTGAGGATTCCGGTTGTTCCTGGGTAGATTCCTGGGCCCCGTCTTCACTCGTCACCATCGAATCCTGCGCCGTTGATTCAGTGCTATCCGAAGAGGTAATCTCCTCATCGGCTCCCTCCGGTTCTGGTTTGGACCGCTCCGATTCTTCGGAGAGTGATGTATCTTGGGCGGAGGAGCCCGCGAAATCGAGCGGACGAAGCCAGATGAACCAAACCACAAATACGGTTGTGCCATAGCCGACGATCCACACGAGGTCAGCAACTGCAGAGAGGTTCGCCTGTTCGAAGGTGTATACCAACAAACCGGGCCCGATGAGCCCAATGAGCACAACGAGGACGGCAAACTGCGGAGACGAGAGTCCGAACGGGTATCGTTGCTGATCTGCCTCCGTATGGGATGTTGCGTTTCCCTCATTCTCTGCACCCATCTTACCCCTCCGAAGCGCTGGTTTCGGTGTCTGTCTCCGGCGTGATTCGAGAGAGTCGCATCGCGTTCCCGGTGACGGCCGTCGTCATTCCGGCATCGCCAGCGAGGACGGCGAGCCAGATCGGGACGTATCCGAACGGGACTGCGACTGCCAGCCCGGCTTTGACAGCGAGACTCGACCAGATGTTCTGTCGGATGACCCCGTTCGCATCGTGTGCGAGTTCGTAGAGGTACGGGAGCTTTGCGAGGTCATCACCCATCAAGGCGATGTCGGCGGTCTCCAATGCGGTATCAGTCCCGGCAGCCCCCATCGCCACGCCGACTGTGGCGGTGGCGAGCGCCGGTGCGTCGTTGATGCCGTCACCGACCATCGCAACGCCGTCGTACTCCTCGACGAGCTCCTCGATCGCCGTCACCTTGTCCTCGGGGAGTAATTCGGCCTGGTACTCGTCGACGCCGACCTGTTCGGCGATCGCGCGGGCAGTCCGCTCATTGTCACCCGTCAGCATCACCGTTCGGGAGACGCCGAGTTGCTTGAGTCGCGTCACTGTTCGCTTCGCTTCGGGTCGGATCTCGTCGGCGACTGCGATGACGCCTTCGAGTTCGTCTTCGGTTCCAACGAGGACAACGGTCTTCCCTTCTGCTTGGAGTTCGGGAACGGTCTCGTCGAGAAGGTCGAGGCAGTTGTTCCGGTCGCATATCTGCCGAGCTGTCTGGGTGACGACACCGCCGTCAGTGGTCGCGTGGACGTGTGATAGGTCGAATCCCAGCTCCTCGAACAGCCCCGGCTTGCCAGCGAAGTGGGGCGTCCCGTCGAGGTCGGCCCGGACGCCCTTGCCGGTGATGCTCTCGAAATCATCGATCTCGCGCTCGGCGACTCCCATGCTGCCGGCCTCAGCGACGATCGCCTCGCCGATGGGATGTTCGCTCCGTTGTTCGAGCCCGCGGGCACACCGGAGGACGTCTTCCTCCGAATTTTCGTTTAATGGAACGACGTCAGTGACGGTGAGCTCACCTTTCGTGAGCGTCCCCGTTTTGTCGAAGGCGACGACGTCGACGGCCCCCATCGCTTCGAGGTGGTTGCCGCCCTTGATCAGGACGCCGTTCTTCGCGGCGCTCGTAATTCCCGACACGACGGACACGGGTGTCGAGATGACGAACGCACACGGGCAGGCCAGTACCAGTAACGTCAACCCGTAGACGACGGCCGTGGGCCAGGTCGTGCCGAGAACGTACGGGCTTCCCACCGTCGTCAAAATGGCGAAGGCAACGACGACTGGCGTGTAGTACGTTGAGAAGCGTTCGACGAATTGCTCGCGCTCGGTCTTGTTCGACTGGGCATCCTCGACCATCTCCACGATTCGCGAGAGCGTGTTATCACCGGCTTCAGAGGTAACCTCTACCTCAAGATAGCCCTCTTCGTTGATCGTGCCGGCGTATACCTCATCTCCCATCGTCTTGTCGACGGGTACGCTTTCGCCTGTGATGGGTGCCTGATTGACGGCGCTTTCACCGTCGACGACGGTTCCGTCCATCGGGATCTTCTCCCCCGGTTTGACGACGACCACGTCGCCGACAGCGACCTCGTCGACAGGAACTGTCTCCGTGGTATCGTCCCGTTTGACGGTTGCCTCATCCGGTGAGAGGTCCATCAACTCCCGGAGCGAGTTCCGAGCGCGATCCATCGAGTACCGCTCCAGCAGCTCGGCGATACTGAACAGGAACGCGAGGGTGGCCGCCTCGAAGTAGAGCGCCTCACCGAAGGCGAGGCTCGCAACGAGTGCTCCGAGGATAGCCACCGACATCAGGAAGTCGATATCGAGGTTCAGATTCCGAGCGGAGTAGTAGCCGTTGCGGAAGATCTCCTGACCACCGGACGCGACGGCAACGAGGAACAGTACGTCGGCGACGAGCAGCTCCGTTCCGAGAAGGCTTGCAAGCTGTACATTCTGCCCGGTCAGGAAGAACTCGAAGAGCAAGCCGAGAGCGACGAATCCACCGCTGATCCACGTCTTGAGTGCTCGTGGACTCGTCCAGATGCTCTCGCGTTCCTCAGTCGGGTCCTGCCGTCCTGATTCGTCGCTCGACGTGTCTGTAACCTTGTACCCGGCACGTTCGATAGCGCCGATGATATCGGCTTCTCCAGTCCTCGAAGAATCGTACGTGACGACGACGGTTCCGGTCGTCGGCTGGGTTTCGAATGTTGTAATTCCCTCGACCCTCTCGAGAGCGTTCTCGATTTTGCCAGCACACGACGGGCAATCCATTTCCGGAACCGTGAATTTCGAGGACACTTCGCCGGTGTCCTCCACGGTGTACCCGGCCTTTTCGACCCGATTAGCAATCGCGGTGGCACTCGTTTGTTCGCCGTCGTATGAAACGGTCAGCGTCCCTTTCGTCACTTGCGGGTCGACGCTGCGGATTCCGTCCAGTTTTTCGACGCTGTTCTCTACCTTTCCTGCACAGGATGGACAATCCATCTCCGGGACCGCGAATTGTGCAACGTCCCCTTGGTCTATGGGTGGAGAAACGTCGTCGACGCCCTGTTCTGTGTGTTGGGCGTGTTCGTGATCACTGTGGTCGTGGTCATGCGTGTGACTATGCTCGTGGGACCCTTCTTCGTGTTCGTGGGCGCGATCCGGTGGCTCACCACTCCTGTTGTGGGAATCGTCGTCGGGGGAGGTCATCACTCTCCCCTAGCCACTACACATTTATTAAATCGACTGCTATAAAACACCCATTTTCTGCCAATACCTAATAAATACTTTGCCCTATATTATTAACTCGGCCGTTGTCTCATCTCAAATGCAGACCTAAGTATGGTTTGCTCGATACTCACCGTGTTTGACCTCGAGGAAGAGCGTAAAGACTCCAAACACGACGAGGCCGACGCTCACCATCATGACTGTACTTTTGCTCGTCGGACTCATCATCGTCCCACCAATTATGAGGGTGAGCAGGACCCCGAACGCGATTACCGTTTTCGTGTTATCGAATTCCATCGATAGTTTGTTACTGAAACTCAATCAGATGTTGTTTCCGACGTCTCTGCTGTCGATACCGTTGCGCGGGTCTTCCTTCGAACGAAGCCTACCCAGACAAGTGCACCAACGAGACACAGGATACCAGCGATCGCAATCGATTGACCGCGGATTGTCGTCCCGGTCTGGTTCTGTGTGATCAGCAAGATACCGATGCCGAAGAGGACGAATCCTTGAACACCTGCTGCTTTCGCTGGTTCAGTAATATACTCCGCCTCTGTGAGAATGCCAGCAACAGATCCGACGAACAACAACAGTCCCGCAACAGAGACAGGACGAAGGCCGAGAACGACACCGACCTCCGAGAGAGCAAATCCAATAGCGACAAAGAGTGGCCATGGACTCGCTCCCGTGAAGGTTGAATCCGTGTCTTCGGAATCGCTCATTATCTCGAGTTGAGCTTCACGATATAATAAATCGGCTGTTATTGATACCCCTATAGTTAATAGAAAATGGCTGTAATTCAGCCGTTAGTTAATATTGGTGCGGTATAACCTCACAGTCTGAAGCTGGTAATACTGCTTAGTCCCGATTCTCCGCGCTATCCCATCTTACGGTCAAATGGTTTTATAGAGACGCTCTGCCTACTCTTTTTTATGTGCATCTACTGCGACGCCTACGAAGAAGAGCGAGAAACGGAGAGTCAGTCTCCAGTCGAAGACAACCACTCTGAACAAAAGACTACTTCCACGCTGTCAAAGGGAGCGTTTGGACAACTTCGTTCTTCGCTAGCAGATCTGTTGTAACCGACCATTCTGGCCATTGATGACGCCACGTAGGTCGATACGCGAGCGGAGAAGTTCGAACGTCGAACCAGAACGGTTTCAACGCTGACTGGCCTACGGCCGAATAACAGCTTTCGAGAGTATGTCATACGAAGGCACTACGGTTCCACGGCGTGACTCACCTGCAGGGGAGTGTGATTACTGTGGGCATCCGTTCCCGACGACCGACCGCCTCGTCCTCCACAAAGGCTTAGAACATCCCCAAGAGCTGGATGACGACGAGGAGGACGCATTCCTCTCTGCCCGAGCAGACGAAGAAGACGAGTTGCGTACACTCCGTCTGAAAGCGCTTGGAGCCCTCGTGCTCCTGTACTTCGGTCTTCTATTCATGTATGCTATCTTTGCCTGACTCAGATACGAACACCGGGGCAAGCGAAGAGGTACACATAGAGTCAGGTCCAGGGTCGAGGCTTCGTCATTGGGTCGTCTCGAACACGAAGCTCAGACTCTTCGTACAGTTTGTACTCTGGGTCTCGATACTGACGCTGTTTACCGAAACAGTCGCTGCCGGTAACGGGATGACGCTCTCGAAGCAGCCTCGGGATACCCTTGCCGTTCCCCGATGGCTGTATCTTGCCACTGGCGGCGCCACGATCGGCGCCTCTGCCCTACTTGCGAGCTTCGTTACTGATCGAGCCTTTATCCGCTATCTCCACAACTGGTCACTCCCCGGTCCGACGGTCGACGACTGGTGGACACCGATTCGATGGATCGGACGTAGTTTTGGGATTGTCGTCCTTGGACTGGCAGTGTATCTCGGACTGACCGGACCGCAGCTCCCGACAGCAAGCTTCACCATTCTCGTCACATTTGTCGTCGTTCGAGCGGGCTTGCCGATGCTTACGTATCTTGGAGGGAACGTTTGGCCAGCACTGAACCCCTGGCGAGGGATCGTCTCGCTTCTCCCAGCTGGACACAGAACGTATCCAAGAGAATTAGCCCGATGGCCAGCTGTCGGTGGCCTATTACTCCTTGTGTGGATTGAGGTGATTTTCCCTGTCAGCACGATTCCGTCAATTCTTTCGCTTGCGATCCTCGGCTACAGTGCCGTCACAATCGCAGGCGCAGTACTCTTCGGTCCTGACGCGTGGTTCGAGAACGCAGATCCGTTATCCGTCCTGTTCCGATTTTTCGGGGCTGTCGCCCCTGTAAAACGGCGGGACGGGAAGCTCACTGTAAAACTGCCCGGTAGCGACCTGACTGACTCAGACTTAATCACGGACACCTCCGATGTTGCGTTCGTCATTGCGCTGATTTGGGAGCTCACGTACAGCGGCTTCATCACGACGCAGACGGGCGCAGCAACTACCGAGGCACTCGTCAGCCTCTCCAATATTGGAGTGGGAGCCGTACAGATTCGTGCGATCCTCATCTACACACTCCTTTTCGTCAGTGGCTACGTCGTTTTCTTCGCCGCGTATTGGTATGCGGGCGTACTCTCTCGGCGACGGACCGGGACATACATCACAGCGAAACGTATCGCCTTTCGGTTTGCACCCTCGCTATTGGCCATCGCAGCGGGATATCACCTCGCCCACTACACCGGACTGGCTGTATCCCTCAGTCCGGCTCTAGGCATGGCAATTCTCTCTCCACTGTCGCCCCCAGCGAATCCCCTGACATTGTCTCCACCTGGGTGGTTCGAGGGTTTGAGTATCGCCTACGTGCTCATCGGGCATCTCCTCGCTATCTGGGCAGCGCACGCGACCGCCTACGAACTCTTCTCGAGTCGTCTCGTCGCAATCCGGAGCCAGTACCCGTTCATCGGTGTGATGATCGGGTACACCGTTATTAGCCTCTGGATTCTCTCACTTCCAGGAGCGACGCCCCCATATCTACCCTGATTCTGGTGGTTTCGAGAGAACAACGGATCGCACACTAAGGTCAGAACTCAACCAGAAAGATCACTCGGCAGTGAACTCAATCGGGTCCATGTCGAGAAACGCGGTTTCGTAGCCGTCGTGGCGCGCCAGTTGGGGTGGTGTCTCTACAGTGATTCTGACCGTATCGCCAGTCTTGAGTTCATCAATACCCATCCCATAGAAACTCCCGAGGTCAGGATCAAGGGACGCTTGGAGTGTCCCTTGTGTGATTGTATCCCCTCCACGGTCGAGTGTTGCTGAAAGAGCCATCCTCGGGAGCATCACGCGATTGTAGGGTGTGCGTGGAGAAACGATTAGGAAGGGTCCTTCAGTATCACTAAACCGATGGTCACCGTCAACGAGAGCAACCAGCATCGTTGCGTCACCGGATTGCCCTTCGTGGAGTAGTCGACCGGGAAGCTCGGATTTTGTCGGCACGACCGGTTCAGGAATCATTTCCATATCCATTAGATCGACTGTCCCACGGGTGCCTGCTTTGTCCCCTAACCGGCGAATCTCCAAATTGTACGTCTCATCCGTATCGAACGTGAACTGCATCGTGGCAGACTGTCCCTCTGTAAATCGCCCGTTGAATGGACTCGTACGAGCTGTCTGCAACGGGCCAACCTGGAGCGTCACATCGTACTGTCCTTCCCCCGGGAGAGCGATATTGTCGCCGTAGTGGAACCCCATATTCGGCGAGATCATCGGCCAGAGGTTGGTCGAGGACACTCGACCGTCGCTGTTACTGATTTCGACAGAGACGTCGACCGGGAGGATCGTCTCCGTCTCGGTGTCCCAGACACTCGCCATCAGATGCACCGAATCATCCGACTGAACGACGACTTTCGTCTTTCGTGAGCCAGTGAGGTTCCAGAAACGGTGCGGGAAGGAGTGCATCAGTGCAAATCCGAGACTGCCTGCCGTCGTCGTTCCGTACATTCCCATCCCTTCGATGATTGCCGGATAGTAGACCGCGTCAGGTCGATCCTCCACGATCGGTGGATCACGCCATGCAGACTGCGTCTCGAATCCGAGCCGCCCCAGGCAACCAGACAGTACCAGGCCCCCCGAGAGAGCAGTCCCCTGTTTGAGAAACGTTCTCCGATTCATGTTCTCCTCTGAGATACTATGTTTGGTAGATTCATTGAGTCGACCTCGCTGTCGTCAACCGGGGGTTTCTGTAACTGCCAGCCTCGGCCATTCTGTGACTGTCTACGCTAAGCGAACGACGAATCCGGTGAGTACCAGGAGTGAGACAACGCCAAGTAACGTCGCCAGTAGGAGGTGCTTCTCTTCCATAGATTTGGCTTCGGTTGGAATTCTAAAGACACCTTTGGAACTACAACGTCACCTGCACATCTGGCATATCAACGAAGGCTGTCTCGTATCCTTCATGGCGAGCTGTTTGTGGGGGCGAATCGACCGTGATCGTCAGCTCATCTCCCGTCTGTACATCTGCGACCGTCGCTCCGTAGTGATAGCGGAGCTCTGGATCGATGGTTGCCTGTAGAATTCCGTCGAACACTGACATCCCGTCACGGTGCAGTGTTCCCGAAAGCGACATCATCGGCAGCATCGTTCGATTGTAGGGTGTGCGCGGAGAAACAGCGAGATACCTCTGCTCCTCGTCCCCACCGAAACGTGACGCGTCTTCGAGGATCGTAACCACGAACTTCGCGTCCCCACTCGTCCCCGAGCCACGAACGTCCCCCGGGAGCGCGTCCGGTGTCGGCACTTGCGAACTCGGTAACATCTCCATGTCCATCAGGTCGACAGCACCCTTCGTGCCTTCTCTGTCGTCGGGAATGTCCGTATACGAGATCTCGTTGAGCGTCGATTCGCTGAATTCGAACTCGAACGTGAACGAGGCGTTCCCCTGATTCTCGGCCAGCGACCCCGTCCGTCGCGTCGACGGCCCGCCGATGCTGACCTCGACAGTGTATGTGCCGTCGCCCTGGAGCTGTGCGTTATCGCCGAAGTGAAACCCCATCGGCTGGGAGAGCATCGGCCACGGTGCGAACTGGTCGACCTGCTCGCCGTCCTGTGTAATCGTGAGCTGTGGATTGATATCGGGTGGGATGATCCCCGTCTGTGTCTCCCAAACGACCGGCATCAGGTGAATCGAATCTTCGGATTGAATCTCGACCTTCGTGATCCCATTCGGCTTCATCAGCCAGAACCGGTGCGCATACGAGTACGTGAGCGCACAACTGTACCCGCCCTGTTCCTTCATTCCGGGCATTTTCATGCCCTCGTAGTGGGTCGGATAGTAGACTGCGTCCGGGCGGTTCTCGGGGAGCGGTGGTGCCCGCGCTGACCGCGTCTCAAACAGGCCGGTACACCCCGCGAGCCCCACGAGTGACGTGCCCCCGACCGCCCGAAGCACGTCACGACGATTCATGCGTCACCTCCTGTGCGTTCTCGACCGGTCGCGCAGGCGGCAGCGAACGCAACGACCGTGGGGGGACGAGGAAATTACCGCGACGCTCCGTTCGGATGTACTGCAGGATGCCGTTGTTGTTTCGCTGACCGACGGCCGACTGCTCGGTGACGTCAGTGCCATTCATCGCTTCTCTCGTGTCGACGAAGTCGGTGATCCGTCGCTGGAGCGCAAGGAAGTGGAGGCTGGCGGTTTCACCGTCGGTAGAATCGAAGTCGCGCCGAAGGATGAGAGGCGAGTCATCGTCATCGCGAGCGCGGGCGGATTTCTGGGAGTGACCGACGACGCCCATCTCGCGGGCCGTCTCATCCGTTGGCTGACAGTCGTCGATTTTGCTGCTGGTTCCGAGATTGTCTCCAGCGCCCTCGATTACGTCGTTCTCGGCGTGGTACGGACAGAACATCTTCGCCTCACGCTGCCAGCGATCGTCCTGATTGTACCACTGATTGAGATTGAGCTGGAGCTTGGAGATGTGCTGGGTCGTTCCACCGGCGAACGGCCCCGACTGGATTGTCACGCGATCTTCACTGGCCTGGTTCTTTTTGAATCCCGATTTGAATCCCATAAACAGCGGCGCGTCCTCTGGGACCTTATCTGCCGGAACACCCTCTGCATCGTCAGCATTCTCCGCCGGCAACCCGTCCCCAATAAAGCCCGTCCGCCGGTCGGCGATTGAGAAAACATCGGTCAGTGTAGCGTCAGGCTGATCGACACCGTTGAGGGTTGATTTGTTCCCTTTGAGGGCTTCTTCGGCACCGAGCACCACCTGTGCCGTGTTACTCGCGAGATGGACGACTGCATCGGGCGTATCGAACTCGGGATCCTCAAACGGCGCAAGTGCTTCTGGATCAGGGAGGTCAACGTCTTCGGGAAGCGATTCGTCGAATCGGTCGAAGTATGCCGGAGAATAACTCACCGTGAGCAATAACCCGCCCCCGCTTCGCTCGTAGGCGTGTTCGATCCCACGGAGAGCTGTTTCAACTTGGTCACGGTCGTCTTCGTTCGGGGGCCCGTCTCGTCGGTAATTTAGATAGAGGAGCACACGATGGCTCGGAGCGACGACGTTCCCGTGGTCGTCCCGTGGGAGGGCCTCATTCCAAGCGTGCTGACGTTGTGGATACGACGAGAGATCATCCGGCCCTGTTGGGACGTCAACATCTTCACGGCCTAAACAGGCACTGAATGCCGCTGCGCCTCCGATAGCGACGGCCGACTTGAGGAATTCTCTGCGAGGGATACCTCTCTCATCAGTCATTGACGACAGTTAGGAAGCCAACGGAAAAGGCGGTTCTGGTAGAGTTCTTGAATCCCCGCTCAAGGTCGGTAGTAGACTATCTGGTGATGAGCTTCTTCACCAAGTTCCACCCGATAAATCGGGGGGCCCGCTTGCGGTATTGCTCGTATTCCTGGCCATACTGCTCTCGCAGCCACGGTTCTTCGGCAAACGGGAACAGTGCGTACACGAGGATGGTCAAGATGCCGTGTACAGCCAGTTTCCGGGAGTTCACTGCAATGATCGCGCCGACGATGAACGTAATGAATCCCACGCTCTGAGGGTTGCGCGTGTACTGGTAGATACCGTTCGTCCGAAGTTCCCCTTCTCTTCCACTGCTTTCCATCCACCCAAGTTCGAAGAGTGCTGAGAGGGCAAATCCCATCCCGAGTGCGGCGATACCGCTACCCGTGAGTTTGCTCCAACGTTCGGTGAAAATGAAGGAGTCCCGATCGAGCGCGCCCAGCACGGGAAACCCAGCGAACACGACGGAGAGCGCTGACCAATTGAACCACCACCGCCAAGAGCTGTCACCGATGGGCCACACTCGACGGTCAGGATGAACCGCACTGATGGCGTACCCGAGAATCAGCGTGACATCCGCGACGACCGCCGTCAGGAGCGCACGATCTGAGAACGAGGACATACGTGTATGTCGTGATAGTGAAGGACAAAAAAGTGAGACAATCTTGGGTTCGCATCTGGGTACTGCTCCCTCTGAAGAGGTTTGGAACCACCAACCACTCTCTACAATTCTAACATCCGGAGTAACTCGAATCGACGTTCTCAGGTAACTGCGTTTCAAATTCAGCCCACATGGCGGGATTTGTCCCACTCCATAGCGGGTTTACCGGTTCGCAGTCCCTTCCGTTGCTCGTGGTGATCACCGCCGCGGCTGCGGGTACAGCGGTACTTCTGGGACTTGCGATCGGCGCGTTCGTTCAACGCCAATCCCGTCCATATCTGTTAATCGTCGCTGCATTGGCTGCCCTTCTTGGACGCTCTGCGGTTGCGGGGATCTCCATCGTAGGCCTGTTTTCACAAGCCGAGCATCACCTCCTCGAACACGGGCTTGATGTCATTCTTGTAGCGCTCGTTATTGCTGCAGTCTATCACTCCCGAACCATTTCGAACGAGACCAACTTCGATACATGACACACCAACGTGACCGAATTCACGAGTATATTGCCACCCACCCTGGAGAACACTTCAACGCGCTCACGCGGAGACTCGACCTCGCACCAGGACAGGTACAGTACCATCTCAGGAAACTCCAGAATCAAGAGAGAGTGGTCAACCTACCTCTCTATGGCCGGACCCACTATTACACACCGGAATATGATGCGTGGGAGCGGGGAGCAATCGCTGTCCTTCGCCGGGAAACAGCACGCGACATCTTATTCTGTGTTCTCGAACAGGGAACATCCAGCCCGAACGCTGTCACAGAGTCCCTCGGGATTGCTCGGGGAACCCTTGAGTGGCACTTGGATCATTTGACGGAACAGAATCTCATCGAGAAACACCGAGATGTCAATAATCACGTGACGCTGGTCGCAGCCGAGCGGACTGAGACCGCTCGCCTCCTCGAAGAGATCTCCCCCTCGCTGTCCGATCGGATGATCGACCGGTTCACCCGCCTCGTCGATAACCTATTGGCGGATGGATCGTAACGAGCCCTCGGATGTATTTCGTTGAAACGAGAACTTGATTGTTCGATTACTGCACCCACTTGGATAGAACGCTATGCAGTCCCTGAGTCCACGGTTCCCAGATACTGGGTTTCCCACTCACGACGTGCCTCTATTTCACGCTGACCGCGCTGTGTAACTGTGTATACGTTCGTCCGCCTGTCGAGTTCACCCTTCTCGAGCAGTCCTTTGTCGACGAGGTCGTCGAGATTCGGATAGAGGCGCCCGTGGTTGATCTCCTGTTCGTAGTAGTCGTCGAGTTCGTCTTTGATTGCGAGCCCGTGTGGTTCCTTGAGCCCGGCCGTTACATACAAGATGTCCCGCTGGAACCCAGTTAGATCGTGCATCCGTCTGTTCTCTATTTTGAGGGGTGGCATATGTTCTCTCTGGTACCCCGAGGCGATTTTGGCTTGACTGGGTCGGGATATCGCGTGAAAACTTCGAACCTTTATATAGTGGACAGGTGAATTCCGCGATGGAATGTCTGACCTAATCGTCAAAGCAGCCGTGAAGGACGCACTCTCGGACAACAACGTCTCGGCAGATTTCTACGACACGCTCAACGAGGAGGTCGCCGAACTGCTCGACGACGCCGCAGAGCGTGCCGAGTCCAACGACCGGAAGACGGTCCAGCCCCGCGACCTGTAGGCCTGCGTAACGCAGCCAAGCCCGTCACTCGAACGTAGCTTTTTGAGGTTCCTGTACAGAAGTTAGGAAACGAAGATGGCGGACGCACCGGATACTGAACGGCAGGCGGTCGAGCCTGAGGCAGGAGACGTCCTCAGCGTGTCACAGCTGAACGACCGAATCGCCTCGGTCGTCGAGGATGCGCCTGCCCTCGACGGTGTCCGCTGTATTGGCGAAGTCACGGATCTCCATCAGAACAGTACAGCGCTCTACTTCACGCTTACCGATGGCGACGCCGAGCTCCCCTGTATGATCTGGGCAAACCGCTATCGGAAGATGGACGCCGAGCTCGAGGACGGGACTGAGGTCATCCTGGAAGGCGATATCGACTACTGGACTGAAGGCGGGAAAATCGACCTCAAGCCGTGGGAAGTGATCGTCGTCGGCGACGGCGACCAAGCGGCCGCGGTCGAGCGACTGCGCAGCGAGCTCGAAGAGCGTGGCTGGTTCGACGACGAGCAGAAACAGCGCCCGCCAGCGTTTCCGGAACGGGTCGGTGTTGTGACCTCACTCCGAGGGGATGCTCGGTACGACATCCAGAGCGCGATCCACGAGCAAGACCCTACAGTCGACATCCTGGTGAAGGATGCGACCGTCCAAGGGTCAGAGGCACCGACGTCTATCGCGAACGGGATTCACCATCTGGACCGCTCCGAGGACGTCGATTCAATTATCGTCGGCCGCGGCGGTGGGAGCGATTCGAACCTTCAGGCGTTCAACACCGAGCGGGTCGCGGAAGCGATCTTCACCGCGAACACCCCGATCGTCACGGCAATTGGCCATACTGACGACCGGCTAATCGCGGATCGGGTAGCGGATATGGCCGCGATCACACCGACAGCGGCCGGCGAGTACATCGCGAAGTCTCGGAATGACTTCCTGGCTAGCGACATTGGCCCGCTTGAGCAACAGCTTGAGGCCGCGTACGAGACCTTTGAACAGGAGCACGAACACGAACAGGAACTGGCCGAGGCAGTCGAAGAGGCGACCGCGCCTGAGGGCCTGTCGCCAGTTTACTACAAGGTTGCAATTGTCGTGCTCCTAGTGCTGTTGCTGCTCATTACTGCACTCTGGCTGGGGGTGATCTAATCGATGGCAAAAGACACGGACATCAGGAGTCGGATGAACCGAATCGAAGAGATTATCGACCAACTCGACGCGGATGAGGTGTCACTTGATGAAGGGAGTGAGCTGTACGAGGAAGGGCAGGAGTTACTAACTGAAATCCGCGAGCGACTCCACGAAGGCCAGGGCGAGGTCATCGAGATCAAATGAGGAACGGCAGCGGTATCGACTGTCTCTCCGCGTTAACCAACAGCCTGCCGTTGTTCACGAGCTTGTTGGTTAAGGTCGCTAGCCACGGTTACCCTTCAGGCTTATCTGCGATGTCCTCCCATTTCGAACCGTTCGACGGTAGTTCCAATGTTCCATGAGACGGTTCTGATATTCGGCGTCTACCTACTCGCGTGTGGTGTAGCGTGGATCCTCCATGAGTCCGCACACTACGCCGTCCACAGGCTCTATGCGGAATCAGTCTCGTTCGGTGTCAATCGACGTGGCCCATACGTTGACGCCGTTTACGCCCCGTCTGCTCCGACGGTCGCTATCCGACTCGGTTCGATCGCGCCGACTCTCCTCTATACCCCTATTGTCGTACTCGGAATTGGAGCCTATCTCTCGTCGAATCCGGTTCCACAGTTGGATCCAGTCGGGTGGTCGCTTGTCGCCGTTCCTCTCGTGATTTTGACTTTTCCGACTGGTGCTGATATCCAAGCGTGTCTCAACGCCTCAGAATAGCGTTTCTTAACGTGTATTCGGTCGGCGTCAGACAAACACTTCATTAGTTACATAGTCAGATTTTAAGAAAGTCATTGGCCGTCAGTATTTAGTAGATAAGACGCAAGTATGTGCAAATGTATCATGGCACAAGCCAGTCCCCGCAGTACCCCCCGTGAAACTGATACGGACGAGCGGTCCTCCGTGTCAGTTGAAGCGTGGTTGGAGGCGGTCAGTAGAGAACTGGATCCCGCCGAGTGTGAGGACCTCTCCGAACTCGGCATCTACTCGATCCACGAACACAGCAGCGCCCGCACGATCACCCTTCCTGAGGATGCGGACGAGTTCGAGGACGCGACGACGGTAAAGCAGTACTATTTCGAGGGCGAGGATTGCCCGCTTCTCATCGTTGCTCCGCTGCAGGTCTAAGTCGCCCTGTGGGTCGCAGATCAGCAGTCGGTGTCATCTTCTTTGTGGTCGGAATAGAACTGGATGAGGTACTGGAATCGGCCTGTATCACTCGTGAATGAGTCGAGTTCTTCCTGTAACCACTCGTATTTGTCCTGCGGGATTCGCATATTGATTCGGGCCACATCGTCGCTAACATCCGAGTCGGAGTTGCTGGCGCTGGTTGCTGTGTCCGCGTCTGACATTAGTTCGACCCAGGCTATGCGGTCGCATATATCCCAGTAGAATGAGAACTTCTCTAGAGAACTTGGAGAACTTTGAAGATCTACAAATTCATTCAAATTTTCTGACCTCTTTTGGTCGTGCTATCCTTTCCCACAAACGATGTGTGCTAAGGTCCCCTCCGGCGAGACGCCGGCCAGTACTGAGGAATCGACGTCCGTCATTCGGATCATCCACAGGTCCATCGGCCCGATTCTGCTGGCGCTCCTCCCGCTGATCCTGTTCGTGGGGACGGCGGCCGCACAGTCGGATCCGGGGAGCGCATTCTGCGACTCGAACATGGCCGACACCATCCAGAACATCTTCACCATCATCCAGTTCGGTGGGCCGCTCATCGGCGGCGTCCTCGCGCTCGGCGCGACGGTGGCGATCCCGTTCACCCGTCGCTCGGACTGGAAGAAGGAGATGAAATCTGTCCGGAATCAGGGCCTGCTCTGGGGCGTGATCGTCGCCCCCCTCGGGACGGAGATCGTCCAGTTCATCCTGAACAACATCGTGGTCGGTGGCACGAGTTGTGGATTCTAACCACGCACCAGGATTCGCACTCGTCATGTCCGCCGTCCTCGTCGCATCGACAGCCGCCGTTCCAGTGGGCGCCCATCCCCCGAATAGTACTGACCACGGCGTTCCGGAGGAGACCTTTCACAAACTGTGGTCGGGGGATCAAGACGGTGCGACCGACGGTGCGAATCTGAGTAACGGGTCGGCGGTCGAGCAGCTTGGCGAGGGGACCGATGTCCCGTTCGATTCGCCCCCGCGTGCAGTTGAGCGATGGAACCGTGGCGACCACTCGGAGTTCCCGGCGACCAACAGCTCCGTGTCGATCCATCCACCAGATGCGGACCTCACCAGCGACCAGTTCATCAAGGAAGCCTATACTGAGGTGTTCGCCGTTCAGCCGTCCACCCGAGCGCGCCTCTCGTCGTCTAGACAGCCGCTTTACGTCGCTCCAGACGGGACGCTCCGCGGGACCGTCGATTACCGGGTGGCGGTGCCGCCTGACGACACCTCCGGCGATCGACGTGTCTACTGGAGTCTGGAGAGCCATCAGGTTGAGGAGACGAGACTCCTCGTCGACGGCGACGAGGAGACGACGGCTGGTGGTTCCCACACGCCGGCACTGTCGTACTCCTTGGATGGATACGCCGGCGAGGACCACCAGCTCACGCTCCAGGCGAATATCTCGGTCCGACTTCGGAAGGAGGTCGAAGTTTGTACCGCTCACAACGACGAAGGCGATTGTACCAACTGGGAGAGTTCCGTTTCATACCCGACCGAGACCGTCACGGTAACCGATTCCATCGAGGTCACGAAGTATGACCTCGCGGTATCAGGGTTCATCGCGGAGTATCCGAACGGTGATCTCGGCCTCGTCGTTTACAAGAACCAGCCGTGGCTCGGCTACCAGTTGCCCAACGGTGATGTCCGAGGTGTCTGGCGGTTCTACTCAGCCCGAGACAAGGACTGGGATACGCTGGTCTACAGCTCGGACGACGGACAGCGGACCGCCCACTCACCGCTCCATCCACTCCAGGTGAACGCGTACCCCATCGAGACGGGGCCGACGCCGTCGCCCCGCCGGAACGTGACGATACTGGATGTGTACGGGACGTCGACGTCGCCGCCGACGCTCCCGTCGAACGTTCACCTGGATGTTCTCACGGAGTCGTACACGGCCAGCTACGGCATCGCGACGCGGGCCACGACCGACGAACAGCCCGAGACTGTCCGTGCGTGGGGGCTCGTCAGAGGGGTTGAGGCAGAACGGCCCGCCGATGAGTTCGCTCGAATCCAGATCGACGAGAGCAACCTCTCTCTGGAGGTGGTGAACCAGACCGAAGATACGGTCACCGTCCGGGTGACCCTCCAGAACGCGAACACCGGCGCACCAATCAATACCGACGAACGGGACGGCTACGTCGTCGTCAACGGGCAGCGGGTGAACACGACCGGGAACGGAACCGTCACGACGACGATTGAACGTTCCCCTGGCGGTGTGTCGGCCCGATACGAACCCGGCCACTGGTGGCTCAATCCTCCCGGCTATACCGGCGACTCGGATACTGTCCTGCTGCAAGGCTCAGTGCTCCAGTTGGTGTCGACGCTGTTCCGGATCGGCGTTCCCGTCTCGCTGTTCCTCCTTGCAGTGTTCTTCATCGATCGGATTACAGGGTGGCGTATCTGGCCCCCGTGGAGGTCACTATAATGATCAGAGAACATTCAGAATCCCATGACCGGAATTCGGAACGGTGGATTAGTCGACGCCGTCTTTTGGCTTCGTCTGGAACAGCCCTGCTTGCAGGAGTAGCAGGGTGTTCCGGAACCGATGGTCCCGGCAACCAGACTGAATCCCCAACAGGTTCGTCCTCTACGTCGCCGTCTACAGATTCGGTATTTGAGGAAATCAGCTTCGCGGGACCCAACCTTGTGGTGACGCTGGCTGATGATCACGATGTCGACCAACTCAATCTGATTGGTCCAGATGGTACTACGTTCGAACAGTCAACCGTTGCACAGGGAGCTACAAGAGTCGAAATACAGATTGTCTTCAAGACTGGTGGGACGTACTCTGCCGGCGAGTACGAGTTAGTCGCCGTTTCGGGCGAGACATCTGAGTCGATGTCCCTGGAGCTTCGGCCCGATATCCAGATCGTCGATGTCGAACCGGAGTTCGATGAAGATGATGGCTACAGTAGCGGTCGGCTCTTTGTGACGGTCGAGAACGTCGGTACTGGTCCCTCTTGGGTGTATAATATTGGCTTCCGGAATGCGCCGTATCGGAACGCACCTGAGGTAATCGAAGGAGACGGCGTTGCTGATACCACGTTCGAGCGTCCGGAGGCGAGCGAAGAATTCCTCAGCCCCGGTACTGAACGGGAATTCCTGAAACAACGGGGTGTTCTCGTCATCGATGACAACGACGATGTCTCATGTGAGAGTGATACTGCAGAATTAACCGTTGTTGTTCAGACCCCACACGGAGATATTGAGCAACCGATTCGGGCGGAACTGTCCGGTGGATACCACATCGACGATCAAGGCGCAATCCAACACCCGTGTAAAGACGTCCAGATTGAACTACTGGACGGGGGTGGAGACAATGCGTAGTCCCGTCCGATTCCTAGTTCGCTCTATCTTCGTCTTTTTCGGGCTACTGACTACGGGCACTGCTCCGGTTTTAGCTCAAAGTGACGGAGGCAGCGATGGAGGTGCTCTTGGAGACATTATCATCAGCGCTATCCAAGAACTCCTTGAGATACTCTTCAGCCCTATAGAGACCGTCATAGAGAATCACGGTGATGCAGTCTTGCGGACAGTGGTGGGTACTCCCCATCCAGATTCGGTGTTCAATCAGCCGACGAACGCAGCGTGGCCCGGAATTTATGACTACTACTGGGAGATGATTATCCCGCTTTCGCTATCGCTGTACGGCCTCTCGATTGGAATCGTCATTTTCCTTGAATCGACGAGCCACTTGTTCAACGGATACCATCGCTCGAAGCTCAAGAAACGCGCCTTCGCTGGACTGCTCGGTATCTTGTCGTGGTGGTGGATCTCAGCGCTATCGTTGCGGTTTATGGATGCATTGGCTGGGTTCCTCGTCCCCTCGGTGTCAGAAATCTCGCTATTCCAGACGCTGTCGTTCACTGGGATGGGCGTGCTCGGCACGGTCGTCGCTCTCTCAACGAATTTGCTCCTATTCGTGTTGATCGGCCTGATTTACCTAGCGAGACAACTGGCACTCTACCTATTTGTGTTCCTGATGCCACTACTCATTGTATTCTGGATCCCTGGCGTCGGGCCGTTCGCCCTAGTCTCGAAATTCATGAAGAAGTTGGCCGGGTTCTACGTCCCTTTCCTGTTTATGACGGTTCCAGTTGCTCTCCTGTTCCGTCTCGGGGACATCTTGGGGACGAGCTTCGGCCCCTCAGCCGGTGAGTTCGGGGCTTGGTTGACGGCACTCGTTATCCCGCTTCTCGCCGTTGCCTCTCCGTTTGTTTTGTTCTGGCAGGCCGGGGCGTTGTTCTTCATCGCCGACAGGGCGGCCAGGCATATGTCTGCTGAGAAGGCCCGTAGTCGGTTGTCTAGAGGGCGTGAACAAGTCCAATCGGCCAAACAGGGTGGGAGAAACTTCGTTCGAGGAGTGCGCGATGAGCCCGCAGTCAAGAGCGGTGGCCAATACGTCTTGAACTCTGGTGATTCGAGAGCCCACTCTACCGGCCAACGACTCAATACGACTGGCTCTCGCCTCCGTGAAGCGATCACCGACGGCAGCGGTGGAGGGGGAGGAAACAGCGGAGGCGGAAACCTCGGCGGCGGAAATGATGATTCTACGGCCGGCTCCACCACCAGCGAGGATAGTAGTGGGAACGACGGAGGCGAGGAATTCGATCGAGACGATGCGTTCCGGGACCCCCAGACTCGGAACCGGAATCCAGATTCAGCAGATGACCCGCCACGCTATATCCACTAACAACCCATGAGCTCCGCAACTGACCCCGCGAAACGAATTCCGAAGTCACTCGGTACCGACACCCAGTTCCTCGGGAAGTACTCGCTGACGGACCTCGCCGTCGCCGGTCTTCCCGGTGTACTGGTAGTCCTGGTGACGCAGGTCGTTATCCCACCGTCACTCACCGTTCGTGGCATTCCGGTGTCCGCCCTCACGATCCCCCTCGCAGCGATTGCGATCGCCTTCGGTGGGCTGTTCGTCTACCTCACGCCCGGCTACACCAACAGTCTCGACTGGCTCGGTCTGTTCGTGAACTTCCACCGCAGCGAGACGGAGATCGCCCACGAGGAGGCGAAGGAGTACACTCACGTCGAGCGCGTCTACCCGCGACAAGACGCCATCGAGCGGACGGACCGGGCTCTTGTCGGAGCCGTTCAGGTGTCGCCACCGACGATGGCGCTCGCGACCGACGAGGAGTGGGCCCAGAAGGCGGAGGCCTTCCAGGACTTCGTCAATACGACCGTCGAGTTCCCGATCCAGATTTACTCGACGACGCAGGCGTTCCCCGCCGACGAGTACGTCGGGCGGTACGAAGACCGGTTGAGCGACCCGGACGTCAAATCGAACGAGAAACTCCAGGCGCTCATCGAACACTACGTCGACTGGTACGACCGGGAGCTGGCGCAGCGTCAGATGACCATTCGCGACCACTACGTCCTGATTCCGGTACGACCTGAGGAGGTCCGATACGAACGGGCCAGCCTCCTCGAAAAGCTCGCTAGGATCCCCGTACTGGGCATCCTCATCCAGATTGTCACGGCGCCGCCGGAGGAGGAAGAGCGAGCCGCGATGCTCGAGGAACTGGACGAGCGGCGCCGGCGGGTCGAGCGCGGCCTCCGCGGCATCGAGGGGTGTGACACGCGCCCCGTTGATGCGGCCGAACTCACCCGCCTCATCGCGGAATACTGGACCGGCACGGAAATCGAGTACGGCGACCCCGAACAGGTGCTTCGAACGTCCCCCGTCATCAACAAGTCATGATTGGAAACCTGCTGCCCTTCACCGGCTCGGATAGTTCAGAAACTGACGACGAGGCGACCGCAGACGAGGCCCCCGACGAAGAGGGGGAAGATGCTGAATCACAGTTTACCGTGGACTACGAGGCCGACGGTGAGGCAGTCGACGGCATCCCCGAGATCCATCAGACCGTCGTCTCGCCGTCGAGTATCGAGCGAACGCCCAGCGCCCTCCGGACTGACACCCAGTGGGCGCAGAGTCTGTGGGTCGGTGAGTATCCCGATGCTCCGATGGATGGCTTCCTCGAAAAACTGTACGCGGCCGCCGAGACCCAACAGACAGATGTCAGCATCCACATCGATCCTCGTGATACGCGAGAGACGTTGGATTCGCTGGAGAACAAGATCGAGGACCTCGAAGCCGACTACGAGTACCTGACCGAGAAGCATCGTGCGAGCGCCCGGGGCGTCGAGAAAGACCTCGAGGACCACCAGGAGATGTACGACGTCCTTCGGAACACGACGATGCAGGCGTTCGACGTCTCGATGTATCTCACGGTCAGGGGCAACGATCGCGAGAACATCGACGCCGAGTCGGTGTCGACGACAGCCCGACAAGCGCCTGCGAATCTGACGCCGGTGACGCCCCGGTGGTCACAGCTGAAGACGTTCACCTCAGCGAGCCCGATCGCCCTGGATCAGTTCAACGAGACGCTCGACAGCAAGACGCCGATGCTCGGCGGGGCAGTCGGCGCGATGTTCCCCTTCGTTTCCGGTGCGTTTGCGGAACCCGGTATCGAATACGGGACGTACGCGCTGAATTCGAGTCCACTCATCCTCGACCGATTCAAACGGCAAACCGGCTACTGTATGATGGTTATCGGCCGGCTCGGCGCAGGCAAATCCTTCGCGACGAAGCTCCGGCTCGTGCGGCGGGCGATGTTCGACGAGGATACGGTCGTCATTATGCTCGACCCGATGCGGGGGTTCGCCGGCGTCAACGAGGCGCTCGATGGCGAGCGGATCACGGTCGGTGGCCGGCGGGGGCTGAACCCGCTGGAAATCAAACCGACGCCCGACCACGTCCTGCAGGAGGTCGACGACATCGACCCGTGGGGCGAGCAGATCAACTGGGTGATGACCTTCTTCGCGACGTTCTTCGAGCACGTCGCAGACCATCCACTCGGCGAGCGCAACCAGACGCTCCGGCGGGCCGTCCAAGAAGCCTACGAGAAGCGCGGGATCACCCGCGATCCAGAGACGCACACCCGGGACTCGCCCACCATCCACGACGTCATCACGGTCCTCGAAGAGATGGTCGAAGACCCCGAGGAGTACGGCTACGTCACGGATGGGGAGCAGGAAGCCGTCCAGTCCGATGCTCAGTCGCTACTCAAGGACCTCCGACCGTCATTCCGCGAGGGCGGTGAACTCGAGAATCTGGCTCGCCCCTCCGAGTTCGACCTCGATTCGAAGGTCATCTACCTCGATCTCCACCAGGAGGAGGGGACCCGTGGCCGGGCGGAGACCAGCCTGATGATGCAGGTGCTGTTCAACAGCGTCTACGAGCGGGTCAAACAGACCGACAAGCGCGTCGTCTTCTGTATCGACGAGGCGCACTACCTGATGAACGACGCCGTCTCGTTGGACTTCCTGGAGACAGCCGTCCGGCACAGCCGCCACTTCGATCTGAGCCTCGAATTCATCACGCAAACGGGGGGTGAATTCGCGCTGACGCCGGAGGCACGCACCATCGCGAACCTCTGTTCGTTGACCGTCCTCCACCGCGTCAATGAGGAGAAAGAGAAGATCGCCAAGTGGTTCGACCTCAGCGAGCGGCAGGTGAACTGGGTTACCTCCGCGAAGGCCGGGGAAGACGAGGACGGCTACTCTGAGGCGCTCGTCGGTATCGACCAGGAGGGATGGTTCCCACTCCGAATTCGGGCAAGTGACTACGAGGCTCACGTTATCGACGGCGGCGCTGCGGACGTGGCCGAGCTTGAACCCGAGCCGACGACGAGCGTGACGAATCCAGATAGCCGACCCGCCGGAACGCGTGCCGACGGCGGTGAACCAACTAGCACTACCACTCAGGAGGATGACTGAACAGACCCCGTCAGAAATCCCGTCAGTGGCTAACGGCGACGAGTACATCCGGATCACTCCCTCCCGGAGCGATCTCGCGCCGGAGACCGTAGTCCGTCAACTGGCCGGCCTCCACGGCCTTGACGCTGGCAACGACGGACTTCTCGCAAGTATCGGTCCCTTCGGCGATCCGCCACCGGTGTTCGAGTTCCTCGCAGTGAGTGAGGGGGCAGACGAGCCGGTCGAGTTCTATTACGGGGCCGACCGCCGGTTAGATGCCTTCGAAGAACGCCTCCGGACGCTGTATCCTCCGACCGTCACGTTCGAGCGGGTCACCCTTGACTTGGAAACGAAGCTACTCCCATCGACAGCAGACCCGTCTCAGGACCACAGTGCCGGAGGTGACGATAGCCACGGAATGAACCCCAGGACAGCTGAGGAATTCTCCGGAGACCCGAATTCGGATTCAGAGCCCGTGACTCTCTTCGATTCGACGGGGCAGGAACCGGTCGGTGATGGCGGAAGTGTGCTGTCGGAGAGCACTATGTCGCAGGACGAGGACGAAGTCTTGTTCGAGGCCGATTCGAGTGACGAGTCCACAGCGGCTGGTCCGTCCGACTCCGAACTCGATGCCGATCACCAGCCGGCTCATACGCAACCGACCGTCGATGAGACGACCCCACTCGGAATCAGTTGGCACGGGCAGGCTACCCGGCGGGAAGACTGGATGACGACACTACCCCAATTCACGAATACGGAAGACGACGATGACGATCACGCTCGGGCCCCGCTCGCGTCACTCATCGATCAGCTGACCCGGGCCGAACACCCGATCGCGTTCCAGGTACTCTTTCAGCGGAAATCGGACTGGACGCACGAGGCACGAGAGCGCCAGCGGAAGCTCCGTGAAGGCGAAGACCGGGTCGTCGACTGGTTCTTCGGAGAACTCCTCGGAAACACAGAGAACGAACCACAGAGTCCGTCGAACACCGGGCGACAGCGTCGGTATCTCGACATCGGTGGGCGAGAGCGGGTCGAGGCTATCGACGAGAAGGAGCCACAGCACACGTTCACGGTGAATATGCGGGCACTTTCGCTCGTGACCTCCGACCGACAACGAGAGCGGGTTGACCATCGTCTCGATGATATCGGGTCGGTATTCGATCACCTGAACGGGCCGCACTATCGGCTCCGACCGAAGCGCATCCGCCGTGGGCTTCGAAAGGGGCGGCGAGCCAAGAAGCACGCCGACCGGGTACTCAACGCTACGTTGGCTACCAAGAGCGACTGGCGGAAGACCCGCCCCGATCTCGTCCTCGGGCCGGCTGAGTTGGCGAACTTCGTGGTCGTTCCGCCGGCAACTGACCTCACGACCGAGGGCGGGCGGGGGTCCGACGCCGAACCCGAGAGCCGGACGCCCCTGCCACTCCCGGCGCAGGACCACATGGATGCGTTCACGGACGCCGGGATGGCGATCGGCCGCGGTCTTGGGGAAGACGGTACGCCCACGTCGGAGCCGATGCGGATTCCCCCGCATCTACTTCCGTTCCACGTCGGCCGGTTCGCGAAGAGCGGCGCCGGCAAATCGGTCGCGCTTGAAAACGACGCCCTCTCGCTGTACGACCAGACGAACGGGCCAGTGTTCATCATCGACTCCAAGGGCGGGAATTTCCCCGAGAACTATATGCGGGCTCACGCGAAGCGCTTCGGCACCGACGACCTCGAGGAGAACGTCCTCCACTTCTCGGTGCCCGACATCCTGCCTGGCTTCGCGTTCTTCGACATCACGCCGGCATTGGAGGACGGCGTCCGACGCGTCGACGCGATTCAGGACAAGGCCGACCACTACGAGGAGCTCATCAAGCTCGTGATGGGGCCGGAGCGGTACGAGGACGCCATCGCCTCGCCGACGCTCATCAAGTACCTCATCAAGGCGATGTACGACGAGGAGTACGGCCTCGAAAACGGACACTTCCGGCAGGATACAAACTACTTCACCCACGACCAGTTTGAGCAGGCGGTGACCCAGTTCCACGCCGCCGGGCCACCAGATTCGACACCCGAAGATGCACCGCGAGCCAGCGACCCGCAGGTCGCCGAGAAACTGGAGCGACACCTGCGCTCGAACCCGGCGACGTTCTCGAACGTCGTGAGCGGCATCAGCAACCGGATGGACTACATCACGCAGGACGCCCATCTCCGGCGGATCTTCAACAATACCGAGTCACAGTTCGACTTCCGCGACCTCCTCGACGAGGACAAAGTAGTCATCTTCGACCTCGGCGATCTCCGCGACGAGGCCGCCCGTGTGATGACCGGCGTCATTCTGACGCAGCTCTACGATGCTGTCAAGCGTCGCGACGGCGACGAGCTGGCCCGCAAGCCAGACGACTACGTGGCGAACCTGCTCATCGACGAAGCGTCGTCGGTCGTCGTCTCTGATACGCTGACGACGCTGCTCGAAAAGGGGCGGGAGTTCCGGCTATCCATCGAACTCGTGACGCAGTTCCCTGAGCAGATGAAGGAGGCCGGCAACCGCGAGGTCTACCTGAACGTCCTGAACAACATCGGCAGTCCGCTCGTCGGGAAGATCGCCGTCGACGCCGACATCGCCGAGGCACTCTCACACGAGGCAATGGATCCCGTCGAGTTCAAGAATCGGATCAGTTCCCTCCCGCGTGGCGAGTGGATCGCACAGCTCCCGAGCCCAGAGTTCGGCGAAACCGGCCCCGACCCGTTCAGTATCGAACCCCTTCCGATTCCACCCGGTCATCCCGATAGCGAGCAGCCACTGACCGGGACGCAAGAAGAGCGATTCCAAGACGCCTTGGACGCCGTCCACGAGCATACCCGCGAGGAGTACGGGGTCGCCGGCGGGACGACCGTGGAGAGCCGTGACGCTGCGACTGACGTCGCTCTGGAGAACGCGGATGACCTACCGTTGGAAGTCGCGATGGCCCGTGCGATTCGCGCCGTCCAGCTGTCGAACGACGTACGTGAGACGAACGGCTGGGTCTCCGTCGAGGACGTCGATGAGGAACTGCTCTCGCGCATCGAGGAAGACACCATCGAGGCGCAGGGCTACGAGACACTACCAGAAGTGAGGGAGGCGTCCTCGCTCATCGAGGTCGATCTCCCGGACGGTGGTTCGTCGGTGCAGTGTCGGCTCACAGACGAGGGTGAGCAAGCAGCCGCGCCCGACACGTCGACATCACCGACCGGCGGGGGCGAGCACCACGATGCAGTCCTTGAAACGGTCGAGCAATCCCTCGCAACTGCGGGGTTCTCCGTGGAGGTCCTCGATCAGAACGGGGAGTCCCGCCCCGATGCCATCGCGACGCATCCGGATCTCGACCGGGAGCTCCAGGTGGAGGTCGAAACCACCACCCACGTCCGGCCGGCGAAGGTCCTCACGAACCTCCGGAAGGCCCAGGAACAGGAGCGAATCCCGCTGTTCGTCGTCGCAGACCACGACGATCAGCCGGCTGACGAGATTGCCGACCGGCTTGCGAAAATCCTCAGCGAGCCGCGAAATCAGCTCTCCTCCGGGGAAACACGGCTGTATACGATGAACCACAACGTCACATTCAACGGTGGTGCGCGAGCCGCGGATGGAGTGACGGCCGTCCGACCGGCCACTGGTGGTAGTCGCCACACCCGCTGGTTCGAGCGGGACGGTGCGTTCGTCCTCGAGGATAGTGCCGGAGACCAGCACGCCCGGATCGACTCCTTCGACGCTGTGTCGAAAGATCAGTTCCCGGCGACGTACAGCTACGACGCCGAGAGCGAGTCATACACCGTCTTTAGGCCGGGAGAACTTCCCGAGTCCTACGAGTCACGTGAGGCGTTCGAAGCGGATTGGGTACCTGTCAAGCGCCCGTTCGTGCCCAGTACCGACCTACCCGTTCCGGAGTACACGGATGATTCGTATGCGATAGGTGTCATCGAGGATGAGCAGAATCTCGAGCTCTACACTCGAGACTCTGACGCGACCAAAGACCTTGCTGGGCTCATTGAGGCGATCGAAAACAATGAACTCCATCTGGCAGGTGTGGAGCCAGACGAACCTGCCGATAAGCAATCTATGAAGCAGGAAGACCACGAGAACGATCCGTTCGGCATCCAAGCATTCGTCCGCGATAGCATCGTTAAATCCGGCGACGGGGTCGTCGCGGTCGCTGAGGTCTACGATGCGTACGAGCAATATGCGACGGCCGAGGAGTACGAGGTGAAGCCAAAAAACCGGTTCACACGTACGCTTCGCGACCACGTTGCGTTCGAGCGTGACAAGAAGTGGTTGGACGGTCAGACGCGACGCTGTTACGTCGGAATCGAGCTGGACGACGCCGGCGACCAGGAGGAACCGAATGATGCCAGTGCGTAGTCGTTTCGCTCCCGCTCAGGAGGTGCAGGAGCACACGAAATGACGCTCTCCGAGGCAGCCATCCGCGAGCACTACCGTCGTGCCAAACCCATCTACGAGGCGCTGGCGACTGTCAAGAACTATCCAACCATCGGGTTGAACGACTTCGTCGGATGGTACATCAAACGCGACCACGACGACGTCGAGGCGATTAANGCGACTGTCAAGAACTATCCAACCATCGGGTTGAACGACTTCGTCGGATGGTACATCAAACGCGACCACGACGACGTCGAGGCGATTAAGGCCGGGGATCCGCAGCGCGGACGGGTTGCCCGCCTCGATCGTGACTACGACGAGATTCACGACCGCCTCAACCGGACCCTCTATGCCGTCACCACCTACAAGACACCGACCGCCTTCCAACAGTGGGAACCCTGTCGCTACGACGAGNACGACCGCCTCAACCGGACCCTCTATGCCGTCACCACCTACAAGACACCGACCGCCTTCCAACAGTGGGAACCCTGTCGCTACGACGAGTCTGAGGGGACGACCGTTTGGCAGGATGAGCCCCCAACCCCCGGGTATGCCGACCTCCGGGCAGTTCCCACCTGGGGCGATATTGACCTCGCCGACGACATCAAGCCGCAGCGAGGCGACCTGGATGGCGANGGGTATGCCGACCTCCGGGCAGTTCCCACCTGGGGCGATATTGACCTCGCCGACGACATCAAGCCGCAGCGAGGCGACCTGGATGGCGAGACGCGTGCCCTCGTCGAGCGTACCCTCGACGCCTACATCGACGAGTATGCAACGCTCTACGGCACGCGGAAGGCGGTGTATGCGCTGGACTCCGTCGGGGGCGCGTACGTCTTTGGGGCCCCGGAGGCCACACTACCAATTGCGGACCACTTCAATGACGATCCGGATGCGCTCGAACGGGTGTTCAACGAGTTCCTCGACCGCTCGAACGCATGGCTCCAGAAGGCAGAGGCCCGCGTGAACGAGCGCGTCGACGGCGCCGGCGACGTCATTCAGCCCGATTGGGTGAACAACAAGAACCGCCAGTACAAGCCGCCACTCTCGATCCACGCCGACCACGATGCCGTCGTCACGCCCATCGCGACCGACAACGTCCGCTACGAACTCCGTCCGTTCGAGGGTGTCGACGACGCACTCCTCGAGCAGGCGGTCAGTTGGGCCGATGACCTCACGCGAGTCGAGCACACGGACTGCGTCGACTCGCTTGTCGCGACGCTCTGGCCGGACCTGTACGAGGACCACGGGGGGTGGCAGGCCACGCTGGAGGAATGGGTGGAAGCGGAGCGTGAGCGGGAACGGGAGCGCCAGCGACAGCGTGAGGCAGCGCTCCAGCGACGCGAAGAGCGAATGGCAGAACTCGACGGTACCCTCGAAGGCCGTCCCGTTACGCCGTTCAAAGAGGACGTCTACGAGGCTGTCGAGGATATCGACATCACCGAGATTGCCCGTCACTACGCGAGCGATGCCTACGATACGGATCCGAACCAGCCGCGGCCGCAGTTCGACCCGTGCTGGCGCCACAGTGAGAGCGGGCAATCCTGTTTCGTCGACGAGCAGGCCAATACCTTCGGCGATTCGAAGGTTAACGCCGGGGGCGGGCCGGCGAANGTTCGACCCGTGCTGGCGCCACAGTGAGAGCGGGCAATCCTGTTTCGTCGACGAGCAGGCCAATACCTTCGGCGATTCGAAGGTTAACGCCGGGGGCGGGCCGGCGAAACTGATGGCGCTCGCGACGGGGATCCTCTCCGACGCCGATGCGGACCTCGATGGGGAGGACTACTGGACTGCCGTCGACGAACTGCGGAGCGCCGGCTACGACATTCCGGTGTGGATTCCAGAGGCTGGGGCAGAACGCGTCGATGGCGGGACCTACGACCAGATGCCCTTCTGGGCCGTTCGAAAAGCGGCTGTTGCGCTCGAGGTTTGTCCCGAAGACGCGTTCGTCGATCGCGAGGGTGAGGATGGAACCTACGAGGGATTCCCCGGCTACGAAACCTACAACGAGACGTTGTCAGCTATCGAAGACGCGGGCCTGAACCACGGCCGAGACCCAGTCACGCCCGAGGACGACGGAGCTGACGGTGAATCGGAGTCTCCTGCCGAGTCTCCTGTAAGCGATGAGCCAACCGGCGACCTGGACCGAGCTCATCTCCGGGAAAAGAACCGGCTGTTGACAGCGAAGGTTGAGCGTCTCGAGTCTGAACTGGAGGAGAAATCGGAGCGAATCGAGGATCTGGAAGCGGAGGTTGACCAGCTTCGAACGGAACTCGCGACGGTCCGTTCGGAACGTAACCGATTGGAAACTGCTCTCGAGGATCGGGAGTCTGAACAGAAGATCAAGCAAGATCAAGAGAGTAAAACTGACAATCTGTCCCCATTGGATCGAGCGAAGCAGATTGTTCCGTTTGATCGGTAGAGGTTTTGCTTTATCTCGATCTGCGGTACGTGATTTGGATCATTCTGAAGGATTGCCCTCGTCGTTATAGCCGACCCACTCACTCGGACCTCAAAGTGGCTCTCAGCTGGAAAACTGGTCAACACCAATAAATCCCCCGGATGACTGTCTGAATGTGTGCCAAATACTTCGCCTGAAGAGTGGGGGAGTTGGGTGGAAGACCAACTCCAGAAGATGGAAGACGTCTACCATCGTGACGAGGACCGACTCTTTTCAGACTATAATCGGGAGACGAAGCATATTGACGGATATTCTGGTCGTGGACTGCTGGAGCTCATTCAGAACGCTGACGACGCCGGCTGGGAATCGTCTGGTTCGGTTGATGTCCTGATAGAACTGACAGAGGAAGGCTTATTCGTCGCTAATAGCGGGGAACCCTTCTCCCGTGAGGGAATCAGTTCCTTAATGCTCAGCGATAATAGCCCGAAGCAATTCCGGGAGGAATGTATCGGCTACAAGGGGCTCGGATTCCGGTCCATTTTGAATTGGAGTTCAGACGTACTCATTCAGAGCGGAGAGGTATCGATCGGATTCTCGGAACAGTTCGCATCTGAGTTTTTGAACAAACTTCGTGCGGAAAACGACGAAATTGATAGAAAAGCGAAGCGATACGAGCAGCGAGGTACCTCAAACCCGATTGCAACACTGAGCACGCCACGACTTCTCTCAGAAAGCGACGTTGTAGATACACGTTTTGAGGAAGTCTACAAACAAGGACAGCAGATCAAGGCCCAAGGATACGACACTGTGATCTGTATTCCTCTGTCTGACAGCGGTAGTCGGAACCAAGTCCAGAAGGAGATCAACTCCCTATTCAAAGAGCTCACGTTGTTCCTACGGAGCGTAGACGATCTTCGGATTCGCAGTCCAGAACGAGAAGAGGATTGGAGTGTTGAACGCGGTGGGGAGAAAGTTATTGTTGACCACGGCAGCGGTGAACCGACTACGTGGAAAATATTCAAAGACTCAGGAGAAATTCCAGAGGAATATACCACCGCTTCGCAAACCAAAGACCGGTACGAGATTAAAATCGCTATCCCCGAGAACACCGGGTGGACAGAACTACCATCTGATCTCTTTGTTTTCTTCCCTACCAAGGTCTCGTTCCCATTTCCGATGTTGGCGCACGCCACGTTTCAGGTGACAGAATCACGAAATCACCTGATAGAGAGCGATGCTAATCGATTCGTCGCTGAACAATTAGCGTCGAAGATGATTGATGCAGCGGAGGACCATCGATCTGAAGAAACTCCGTGGGCTGCTCTCCGTACAGTTTCTCCCACTGGACCAATCGGTTCTACGCTAAACAACCTGGGAGCACCGGATGAAGACCAAACCTCGTTCAAGCAGTTGCTTGAGTCAGAAGTTGCTACGCGTTCTCTTATTCCAGTACAGGATGGTTCCTTTACAACCCCCGCAGAGGCAAAACGGATTTCCGGTGATTTTGATGACCTACTCCAAGGAGAGCTATTCGACGATGTCTGTCTCCACACGAATAGTCATGATGTAAGGAGCCAGTTGGATCGTCTAGACGTTGGGTACATCGACTACACAGACCTACGAACCCGACTTGATAGTATTTCTAGCGACCTGTCTATGACAGCCCGTGCAGGCATCATCACCCGCCTCGTCGATAATAATCTCATTGGAGACGAGACTCCACCGCGTCTTCTGATTGATGGCGAGGGTAGTACAATCCCGTCTGAACGAACGACATTCCTCCCACCACAGGGAGAGTCGATTACACTCCCCTCATGGGTTCCAAGAGATATTCTTCACCCTGATCTTGCATCAAAGCTGCAGTCAAGCTGGGGATTAACCAGCATTCGGGATTTGCGAATGAAGCTATCGTCGTTTAATATTCGTGAGTACGAGCTTTCAGGGCTGGTCCAGGCGGTTGTCACCGAAGCGAACGACCGCGTTTCTCAGGATCCGGATGCAGAGGGACGTTGGCGCCGGAAGATGCTACGGGGGCTGTGGGACCTCTACGAAGCTGGCGCCAAGGGGGTTACCCTCACAGAAGTCTCGATTGTTATTCCGACGCGTACCGGGACTTTCGCGAAGGCCAGCTCTCTCTATCTAACGGGTGAGTACCCCAACGGCAAACTGGTCGAACATCTGTATGAGTCGGTTGATCAGGAGTTGTTCGTCGTAAATCCCACAGAATTAGACTTCTGTGACGATGTGAGCAAGCTAGAGTCGTTCTTGCTTTGGTTGGGTGTCGCCGATGAGCCGCGATTAGAGCGACGTGAGATGAGTAATTCTGACTTCTTCGACCACGTCCTCGAGACATTAGACTATCCAGCTGAGTTCGGGAGTGAAACAAAAGAAACCCCGAATGACGTTACGTCGACACGGAATTATCGGCTACGAAGGGTGGAGACAGTCGACCAACTTGAGGAGATCGTCGAAAGCGCACATCCGTATGCGATACTCGCATGGCTTGCGACGATTCCAGAGACGACCAATCGCTGGCGGAAGAATGGATCAGACGCGATACTTGAAATCAAACCCAAGTACCACCAAAATTGGAAATCACTTAACGAGCAGTCTGTACCTTCCCACCCTTACTGGATTCTCCGAACGAGCCAGTGGCTTCCTGTCCAAGGTGAAGAGACTAATCTTCAGACCCCACAGACCTGCTCGACAGCTTCGTTAGCGGAGGATATCTCGCCTTTAGTTGGATATCCGGCAGTAGATCCAGAATATCCGCTCTTCTCCGAACTGGGTGTTGACGAAACTGATATCTCCAAAACGCTCCGAGACCTGGGTGTAACGAATACACTCGCCGATCTTTCGTGGGAATCGTTCTACGAAATCCTGTTTAACCTTCCTGATCGCGATCCGGACGGAAAGGTGGCAAAGCGGGTCTATCGAACCTTGCTAAAGAACCGCGAAAGTGACGAGACTCCACCAGCATCTCTGCGTGCTGATTTCATCGAGAATGGGGAAATGTTCGGAACTCACGAGGGAGTAGAAGGCTACTATCCGGTGTCGGAGCTGCGATACACAAACACCGACTCAATTCCTACGCCAGTCGAGGACAGATATCCCTCACTGATGCTCGATAACCGTCAGGGTACTGAGAAGGTGAAACAGTTCTTCGGCGTAGACGGCCTCACAAACTCTGATATCGACATTTCAGACGTCGACCACGACCACCATCTGTATAGGGAAGAGTTTTCGCAGGAGGTAGAAGACCTGAAACCATTCATCTACGCCTTCCGGGTTGATGGTGACGATAACCGCAGGGAGCTACGGGCGATACGTGACGTAGAGATTGTCCTATGTAACGCGGTAAAGGCAACTGCATCGGTCGGTAGCGACACTTTCGATATCGAACTTCAGCAAGGATCGTACCTTATTGACGAATCGACAGTGTATGTTGTGCCCGATATTCTCGATGGGAGGCCTCAGGTCACTGATGATCATCTTGCCCGGTTGGTCGGAGACATCTTTTCAGATGTCCTCGATAAGAAGTTGAGTAAGGATATTCTCTCACTCGCAACGGCAGATGATCGGGGACAGCGTTTGGAGGTGCTCTTAGGTGACGAATCCGCGAAGGAACGCTTACGGGAATCTAAAGCGCATCTCACAGGAGAGACCTCTGTAGAGTCGGACTCGGTTTTCACTGCGCCAGAGGTTACGGACGGGATGGATCGAACCAAGAAACCAGAAAGAGATCAATCAGGAGGTAGTCCTTCTCGCGACGGATCGGCTGTCAATTCACAACAGACAACCAATGAAACATCTGCTTCGACAGCACAATCTGGCATTGACGAATCGATAGAGGGCGTCTCATCAAAACAACAGGACTTCGAAACGGTTGAGGGAAGATCCATCACAATTCGCCGAACAGCCCCTACATCACAGAGTCGGTCGACATCGGGAACATACGATGTCCCTGATTCTGAAGGGGCGGAAAAACTCGCGTACTGGTTCGAAATCGACGCCGGTCGTTTCCCAATTCTCGTGTCACATATCCAGGGAAGCGAAAGCTATGGGTGTGACGTATTGAGTTTCGAGACGGAAGAACGCAAAGAGGCATTCGAATCAGACCCTGACAGAGCCCTCATAGATCGATATATTGAGGTTAAAAGCAGTACAAGTCAACAGGGGTACGTGACTTTGGATGACGGCCAGGTCCAACAAGCTCTGAGCCATCAAGAACGGTTCTATCTCTATCGAGTGTATGATGGATCCAGCGAGGACGGGTCGTATGAACTGGCAGTACTCGAGAATCCGTTAGCACATGGAGATGCGGTTAAGCAGAAAGCCTCGATAGATCCATATCGCACCGAGGAGGCCGTTCGCTACTCTCTGGATCTTATTTCTAACGAGCAGGACGATTGAAATCCAAGCCACAGCTTCCCAGAAGTAGTATTCGGGGGAGAAGGTCAGAATGGTAGACCACTGAGAGGAGAAGATACGGAATCTATCGACTGCCGGTGCAACCTGACACCTCCTCCGAGCGGCACTAGACAGCCGTCAAATCTCTCCCGGCCTACCTTCCAAAATCGCACGACGGCTCCACTAGACAGCTGTCTCCGAAAAGGTGTGTTCTCCCGTAATCTATGAAATCGGCTGTCAGGCGACGTCGTCTTGCGATTTGTGGGGACCTGACAGGCGAAAAATCAACCGATATGTGGTGGGGGTGGCCGCCCAAAGTTGTGTTCGCGGCCAACGGGGCCGAGGTGCCAGGCCGCAGCCCAAGCGAGACCGGGATGCCACCCGGACGATGGCGTGGGGCGTGGAGGGTGAGAACAGGTCGACGTAGTGACAGAGGGTAGGTGACTGTAGCAACTGTTTTTCAGCGCCCCGGAATGGATGCGGGGCGGTTCGTGTGCTGCCCCCTGATTCGTATGTCCGGGCCAGATATACACGATGATACGACAGACGATCACGAACGCTTCGAGCGGGAACTACTCGCGCAGGATCGGGATACCCGGCGAGTGTCGACAGCGGATCTCGACGACGAGACGGCACAGGACCTCGTCCGAGAGCTGCTCGATACCGGGACGGTCACGCCGGTCGTCGACGAGCGGGTCCTCGTACACGAGCCCAGCGGCACGGCGTTCGAATCGATGTGGCAGCTCGCCGTCTTCCACGAGGGCTGGACAGCAGCGGTGGACGCCGGCGAGGGGG
Organism: Haloarcula japonica DSM 6131; assembly: GCF_000336635.1. Classification (GTDB taxonomy): domain Archaea; phylum Halobacteriota; class Halobacteria; order Halobacteriales; family Haloarculaceae; genus Haloarcula; species Haloarcula japonica. The sequence goes on along the minus strand of NZ_AOLY01000042.1, from coordinate 52,849 downwards.
ACGAATGAGTCAACAGACGCTGGCCGGCTGTGCCTTCTGCGAGGCTCCACCCGGGACAGAGACCGGGACCGCCTACACCTGGGGGAAAGAGGAGCGGGTCAGCCACCCGATTTGCGTCGACTGTGCGATTCAGGAGACGCCGAATCCCAACGAACGTGATCAGTACGCCTGTGATAGCTGTGGCCTCGTCGTCGACACGCTCGCCGCGCTCACGCGGTTTCGGATTGAGCTCGGCCATCTCGAAGGCCCGATACAGGTCTGTGCGCGGTGTAGTCCAGGTGGGCCGGCAACGTACTGGACCCGTGACCTCGAGGCCCACATCGTCACGGACTGACCCGACGAGCAGTCGTCGACACGAGTGGTACGGCGACTACGGCGGTTGATCTACAGTTGCCTGTACCTGTCCGACCCCGCGACCTCAGCAGCGCTGCTTGTGTTACTGTCTCGTCCCCCCACTATCTTCAACAGACGGGCGCTCCTCGGGATACCTATGGACTGCCCCGCGTGCGGGTCTTCTGTCACCCTCGAGGTCGGCCCGGACCGGCTGCTTTCGACGTCGCTGTCCGACGCAGTCCTTACAGCGGAAGATACGGACGACGCCACGGAGTGACTCGAAATGCCTGATACTGAGCCCCTCTATAACGTTCGTGAGCAGACCGGGAATCCCGGACACGCATCGGTCGACGATGTGATCGACCTCGTGATCCAACGGGCGCAGAACCCGCGAACCGAGCACGAGGATGCGCATTTCGATACAGCGATGGCCGCTCTCGTCGATAGATACGGAATGGAGTCGGTCCGGACGGTCATCCACCGTATCCTCGTCGACGACGAACCGTTCCGGACCGCCACGACTGACCTCGAGATGCGCAACGTCGACGGCGTTCGGATCGGGACGGCAGCCAGCTGGTTCCTCGAGGAGTTGAACGCACAGGACAACGACTGAGTCGTCGTTTGAGGGGCCCGGAGGGAGCTACCGCCGAGTCCCCACTTTTAACCACGATTCGTCCTACGTACGCATCGAGGCCATAATGGCACCCTCCACCCCGAGAGACTCAGATACATCCCCCGATCTGCTCGTTGACATCGTCGAGACGCTAGAAACCCACGGCCTGCCGAGCGATTCGTATCAGCTCCACGACGCTGTCGACGTCGAGGCACTGGAACGACTGCTCGTCTCCTCCGCCGGCGATGTCGAGGTCCGGTTCACTGTGGAAGGGATCCAACTCGTCGTCACCCAGGATGGCGTCGACGTCCTTCTCGATGAACCGGCCGGGTCACCAGACCACTAGCGCGATCGGATTCGTCGACAGCGACGCTCCCTGAAAGCCCTCGGCCGCTCGGCATCCCGCGACCACCGCTGCGCTCCTCGTCCCTGCGGTGCTTGCGGGGTCGGGGGACGGCCGAGGCGGCCTCGCCCTTTCTGAGTCCGCCAGGACGGTAGCTTGGTCGCCGAGTGTCGCGGCCGGCTGGACAGGTGTGTACGTCACGGCCCGCCCCGCTCGCCGCTGCCGCCCTCCGCGTCGCTCGCGACCGACTATTTGTAGAGGGGACGTGTAAGTGTCGGTTTTATGACTTTTTTATATCCGTGAGGAATAGAGAGCAAGTATAGCAGGCTGTGAGAGTTTTACTCAATCCCGAATGGCTGGCTCAGATGGTCGGTTGGAAATCCACTGAATTGGCCACAGATTCTGTCCCTGCTATCCGTAAACAAAGGGGGGTTCAGATATTTCAATTGACAGTAAACAGGTCTTTAACCTCTTCTTTCGCTACTGTCAATGACTCAAGGACCTTCTCGTGGCGCATCTGGCGCTTGATCTCGTTGTCACGGGCCGCATCGAACAGTGTATTCAGAAAGTCACGGGTTTCGTCAGGGTCCTTCAAGATAGTGTCGCTAATAATTCCGTTTTCAAGAATAGCGAACTCCACATCGTTGGGACTGAAGTTTTCGGTCTGGTCGTCAATTTCTTCTACACCGATGGGGCCATCAGCGACGACCAGCGCAGGATAGTTGTCTATTGACAAGCCCCGAATAATGAGCTGCCAAACCTGCTCGGCCATCCTGTCCCGATCAAAGATGCCAACCTCTAATCCGCCGCGGTTGCGCCCCAGTAGGGTCAGCTGGTCATCAAGGGTAGTGAATTTGCTTTCGTCTTGGGTGTATATCTCGTCGGTAAAGTAGTAAAAATAGGCGAAGACGTCCGATTTCGGAAACTGCCAGAGGGTGTAGGGGGTTGGGGACAATTGATCTCTCAGGCTGGTTTGCTCCGGTTCGGCACTTGACTCGTCCGAGCTGATGGGTTTCACGTTGACCTCAGCTATGGAGTCGTCCGACAGGGTCGGCGTGGGTGCTGAGACAAGGTTGTCTATCGATTCGGAGACGTGCGACTCTGCGGTTGCCCCGCTGTTGAAGCTTCTCTGGGTATCTACATAGAGTTCATGAAACTGTGTTTCATTTTGGATACCCGCCTCGGTCAACTGGTGTCGTAACTCGGTCGGCAATTCCTCTATGTCTAATTCCTCAGTGCTACGACGTTTGACTTCGCGGACACCGTATAGGGCTGTTAGCTCTGCCAAAAGCTCTCGATGTTCCCGTATGAGTCGCTCGTATTGCTGTTTAACCCTCTTGGCCTCCAGCTTCAAGCGGTTAGCGTCTGGACCGTCCGCTTGAGCGGCTTTTTCAATTCTTGCATTAAATTCTGATTCAAGCTTGTTGATTTTGAGCTCGATTGATTCAATTTCGGTTTGCAGGTGCTTGATTTCGATATCGATGTCCGACTCGGAGAGTTCCTCAAGTGGGTGCTTATCGCTGTGGTCGGACTGATTCAAAACATCCCGAATCCAGTCCCGAAGATCTACCATTAGTATCTTGCCTGATTTATACAACAACTACATTTATATTCAGTGGTGGGTCCAGATCCGCTACTGCTACAAGATTCGTGCTCTGTATCGGTCACAATGCTTCTGAAGAGAATCATGGATGTTCCGACCTATTATGCTACATCGATTATTTGTACTTACCGATTCAAACCGAGTGTATCAGCTGTTCTACGACACTCAGCTTTGACTGCGTATTACGGTGGTATTTTTGAACGCCTGCAAAGGGTGCAGGCGCAGTCGGTCGTGCCTGTACAGCACAAGTGATTTGAGATGCGAGACCACCAGCAGCGACAGGTGTACCGTCAAACGGAGGCGCGATGACCGATGTCGGTCGACCTCACCAAGATTGAGGCGGCCGAGGTCGAACTGGAGGAGTGGTTGGTTGAACAGGCCGAGAACGGCGTCCCGGAGATGGTCCTGATCGGGCTCCTTCGAGACTACGCAAACGACATCGAACAGCTCGGCTACGTGCCGCGAATGTGGGGTAAGTCCGAGCAATGAGGCGGACTAACACTTTCGAGGTCGTGCCCCAGTCGGAACAAGACGAAACTATCCTCCGACGCCTCCTCGATGCGTCAGCGAGCCTCTGGAACCAGCTCACCTACGAGCGCCGGCAGCGGTTCTTCGCCGGCGAAAACGTCTGGGACTGTGACGACTACTACGACGAGTACGTCGACATCTTGGGATCGGCGACGACCCAGCAGATCACCCGCGTCAACGACGCCGCCTGGCGGTCGTTCTTCGAAACAGTCGAGGAGGCCGACCAGGAGGTCAGTCCGCCCGGCTACTGGGGGAACCAAGCCGACGGCCGCGACCTGCGGACCTACGTCCGCAACGACGCCTACACGATCCGCTGGGGCGAGCGCTCACGGCTTGAACTCCCCATCGGCAGCCAGCTCAAAGACGAGTACGGCTTTGGTCGGGCCGAACGGCTCCGGGTTGCCGTCCGCGGGGAGCCGCACTGGCAGGGCAACCAGGGCCGCCTCCATCTCTCCTACGACGACGTCGACGAGACATATCGCGCCCACAAGCCGGTGACGGTTCCCGAGGCGGAACAGGCGACGCCGACTGGATCGGACGTCGCCGCGCTCGATATCGGCGCGAACGTCCTCGTCGCGTGTACGACGACGGCCGACGACCAGTACTACTACAGCGGTCAGAAGCCGTTCCGGCAGTTCCGTGAGACGACCGAGCGCATCGCCGACGCCAAGGCGAAGCTCCCGGCGGGACAGCAGACCAGCACGCGAATCCAGCGGCTCTATCGGAAGCGCTCCCGCCGGTGGGACCACGCCGTGAACGCGCTCCTTCGTGATCTGGTCCAGCGACTCTACGACGACGGCGTCGAAACCATCTATCACGGCGATCTCACCGGCGTCCTCGGCGAGTACTGGTCGGTCGAGGCGAACCTCAAAGCCCGTACGTTCTGGGCACACCGTCAGTGTCTTGACCAGCTCGCAAACGTCTGCGAGGAGTACGGGATCGACGTGGCAGCAACCTCCGAAGCGTGGACCTCTCAGACGTGTCCGGAGTGCGGCGAACGCGAGCAGACGCGCCGGCATCGTGAGACGCTGAGGTGTCCGTGCGGCTTCGAGGGGCACGCCGACCTCGTCGCCTCACGGACGCTGCTCGAACAGGCGACGAATACTGCGGTCAGGCCGACGGCACGGCCCGTGCGGTTCCAGTGGGACGACCACCAGTGGTACCCCATTGAGGGGAACGCGGTGGCTTCCAACGAATAGCGCACAGACCCGCAAGGTGCCGCCGTGGTGTCGCTGTGACACCAGCGAGCGGACGCTCCGGGGTTCCGGAGTGGATGTCGATCCGCTGGTCGCTCGCCTTTCAAGCTGATTGCGCTTTCAGTACTGCTCTTCTTTGGCGTCCTGTAGCCGCCTGTATTCGGCACGTGACCGAACGACTCAGCGGCGGCGTATTCAGCCAGCAGTAGGTTTCTCGGCTGGCTGGTGTGATTCTCATCGGCTCGCACCGCTCGCCGCGTTCCGCCCTCCGCGTCGCTCGCGACCGACCATTCCGGGCGGTCTGCCTGCAGTAGCGGGCGGACTGCCGGGCTAAAGTGTATGTGCCCTCGACGCCAGCGGGTATCCCCGTCGGTTGCGCCCCTTGCGGGCTTTCGCGTTCCAGCGCTTTGTGCCGCCTGCGCTGTCGCGCGCCACATAGCGGCGCGCGTTCTCGGCGACAGTCGCCCTGGACACGGACCCGCACATCGGGCCGGACACGAACGGGCATATCCCGCTGGCCGCTCGCTCCGGGCGGGTCGGCGCGCGGTGCTGGTTGGATGGCCTCCCTGAGGCGCGCTCTCGCTCGCGCCCACAGGGCGCTCGCGAAGGCGCGAGCGAGAGCGCGCAGGTGGTTCTGTCGGTCGTTGTCGTCGGAAAACCGCGATGTGGTAGCATCGCGGAGTCGGCGCGTGAGCGCCTTCGGAATCTGGTGAGATTCCAATGTATAGTAACAACGCTAGCGGAAAGGTCGTTACGGTCGATGAACAGGCATTCGAGAAAGCGGGCAGTCAGGCGGTCGATGAAGACGGCTTCCCGGTCGTCGACGAGACCCCGGAGTTCGAGGCGGCGGTCGAACAGGAGACCCAAGCGAAGGTGGATGCGAACCACCCGGACGGGATCGCGGACACGAGCGAGGACCGGATTCACGGCGTCACCCTCGAACAGGAGGAGCGCATTCGGGCGCGGGAAGCCGAACTGGAGCGCATCAGTGCCTAGGCCGAGCTGGGAACGCAGGAGGGTCGGGAACAGCGCACGCGGGAGGTCGCCGCGCAAGGGAGCAAGCAGCGCCGGCGGACGTTCCAGACGCGTGCCGCGAGCGTGGACCCGATGGCCGACCCCGAACGGGATGATCCCCGAGTGGAGCTCTCCCAGGATGAACTGGCGACAGTGAACACGGAGGCAGACCGACTCGCGACGCGGGTGGATGGCTGGTCGCGGGCGGCGGTCAGTCGACGCCTAGCCGAAGCGGTCGTCGACGGCACGGACATAACGAGTGCGGTCGTGCGGGTGTTCGAGGAGTTGCAGACGGCCCCGGGGGGCACCGTGCCCATCGACGCCCTCGAGGACGTCGATCGCAAAGAAGTGAGTGTCGAAGGTCGAATCGAGGTGCTCTGGGATAGTGACTCGCCAGCCATCGCTCAAGTTGGGCTGATCGCAGACGAAAGCGGGAAAACGAAGGTGACGATCTGGGAGAAATCGAATGCCCCCTGGATCGAAGAAGGTGAACAGGTGCGCATCCACGGAGCAGCGAAAAATTGGTACGACGGACGCATCTCACTGGCCGTCACTGGCTGGTCAACCCTTCATTTCCCGGAGCGCGGCCGCTGGTGGGACGAATAGCCGGTTGGAGCAGCCTCTTTTTTTGCCATGTGCCGGACCGACCCAGACCCCGCCACCCCACCCTCCGCTCCGTGCTCGCTCCGTGAGACTCGCTGTTGCTCGTCTCACGTGCCCTCGTTCGCGGTGCTCACGAGGGCTTCGCTGCGCGCGCAGCCACGACCTCGAAACCCGGTCTGAGATTTATCCCTGAAACCGGGGGAAACGGTGCGCGACCGGGCGTGTTTGTCCGACCCCACGAGGGGTGCGGGCGTGCCCAACGCTCGGAGCTACGCATGAAAGTCGAAGGAGATTACACGTGCGACATCTGCGGCGAATCGTTCGAAACGAACGTCGAGATTGCTGCCCACATAGCAGGCCACAAGCGGTCAATCACACCGGACCACATCATTGAGGAGCTCAGACGCGTCGCCGAACAAAAAGGCCGAACGCCGATGCAACCCGAGATTGAGGAAGAGACAGAGTTCACAGCTGGTGCCGTCCAATCAACGCTCGGGAGTTGGCGAGAGGGACTGCGGGAAGCTGGGCTTGAACCACTCGATCATTCCTACTCAGAAACGGAGGTAATCGACGAGTTACAGCGCGTGGCCGAGATGCTCGGTCACTCTCCATCAGTATCGGAAATGAAGGCATATGGGGAAGTATCTCCAGCTGTGGTGAAACGGCGATTCGGATCGTGGAATATCGGACTCGACGCTGCAGAGCTATCGACAACGAAATCGGCCAAGATTACACCGAAAGAAGTAATCTCAGCGATTCAGACTCTCGAAGAGGACCTTGGGCGGCCACCGACCGCCTACGAAATGGATGAACAAGGAGAGTACGCAACGAAAGTCGCCCAGCGGCGATTCGGTAGTTGGAACGCTGCACTTCAGGAGGCAGGTTTTGACCCACATTCGCGGCGAAATATCCCGGACGAAGAGTTACTGACGGAGCTCACTCGGCTCCGCGATGAACTGGGGTATGTCCCCTCAACTGTGGATATGAGAGAACACGGGGAGATCACGATCTACCCGTACATCCGACGATATGGATCATGGAAGCGGGCTGTGGAGGCAGCCGGGATGGAATATCGCGGCCATCCGAGCGGCCCAGATCACCCCACTTGGAAGGGCGGCTACGGGGACATCTCATATGGGCCAAATTGGTACCGACAGCGCAAACGAGCACTGGAACGGGACGGCTTCGAGTGCCAGATGCCGGGCTGTCCGATTGATCGCGATACTCACCGCGAACGCTGGGACCGTGACCTGAACGTCCACCACATTACGCCGCTTGGCGCATTCATCGATGCCGATGGAGTACTGGATTACGAACGGTCGAACCGGATTGAAAACCTGATTACGCTCTGTCAGCGCCACCATACGATGTGGGAGGAGTTCGCTCCGCTCCAGCCGGATATTCGCTAACCGCTCAGGGTGGTGTTGCTCGCCCCCGGCGATGGGTGGCGGGGCCACCAGCGATCCCGTCTCACTATGACCGAAGAGACGACACTCACGGTCCGGGAGCGGCTTCTATTCACCTCCGCGAAGCCCGCCGACGACCGACTCGCCAATCGTGGAAGCACAGTTAGCGGCCGCACTGGACGCCTGGGACGACCTGCCGCCGACACCACTGCGGGAATGTCCCGTCTGTGGGAAGGTCGGGCTACCAGAGCGTATTCAGCAGTATAGGTGTGAATAACTACCCCAGTTTAGTGAAGCTACAATATTTCAATCAAAAATCCACAAATGATTATATTTTGATTATATGAACAGAAATTTAGTAAGACTCCGTTATACTTAAATCCCATCCGATAGGGCCTCTAGGAGAGAAACCAAGCTCAAAGCTGACTTTCATTCCTGACTGGATCTTAGTATCAGTGTCTTGTTCGGCTGGATTGAAATAGATATCCTTGTTCCATCCTTCAATACCATGGTCGTAAATATGACCCTCAGAGGAAGTCAAGTCAGAACCTATCTTACCTTCGAAAATTTTGTGGCTTCCTCGTTCATTCCAGAAGTATTCCG
>NZ_AOLY01000042.1:0-44598 GCF_000336635.1 Haloarcula japonica DSM 6131 | reverse complement strand
GTTCGACCCGTGCTGGCGCCACAGTGAGAGCGGGCAATCCTGTTTCGTCGACGAGCAGGCCAATACCTTCGGCGATTCGAAGGTTAACGCCGGGGGCGGGCCGGCGAAGCTGATGGCGCTCGCGACGGGGATTATCTCCGCCGCCGATGCGGACCTCGACGGGGAGGACTACTGGGCTGCCGTCGACGAACTGCGGAGCGCCGGCTACGACATTCCGGTGTGGGTTCCAGAGGCCGGATCGGACCGCGTCGACGGCGGGACCTACGACCAGATGCCGTTCTGGGCCGTTCGGAAAGCGGCTGTCGCGCTCGAGATTTGTCCGGAGAATGCGTTCGTCGATCGTGAGGGCGAGGAAGGAACCTACGAGGGATTCCCCGGGTACGAAACCTACAACGAGACGCTAGAAGCCATCGAAGACACGGACCTGAACCACGGGCGCGAGCGGGTCACGCCCGAGGAGAACGCAGCTGACGATGAATCGAAGTCACCCCCCGAATCTCCTACGAGTGACGATCGACCTGGTGACTTGGACCGGGCTCACCTTCGCGAAAAGAACCGTCTGTTGACAGCGAAAATCAAGCGTCTCGAATCTGAACTGGAGGAGAAATCGGAGCAAATCGAGGGGCTGGAAACAAAGGTCAACCATCTCCAATCGGAGCTCGCTACCGTCCGCTCTGAACGTGATCGGCTAGAGGCTGCTCTCGAAGAACGTGAGTTCGAGCAAGAGCCAAATCAGGGAAACCAGGACGAGAATCGATCCCCACTTGACAGGGCGAGAAGGTTCATTTCATCCAATCGGTAGACATCTCACTCACTCAGCATCAAATCTTAAACTACCTCAACAGTCACGTCTCCGGCGAATCCTCTCTATCAAACGCCCCCTCAGACACTGGGAAGATATCGATAACGTGCTTATCAAAGGTTCCCCACATAGTCTCGTGCCCGAAACGAATCCGATGACTAAACTCCGATTCAGCCTCCTCCCTATCAACCTCCGAACGCTGGAGCTCACCGACCGTCTCCCCATACCCTTCTCGCAGCTTATCAAGTAACTCATCAGGTGTATACTTCGTCGACTCAGGGTGTGTCCAGCGTACTTCCCCAGGAAAACGTTCCATATCATCCGCATCCTGAGATTCGCTCAAACCCATTATAGCACGGAGCTCGCCTAAATCCTCAGCGTGTGCCGGCTCATCCTCATCAACATCTACATCCGAGAAATCCCCCTCCCAGACAGCAACACCCACTAATGACCGCCGAACCTTTTCACCTCGCTCCTGAAGCTCAGAAAGAATCTCCTCTGCTGTATCAGAGTCCAAATCGGAATCCTTGTAGTCATCGTACACCTCCCGATGCTTCTCCGTGATAAACTCCGGAAGAGGAATCCGAGTATCCGTCGCCAACCCCACACGTTTCACAAACTCGAGGATATCACGATCCTCGGGCTCAGGTAAATCGATACCTTCGAAAGGCTCCTCAAGCCGCTGCTGATACGTCTTATCCGAATCTGGGAATTCAAATTCTACCCTCCGGATATCATCCTTATCCTGGATTTTGAGCATCTCAAAGTATTGCTCAACACTCAGATCATCAGGATCAACATTAAAATTGAACTGGCCTTCTCCGAATTCGTGGATATCATCGGCAGTCTTCTCCCAATTAATCTCAACGTGGATTGGATGCTCAGGTGTAGGCTCCGAACCAAACTCTACCTCAAACTCCAGCGTGTCGCCGGCAAGAGACCAATTACCGATCCACTCTACTGTTGACTTTTCTGGAACCTGCAAATCCTCAATTACATCCGGCATTACATTTCTCGGCAATAGAATCCGAGAATCAGGATTAGCGATATGTATCAAATCATTCTCATCCTGGCCACCACCACCGGTGGACTTCCAGAAGCTGAGATTAATCTCTTCACCCTCATCTAAAGTCGCCACATCATATGCCTGGGTATAGAGAGTATACACATCTTCGACGACATTCAGAGTCTTCTCTTCCAGAATCGATCGAGGAATAGTCAGCAGATACGGCTCACCATCCTGTGAATCAGCAGAGTACTTACACAGGAACTGAATGACTTCATCATCGAGAACAATTCGATCATCGAGTAACTCGTCATTCCCGAGCTCAAACCCAGTACTGTCACCAACCGTAACCCGATTGCCGTGTTTAACGGCGTTGTACGCCTCTCGGAAATTCAAATAGAAGACAGCAATATTCTTGAGTTTATTTCTCAGATTCTCAATCGAATCCTCGACTAACAACTCCATCTCCATCGACTCAGGGATATCCTCACCCTCACCTTCGTGAATCTCTATATCAGCCAACCCAACATCAACTGGAACATCTTCCAGTTCTTCCTCTGAGAAACTAATCGCTCCCTCTCGCACCGCCTGATACCCAAAGATCAAACTCAGAACCTCATTCGAGTCAGCCTCAACATCTCGTTTATCAAGATACCCATCAAGTTCCTCCTCCAGAATAGCCTCAAAGAGTGGCCGTATATCTCCGCTTGAAGTCCGGATAATCTCATTAATATAGGATTCCTTATTCAAAATGAGATATCTGAAATAGGATCCAAACTCCTCGATATACTGCATCGTTGCTCGGAAAAGATCCACGACCGAGTACACCTTTACAGTATCCCGCTGGTCCTCAGGTACCGCATCCAACCCTGCGTTGATTGTCCCTGCGATTTTACATATGTGAGCGTACGCTATCTCCGGGTCTTGACGATCCTGAATAACCTCTTCGGGATCCTGAGTCTCTGAGTCAGAATAAAACTCGGTATACTCGAAGAAGCTTTTCTCATTTTCAGACATACTATACAGTATATAAAAGAGGGTGAAAAGCGTTTGTCACCAGAATTTCTTTCACTTTCTTCAGAGTTCGACAGGGCCATTTCGGTTAAATCGTCCGAACAGTTAACCTGACACCAGCGACGACCTCCCCTAGACACCAGGTATGCTGAGAGTCGTGCTGAGTCAACAAATCGTAGGACGGCAGCACTAGACACCAGACTCACCGACGAGGGAGTTCCCGGACAGCCCCCGAAATCTGGTGTCAGGTATTGCTGTCTTGCGATTTGGAGGCGAATTGTGCCACTAGACAGCAGGAAAATCAACCGATATGTGGTGGGGGTGGCGGCCCAAAGTTATGTTCGCGGCCACCAGGGCCGAGATGCCAGGCCGCTGGCCAAGCGAGAGTAGGCTGCCACCCGGACGATGGCGTGGGGCGTGGAGGGTGAAGGAGCAGATCGACATCGTGACTGAGAATGGTGACTGTGGCGACTGTTTATTGTGCCCCCGAGTGGGTGCGGGGCGGTTCCTGTGCTGCCCCTGATTTGTATGTCTGGTCCGGATAGATACGACGATACGGCAGACGATCACGAACGGTTCGAAGCGGAATTGCTCGCTCAGGATCGGGATGCGCGGTCACCATCGACGGCGGATCTTGACGACGAGACGGCCCGCCAGCTGGTTCGAGAGCTACTCGATGCCGGGACAGTCACACCGGTCGTCGACCAGCGGCTCCTCGTTCACGAGCCCAGCAACACAGCGTTCGAATCGATGCAGCAGCTCGCCGTCTTCCACACAGGCTGGACGGCCGCCCGGGACGCCGGCGAGGGTGATGGGTGATGCAGCAGACGCTGGCCGGCTGTGCCTTCTGCGAGGCTCCATCCGGGATAGAGACTGGGATCGCCTACACGTGGGGGAAGGAAGAGCGGGTCAACCACCCGATTTGCGTCGACTGTGCGATCCAAGAGACGCCGGATCCCGATGATCGTGATCACTACGCCTGTGACAGCTGTGGCCTCGTCGTCAACGCGCTCGCAGCGCTCACACGGTTTCGAATCGAACTCGGCCATCTCGAAGGCCCGATACAGGTCTGTGCGCGGTGTAGTCCAGGCGGGCCAGCAACGTACTGGACACGCGACCTCGAGGCACACATCGTCTCTGACTGACCCGCCGAGCGGTCGTCGACGCGAGTGGTACGGCGACCACTGCGGGAGGGTCACAGTTGTCCGTAGCTGTCCCACCCCGCGAACTCAGCAGCGCTGGTTGTGTCGCTGTCTCGTTGCTCCGCTATCTTCAACAGACGGGCGCTCCTCGGGATGACTATGGACTGCCCCGCGTGCGGGTCCCCCGTCACCCTCGAGGTCGGACCAGACCGGCCCCTGTCGACGTCGCTGTCCGACGCCGTCCTCGCAGCGGAAGAGGACGAGCAGATCGAGGTGACCCGCGATTGTTGGGACTGTGGCTGGCACGAAACGCGGGCGCTTCGCGTCGCATCGATCGACAGGACCGCCGGCGACGAGACTGCCGTCGAGCGAGCCGCACTCATCGACGAGATTGCCGATGAGCTCGCAGCGATCGGCTGTGTGGGTACGCTTGAGGAGACGCTGGCTGCAATCCGTGAGCAACGAGAAACCGACTCGGCGACGACCGATACGGACGACGCGGCGGAGTGACTCGCAATGCCTGATACAGAGGCCAACTATAATGTTCGTGAGCAAACCGGGAATCCCGAGCACGCATCGGTCGACGATGTGGTTGACCTCGTGATCTACCGGGCGCAGAACCCGCGAACCGAGCACGAGGATGCACATTTCGATACGGCGGTCGCGGCTCTCGTCGACAGATACGGAACGGAGTCGGTCCGGACAGTCATCAACCGCATCCTCGTCGACGACGAGCCGTTCCGGACCGCCACGAACGGCCTTGAGATGCGCAACGTCGACGGCGTTCGGATCGGAACCGCAGCCAGCTGGTTTCTCGAGGAGCTAAACGCACAGGACGACCACTGAGGGACCGGTTGAAAGGCCGCAGCGACAGGCCGTCGAGCCCCCATTTTTAACTCCTGTTCGTCCTATCTACCCGTCGAGGCCATAATGGCACCCTCCACCCCGAGAGACTCAGATCCATCCCCCGATCTACTCGTTGAAATCGTCGAGACACTGGAAGCCCACGGGCTCCCCACCGACTCGTATCAGCTCCACGACGCTGTTGACGTCGAGGCACTCGAGCAGCTTCTCGCATCCTCAGCCGGGGACGTGGAAGTCCGGTTCACCGTGGAGGGGATCCAACTCGCCGTCACCCACGACGGCGTCGATGTCCTTCTCGACGAGCCAGCCGGGGCACCGGATTAGTAGCGCGATCGAATTCGTCGACAGCGACACTCCCTGAAAGCCCTCGGCCGCTCGGCATCCCGCGACCACCGCTGCGCTCCTCGTCCCTGCGGTGCTTGCGGGGTCGGGGGACGACCGAGGCGGCCTCGCCCTTTCTGAGTCCGCCAGGACGGTGAATGACCATCCGAGCGGCGCAGCCGGGTGGACAGGTGTGTCCGTACCGGCCCGCCCCGCTCGCCGCTGCCGCCCTCCGCGTCGCTCGCGACCGACCATTCCGGGCTGCCTGCCTGCGGTAGCGGGCGGGCTGCCGGGCTAAAGTGAATGTGCCCTCGGCGCCAGCGGGAAAGCGCGGGGGGTTGCGCGGCGTGGCTGCTCACCCCCCACGCTTTCTCCGCTGGCCGCTCGCTCCGGGCGGGTCGGCGCGCGGTGCTGGTTGGGGTCGCCGCACTCGGGCGCGCTCTCGCTCGCGCCCGGTAGGGCGCTCGCGAAGGCGCGAGCGAGAGCGCGCAGTCGGTGCTATCGGTCGTCGACGTCGTCGGAAAACCGCGATGTTAGGGGCATCGCGGTGGCGGCGCACGAGCGCCTTCAGTGGTATCTGGAGGATACCAATGTCAAGTAACAACTCGAGTCGCAAGGTCGTTACGGTGGATGAACAGGCATTCGAACGAACCGAAGACGCCGGCGTCGACGAGGACGGCTTCAAGGTCGTCGACGACAAACCGGAGTTCCGAGCGACGGTTCAGCAGGAAAAGCAGGCGAAGGTGGATTCCAACCACCCAGACGGCATCGTCCAGGACTTCTCGCACCTGCCCCTCGCGCAGGAAGAGAAGATTCGCGCCCGGGAGGCCGAACTGGACCACATCAGCGCCCAGGCGGAACTCGGCACCCAAGACGGGCGGGCGAAGCGAACTCGCAAGGTCGTCACCGAACGGCGACAGCGTAAGCGGGCGGAACGCACCCCGGACCGGACGGATCCGCGAGAGCGTCTCTCCCGGATGGAGCTGGCGAAGGTGAACCAGGAAGCAGACCGGATGGCACAGCGGCTTCGCACCGGTCACAGTCGGGCGGCCGTCTCGCGGGCGCTCGCAAAGCGGGTCGCCAAGGGGCAAGACATCACCAAAGCAGTGTTCGACACGATGGATGCACTCAAGGCGGCCCCCGGCGCCATCTGCCCGATCGAGGACGTCCCGGACGTGCAGACGGATGAGGTGAGCATCGAAGGAGAAGTCGTTCAGCTCTGGGATGCTTCCAGCCGGAAGATCGCTCAAGTGGGCTTGGTCGCGGACGACACCGGGAAAATCAAGTTCACCTCGTGGCGAAAATCGGAGCCTGCCTTCGTCCAAGAAGGGGACACCGTCCGAATGCGGGCGGTTAAGAAGAACTGGTACGAGGGACGATGTTCACTCGCCGTGACCTACGACAGTATGATCGTCTTCCCAGAACGCGACCGCCGCTGGTGGGAGGAGTAGGGGCAACGCCCTTTCTTTTTTCGTGAGTGCCGGACCGGCCCAGGCCCCACCGCCCCACCCACCGCTCCGTGCTCGCTCCCGCTGGTCGCTGCGCGCGCAGCCACAACCTCAAGAACCGAGCTGAGATGTATGTCAGAATTCGGGAATTCGCTAACCGCGTGTATCCGTCCGAAATAAAAAGCAACTACCGCCTAGAGAGGTTTTTAGGCTGACTAGAAACATAGAGGGAATATGGTTAAATCGGGAGACGTGGATCAGCGGTGGCAGGATCTATTGCGTAATCCACGAGAAGAGGTCCATCGTGAAATCAAAAGCTGGCTTGATCTGTCTGATAATGTGGACAAGGCAAACGTAGCAAAAGCGATGCTCGCATTAGCGAATTCTGGTGGGGGTCAGATTTTGATTGGATATGAGGAGGTCGGTGAATCATGGGAACCGGATCCATCTCGACCACATCCGATTGACCACTACGATCAAGATACGATTAATGGGATCGTTGAGAAGTTTGCTGAGCCCCAGTTTCACTGTGAAGTATACCATATTGAACATCCAGAATCTGGTGAAGTCTTTCCAATTATCGATGTACCGGGAGACCATCGGGTGCCGATTCGATCAGACAGTGCTGGCCCTGAAGACCAACACGTTACCTACAACACATATTATATTAGGCGGCCAGGGCCAGAAAGTGCAGCACCGAAGACAGGACGTGAGTGGGACGAATTGATTCGGCGGTGTGTCACTGCCTCACGTGATGATCTGTTAGATCGAATGCGAACCGTACTGACGGGGTTCGAAAAAGGAGCAAGTGAAGAAGAGATTGATCCGCTGGATCAGCTTGCTTCGTGGACTGAGGCTATGCGGGAAGACTGGGAAGCCAACGTGATGGACGAGTACGGAAATATGGATAATTCACCCTATCGTCACGGGTACTGGTCATTTGCTTACAGTCTGGATTCTGAGTTTGATCAGCCATCTCTCTCTGAGTTCTTAGATCTACTACGGGAGGTGAAAGGTCATGAAACGGGGTGGCCGGCGTGGCTGATCAGCGAGGATCAGGTACATCCCCGCGATGAGACAATCGAAGGGTGGTATACCGGCGGAACATTCGATGACCCAGCGCACGCAGACTACTGGCGTGCATCCCCAGACGGGATGCTGTTCTTGCTTCGTGGCTATCAGGAAGACAGCAAAGATGAACTTGAGCCAGGTACAGTTTTGGATTATATTCTCCCAATCTGGCGAGTCGGTGAATGCTTGCTACATGCGAAGCGGTTGGGGCGAGAACTCGGTGAGGAAAACACGTCGGTCACCGTGCAAGCCCGATGGACGGGACTAGAGGGACGAACACTGGGCTCAATTGAAAATCGCCGTGGACTTTTCCCTCCGATTGAAAGAGAATCACATCAAGCGACAGTTACGGCCAGTCAACGCTTCACTGTTCAAGATTTTGAAGACGCTCTACCGGAAGTGGTTGAGACCTTGACCCAACCGCTATACCAGATCTTTGATTTCTACGAGCCGCCATCCGATCTAATCCAGAATGAGCTGGACCGGATGCAAAGCCAGTAACAACGCTACTCTAGATGTTCATCCAATTCCCACGCACCTTCATCATCGTAATAGAAACCGGGATGATATCCGAACTGAGAGTTTGATAATGGTCGGAAAAGCGGTGTGAGTTGGTCACGGATACCGTCTTCATCGGACAGACTGAGAGGTGTGAGGCGCGAGGTGCGGTTAGGTTCAGGAAATGCTTCAACCCGGTCAACCTGCCGATGTTGGTCTATTGTCGCGTTCGTGAGATTTGTCCCACTGAGGATTGCATACACCTTCTCGCTGTGTTCATCAGGAAGGACGTCACGATAGAACTGGAGGACGGTGACGAGACTTAATTCAAGATCCTGTGAACTGACTGCATAGTCACAGTCGTATGAATGACCGGTTGGATAGCAGAGCCCGCTCCCCCGGGCCTCATATATGCCAGTATCATACAGAGTTGCCACTGAACTCAGGTCTTTTCGATTCTCGTAGCGAGCGACAATATGGTTCCATGTCGGATCCGCGTGTTCAAACAGTCTATCGGGCCGAAACGATGGTCGACACGTCGCGGGAACAGGCAGTTCCTCAAGTTCTGTGATATCGACAAGACGCGATCCATCAAGAGCACTTTCAGGAACAATATGGAACAAGAGCTGTGGAATTGCATCCTCTGAATTAAGCATATCGAAGCGCTGAAGGTGGTATTCGCGATATAATGTCGACCGATCAACCGCCGGATATTCACGGTTGAGTTCATGGAGACGCCGAAGATGTGAATCACTCATATGCTCCCCCTCTCACCTTAGATAAATATGTATTCGGTCCCCTGTTGTGGCCTTGAGTGCCGCCCCAGTTCCTGCATAGCCAGTTCATTGGTATAAGAATCAGACTCGGTCGCTGTACGCCATCGGTTCCGAGATATCTGAACCGTCTTGTAGAGGTTTATTCCACCCATAATGGGTGAAGGATTCGCTGTACTGGCGAGTTCCTGAACATGGTGAGAACGATGACTACCAGAGACATCTACGAAACTGGCTTCGACGAAGACGTCCAAACAGAGTCGAGCGCTACCCAGTGTCCAGAGTGTGACGGCCGGGTCACTACGAATGCGGTCGAAACGATCTGCGAGGACTGTGGACTTGTTATCGAGGAACAACGTATCGATCACGGGCCGGAGTGGCGGGCGTACGATGCAGACGAGCGCGAGCGAACAGGCGCACCACTCACTACAGCCCGTCACGATCGAGGCATCTCGACCGAGATCGGCCACGGAACCGACGCACACGGGAACGAACTCTCTGGTCAGAAACGCCGGCAGCTGGCCCGGATGCGACGTGAGCAGACCCGTGGTCGCTGGCGGTCCAAAGCGGAACGGAATCTCGCCCACGGACTGGGCGAAGTGCGTCGGTTGGCGAGTGCCCTGGAACTCTCCGATTCGGTCCGTGACCAGGCGTGTCAGCTCTTCCNGAACGGAATCTCGCCCACGGACTGGGCGAAGTGCGTCGGTTGGCGAGTGCCCTGGAACTCTCCGATTCGGTCCGTGACCAGGCGTGTCAGCTCTTCCGCAGCGCCCAGAGCGAGGATCTGCTTCGTGGCAGATCCATCGAAGCCATCGGCGCAGCGAGTATCTACGGTACCTGCCGGTGTAACCAACACCCGCTTCTCATCGGGGATGTCGTCGACGCCGCCCGAGTCGAGTCCACGCGTGTGACCAACGCCTACCGAACACTGAATCGCGAATTAGAGCTCCCGACACCACCAATGCGCCCGACATCGTTCATTCCGCGCCTGATCTCGGAGCTGGAGTTAGACCACGACATTCGCCGACGTGCGAACGAACTCGCAGAACGCGCCGAGGGGACAGCCCTCACGAACGGCTGTCAGCCATCGGGCGTCGCGGCCGCCTGCGTCTATCTGGCCGCCCAAGAGCAGGGCGCGTTGATTACCAAATCTACCGTCGCATCGACAGCGGAGGTGTCAGTCGTGACGCTCCGAAGCCGGCGGGACGAACTCCAGGCGGTCTGAGACACCCCCGGTAGAGGAGTACCCGCATACAGACGAAGAGTTTCTCAAGCGATATGGACCTCGAAGAGACTGCGATCATCTATCTGCAGAGCTCGATATCGAGCGTAGCCAGCACGTTCGCGAGGTCGGTCGAGCGGTCGCTGAGCTCCGGGACTGACTCCGTCTCAAGCGAGTAGATGTATCCCGTCGTCGCCGAATCCGACCCCGCGTTTGCTCACCCTTGAGTTTAAATACCAAACCGGGGGAAACGCGGAGCGAATCGATGACTAACCGCAACTCAGACCGAGACGCCTTCCAACCAGTCGGGGAGGGCGCTCTGGCGCCGGACCCAGCGCTGGATCAGCCAGCAGACGGCCAGCTAAGCCGCCAGCGTGAAGCCTCGTATTCGGGAGGGTATCCGGACGGAGCAACCGACACAGACCGAGCCTGTGTCCCCTGTGACGCATCGATCCCGGCGTCGCAACGAAAATGCCGGTTCTGTCTCGAACATGAACTCGACGTCGCCTCAGCGTCGGATGCTGCGAGTTCCGAGCAATCATTCCGTGGTGTGATCCACTTCCTCGTCGAATCCGAGACGTTCTATGGTGCTGTCGCGAATGGGGCAGCTGCAGCGACACTTCTTACGTCGGGTCGCGACGAGCCGATCGACGACTGTACGCTCATCTACGATCTCGACGACGAGCCCGCACCCCAGCTAACCGAGCGCTGGCCTACGCTCTCCGCTGCTGCCGAGGTGACCGCAGCGGCTGGCGACGCGTTGCTATCAGCGGCCCGTGAGCGGACAGGGGAAGAAGTTGGGAGGAACAATCGCCCTCAGAAGGAGATTCCACGCGTCTATGACGAGCGTAGCCAGGGAATTCGTGATGAGTCGTCCCTCGAGCACACGCTCGACGACAGCGATCAGCTCTGGATCGTCTCAGCAATCGCTGTTGAAACAGTACCCCACGAAACGGAATCCACCAGTACCGGAGCCGAAATCCCGACCGTGACAGCCCTGGAGTGCCAGCACTGTACGAGAGAAACAGAACATCGATTCAGGACACGCGAGTCGCTCCCTGACGAGACCTGGACGGGCCAACCAATCTGGGAGTGCCAGGTGTGTAGCACAGGTCGCTACGGGCCTGCTCCCGAATAGGGCAGGAGGAATCTCGCCGATTAACCAACAGTCTCTGATAGAGATGGCTTCTGTTGGTTAACACGGTGAGTACCCTCGAGTCCGACATCAGTCACGGCGGGCGTTCATTCAGCAGGGTTCGCAGCGGCTTGCCTCCACAAATCGGGGCGGGAACGGGGGGAGTGAGTAACGAACCGTAACATCGTCAAGTCCGGAAACGTCACGCCGACCGCGGCACGGACACATCACCAGAGGCTCGATGAACTCGCTGTCTAGACGGGCCAGGTAGGGAGCGATGGCGCTCCATTCTTCCAGTGAATCGCATCTAACGCCGCCGGCAACTGCTGTAGTCGGTCATCGAGAACGGCGAGTGGATGCGCATCGAGAAACGTCGCCTCGTGCCGATCAACCGGCGTGTCTTCGTGATTGAGTTGGATATGACAGGGCCCAAGATCCGGATGGTCGGCGTCTTGGTGGAAGCCGAGCATCAGATTGCGGTCCGGTTCGACCCAGTTTATGCGATAGTATTCGTGGTCAACGCCGGCGGAGTACCAGAAACGAATCTCCAGTCGTGCTGTCGCCGCGTCGTAAGAGTCACTCAGGAACGTCGTCGGATCGACATCCGCGATGACGTACCGGGGTCGGCGTCGAGACGGGCGATAGCGGACCTCTTCACACCCTGGCTGGTTCGTCAATCGGTCGTGAACGTCGCGGAGGAGGGTCCGCTGTGTATAGTGGTCGCGACCGGCAAGAAAGATCATTCTGTGAGAGAGGGGGATTAGCTCGTGGCGCGGTCAGCCACGTCAGTCATCTGCTCGCGGGCGGCTTCGACGTCGGAGTAGAGTTCCAGTGCGTGCTTGATGAGGCGGCGATCCTCCTCGTTCTCGCGCCAGAACGCGATGACGTCGCGGCGGTCCCGAAGCTCCGCACTTGTGAGGTCGCCGTCGGCGAGCGACTGTTCGAGTTCCTTCCACGTCTCGACGTCGTAGGTCGCCTGCCACTCCTCGATCTCCTCGGTAATCGCGGCCAATTCACTCCGCAGCTCCTCGCGGGTATTTTCCTCGATGAGCGTGCGGATCTCCTCGAAGAGCAGTCGCGTGTAGTCCGGTTGGTAGCGCGTCGTCTCGCCGGCCTCGACGCGACGCAACTGGCCCTGGTCGACGAGGTCCTGAAGTTCCTCGTTGGTCGTGCTCCAGGCGGCGTCGGCCTGCTCGCTGATCCAGTTAACTGAGCGGGGTTCGCGAAGTGACTCGGCGACCGCCCGAATGCGGTCGCGGGCGCTCATCGACTCAGTCCACGATTGGACCCCATCTCGCGAGGATTCGGTCATGGTTGGCACCTCTTGGGACAGTGTTCGCGCCCTACTCCCATATATGTTTGTACTGTCTCGCATAATCAAGAATGCCTTGCGGGCGAAGGCGTCCGGACGTTGAAATGCGATACCGACAGAAGGTATGGCCAACCGATGTACGACCGATATTCTGACGTTGAGGAACTACGGCCGACCGGCGAGGCATCCCACAGCCCGGACACAATGTTGGACGACGGGTGTGAGAGTGACCTCCTGGCGGCAACGCGTCGCGACGAGCACTGGTGGCGACCTGATGCGACGACGACAGTCACGTGGAGTGTCTATCCGCGCCGGCGAGTGGTGAGGCGCTACCGATGAATCAGCAAGTCGAACAGGGCTACTGGATGCATCGTGTACTCAGCAATCTCAGCCGCCTCGACGTCGAGCGGTTGGACGACGCGGATCGAGAGCGAGTCGAGACTGCAAGAGACCTCCTGGAAGAAGTGAGCCTACTCACGGGACCAGAGGACGGGAGCGGACCAGACGCCCCAACAGACGACTGATCGTCATCGCCGTCGACGCCAGGGGCACTTCCAGTGTCGGTTTATCGCCCCCCAAGAGGGGTGCGGGGCTTCCCGCGAGTCCAGACATGGCGACACTACAAGCTGCGACGACGTCAACCGGCGCGATCGTATCGGATCCACAGGCTGTCCGCGAACTCTGTGAGAGCTACTGCTTCGGGACGCTCGACTGGGAGGTCACCGACAAGGGCGAACTCACCATCTGGGGGTACGATGACTTCGAAGTGTACGAGGCGCGGGAGAACGGCCTCCCGGACTACGAGGGCGGCATCGTGACCCACGAATTCTTGCGAGAACTTGCCGACCACCTCGAAGCTGACGAGGAACTCGACATCCAGACAGCGGGGTTCACGAAGTGTCGCTTCCCAGTGCTGGCGAAGCGGTACGTCGTTCGCGACGGCGAAGTCCTCTACGCGGATCTCAGTTCCCCCGAACCAATCGAGGAGTAGCGTTGTTCGTCCCCCGAGAGGGGTGCGGGGCGATCCAGTAGCGGTCGCCCCGTGAGGTGATTGCTCGATGGGCCACCGCGCACTCGTTGCGTACGAACGCACAGACGGACAGTACACGCTCCACTACAGCCATTGGGGCGCAGCGAACCTCAAGCTCAAGCACCGAATTTCGGCTGAGTCGCCGTTCGGTGGCGACGACACCAACTCCAAGTGGGCGAAACAGCTGCTGGCTGAACTGGCCGATGGCCTCGAGGCAGATGCGGTCGACGGCTACCTCGCTGACGAGGATCGACCGTCGACGGTCGTCGAGCCGAAGCCCCGCGCCACCGGGCTCACCCTCGACGAGATCATCGCTGACCATCTCGACTACCTCCACCACGAGGCGTTCTACGTGGTGTCACCGACCTTCGAGGTGACCGCCTACCGGACGCTGTGGTTCGGCCTGCAGTACGATTCAGAGACAATCGACAACGGTGAGACGGTCGGGAACGGGGCGCTCGCGACCGTTCGGTGGCACGACGGCGAGCCGGTCGGCGACGGCCATCTGAAGGGGCAGTTCCGGGCGCTGAAGGACGTCGTCGGCGATATGGTCGACAAGGGGGTGTTCACGCCGTCGACGGCGAGGCAGTACCTCAAGCAGAAACTCGGCGAGTGGGTCGGCGAGCGCCAGGAACTGCGCATCCCTGGTGGTGAATCACCGTCGAAAACTGCGTCAGTCGACCGATTATAACGCCAATCCCTTTCTGAGTCCCCACGAACGTCTGGATATGTCAGATCGGGCTGATGACGAGGTGCGAGTATGGCTCGTCGAACGTACCTACTCCGATGATGAACAGAACCTAATCATCCTCACCTACGCGACACCCGACGGCAAACAGTATTATCGGAAAGAGCGGGCACTCACGTCCTTCACCGATATTCGAGATACGACAGCGGCAGTCGATGCGGGGCCCGGCAATCTCGGCACGGTTGATGACCCCGATCTCCAGGACCAATACGCGGCCGAAGCGCAGCGAATGCAGGAGGTCCACGACCCGAACGACGTGATCTGATGCTCACCAGTAGACGTAGTCCCGTGCCATTGGTTATGTCGGAGGAGGCCGTAGACGGGGTATGCGCGAACTCGTCTTCGCCCTCGAATACGAGCCGGGGTGCAATAGGGTGGCGGATGCCCTTGCCGACTACCCCGACGCCCGTGTCCGCTCGCTTTCGTTGCACGCGACTGCCGACCAACTTTGGCGAGTCGACCATGCCACCGGCACTCCGGACGCACTCGACGCCATCGAGGACGCGTTTCGAAACAGCGACTACTACGCCGACTGTCTCGCCACCGAGGACTGCGGCGCCACCCAGACCACCCGCGTCCTTGACCGCACGGACGACACGCTCGTCCTCTACTCCGACTGGGAGCGAACCCCCACCTGCGCCTCGGTTCCCCACATCGCCCGCGACCATCTCGGGGACGGCGTGCTGTTCGAGACCCGTCATGAGGGCCGCCACTACACGTGGCGACTCATCCACTCGGGCGACGGCGACGTGGCGGCATTCTTCGACTCCCTCGAGGTTGCCGTCGAAGAATGCGCTCAGATGGAGATGCTCCGCACCGCGGACACGACGACAGCAGCTGGAGGAAGCGACGAAACACCGAGCGGATTACCCCCGGCGCAGGAAGCCGCCCTCCAAGCCGCCGTCGAACACGGCTACTACGAGTCGCCCCGCGAGGTCGATGTCGGCGAGTTGGCCGAGCATCTCGACGTGCCTCGGTCAACACTTACCTACCGGCTCCGTCGGGCGGAAGAACATTTGGCGAAGCAACACGTCGCCGGCGAGCGGGTAGCGGAAGAACGGCTGGCATCGCACTGACACCGCGGTTGGAATATTCCAACAAAGACATATCGAACTCCCGCTCCTACCGTGAGGTGATGACAGAGAATTCCGATGTGGATACAGCGGGACCACCGAACGGCGGCGGGCAGCGGGAGTTGACTGCCCGTCTCACGGTCCCCGAGATGGACTGTCCGTCGTGTGCGCAAAAAGTCGACAAGAGCCTCCAGCGCGTCGACGGCGTCGTTGAGGCCACGCTCCAGCCGACCACCGGGACAGCTACCATCAAGTACGATCCGGACCGGACTACCAAAGCCGACGTCGTCGCGGCGATCGAAGCCGCCGGCTATGACGTGATCGGCGGAGCAGACGACGAAACCGACGAGTCTGCCGACGGCGTCGATATCGCGCCACCTTCGGAGGTCTGGACGAGTTCTCGCGCGAAGAAGACGTGGCTCGGCGCAGCGTTCGTCATCCTTGGTCTAGTCTTCGAGTTCCTTCTCACCGGCCAGAACGTCGCGATAGCGAGCATCCTCGACTACCCGCTACACATCGCAGATGTCCTGTTCCTCGGTGCCGTCGCGGCCAGTGGCATCCCGGTCGTCCGCAGCGGGTACTACTCCGCGAAGAACCGAAGCCTCGACATCGACCTCCTGATGGGGACAGCGATCATCGCCGCAACCGGCATCGGCTACTTCGTCGAGGCCGCGACGCTGGCCGTCCTGTTCAGCATCGCCGAACTGCTCGAGGACTATGCGATGGACAGGGCACGGGATTCTCTGCGCGAGCTGATGGAACTCTCGCCCGACGAGGCGACCGTCCGTCGCGATGGTGAGGAAGTGACCGTTTCCGTCGAGGAGGTCGACGTTGGCGAGACCGTCGTCGTCCGCCCTGGCGACAAGATTCCGCTCGACGGGACGGTCATCGAAGGCGAGAGTGCAGTCGACCAGTCGCCGATCACGGGCGAGAGCGTCCCCGTCGACAAGACCACCGGCGACGAGGTGTACGCCGGCGCGATCAACGAAGAGGGGTACCTCGAGGTAGAGGTCACCTCGACCGCTGGCGATTCGACGCTCTCGCGTATTATCGAAATGGTACAGGGCGCACAGGCGAAGAAGACCGAGTCTGAGCAGTTCGTCGACAGCTTCTCCGGCTACTACACACCCCTCGTCGTCGTGCTGGCAATCCTGACCGCCGCTATCCCGCCGCTGGTTATCGCTGATCCGGTGGCGGTGGACCTAGCCGGTTACGGGTTCACCTTCGCGGGCGACTGGCAGACGTGGTTCATCCGTGGGCTCACGCTGCTGGTGATCGCCTGCCCGTGTGCGTTCGTCATCTCCACACCCGTCTCGGTGGTGTCGGGCATCACGAGCGCCGCGAAGAACGGCGTCCTGATCAAGGGCGGAAATTACCTGGAAGCGATGGGCGAGGTCGACGCCGTCGCCGTCGACAAGACCGGGACGCTCACCAAGGGCGAACTCGCCGTCACCGACGTCGTTCCGGTGGGTGACACTACGGAGGACGATCTGCTCCGTCGCGCCGCTGGGCTGGAGCAGCGCAGTGAGCATCCCATTGCTACGGCGATTCTCGCCCGTGCTGAGGAGGCGGGCGTGGGCAACCTGCCCGACCCGACGGGTTTCGAGAGCCTCACTGGGAAGGGCATCCGCGGCGAGATCGGCGGCGAGACGTACTATGCGGGCAAGCCCGCGCTCTTCGAGGAACTGGGCTTCGACCTCGCTCGGGCACGCCGCGAGACGGACGGCGGCGTTATGACGGAAGAGGCGACCGAGGGCGAGAACGGGGCGTTCGCCGAGGATGCCCTCTCCGCGCTGGAGCGGGAGGGCAAGACTGTCGTTATCGTCGGGACGGAGTCGGAACTGCTGGGTGCAATCGCCATCGCCGACGAGGTGCGCCCGGCCTCGAAGCGGGCTGTCGAACGCCTGCACGAGCTGGGCGTCGAGCGCGTGGTGATGCTGACCGGGGACAACGAGGGCACCGCCCGCGCCATCGCCGAGCAGGTCGGTGTCGATGAATATCGCGCCGAACTCCTACCCGACGAGAAGGTCGACGCAGTCGAGGAGTTACAGGCGGAGTACGGGGAGGTCGCGATGGTCGGCGACGGCATCAATGACGCCCCCGCGCTGGCCACTGCGGAGGTCGGCATCGCGATGGGCGCGGCGGGCACCGACACCGCCCTCGAAACGGCTGATATTGCGTTGATGGGCGACGACATCGGGAAACTCCCGTACCTGTACGACCTGTCGCATACGGCCAACGGCGTGATCCGGCAGAACATCTGGGCGAGCCTCGGCGTGAAGCTTCTGCTCGCGTTAGGCGTGCCGCTGGGCCTGGTCAGCGTTGCGCTGGCAGTCGTTGTCGGAGATATGGGGATGAGCCTCGGCGTCACCGGGAACGCGATGCGGTTGTCACGAATCGAGCCCGATCGAATCATCGACGCCTGATTCTGCGGCGGGAAGTGCGGGCAGGACGCTCTTCTTTCGGGACTTACCTCCGCTACATCGAGACTAGTTGTGGTTTGTCTGGGGCAGAAAGGACTGAGCCCCACCGTTGGCTCGTGATTTGATGCCCGAGAATTCAGACGACGATCCATTCCACGATTGCGAGTTAGATCCCGACGCAGTCCTCGGGACGCGCACCTTCCACGATGTCCTGTTCACCGATGAGACGGAGACACCGGTGAACGTGCTCACTGGCGAGACGCCCGCACATTCACAGGCGACCGTCGAGGAAGCGAAGGCGTTCGCTGCGAGTATTGACACCGACACGCCACAGATTGCACTTCCGGCGTCAGTTGAGACGCAAATCGAGACGCAGAGTAAGCCCTACACGTCGGCTGCGTTCTTCCACTTCAAGGCGACGGGCTCGCTAAGGCGTCACCGCGCCTACCACGCCGCATATGACTCGGATGCGTTCACCGTCGACTTCGAAGCTGACTACGAGTCCGGAAACCTGACCATCACAGTCGATCGAACGAACGAGTCCTAAGAATCGACCGCTAGATCAGGGTTTTTCGAGCGCCGGCGATGGGTGCCGGCGCAGCAGGAGCGAACGATCAACCACTCCCGGTGCGTCGGCGTTTCGAGGTGTTCGAGATGCACATGGTAATTTACGCTCTGGTAGAAGAATCGACCCACGACGACGCACTGGCCAGCGGAAAGTCGGTGTTCGACCGCCTGGTCGGCGCGGACCCACACGCCGGCGCAGTCTTCGACTACCACGTGACTTTTGATAAGGAAGACACGTCCGTTGCGGGGAAGGCGCGATGGGGTGAGTTGCCGACTGCAGCCCCCGTCGACTCCGATGCCGGCCAAGACCTGCTTGAGCGTGGCTGGGAGGCGACGAAAGAGGAGTTCGAGCGCAATCTCGAACGGGTGAGGGAGGCACTTGACGAACTTTCCGATGAGGAGATCATGCGCGACGAAGATCTCGCTCGGCACGCCTTCCACCAGGTCGGCGCCTACGACGGGCCAACGATCTTCCTGTACAACGAATATGCGAACGGGATCCGTCACCGTGAGCAGCTGGATCGAGTGCTGGAGGAGAGCGAGGAACTCTGGATCGTGCCCGCCGACGTCCACTTCTAACAGATGTCCCGGATCACAAATTGGAAGCGCGAGAGTCGGTCGCCCACACTCGCATACCGGAACACCGAGACCGGAGCTCGGGCAGTCTTACACCGAGCACCGGACTCGTACCGCTACAAGTGGCGTGGCGTAATCCTCGTCGACGGCTACCCAGTGTGGTCGCGGGGGTACGAGACGAAAGACGCGAAATCGTTCCGTAACGAGCTCCGGGAACGGCCAGCGCCCGAACTGAGTTGTCCCGAGTGTCCGAACAGCGATGTGGCAATCGGCGGAAAAACGGCTGACGGCGCGAAGGTTCAGCGTTGGTTCGAGTGTCGGAGCTGTGGGTACGAAGCATCCTCGAGAATCGTGTACGGCGCCGAGCGCTGATTGATTGGAACGTATCTGCGATGGTGTTTATTTTTGGGCCAGAATGGGTGGCCCGTCTCAATCGGGCCAGATCCACAGATGAGTCTGGAAGTCATCGACCGCCACAGCGAAGCACTGTTCGAGTGCCTCTGGTGTCCCGTCTGCGGACACGAGGTATTCAGTCACATTCCCTTCGAAGGTGTGTTCTGCAAGAACTGCAACACACAGGTCGAACTCCAAGAATCCCGAGAGACACGCGGATACGAGGAGGCCGTCCTGGCCTGCTTCGACACCCACTCAACGTGGAACCTCCACGTCGACGAGAAGCTCCGTCGCGACCTACCCGATGGGTCGGCACGGGTGAAGATCCTCGGCGCACCGGGTGCCTACAAGGTCGACTGGTGGAGTCCAGCACCCGGCGATGACTGGCAGCCGGTCGAACGAGGCGAGTTCGACGATGTCGACGAACCAGCCGATATCTCCCATCTCGCGTAGGGGCAAGCAGTCCCTGGGACTGTTTTTCACCCCCTGAGGGGTGCGGGGGTGCTCGAACGAGTAGCTCCCGAACAGACCGATGAGTAGACCTAGCGACACACACTCGATTGAACAGACACGCCCAGCGAGCGACTGCGACATCGCCTACGTCGGATATCGGCAGAGCGGGCAGGCTATCGTTGAGAAACGTCCCGGCCAAGAACGGCTCACGCCAGAACGGAGTCTCGCGCTGGTGAATCACAGTCCCTCGGGATTCGAATGGGGATATGGTGGTAGTGGTCCGGCGCAACTCGCGCTCGCACTCCTCCTCGACTACACGGATGACGAAGCGTTCGCTCTCGACCACTACCAGGCATTCAAAACCGAGGTCGTGAGCCAACTGGACTGTGCTGGGTCTGCTGGACGCTGGCGACTCACCGGGGCCGAGATCGACGCAATCCTTCACGAAACACCCGGCGAGCCGGCCGCACCGTCCATCTAAATACCAATCACCGAAAGAAATCCATGTCAGAACATACCCAACCATCTCGTACGGATGGCGAATCGGCTGAATCGAGCGAACAGACGACACGAACGGAGTACGTCGAACGAAGTGACGTCGGCGTCTCCCTCACCGTAAAGATCAAGCGTGGAACCGGCACCAGGGACCAGGACGAGGTAATCGCGAAAGCGAAAGGCAAGACCCTCGAAGACGCTCGCGAGGACATGGAAATCCTTCGGGAGTACATCCACGATCTCGCGGAGGACGCTCGCCAAATCCAACCCGAAGAAGACGGGTAACGGCGAGGGCTGTTTTTTGTCGCCTCAGCAGTGGCGGAGGCGATTATCAGTGAGCAACCCTGACGGTCAATCGACTGACGTGAGCGAGCTTTCACCAGAACAACGGCTCGAACCCCCGAATACGCGGCTCATCAACGCTGGTATCGTGACGATCAACGATATGGAGACGCTGCGAGCCTGCGTCGCCTACGAGAACGCGAATCAGCAACGGGTCCAAATCCTCCGCCGGCTTGAACAGCGGGCCAGCGAACTCCGCGCACAAGACGATTGACCCAACGCCCGGAGGTGTCTGTCGGAGCCTCGGTGGGTGGAGGCTCAATCCAGATGAGCGATCGACCAGAGATCGAGATTCAACGACAGACCGCATTCGGTGACGATGGCCAACTCGAAGTAACCGAAACAAGCGTCGAGACCTCGCTTGAGGACTTCGGCGCTGACGTGGATCATCGTGACCGGGATTCACGTCTTGATCAGCCCGAGGCGTGTGAGTTCGGCGTCGACGATCGGCCCGAAGTTGAGCAAACATCCGAGGGAGATCAGTCAACACTCTTCGCTGATACGGACGAGAATCAGCAGACCCTCGCTGGCGGCGATGCAGCCGCTCGCTGTCTCTTCGAAGAATAGACTTGCCTCTATCGATTGATTGTCTGATAAATTGTTATGGTCTGAACTATAATAGTCTGTATTCTAATTTTGAAGCGAGGCTGAGGGGCTAATAGCCGGTGGTGGTTTTTCGACCCCCAGCAGGGGTGCGGGGAATCCGAACGCCCGCATTCAACGATGGAGACGAATTCGACTACCGACCCACGAGCAGTCGTACAGGATGCGGATGAGCGATGGCAGGCGAGTACAGACTGCGTTGAGTACGTCGGAATGCGTGTCGACGGAACGCCAGTGGTCCTGAACCTCACCGCACACGAACGCCTCTCCCCAAATCGAAGTCTCGGTCTCGTGCGGCATAGCCCGGCGGGATTCGACTGGGGCTATACGGGAAGCGGACCGGCACAGCTCGCCTGTGCGCTCCTCCTCGATTACACCGACAACGAAACTGTCGCCCAGCAACACTACATCCAGTTCCGCAACAACGTGGTCAGTCAGTTGGTGTGTGATGGCCCAGCCGACTGCTGGCACCTCACCGGAGAGGAAATCGAGGCGGCACTCGCCGAATTCGAAGAGTACCGAGCACTCACGCCAGATGGTGGGACGCCGTCATCGTCACTGCCGGCGAATTGGAGTGCGGTGAGCCGGACAGATCGGACAGTCTTCCAACGTCGGGATATCGACCACTACGTCGTCCTCGCCGAAGGGAGCGAGGAGTGGTTGATCATACTTTGTGCGCAGGGGGACCGGGCGTATCCTGCTCCGCTCGACCATCGAACGCTTCCGGTCGAGAACGACCCTGCCTCAGCCGTTCAGGCACTCGTCACTGAGAGTAACGACCTCGTCGAGCCTGAGGAGGACATCTGATGGAGAACATCCGACTCTCGCGGGCCACGTACCAGCTCATCGAACGCGCCGTCACGGCGCTGGAGTGCATCGGCCGAGAACTCGAGCGATACAACGACCGGCACGAACGAACAGGCGGGGAAGACACCGACGAGACGAATCCCGGCGAATCATGACTGGCGAAGCGACGCTTGACGACTTCGAGACCGAGAATTCAGCTGGTAAGTCCCGCTCGCTCACGCTGGAAGAGCGACTCCTCACCCCAATTTCCCCGTCCATCGGTCTGCGGGTGATTCCCGGGCGCGGCACTCCGCTCTATCTCCAAAATCGGGGAAGCGAGCGGTATCTCTTCCGCGACGACCACGATCGGTGGTTCATCCTCCAACCGTCGGCGAAAGACTCTGAACAGGCGTTCGTCCGCTGGGTGTATCTCCCAGCAGACAGGCCCGAACGGCTGGTGCAGTCGGCGCTTCGTCGACGGACGGTGATCGGGTACGACTACGTCCGGCGGTCGGTTGCACCAGACCCAATCAGATCAACGGTGACGGCGATGTTCGTCACGGAACGCTGGCCCGAGACAGCCTACGAATGTGGATCGTGTGAGACGCTGTTCGATACGGCACGAGAGCACGCCCTCCATTGCTGGGATGTTCATCCCTGGGTGCCGAATCCAGAGCAGGTGCGCCGTCGACGCCACGCCGACGAGTGAATTGAAGAGCCGAAGCCAGGTGTCGGGACCGTCCAGATGATTAACCAACAGTACTGGATTCTTGGGTAGAATGTTGGTTAAGAGTGGTTGTTTTTGCGCCCGTGAGAGGGGCGCAGGGCGCGTGATGAGAGCGCCGGCGCGGGTGACGAATTCGATTTCGAGGTGACTGCAATGAAAGACCCAGAATCCAGAACCGTGTTCGCTGGCGTCGACGGACGAACCGATACAGAACTACCCGACTGGTACCGCCGGAAGAAAACGATCGACGAACCGAAGTCCTTCGCCGAGACGATGCGTGACCTCCCGCAGGCCGTCGAGACGACAGTCGCATACCGGAATCCCTACTCCGACGAGTGGGTCGAAACGGAGCGCTTCAACGCCTTAGTCGAGCCGACGAGAGCGCGCGACCACGCGACAGACGATGAGCCCGACGCAGACCCACTATTTCACGTTCCTACGGACAGTTACGCGATCATCAATCCGGTGGACGTGTACAGGCCCTTGGAGGAAGTCCTTCGCGAGGAGACCATCGACGGGACGCCGCTCGGGAACGTGATGTTCGGCGAGATTCGTCGCTACCGGGGCGGCGGCGAGGTCCATATGGACATCATGTTCGACGGTCTCGAAGTCCGGCTTCCCGGCCGGGCGGACCCGATCACGATGGGTGTGACCTCCGGCTACGACTTCTTCGGTGAGCACGCCGTCTACGTGGAGGGATTCGCTCAGGACGGGTACTGCTCGAATTCGATGCGCTCGCTCACCGATAAAGAGGTCATCAAGCACGTCGGGGACGTGCGGGACTTCCGAACCTGGTGGGAGGAAATTCTCACACAGGTCGAACTCGTCGCCGACGATCTCTTCGAGTTCATCCGAGATGCGCAGGAGATCGATCTCGAGTTCTCCGAGCTCCCGTTCACCGTCACGGAGTTCTACAGTCTGCTTGGCTTCCCGGACTACCTCGCAGAGCGTGCTGCCGAGGATACCGAGGCGAACGCGGCGTCACCGTTCGAGATCGATATGTGGACGCTGCACTCCGGCGCAACGTACGCGCTCACCCACTTTTTCCAGGGGAAAGAGGGCACGTCCCTCGATCAGTACGTTCGCGTTGCGAACGACATCCTGTTCAACCCGGAGGGCACCATCGAGCGCGTCGAACGAGCCTACGAGGAGGAGCTGGAGGCGGACGGCGACGACGGGTCGCAGGCGTCGCTCGCCGGCGAGCGGGCCCTCGCGAGCATCGAGCGTGTGAACGAGGACCTGCAGGCCAACGTTGAGCAGTTCGAGGAGCGAGAGGATGCGCTCCGTGAGCGGTTCCAAGATGCGATGAGCTGATTGTCGGAGCGGCGTTCACTGAAACGATCCTCAAATAACAGCTTACGTGAGCGGTTCCGGTTCCTCATTATATTCGACTGCTAATTCGACATCCTCAGGACCGAGTTCATCGCGTTCCGCTCCCAGCGTCTCAAGAGCGTCTTTAACAGGGAAGAAATCTGGCTTCTCGAGTGCATCTTCTGTCGCCCAACTGTATCGAACCGTTTGCTCGGAATCGATGAGGAACACGGCACGCTGCGGGACGCGCTCGTGGTTCTCCCATCCGTCATAACAGACATCATATGACTCGGCAACGCTCCCGGAGCTATCACTAAGTAACGGGAAATTGAGGTCGTATTCCTCGGCGAATGCTCGGTGGGCGTAGACGCTGTCACCAGAAATTGCCCAAACCTCGAGAGCTGGTGTCAGCTGGAACCACTCTGCATCGCTAATCGCACACAATTCGTTTGTACACACAGGACTGAAATCAAACGGGTAAAAGACCAGCAACGCAGCCCGATCATCCGCAGTTGTCTCATCCAAGCTGTACTCGGTTTGTGCTCCGTCACGGAGACCTGGAAGAGTAAACGACGGTGCAGACGCTCCCTCGTTTATCATGTGTCACAGTAGCACACGGAGAAAGGATAGTCTTTGGGCCAACACTCTGGCCTGACTTATTGACCCCCAGATATGGGATCAAGTTCACTAGAACCTGTACGTCAGGATTTCGCCGTCGCCCACTCAAGAAGAGGTTCTAATCTCGAACGAATCTCATCCCCCTGGTCAGTTAGCGCGTATTCGACACGCGGTGGGATTTCATTATACTGCGTCCGTGAGACGAGTCCTGCCTCCTCGAATTCGTCGAGGCGTTTCGAGATTGTCGACGTGCTCGCTGTGGGGAGGTGCCCCTCGATCTCCGCGAACCGCAGCGAATCGTGTGCGCCGATGATGCTGACGAGTTGCATCGCGTATTTCTGGCTCAATGTGTCGATGACGCCTGTGAGCGGACAGTAGCACGTCCCGTCGACATCGCACGTGGGCGCCGATGAGGTAGTATCTGCCATAGCTTCGTAGCCTCCAACCTTCTCTGTAGCTTCGGACTCTGGAGTATAAGAACTTCCCGTCGTAAAGTATTGGCACTGATGACCCACACCTCTGACTATGATCTCGTGATTCTCGGCGGTGGCGCCGCAGCCTTCGCCGCGATCACTGAAGCGAGCCGCCGAGATCTTTCAACGGCGATGGTGAACACCGGCCTGCCAATCGGCGGGACGTGCGTGAACGTCGGCTGTGTCCCGAGTAAGCATCTGCTCGCCGTCGTCGAGAACGGCGCTGCAGCGGCGGAGAATCCTTTCGACGCCGTTCGATACCCTGAGGAACCGACTGTCGACTGGGCCGACGCACTCGACGGCACCAACGAACTCGTCGAGCGGTTCCGGCAGGAGAACTACGTCGACGTCGCCGAGCACTTCGAGACCGACATCTACGAGGGCTA
This sequence comes from Haloarcula japonica DSM 6131, assembly GCF_000336635.1. GTDB lineage: Archaea > Halobacteriota > Halobacteria > Halobacteriales > Haloarculaceae > Haloarcula > Haloarcula japonica. The sequence continues at coordinate 18,986 of NZ_AOLY01000042.1, read as the reverse complement.
CGGCCAGCTGGTCGACGACACGACAATCGAGGTCGTCGACGGCGCCGATGAGGGCGCGCACATCACTGGAGAGAAAGCGCTCGTCGCGACCGGAAGTTCACCGTGGGCGCCACCTATCGATGGCCTCGACGACGTTGACTACTACACGAGCGAGACAATCCTCGAGGAGCGCGACCTTCCCGAGAGTATCCTGATGCTCGGTGGCGGGTATATTGCACTGGAGTGGGGCCAGATCCTCCACCGCGTCGGCGTCGACGTGACGGTTCTCCAGCGCTCCGACCGCATCCTCTCGGACATGGAAGGCCAACTTGGTCGCGAGATGCAGCGCGCGTTCGAGGAAGAAGGTATCGAGGTGGTCACCGGCAACGACTTCCGGCGCGTCCACGCATCAGCAGCCGACGGGGGAGCCGAAGCGATACAATCAGGCGTTGCCGTCGAAACAACTGTCGACGGCACCGAACGAACGATCACCGGTGACGCGCTGTTCGTCGCGACAGGCGTCCAGCCCAACAGCGAGGGCATTGGTCTCGAAACGGTAGGAGTCGAAACGAACGACGACGGGACAGTCCACGTCGACGAGCACTTCCAGACGACGAATCCCGACGTCTACGCAGCGGGCGACGTGATCGGCGAGCCCGAACTGGAGACGGTCGCCGCCAAGGAGGGCAATCACGCCGTCAAGAATGCCTTCGGCAACGAGGGCGTCAGCATCGACTACGATGCCGTCCCCGCAGTCGTCTTCACCAGCCCCGAAGTCGCAGCCGTCGGCACGACCGAACGCGAGTATATGGACGAACACGGCACCTGTTCGTGCCGTACTGTCCAGATGGAGGACGTCCCGCGGGCGAAGGCGGTCAAGAACACGGATGGCCTCGTCCAAGTCGTCAAACACCACGAGACCGACGAAATCGTCGGCGTCCACATGGTCGGGCCCCGTGCCGCCGACATGATTATGGAAGCGACGCTAGCGGTGAAGGTCGGCCTCACCGTCGACGACATCATCGATACTGTCCACCCGTTCCCGACGTTCTCCGAGGCGATCAAACAGGCCTGTCAGGCGTTCCGACGGGACACGTCGACGATGAGTTGCTGTATCGAGTGAATCTCACTCCGGGTCGGCCGGCGCAGTACTGCGGAGGAGCATCGTCTTCACGCGACCGACCCCATCGAAATCACGGAGCCGATACACGAGTTCCCGCACCCGCGCCGCATCGCCATGACAGAAGACGGTCTCTAAACACCACTCGCCCTGGTGGGTATGGCTCATCGTTTCGATGATGTCCTGAAACTGGTGCTGGGCCGAATGGAGGTCATGAATTACCTCGTGGTGCTGGTAATCGAACGCCAGTACAGCGACGACCTCTCCTGAAACCTCTTCGAGCTGTGAATGTCCCTCAATGTATTCCTGCATCGCTTCACGAATCGCCCGCGAGCGGGAGTCCAACCCCTCAGCCTGCCACGTCTCATCGAACTCCTCGAGAATATCCTCAGACACGTTCAAGCTCGTGCGCATACTCCCCAATTGGTCCCCTACTGTCTTGACCCCTCGATTATTACGGAATTCCCGTTTCAGTCTTAACAACCGCTATACAGCGCAGGGATAGAGGAATAAATGATGCTCCACGGTGAGGCGTTACCAGTATTGGTCGGCGCGATTGCGCTCGGATTTGTGCACGGCATCGAGCCCGGACACGGATGGCCGGTTGCCGCGAGTTATGCGCTCGATCAATCCAACAAGTGGCTCTACGGCCTCGCCAGCAGTTTGCTAATCGGCATCGGCCACCTCATTAGCAGTCTGGCGATGGTCGGCGTGTTCTTCTATGCGAAATCCTACTTTCAGCTGACCCAAGTGAACGAGCCGATCTCGATTCTTGGCGGCATTACCATCGGCGGTCCAGTGAGTATCGTTGCAGGCGTTTTACTCATCGGACTCGGGGTTCGAGAGTACACACACGGTCATTCCCACCAGCACGAGGACGAACATGGGCACAGCCATGGACACGACCACGATAAGCATACGGAGGAGCAGTCGAGCCACCACAGTCACGGCACGTCACCCACGCACGAACACTCCTCAGATGGGCTTCTTACACGCGTAAAAACTCGGCTTCCAGGAATCGGCGGGCACTCCCACGAGCACGGAGCCGATCCAGGTACTGACGCCGACCGCGGACTACTCGGAATCGCCTGGTTCGCATTCGTCCTCGGGTTCGCTCACGAGGAGGAATTCGAGATTATCGGCCTCTGTGCCGGTTCGACGTACTGTCTGGAACTCATGACCGCATATGCGCTGACGGTCATCGTCGGTATCGTCGGGTTAACGATGCTCCTCATCGCCGGCTATCAGGAGTATGAAGAAACGGTGGAGAAGTATACACCGTACCTGCCACTGTTCTCAGCGACCGTCCTCGTCGTCATGGGACTCGGCTTCATCGCCGGCGTCTTCTGAATCACGTCGAACGCTCTCCACCGTCCCATTCTCAGTGAGGTCAATAAGCGCGCGATTTAGCAATTCCCGAAGGACGAACTCCTCGTAATGCTGTGTTGCACAGTACTCGCACGGCTTCATTTCTCGTGCCACCGCTTCGATGTCGTCGCCGTGCTCCCCATAGAGCGTCTCAACGAGTCCTGATAATTCGGCTGTCAGGGTTTCCTGCGCCCCAGCGAGCGTCTGCTCAGCGTCCTCTGGAAGGTCATACGAGAATATCCGCGTGTTCGACTTGTAGTACTTCCGCGTCCCCCCACCAGCTTCCTCGAGACGGGCGATCTCAACCATCCCTGCGTCCTTCAAGACGTTCACGTGGTGGCGCACCGTCGTCTCCGCCTTTTCCTCGCCACGACGATGCAGTTCATCGTGGATTTCCTCAATCATCATCTCCTCGGCTGCGAGCATGTCGAGGATCTTCGCCCGAACGTCGTTCTCCAGTGCCTTCGCTTTCTCCGGGTCCGTCGTCACGACTTCACGGATCGGCACGTCAGATTCGAGGAGCGGCATTATTGTGACGAGGTAAGCGGACGACGACGGTAAGAGTAACGCCACGCTCCCGACAGCAGTATCAGTACTTCGAAACCGCTATGAGTTTCGTCATAATGGTTATCCGCGTCGCACGATAATCAATAGGCACGATGGGAACGACACACGAACAATTCAACGTCGGGGGGATGTCCTGCTCGTTTTGCGCCGAAAGCATCGAGAAGGCCTACAGCCGGACCGACGGCGTCGAGGACGTCGACGTGAGTCTCGCCCACGAGGAAGTTCTCGTTGAATACGACGACGACCTGCTGAGCGAGGTGGCGGTGAAGGACACACTCCGGGACCTCGGCTACACCATCCGAGATCCAGACAAGGCGAAACGATACGAGCAGCAGCAGGCCGAACTCGCCGACGGGAAGCGCCGCCTCCTCATCGCCGGCGGCGCATCTATCGTTGTCGCTGCCCTGATGGGATGGATGATTTTCGTAATGGGACGCTTCGAGTCAGCGTCACCGGCGATGGATCTGGCGGCCTTGGGGCTGGCCCTCGGGACGATGTTCGGTCCCGGGCGCTACATCAAACAGAAGGCGTTCCAGAGCCTTCGCCGGGGGATCTTCAACCAGCACGTCCTCCTAGAGGCGGGCGCCTTCGCAGGGCTCCTCGGTGGGTTACTCGGCCTGTTTGTCTTCTCGAGCTTCCCGACCGTCCACTTCTTCGCCGTCTCCGTGTTCATCACCACCTACCACATCCTCTCCGAATATACGAGCCTCATCGTCCGCACACGAGCCTCACAGGCCGTGCAGAACCTGCTCGACCTCCAGCCCGACACAGCACGCCGCGTCAGTGATGGCGGTGACGTCGAGGAAGTTCCCCTTGACGACCTCGACGTCGGCGACTACGTCCGGGTCAAACCTGGCGAGAACATCCCCGTCGATGGGACGGTCGTCGAGGGAGAGTCCACCGTCGACGAGTCAGTCGCCACCGGTGAGTCCATCCCCGAGGAGAAAACGGGCGGCGACACGGTGATCGGTGGCAGCGTCAACGAGACCGGGACGCTGCTCATCGAGGTAACTGCAACCGGGGAGGACGCGTTCCTGAATCAGGTGGCACGCGAGATCGAGGAGGCGCGGGCGATGAAACCCGGCATTATTCAGCTCGCCGACCGCGTCCTCAAGTACTTCGTCCCAGGCGTCTTGACGATTGCCGCGCTCTCGTTCCTCTTCTGGGTGGTCGCACCGCTCGCGTGGGGGGCAGCTCCCAATGTCCAGCGCGGGGCGTTCGCAGCGCTGGCCGTTCTCGTCCTCGGTTATCCGTGTGCGCTTGGGATGGCGACACCGCTCGCCCTAATTCGGGGTGGCGGGAAGGCGGCGAACCGCGGCATCCTGATGCGCTCCGGCGACGCCTTCCAGATATTTCCCGATGTCGACCACGTTGTGTTGGACAAGACCGGCACCATCACCGTCGGCGAACCCGCCGTCAGTGAGGTCGTCGCGTTCGGTGCCGACGAGGTGGATGTACTCACGACTGCAGCCAGTGCAGAGGCGTTCTCCGAGCATCCTCTCGCTGATGCAATCCTCGAATTCGTCGACGAGCAAGATGTCGAGGTCGCTGACCCCGATGCTTTCGACTCCGTGACCGGCAAGGGCGTCCGGGCAACGGTAGCCAGCGACGACGTGCTGGTCGGGAAACCGGGATGGCTCAGCGACGAGGGAATCGACCTGTCGAAGGGCGGCGACGACATTGAGCGACTCCAGGGCCGGGGCCTCACCGTTGCTGGAGTTGTTCGTGGCGGTGACCTCATCGGCTTGATCGGCATAGGCGACGAAATCAAAGCCGACGCCGCCGAGACCATCCAGCGGATGCGCGACGCCGGTATCACGCCCGTGATTCTCACCGGCGACAACGAACGCACCGCACAGGCTGTCGCTGAGGAGGTCGGCATCGATCGCGTTATGGCCGACGTCCTCCCCGACGAGAAACGCGAAGAGATCGGTCGCCTGCAGGAAGCCGGCCACCGTGTGGCGATGGTCGGCGACGGCATCAACGACGCGCCGGCACTTACGCAGGCGGACATCGGCATCGCAATCGGCGCAGGGACCGACATCGCCATCGAGTCGGCGGATATCGTCCTGATGGGCCACCGGCTCGGCGGCGTGATGGACGCCTACGAGATTGGGAACGAGAGCTATCGAAAGACCTGCCAGAATCTCGCGACAGCCTTCGCGTTCAACGGTATCGGCGTCGCCGCCGCGACGACCGGGCTCGTTCACCCGGTGTTCGCGATGCTCGCGATGGTGCTGTCCGTCTCAGCCGTCCTCGCCAACAGCTTCGCCGGGCAGCTCCTCTCGGGCGAGGATGTCAACACCGAGTTCGCCCTCGATGAACGAACGGGCGGTGACGTGAGCGACGGCCGAGCGGCGGCCGATTAGGCCACGACGTCGTACCCGGCCTGTTCGATTGCCGCGTTCACCTCATCATCGGAGACCTCATCCCCGAGGACCACATCGACCGTTTCAGCGTCGTGGTCAGCGTCGACCCGATTCACACCATCGAGGTTTCGCAGGGCGGTCTCCACGTTCTATTCACACCCGTTGCACGACATCCCGGTGACGGAAACCGTCTTTCGCTCCATACGAGATTATAAACACTCGCGGGGGATGGCCATTACGGTAACTGTTGTATCGGTTTTAACCCTATTAGAGGTGGGGCGTCATCGTCCGGAGAATTGTTTGTGTCGGCCCCAAAGGGGTGGAGGCTCTTCGAGATGGGGACTACTGACGACGAAGAGAGTAACGAATTCCCTCCAGAGAAGCGTCTGGAAGCGTCGAACACACGCCTGATCAAGCCAGGGATCGCGACGATTCCGGATATGGAAACCCTCCAGGAGTGTGTTGCCTACGAGAACGCCCACCAGAACCGAACACAAATCCTGCGCCGGCTCAAGTGGAAGGCCGAAGAGTTGCGTGAGAACAAAGAGTAAGCTCTATTCTTAACCAACACACTCTGCTTGAGTTCCCCCTATTGTTGGTTAATCTGCTGTGCCTCGGTTTTTCCGGCCCCTGAAAGGGTGCGGGGCAGCCAGCAGCGGCCTCGCGAGCCTAATCATGTCCCTCGAGCTGAGCTCCAGCGCCAGCACCGCCCGCGAAATCGCCGCCGCCAGACAAACAGACTTCGTGGCGTTCCTCCACCGAGCTCCCTTCGCCGGCGATGCTCTCGCCCTCGGATTTCTCCCCGGATTTCGGGAAGATTGTGGATATCAAACGGACCAGTATCAAAACCTCAATATTCCTGTTGGAATGCTCGACAACGATTTCCGGAATCCCGATTTGGAGCGGTTCGTCGACCGCTTTTTCGAGTACGAACCACGGGTCGGGGTCATCGGAGACGTCGATGATATCGACGACGTCGACGCCCACGTCGCTGCTGCTCGTGAGATCCAAGCGAGCTACCCCGAGGCCGAGCTCATCATCGTTCCGAAGTCGCGGGCGGTGATCGACGCGATACCCGAAACCCTCGTCCTCGGGTATTCAAGGGGATACGCCGACCGCCTGGCCCACGAGTTCTCCGATCCGGCAGACTGGCGCGGTCGGCGCGTCCACATCCTTGGCGGAAGCCCACCCAAGCAGCTCGACGCCATTCGACAGCTGACCAGACCGACGCTCTCTGACGATCCGCCGGCCGACATCGTCGGCGTTGACTGGAACGGACTGCATCGCGGCGCACAGTTCGGCGAGTTCTGGACGGCTGACGGCTGGGACGACAGCGGTCGCGACGCCGACCACGTCACCGTGCGAAAGACGGTGCGCCATAGTCTCGCTCGCATCCGCGAATTCTGGCAGTCACATGGGATCTGGCCCGAGACGACACCAGAGGACGCTGGGTTACACTTCGAGTACGAGGGACCGAGTCCTGCCGATCTCGAACAGGCAGCTTGTACCGAATGCGGAGCGAACGTCTGGCGAACACGTCGCGGCCCCTTCGTCGCTGAATACGATACCGGTGCAGTCTGTGGGTACTGCAGTTACGAGTGCTACTTCATCCATCGCCATCGGAACGACCTCGAGGAAATCGCTGGCGAACAGAGTGTCTACATCCCTCCAGCATGACGCAGCGTGCTGTTTTTCGAGCCCGGGGAGAGGGCGGAGGCTCGGTCGTGAGCCTTCGTCCAGAGGTGACTTTCCGTGAGCCAGCAACAAACTGTAGACGACGTTTCAGTCGATGAGATTTCGATCGATATCTCGAACACCCAGTCCGGGGAGATAGAACCAGCCGACGTGCCCGGAGAAATCGAGTCGATCACCCGTGGTCTCGCAAGCGAACAGCCACCGACGAACCCACTGGTCGTCCTCAAAGCGGCTCGCTGGTGGTACATCCATGGCAAGGGCGGCACGGATCCTGCCTTCCGGTGGGCCATCGAGTGGGCGCGCCACCTTGCGACTGACACGCCTAGCGACGTCGAGCGGTTCGACGAGTTTCTCAAGTACCTCGTCACGGTCGGCTTCGCTGACGAAATCCACGAGCTCCGCTAACCGACAGAGCGGTTTTTCTTCGCCCCCTGGAGGGGTGCGGCGCGTTCTGAACTGCTGCAGTCGCGGTAACCTCGATTCGGTGAACACAATGGCTACGACCAGTAATCCGTCGGTTTCCTTCGAGGAGACCGACACGCGACACGACGAGATGCACAGTACCATCGAAGACTGGATCGACGAGCTCGTCGCAGATGTCGACGAGGCAAAAGCCAGCCAGCAGTTCCAGGAGTGGCTCGATGTCCAGTCCCGATTCCACGACTACTCCCATCGCAACACCCTCTTGATCAAGCTCCAATGTCCCGAGGCGACCCGCGTGGCGGGCTACAATACGTGGAGATCGGAGTTCGACCGGCACGTCCAAGAGGGCGAACAGGCGATCTGGATCTGGGCACCCATTATTACGAAGCAGTGCCCGGAGTGCGAGAATTCGCCGAGCTACCACGAGCAAAGCGACTGTGACTACGACGAGACATCGCCCGAGGAGTGGTCCAAAGGACTGGTTGGATTCAAACCAACGGCAGTCTTCGATGTGTCTCAAACCGAGGGCGAACCGCTCCCCGAGTTGGAAACCGAGGCCACTGGTAACGCCGACGACCTGGTGCCAGCGCTCCTTGATGCGGCAGCTACGCTCGATATCGACGTCCGTGTCGTCGACGCTGCTGAGTGGGAGCATGGCGACGCAAAAGGCGTCTGCAAACACCGGAACCTCCACGAATGCCAACCCGTCGTCGAAGCGAAAGATAGAGCGAATCAGGCCGACCTCGCGGTGACGCTGATTCACGAGTACGCCCACGCGCTGCATCATTTCGATGGCGACGACGAGCCCGAGCGCGCAAAACGCGAGGTCGAAGCGGAAGCCGTTGCGTACATCGTCGGCCGGTATTTCGACCTGGATACGAGCGGTTCAGCGTTCTATCTTGCCGCGTGGCAGGACGACGATGCGGAGAGCATTCAGGAGCGTCTCGGCCGGATCAGTTCGACCGCTCAGGAGATCATCGACACAGTTGTAGAGGGCTGAACACCCCCTTCCCGGCTGTTAACCAACGCCGGAGGGTACTCTGTCGACATTGTTGGTTAATTCGTTCGGCGTCCCGACCCCGTGTGTTTCGATCGGTCCCGAGACATACCCATCGACAGTCGATGTTATCGTTCAGAATCGATTCGGCGCTGCTGGTCACGAAGGAACTCAACGACGGCATCGATATCCTGCTCGGGAACCGTTTGCTGTTCGAAGACTCCTTTGAATGCATCTGCAAAATCCTCCGACGTGAGGCGGTTGAGGACAGTCTCGATGCGACCAGCGAGCTTCTCGGACTCTCCGCGATGCAGATGAGTCGCGATCCGGTCGAAATCCGCGCCAGCAGCCAGCACCACCAGATCCCGAGAGTCTGCCTTGCGGCCACTGTGGAGTTTCACCGCGAACAGCAACTCCCGTTCCGGAATCCTGGCTGTTACCGGGCGCCCGGTTCGCAGTTCCTCGGTGACAGAGTGCTGGGCCAGATAGCGATACGACCATTCAGCTTCCGTTTGGCGACAGCCCAGCGCGTCCACCATCGCGTCGAACTGAACCGGATTCCCGATATCTTTCGTAAACCGGATAGTCCGGCCCTCGTAGAGCTCGTTTCGCTCGACGTCGGCCGTTTTCTCGTAGCCGCGGGCGGTGAGAAGGTCGGTGTAGTCGTCGACCGCTTGGGCCGGAATGACGACGTCGACGTCCGTGGTGAAGCGCTGATTGAACGCCGCGATCGCCCACCCACCGACGAGCACGTACGGCAGGTCAGCGTCAATGACTGTCTCCAGGGTGTCCAGCAGCTCGTCTTCGCGTTCGCCGAGGCTCATGCATTGAGACGCGGATCCTCGTGGGACGCGTCGATATCACGGTCGTACTCGTCGGCGATCATCTCCAACGCTGGCTCGTAGTTCACCCGGTACTCCAACATGTGCTCGATTGTCTCGTCCAACGGAATGACCGGATTGCCGTCGACCCACTCGCGAGTGATCTCCCCACTCGTCGGGAACAACACGTACGAGACGGTCGCGTCGTAGTCGCTCGCATCCGGCCGCTCTTCAATCCGGCTCGGAATCCCGAACTCATCAAAGAACGCCGTCCACTGTTCGACGTCCTGATCGGCGACCTGGATGAAGATCGGATAGTCGTCGTGGCCGCGGGCGATCTGATAGCCGCCGTGGGTCCAGACGTAGACGCCGTCGATTTTCGTGTACGCAAAGGGCATCCCGGCGAAGTGCGGAATGACGTAGCCGTCGTCGATCGAGGGGGGAACAGCGCGAGAGATGGCCGCGACGAGATCGTAGTAGCGATCCCTGACAGCGTAATTCTCGATGTAAACGCCGTCCTCACGCCGGATGAAGCCTGCGTCCTCCAACCGCTCGATCCAGTCGTAGACCCACGAGTAGGAGCCGTCGATCTTCTGGGCGATTCGCCGGATCGAGTCACCCGGCCGGGCCGCGACCATGATCTTCGCCGCGGTCTCGTCGACGTACTCCATCATCGCTAGTTATTGGTATCGCATCTAACGGTATTAGTCTTGTCCCCCGTATTCCCTATAAAATTATCTCTATACAGATATACCATTCTTGGCTCCGGTAATCCGATCCGGCTCAGAATTTGAGCGGAGATGAATTAACCAACAGAGGATACGATGGATCGCTATTCGTTGGTTAAGTTTTTCAGCGCCCGCCGAAGGGCGGAGGCGCAGTCCCGTCTCCACGAACTATGACCGACCGATATCTAACGACCGTTCTCGACGAGGCAGAGCGAGTCGCAGAGCACCATGAGCAGGTCGCCCAATCTTCGGACCATCCGGAACACGAGTATCTCAGGTACGCCGTCCTTCGGCTGCTCGAAGGAGAGGCTGACGACACATCGGTGGAAGTACCGCAGATTGACGGCGTGACTGTCGGCTACGGAGAGGACGACGCGATGTGCAACAGCTGGGACGACGACGTCGAGTGGTGGGAGACGGTTCCGCCGCAGGAGGCATGTACTCGGTTCCGGGTGTTCTACCCCGACGAATACGACGCTGTTCCGCGAGTCATCGTCGACGTGATGGCAGCACTCGGGGCGTGGCGTGTCTGGACTGGGAGCGCTGCCGCCTGTGGCTCCTACGACCATCGCGAGCGGCGGGAAGTCCACTATCTGTGGCCGGAGGGGCATCCGGTCGAGGCCCTGGTTGCGAATCGGCTCCAGGATCCCGAAGCTGCGGTTGCCCCAGACGGCGGCCGCACCGGCGACGTACGCGATCGGATGGTCGTCACGGAGCACTCAACCCAGCACGACGACCTCGAGCCGCGAACCAGCCGTGCCGTCGACGAATCGATGGCCGTCTCGCTGCTCGAAAAGGGTGGCCGCTATGAGGTCCGATCGGCGTCCGGAAACTGGTATGAAGTCGACGTGATCAGCGAGTCGTGTACGTGTCCAGACTGGCGGAAGCGTACGCCCGAGGGCGGCTGTAAACACCTCCGGCGAGTCGATCAGGAGATCAAGCAGGGGCGGGTCCCACGACCTGATGGGCGTCTCCCCTCGAACTCGTAGGATCGCCCAGCGTTCGAGATCTCCCGAGGCTACTGTAACATCAGACGAAACTCCTTGATGGAGAGTTTCGAGTAGTGAGACGGCTGCTGGAGAACCGGTGAGAACAGTTGGCAGCAACTTAACCAACAAAACTATGCAGTTTGCGCCTGTGTTGGTTAACACAGATCGGCCCATGTCCTACGAGCCACCGACGCCCCCAGCGGACCTCCCCACCGACGTCATCGACACACTCAACGACTATTCACCCGAGCTGCTCCGAGACGTTGCCCACTATGCCGAGGACCTCGCCGAGCATCGCGAGCGCCAGGCCCGCCTTGCCGAAGCGGAGGAGGAAGACGAGATCGACGAGCGACCCGATGACCTCCCCGATGATGTCCCGACGAAGGCGACGATCACGATCAAGGAGATCAACGACAACCGCTACTACTACTGGCAGTGGCGGGAAGGAGATCGCGTCAAATCAAAGTACAAATCCCCAGTAAATCCGGACGAGTAGACGGACTAGTACCTCAGTCGGATGGCCAGTTGTTCGGGGAGACACCCCGTCTGCGAAGTGAAAGACGCAGGGTACGAGAGAAGTCCCGAGTTGATGAGTGAGGATCCGGTCACTGTCGACGAACTCGTCGAGAAAGCCGACGAGTATCTGCACGAAGCCTCACCCACACCGGAAGAATACGAAGCGCTGAAACAGAGTGTTGCGGAGCTCACGCCGATCTTCTCAGCTGAGAATTCGTACTTTGTCCTCGGCAGCTACGGGAAACCCGAAATCCGTCCTCTCCAGCTCGTAAAAGATCGCCTCAACCGACAGCCCGGTGCGTACGCGTTCCTGATGATCGACATTCGAAGCGAGTGGACGAATACCTACCTCAAGTTCCGGCTGCTCGCCGATCATACAGACGTCATCCTGGGCGTCACCGAACACGCCCAGGGCTGCTTCCTCGTCGAGCAGGGCTACTTCACAGCCCTTGAGGAGTACTTCGCGAAGACGCACGTGTTCAAACACGACGTACAATACGATAGATGTGGACGCGATCGACACAAACGTAGCCGTCGAGAGTCCCTACAGTGGAATGCAGACCGCGATCTTCGAGATGCTCAACGATGCTAGGCGTCTCTGCCGGTGGACGACTGAGGACGACCTCGTCGAGTGTACCGAGGCTCTCGTGAGTGATCAGGAATACCCGTAGACAGAGACGAATCGGTTACTCCCACCCCCGACGTTTCTGTCGTTTCTCCACGAAATCCTGTTCACCGATGGCCCAGACAACAAATGAACTCGAACAGGAAGACATCCCCCGTTTTCGAGTAGTAAGTGCGGGGGTGAATCCGTGCAAGATTGGGTCTTCGAACCACGAACCCTCACGGGATAAGTAGTCCACTGGAGAGCGATTGCAAATGCTCGTAAATGAAATGTCGTTTAGATTTTGTCAGACACTCCACTATTGCCAGTAAAATCGGAGGGTAAGACGCTATTAGATGAAATTGGCAACGGTGGTCCTGGTAGTAACTAGTCGGATTGATTGGGGCAGGGAGTTACTGGCAACACCGGAGAGGGTACTGGATAAACTGGCACTGACGGTTGCGCGGTTACTGGCAAAAGTGGAGAGGGTATTGGCAGTACTGGTGTTGGCGGTTGAGAAGTCACTCCAGAACCCGATGCCGCTTGGCAGTTTCACGAATGTCGTTGAGCTCACCTAGTTCGCTCTCGAGTGCGTCGAGGGCCGACGACAGAGAGACATCAAGCTCGTATTCGTTGTAGTTCCCGCGTCCACTCGACGAGTCGACCAACCGTAAGATCCCGTGGAGGCTCAAATCCGACAGGTGGTCGTGTACTCGCCTGCGTTTCAGTGGTTCACTGCCGTGATTACGAAGAACCTCTCGATAGCGCTCATAGATCAGTTTCGTCCGTTCGGGTGTTTCTCCCTCTGCCGCTAGCTGACAGACAGTCAGCAATACATATTGCCCCTGCCGGGTCAACGAATGCATCCCTTCGACAACCTGTTGTCGTTGGATCTGATGCTCGGCCTCCCGAACGTGGTCTTCGGTGATTTTCGCCTCTCCACCCGCCATCGCGTCGTTCTCGGCGATATCAGCTGCTTTCCGGAGTAACCGTAATGCCTGCCGAGCAGATCCCGAGTCCTGTGCAGAGAATGCTGCGCACAATGGGATTACATCTGATTCGAGGACATCGTCGTAGAGCGCGATATCGGCTCGGTGCTTGAGAATATTCTGCAGTTCAGTCGCGTCGTACGGAGGGAACAAGATTTCCTCTTCGCAGAGAGTGTCCTTGACTTTCGGAGAGAGGTTTTCTCGGAACTTGAAGTCGTTCGAGATGCCGACCACACCGATTTTCACATCGAGATCCAATTGCGAGCGTGCTCGTGGAAGCTCGTACAGAATATCGTCATCCGAGCCGATGTTATCGATCTCGTCCAGAACCACGAGAATAGTCCCACCGATCGACTCAAGGTCGTTGTAGAGTTCGTTGAAGATGCGTTTTTGTTGATACCCGGTTTCGCTCATCGGTTCGCGCGAAGACGAGACTGTGGTGAGAGGGTGAGAAGGAGAGCGAATCTCGTTCACGAGATTGACCGCTACCTGATAGGATGTGGTGCAGCCAGTACAGTTGAGTTCAATAACGTTGAGATCGACGTCGTCGTACTCTCCGGCGGATTCTTGCAGCTCCTCAAGAAGATCGTGCGTAGCAGCTGTCTTCCCGACGCCGGTAACGCCATAGAGAAAGACGTTGTTCGGTTGCCAGCCCTGAATGACGGGACGGAGAGCGGCCGCATATTCGTCGAGTTCTTCGTCCCGCTCCTCGAGTGTCTCTGGCTGGTAATCATCCCGGAGGACGTCTTTGTCTTGGATGATGAACGATTCTCGATTGAATCGGCCCATAGGCGGACTCAAGACGAAGAACCATCATAAAACCATGGGTTCCAGTATCACCACTAACCCACCACTCGAACCAATTATGCCAGTGTCGCATCCACTTATAAAACACACACACTCCACTATTGCCAGTAAACCTTTGCAACAACTGGAGGGGGTCAACGACCCCCTCTCTAATTAGCGATACTCTTAATACATTGTACGTTAAACCATACCCGCACTAACGAAAACTCCACTAGTTGTAGTAGGTTTAGATAACAGTAACTAGACTAGAGACGTGACAGTTTCTGCCCTCCCGTCCATTCTCCCCTCGTTACTGGCAATGGTGGAGTGAGAGAGGTACTTAAACGACGGTATTATTGGCAATACTGGCAACTCTGGTCGCCCTCTCCCTGCTACCATCGTTGCCTGGCCGATATTCCAGTCGAAATCTACCCTTCCCGACACCAGTCGATGATGACCGTGGACCTCTTTCGGTTAACCAACAAATCGTATGTATTAACCGTCTGTTGGTTAACTGCTCATGGCCTATGCTCGATTCGCAGTCGGCACTCAGTACTAGTATCCCGTGATTTCGGCGTTTCGCGATTCCGCAAGGGTTCGCTTGATTGCCGCTCGATCTCACCCAATCGGAGACAGGATATTACTGCATCGGCGACGCAGCTTCCGAACCGACGAGTGAGTACTCCCGGTCCCGGCTCGTGCCTTCCGCATCGACGAGGTTGTACTGGACCATCTTGGAGAGATACGTCCGCACTGTCCGTTTCGTCCGAGGATCGTCGACCTTCTCGGTATAGCGGTCGTGAATCTCGCTCGGCCCGAGTGGCTCGTGATCGCGAACAATGTTGTAAACGACGCGCTGGTGTGGCGTGAGTGAATCGATGCTCTTCTGCTTAATCTGGGCCCGGGCATCCTCGGCGGCGTCCAGGAGGATGTCGTTGGTGATCCGCTCCTGGTTCTCGCGGTCAGCCTTGCCGGCGGCTGTTCGAAGGATGCCGATAGCGAGGCGGGCGTCGCCGGCGGCTGCATCGGCGATCCGGTAGAGCTGGTCGTCGGTGATGACGTTCTCGTCGAGCCCCCACTTCGCCCGCGCACTCAGGATATCGTACAGCTGCTCGTCGTGGTACTTGTCCATCCGGACGTGTTCGCTGGAGCGCAGCCGGCTCACGAGGCGGTCGTCGACGCGGCTGAACAGCTCCTCTTCCTTGTTCGCGATGCAGATGATCGCGAACTGCGGGAGGCTGTGGAGATCGTAAATGACGCTGGGGTCCTCCAGCTGGTCGACCTCGTCGAGGATGACGACGGTTCGCGGGCCGTCGTGCTGCTGGAGGCGATCGACGAGTTCGTCGTGGGGCGTCGACTGCCGGTGGATGTCGATGGTCGCGCCGAGGTCGTCGAGGATCTGGTAGAGTGTCCGAAATCGGGTGTAGTTACGCCAGCAGTTGACGTAGGTGGCCTCGACGTCGAGCACCTCCTCACGTAGGCGTTCGGTGACGAACTGCGAGATGCAGGTCTTGCCGGCGCCGCTGGGCCCGGTGACGATAGCCGTGTCGGCGGGTTCACCGTTCGTGATGGGCTCGAGGACGCTGGAGAGGTGGTTGACCTCAGCGTCGCGATGCTCAACTTCCCGAGGGACGAACCCGGCGCGGAGAACGCGAGCATCGCGGATCATCTTTGATTGATAGACTGGTTTTCTGGCTAGTACTAAAAACGTGACCGGGTTGCTTCCGGAAACACCCCAATTAGCCCCCTCGAACCTAACAAAATCCTCTCGCAGTAACGCGATTCCTGTTAGTGGAAATTCAAGGCTTCCGGGATTTCCGGAATCAGGTCACGGGCGGGAACTAGTTACACCGGGATTTTGCCAGTCGTCGGCTTCGTGTTCACTCCAGGGGATGAGGTATACTCCGTTATCAGCGCGACTTTGACAGTCCAACTCATCCATCAGGTTATTCCAGCGTTCTTCGATCGTATTGCCGGACTGCTTGAGAAGTGACTTATCGAGTTCGTCGATCAGCTGCTCTTGGATTTTCTGGTGTCGCTCGCTTCCGTACTCGCCAAAGACATCCTCATATCCTTCTCCTCGGAGTAGTCGAACGAGTGTCGTGATACGGAGGGCCCGGTCCTCGCTTATGTTAAACTCCTCTTCTAGTCGCATACACATCCTGCCAGCCCAATCAGATGCGCCCATACTCCCCCCTCTTGTCGTCAGTATAATAGATGTTCGTGGGCCCAGACTAGAAGCAGTCAGGACATTCCCATACGTACCCCCGACTCTTGCGCCGGTCGCTTTTTGGCAATTGAAGTGACTCACAGAGGCCGCAGGTCTTGAATTCGGATTCGGGAATTAGTTCTATGAGCTTCTCCTTCCAGATCCGAATTTCAGCCTTCTTGATGTTGTTTCGTTCGTTCTCTACCTTGGAACTGTTCCTGTTGAATTCCCACTCTCGATTTTCGTTACGGCGCCATTCAGCCAATATTCGGAGAACCTCGTCTTGTTCGTCCACGCCATCAAGATCCTCTTGGCAGTCCTCCACGACATCTCGCCGAATTTTCGGTTCCACCTTGTCCCAGACCGCGGGGTTGCTTCCATCTCCTTCGTGCCGCTCTTCCTGTCGTTTTTGCTCCTCTTCCAGCTCCTCGATTCTGGCATCAAGAGACTCTCGTATCGGGGCGAGATCGGGTATACTCATACGAAGATACCACGACTGGAACGTCATAATATTCTGGTGCTGTACCGCTTCTGTCTGGTTTAAACAGGTGTTGCGAATCGCCTGATTCTATCGTGTTCAGCTCTCACGATCAGCGATCAGCCCGAATCGACACTATTCTCTGGGAATCAGGTGTCGTTTGACTTCTCTAGAACAATGATTGCAGAGTGCCGCTGGCATCGGGAGCGTATCTGGGGAGAATTCCCGGGTGTCGCCTGAACGGGCTTCATGACCACAGACGGTCGTCCCAGTTTCATTCTGTACGAGGTGGTACTTCGCCTTCCCCGATTGGCGGAGCGAGAATGCAGATTCGTCTTCTGTGGGATAATCGTCGTCTACAATATCTTCGACCGTTGCCGAGGAGATCCAGTATCTGCTGAGATCCGTCCACCAGGTGTTCGAGCATCGAATTTGCTGGCGGAAGAGCTGCCGGTAATCAACCGTGAACCGTTGCGAATCCTGCTGAATGAGGTCATCGGTGTGGAACTCGAGTGTCCGTGGGGATCGCTCTTCTCTGTTTGATTCAGGCTCTAACTCGATGGTCCACTCCGTTTTGACGTACGCTCCACCGGTGTATTCGATAGTGTCTGCGCTTACAGACTTGGTACGGTCACGAAGCCAACGAACGGTCGGTGGACGGAGCTTCTCAGTAAGTTGCTCTGAGAAGATGTCGTGTAGCAGTTCATCCGTGACGAGTGCGTCTTGGAGGGCGGTTCCGAGCTCTCGAGGTGCCGTCTGGTTCGTATAGTTCTCTGCCTGTGCGATGAGTGTCTCTCGAGCTTCGGCAATCCCATCGACGGTCAACCAGAATCCGTACGGTTCGTGACCATCGGTGAGCACTTCGCCATCGGTGAGCCGAACCAGCATCGGCCGGATATGGTCAGGTGCCGGAAACAGATGTAACTGGTATTGGTCGGTGACCGGGACTACTGGATAGGGGAACTCCTCTCTAGAGGGTACTCCCCCCTCGTTACGGGGTATGGAGAAGCCTCCCAGGTCTGCTACCGGGACGTGCCTTGGCATACACTCCGGGATACGATTCCAGTACGTCCCATATCGGTGGTCGCGAGGACCGCGATTAATTTGCATTGTGAGTAGACCGATTACCCCCAGTCACTTAGTATTCAGGGGGTAGTGGGGGGAGGGGCTATAGAAGAACTACCATACTACAAATCGGGAACTTAGACTAAGTAAAGGTTATAACATTCCCGCTAGGTGATGTGACTATCCAGATGACTCAGAAGACAATTGGACAGAACACCGGCCAATCGGGCCGGGTGAATCTGTCGGGACCCGAACTCGACCAATTCGATGCGGAGGTTGGGGACGCTATCAAGGTCGATGTCGCGGAGTCGAAGGGGATCGCCAAGGCGATCATCGAGAACAGCACGGAGTGTGAATTCGTAATCGTATCCAAACCAGAAGCCGATTCCTCACCCACGGAGGAAATCGATGAGTAGTGAGTACCCTTCTCTCTTCGAAAGCTGTCAGCCACGAGACGACGTCTTAGACGGCTCGCTCCAAGAGGAACAGTTCGCTGCGAAACTCTCGACTGTCGTCCACAACCCTGAGAAGGCAGCACCAGTCTATCGAGACCCCGACTCGTTCTACGATATGACCTATCCCACGGAGGGTCTCCGCACGCTGCTCTCCAATCTCACGGGGCGTTTCTTGGCGACCACAAAGTACGACCCCGGCTCGTATACTTCGAGCATTCTCTGTCTCGACACACGGTTCGGTGGTGGGAAAACGCACGACCTCATTGCCTCTTACCATCTTGCTGAGAACCCCGTAGATATTGACGACCTCTCGCACTACCTGCTGGACGGCGACGAGGAGCTTGCGGCCGACTATCAAGATGCGGTGGCAGAGGGCCTCGATATTGCGACGGGGGTCTTCATCGGAACGAAGGCTGATAGCAAGGATGCCCGCCATGCCGACGACGATCCGGATGCTCCGAATACCCGGACGATGTGGGGTGAACTCGCGTACCAGCTCTATGGGCTCGATGGCTACGAGTACCTCAAGGACTACGACCAAGACCGGGACGCCCCCGGTGAGGGGACGCTCTCGAAACTCTTCGCTCAGCACGACCAGCCGGCCCTCATTCTGATCGACGAAATCGCCGACTACATGAACAAAGCCGCGGGCACGCCTGTCGGCGACAAGACGCTCGCCGATCAGACGCTTTCGTTCGTGATGGCGCTCCTCGAAGCGGCTGCCGAGTCGGAGCACGTCACGGTCGTCTACTCTATCGCGGATACGGCGTTTGGTGAGCAGGCTGACCGGGTTCGTGATGGTGTCCGTGATCACATTGAGGAGGTCAA
>NZ_AOLY01000041.1 GCF_000336635.1 Haloarcula japonica DSM 6131 | reverse complement strand
CGCCGCGAGCGAAGCCGCTGACTCATACTTCCAATTCTATGATCAGGAAGACCGGCAGTATCCACAGGAAGCCACCGACGCTGGCTACGTGGATGTCCTCGCTCGCGAATACCCATTCCATCCCTCCTTAATCGACGCTCTCACGGACAAGATCGATACGATCCCTCGATTCCAGCGCACGCGTGATGCCCTCCGCTTGCTTGCTCGAGCCGTCTACTACCTCTGGAATCACCAGCCCGACAGTTACGACCGCCACTGGATTCGGATCTACGACCTCACAGTCGCTGATGACGATCCTGGCGGTGGGATTCAGACGATCCTTCGTGAGCGCCTATTCGACTTCGTCGATCTCGGTCCCGCAGTGACCGCCGACATCTACGACGACGATGGTACCGCGCACGCCCAGCTTGAGGACCGAAAATGGACCGAAAACGGTCTCCCACCTCTCGGTACCCATCTGACGACGACAGTTCTCTGGCACAGCCTTGCATACGGAGAACAGGCTGCAGGCCTAACTCACGCCGATCTGAACCTCGCTATCGGCCACCCCGATCTGAACTTCGACGACTACGATGCCGCCCTATCCGCACTCCGGGGCGACGATATGGACGTCGCGTGTTACTTCCTCTACGAGGAAGAGCGCCTCCGATTCAAGCAAGAACCAAATCTGATCCGGATCATCGACCAGCGGATCGAGTCTACTCCCGAAGCGAGCGCTCATTCGCGTTTCCAGAACCGTCTCACCTCGAAGGAAATCGGCGATGGTGGCTTCCAGCCGGTGGAGTTCCCTGAATCGCCGGCGGACTTACCGGATACCCCGGATACGCCGAAGCTCGCGGTGATGCATCCGGACACCGCTGCTGTCGAAGACGGCGGCGATACGCCGCCGAACCGGGTAACTCAGCTCTACGAGCAGCAAGCCGCAAAACACGAGGGAGAGACTGAGACGCGAATCTACAAGAACTACGCTCTGTTCCTCGCCCCTGACGCTGATCGAATGGATGCGGCAATCGACGAGGCTCGGCGTCTCGAGGCTATAGAGGCCCTGCTTGATAGCCCCGAACAGAAAGCCGACCTCTCCTCGGAACAAATCGAGGAGCTTCGAGAACGGAGCGACGAGGCACAGCTGATGCTCGGAGAGCTCGTTCGGAACGTCTACCGGCACCTCTACTACCCTGACCGGGACGCGCTTACCCACATCACCATCGGTGCGACCGAATCCAACGGCGGGACGACACTGGTCGACGCTGTCCAGACAACGCTCGAGGATAAGATTGTGAAACGCGACGCCGGCGCTCGTGGGTCCGCTCACGTCCAACAGAAACTCTGGCAGCAGACCCAGGACGCTATGTCCACCGAAGCGCTGGTCAACCAATACGCGAAGAAGCCGGGGCTGGACTACCTCTTCAGCACAAAACCGATTCGAGAGACTGTCTCCTCCCTCGTTAGTGACCACGGGTACGCATACTGGGATGGCGAGTCTGGGACAGCGTACTGGGTCGGGACAGCGGAGCCTGAAACGTGGCCGCATCCGGAACCGTTCGCGAAATCTCCCGATGTCGAGACCTCGATTCGGGACAGCGATGTCCAAATCGGGAGTGCATTCGTCGTTTATCGAGATATCGACGCGCTCGTCGACGACCACCTCGACGAAATCGACCGGCCAGAACAGACGGTTGCTACCTGTGCCGAGTGTGGGGCGGAGGTTGAAAACCCAGAAGGAAGCGAACCCTACTACTGTGAGGAACACCAGTCCGATACGACCTGTAGCTCCTGCGGAAAAGAGGTCGCTAGCGAGCAGCTGCTGGACGCACGCGGACGCTGCGAGGAATGCCAGCCAGACGAATCCTGGGAGGCGAGCAAGAAGATGATGTCCGCTTCGCGGGCGTTCTCAGAGGTTCGTCGCGATGCGGAATCGAAGGCCGGAACTGACCGGACGCCGCTGCTTGAAGAGGTGACCATCCAGGTCGGTGGGGACGAACCTTTCCAAGCGGCCAAGTTCATCAGTCAACGCCCCGGATTCAAAGCCCGCGAAGACTCGGTGACGGTTCGAATGCAGTACGAAACCCGGACTGACGACGGGACGTACAGCGCGGAATTCACGGGGTCACCGAGCCGATTCCGGGACGTGATCGACCAGCCCGGCTCGTTCGGCGATGATCGAGAAACCATCCAGTTCCGCTTCCAGTTTGACGAGCCCGAACCGATTACTGACGAGGGTGACGACCTTCTCGCTGCCCTCGATAATGACCTCGATGCGGGCAACATCGATGTTCGGGTCGAAGGGCGTGGCCCGATTCAGGCGAGCTCGGAGGTGACGGTCTGATGGCGAGTCGCGGTTCGGAATTTGAGACCTCACCCGCTGAGGGAACAGAGGAGGATCGGCTGGTTCGCTACGGGACGAGTATGTTCGGTGGCCGCCCGACGTTCACGCTCGTCCGACGAGAGACAGACGGTGGCGGCGAGTGGACGCTCCACGAACTACTCCCTCGTGAACAGGCTGAAGCCCGCCGTGATCGCCTAGAGCGAGATGGTCGTTCGCTGAGTATCACACCAGTCGAGGATCTTGTCTCGGACATCGCTGGCGACGACCTCCTTTCCAAGCTCGATGGTTGGACGTGGGATGAGTGGGCCGGCGCAAAGGTCGCACGGCTTGACCCGACCCGCGTCCGTGCGCTCCAGGACGTCGTCAGGGAAGCGATCGAGGGCACGCCAGGAGATTCCTCAGAAGTTCTCACTGGTGGGGCTGGATTCGTGTTCCTACCCGAGACGGCAGGCGTCCGGCTTGCTGTTGCCTTCCGTGGCGTGAAACCGATCCAGCGTATCGATCGGATGCGGTCGCTGGCTCGAGGCGTTGCACGGATGAGCGATGAGGAGTGTTACTACTGGTACGCAAAGTGTCGGTCTCCGTCGAGTCCGAACGGCGAAAAGGCCCTTCGAGTGTTGCTGACGGACCATATTGAGTGATCTAACTATGAGCCGAAATCCCGAAACACAAGATAGCGATTCGGAGCTGAAGCGTGTCGCAATTGAGGGGAATCTTCCCCTGAAGGCGGTTGGTATCGAGAATCTGAAAGAGGCCAACCCCTACTTTATGCCGCCTCATCGATATCTTCACCCGTGGTTTGCACGTCGTCCAACTCCAGCTTCTAGACTGGCTATTCTAGCGTCCATACTTCCTCCAGAGGTGGACGCCAACACGCTGCTGGATTGGATGCAGATCAAGCCTCGTGACGAAATCGACGTCGATATTGAGGAATACGTGGCAGAAAAGAAGCGTACTGAAGATGATCGGGATGGAAACTTAGAGGACCACTACGGATATCCTCGCCCGTACACTCGGACACCGACTACAGATGAGAAAGCGGAGATGCACGAGTTGCTTCGGGAGCATTGGGACGGAGAGCTACCTACTGTCTTAGACCCGACTGCCGGTGGGGGCGTTATTCCGTTTGAATCTCTGCGCTATGGCCTACCGACAGCAGCGAACGAACTCAACCCTGTCCCGACTGTGATGCTTAAGGTCCTCCTTGAGTATGCGCCCAGCGTTGGTTCTCTCCAGAGCGAACTCAACCAGTGGGCCGACCGAATAGATGAACTTGCTAGCGAGGAGCTTGAACCATATTTCCCGAGTGATGGTGAACGGCAGACACCTTCCCACTATGCGTGCACTTACGCAGTTGATTGTCCGGAATGTGGCTGTGATATCCCGATAACGAAGAAGTGGTGGCTTCAGAAGCAATCCTCATCGAAAGGTGTCGCAGCACGTCCTTCTGTGTCTAATGATGGTACTGAGATTGAGTACGAGGTTGTTAGACTCCCCGATGACGTTGAAAAGTCTGAATACAACCCCCAAGATGGGCCTCATACTCGGAGTGGAGCCGAATGTCTCAATTGCGGTATCGTAATGGAATCCGATACCATTCAAGACCGGATCCGTAATTACGAGTTCGAGTATGAAATCTACGGCGTGAAATATGAGAAGTCGAGTGGGGGGACTGCCTGGAGAGCCCCTATTCCGGAAGATGATGAGGCCCAATCAAAAGCGGCAGATCGAATTGAAGCTGATTTTGAGCTTAGCTCGCTTCTGGATGTACCGCGCTATATTGGTGACGAAGACCGTGCAGGACCATATGGCGTCACTAAATGGCGGGATGCATTCACACCAAGACAGCTGGTAACTCAGTATGAGTATCTCCAAGCTTACAAGCAGTGCCAAGCTGAGATCTTTGAACAGTACAGTAAGCAAAAAGCAGAGGGAATACTGGCAGTATTAGCGTTAGTGGCCGGAAAGACTGTAGATAGAAATGTTCGTTTTGCGCCATTGGACATCAGTAATGGCCTCCTCGGCAATTCTCTCGGTGGTAAACACTTCACACTCCAGTGGTCGTTTGTCGAAAACAACCCTTCGGCAGGGAATCAGAGCTATCAGGATACTGTTGATCGAGTTAGGGACTCTTACGAAGAAATCGCCGATTATCTCCGTGATGAAGATGCGGAAAACGTCCACGTCTCACAAAGAGATGCTGCCGATCTATCGTTTGAGTCAGATTCCATCCAAGCCATCGTAATTGATCCCCCTTACTACGATAGCATCATCTATTCAGAGATGTCCGATATGAGCTATGTTTGGCTCAAAGAATACCTCCAAGATATCTATCCAGACATCTTCTCTGACGACCTTACTGACAAGAGCCAAGAGGCGGTTGCTAATGTGGCCGAATACGAAGAAGTCGCTTCGGATTCCAAATCTAAGTCCGAATTAGCTGCCGAGGACTACGAGAACAAGATGGCGGAGATTTTCCAAGAACTCTACCGTGTTCTCGAGCCCGGCGGTGTGATGACTGTCATGTTTACCCACAAAGAATCCAGCGCATGGGATACCCTTACAAAGTCGCTGATTCGATCTGGGTTCACCATCACATCAACCCACCCAATCACCAGCGAGATGCCCCAGCGGACCGACACCCGTGGTGGAGGTTCAGCTGACAGTACTCTGCTGCTCACAGGGAGAAAACCGCACGATAGTAAGACGGAATCTGAAACGGTTCCAACCCTGTGGAGCGATGTCCGTGCTGAGACCCGTGAAGTAGCGAAAGAGGCAGCGAGAGACCTGCTTGATGCTGGCCTCTCTCTGACGAAAACAGACGTCATCATTTCGGCGTTCGGGCCAACACTGCAAGTTTACGCAGATGCCTATCCTGTCGTCGACGACCAAGATAATGAGATTCCTCCACGGCGAGCTCTAGAAGAAGCACGCGAGGCCGTAACGCGAGTCCTTGTCGAGGAATATCTTGAAGGCGAGCGACTAGACGACTTGGATGACATTACAGAGTGGTATATCCTCTCCTGGCTGGTTCACGAATCGGACACCTTCCATTACGATGACGGCCATCAGCTGGGGCTCGGTATTGGTGTCGACATTGACGATATTAAGCGCTCTACGAAAATTTGGGGGAAGAAACGTGGGGATATTCAGCTGAAAACTCATGAGGACCGCGTCCAAGATATCACACTGCCCCCCGAAGAGAGATCTAACCGGACGCCCGTCGATCCTGAAGCGCTGTCCTACACCTGTCTCTTATACACATCTCTGATGNAGAGATGTGTATAAGAGACAGGGGCGAGGATGTCGCGATTGATTGGCTCAAAGAACGCAACTTCGACACAGACGCGGGCTTCAAGGCAACACTGAAAGCTCTCCTGCAAGTTCTTCCCCAGAGAAGTTCGGAATGGGAAGCCGCTCGCGACCTCGCCTTAGGTCGGACCCACGACGCACTTGGTCTCGAATTCACACCTACTGATTTCACTGACGTCTCAGAAGACAGGGCCGAACAGACCGAACTCGGTGACCACGCCTAACTCGAAACTCCTCCAGTATGACTAATCTACATGACCGCGAGTGGCAGTCGATCTACGAGAGCAAGCCCGAGCAGGGACGCGCCCATCTCGTCAAGGACTTCTACGAGCCCGCATTGGAACGCAGTCAGCAATACGACCGGATCGCGGGCTACTTCTCCAGTACGGCACTCGCAGCTGCTGCCAACGGCATTCACGCCCTCGTCGAGAACGATGGTGAAATGCGTCTCATCGTCGGCACGGAACTCTACGAGTCAGACCGTCCGGTTCTAGAGACGCTCACCGACCGTCTCGAAGAGAACCTCGAGGACCTCGATGACGAACGCCTAGATGCGAATCTCCGTATTCTCGCGCGTCTCCTCCGCGAGGGCCGGATCCACATCAAGGTCGCCTATCCACGCTCTCCCTCTCACGACTGGGAAATCTTCCATCCGAAAGTTGGACTCTTCCACGATAGCGACGGAAACACGATTTCGTTCGAGGGTAGCGTCAACGAGACCGTCGGCGGCTGGGCTCGCAACTACGAGCGGTTCAAAGTTCATCGGTCGTGGGTTCCTGAACAGGCGGACTACGTCGCCGGCGACGAGGAGACCTTCGAGCGACTGTGGAGTGATGAACACCCCTTCGTCGAAGTGTATGACCTCCCCGAAGCGATCGAAGAGGACATCATCGACTGGAAAGCCCCAGACACCAAGAGCGATCTCCAGGAAGCGATTCAGATCGCGAACGGTACAGCTCCCCCGACGGAGCGCGACAAAGCGAACATCATTCAGGATGGACCGCTCTCACCCGGTGGACTCGCACTGGCCGAGGAAGCGAGCACGATCACGCCGTGGCCCCATCAACGAGTTGTCTCGGACACACTCGTCAATACGTATCCACAGAGCTTCTTGCTGTGTGACGAGGTGGGACTCGGGAAGACGATCGAGGCTGGTCTTACACTCTCCCGGCTCGGACTCACCGGCGAGCTGGAAACCGGCTTGTTGCTGGTTCCGGCGAGTCTGCAGCGGCAGTGGCAGGAAGAGCTCTGGGAGAAGTTCAACATCAACGCCGTCCGATTCGACCGGGACACAGCGGGCGATCACGTATTCCGGGACGTCCGCGGTCGCGACCACTATCCACCATCGGCAACGGACCTTGACCTCACTGGAGAGCGCGAATGGGCGGACAGCCCCATCTGGCGGTTCCTCTACGAACAACAGTCGACTGATACCGACGCATCGTCGCCGCTGGATGGACCGACGGTCGTCATTATGTCCTGGCACACGGCTCGTCTCGACGACCGGTGGGATCAGGTCGCTCCCTTAGACCGAGTTTCCGACCGGTCTCGGGACGTCATCCCGGCAAGCTGTCGCGGACGCGACCACGATACGGAAGACCGGATGGGCGTGTGGGACGCCGTCATCGTCGACGAGGCGCACAACGCCCGGCGTGGCAGTAATTTCTACGCTCTTCTCGAACAGCTTCGCGATTATACGCACGCCTACTACCTGCTGACGGCTACCCCGATGCAATTGCACTCTGGCGAACTCTACGACCTGATGCAGTTGCTGGATCTTCCGGGTGGTTGGGATAACCGGGATACCTTCATGGAGTTCTTCGAAACTCGAGACGGGCTGTCGCAGGCCCTCAACGAGGTTCTCGACAACCCGAGTTCAGAGTCCGACGAAGCGGAGGTTTCCTGGGACACGCAAGCCACGCTCGATGGACTGGAACACCAAGATCGGCTCCCGACGGACCGACCATTCTCCTCAAAAGTCTTCCAGCACCTTGCAGACGGACTCGAGATAAATGAGGATGGACAGGCCCGTGCTATCGCCAAAGAGCGTGTGCTGACCGCGTGCCGGCTTGCACGAGCCTATGGAGACGCCTACGACGCCTATCTTGACCATGTCGACGATGCGATGGAGGATTATGACATTGATCGCTTCGAGGCAAGCGAGGATACGAAACTCAAACGGCTCCTCTATCCTGAAGACGCCGACGAGTGGTTGATGGCGTCCCGCAGCGACCGACAGGACGCACTTGACGAACTCTCTCCTGGTGGTTGGCAAGTCATTCGCGATGTTCTCGCGGAGTCCACGCCTGTCGACGCGCTTATCCACCGAAATACACGAGATACCCTTCGGAAGTACGAGGCCGTCGGTCTCCTCGACACGACTGTTCCAGACCGTAATCCCGAACAACGGAAAATCGAACTCACCGAGGAGACACGGGCGGTCTACGACCAGATCGACGAGTACACACGTGAGTTCTACAAGCGAGCTCAACAGACTGACGAAGCCCAAACACGTGCTATCGGGTTCGTGATGACCACGTATCGGCAGCGACTCACGTCGAGTGTCTATGCGATCAGTCAGAGCTTGAAGCACCGGCTTGAGACACTTCGGGCGCAAAGAACCGTACTTGCTGGTCGAGAGCGTGCTCGTGATCGGGATTATGGTGATGCGGAACAGGTCGTACTCGAAACGCTACAAAACGCAGACTTCGATGACGGGGATGTTCTTGATGAGCTTGATGCTAGTAGCGACGACTTGGATCTCTCTGAACTCATCCCAAGTGTGACTGAAGAGGGGAAACAGCTTATCGAGGAAGAAATTGAGGCCTTGGAAGCGTTCGTTAATGACTTAGACCGGGTTGATACTGACCCAAAGATTCAGCAGTTATACGACGATCTCGATGAGTTGGACCGTGCTGGTCATAACCGGGTGATTGTCTTCACGCAGTACGCGGACACAATGGACTTTATTCGCAACAGTCTCACCGATCTTCTTGGAGCGACTATTGCGACGTACTCTGGGCGTGGTGGCGAGCTGTACGACCCTGATTCTGAAACTTGGGAACACGTCGGAAAAGAGCGTGTTAAGCGCGAATTTTCACGAGATGATGGGCAGGTCGATATTCTCGTGTGTACTGACTCCGCGAGCGAGGGGCTAAACCTCCAGGAGTGTGGGGCGCTCATCAACTACGACCTGCCGTGGAATCCAATGAGGGTTGAACAGCGCATCGGTCGGATTGACCGCATCGGCCAACGGTTCGACGAGATTCGTATTCTCAACTACAGCTACGAGGATACGGTTGAGACGGACATCTATGATCGTCTTGACGACCGAATTGGCCTCTTCGAAAACGTCGTCGGTGAGATGCAACCCATACTCTCCGGCGTCAGCCAACAGATTCGGGATGCGACCTTGAACGCCGACAGCGCTGACGACCGGTCTGCGGTCGAATCAGCTGACCGCGAGTTCTCTGAAGAACTCGAAGAACGCGATCAGGGCGACCGCGTCGATGTCGGAGAGTCACTCGAGGACGTCGACGACCTCGTCGCTCAGGACGTCGTCGACGAAGCAAAACTTGATGCGTGGCAGTCCTACAGTCACCCGGATCTCGTCGACGTCGGCGAGGAGGAGTACGAGTACCAACCCCCGTTCGAGACACCGAGTCTTCAGTCAGTATTGGTCGATAACGATGCGCTTGCCGAGGCCGGTGTTGAATTCACCCCGGTTCACGAGATTGACTTCGAGTACGATGACGGGGACTTCGACTTTGCGGACAGTACATATCGCCTTTCAGTAGGTGATGCACCGATTGAGGTCCCAGCCGGGGATGGGGAACAGACGATTGCACAGGCTATTGCGACTGCTGCTAATGAAGTGGCGGTGACGTTCTCGGCTGTGTGTGCTGACGAGTTCCCATCGGTTCAGCACCTTGCACCAGGTCATCCACTTCTCGGACAGCTCCTCACAGTACTGCAGGATGTGAGTGAGGATCCGTCGCGACTCCAACAGCGAATCGTAACTCGACCCGATCAAGACCAAGAGCCAGTAGTGTGTGCGTGGGGGCGGGACGGCGTGTTTACCCGGGTTGCAGGCGATGGGACAGTGACTGAAAATGGACCGATGGATTCCCTTCCGACGTGGTGTGATCAATTCCTCGACAACCGAGAGAAGTCAACAAAACAGCCACAGTAGCTGGGTAGTTTTGTAAGCATAGACTTCCCAGATGAACCAATAGATGCCAAATACTGCTCTTGAAGCAAATCTCCGCGCTATCGGAGACGGTGCGAGACTGGAACAGTTAGCTGTTGACTTGCTTGGTCGAGAAGGGTATGATGTCGATCCAACCGGCGTGAGGGGTCCGGATGGAGGGAGAGATGCACTTTTTGAACGCTCGGGAAAATCTGGCGTGCTCCATTAGCTATCTCTTTATGGCTCCAATTAGACCCGGACAATATGTCGAAGCCGGATATTGAAGTCCTCGACGACGGCGACGCTTATCCATATTCATCGCATATCAGCGTAGACGGTACAGAACTCCAGCTGGGCGATCTTCTCCTCGTGTTTGATTCTCCCGACGACAATGGTGTCAGCTTCTTCGAGCGTGTCTATGGGTTTACTTGGCCGGGAGTTATCACTCACGTCGTCGATGGGCCGGTTCCTGCTGAGTTCCACAATTTCGAGGACTTTACTGCGGATCTCGACAGCGGGAAGACCGCGGTCGCCAGCAAACGCGAACAAACGAGCTTCTTTGTCGACGAAGACACCGTCCGCACTATCACCCTCTACCGATACCAGTACCAGGGGGGGTGGCAGCCGATAGTGGTTGATGAGCGACGAGATCCACTTGAGAACACTCCTTTCAATGAATCAATTACTCTCTGTGAGGATGGAGAGCAGGTAATTGAAGAACTACTCGGGACGAGTTCATCTGAGGAGAAGCAGGAGGTTGAGCATCTCCGTGAATTTCTGCGGTCTGCTGGTTATCAGCTAAATCCGATCTCTGATTCAGACGAATAAGCGTCTCACTCACCGATTCACATATAGTAGAAATACTGTGGCCGAACCTCTGAGATGGACTCCGTATCTACTTCGGAGAGGATTGTACCCACCCGCTTTGCAACACTCACGGTTGCTGGCATCCGAATTGCGTAGTCTGATGTATTCCAGTCGAGTTTTGTGAAAAAGAGAATCTCCTTACAGATCTCTAACGAGGGTGTCTCACAAATCTCGTCAGGTCGGATCTCAATCGGTGATGGTACTCCACTCCCCTGATAGGTCGTCTCTTCCGGGACATATCCGGATGTGTAGAGATAGTGGACGTCGTCATCAGGGACGCTCAGGAGGGTTCCCCGCATGGCGGGATAATCCGTAGGCGGGAACAACCTGACCTTTGGCCGCCTACGAACCCAGACTAGATCTAAATCGCGAACACCGTCTGTGGCATCAAGCAACCCTTCACGTTCTTCTTCCCAGAAGACAGATGGTTTATGTAGGACGAACCGGCTGGGACGTGTCCCTTTCTGAGCTTCGTAATATTCCAGAATCTGCTCACCTACCTGCCTAGCCGCCTCATATGAGAGGTGGGGAGATCCATTCTCGTCCTCGGTGATATCCGGGAGTGGATCGCTCTGGAGGATAATATGGTCCCGTCCGTGAAAGACGTGAGCAAGAGCAGCTCGAATTACATCATCTCCCTCGTCTCGCTCTCTGTAGAACGAGAGTCCTGCGTAGCAGTGCCCATCTTCGATCTGCCGAGTTTTCCAGGGATGCCCTCGTTGTGACTTGTATAGAAGTCCAACTGTGAGATTCCAGGCCCGAGATGCTCGCTGTCGGTCAGTACGGATCGCAAGTGTGGATGGCTTAATCAGCTGTGTGGGGATTCGAGCCTCCATCCCGATCAGCTTGATTCGATTTCGCAGGTCAGAACCTTCCGACTGGATTCGCGCATGGTCCTGGTTCTCAGGAGTACACGCGTCCATCACTTCTTGCGGAATACAGACGATGATTGCGTTCGGCTGAACCGAATCCCGTTCGATTATCTCGATGTCTTTCCGCACTAGCTTCAGGAATCGCTCCATCCGATCTCTGGGGGTCGATTTACCCGTAACAGATTGGATGTCTCGTCGACGAATTTGGCGTCTCCAGCCCTTTTTTGCATTGATGGAGAGATTGAGCGGGGAACTCTTACCAAGGCCGGGATACGGAACCTGCCACGGATTATCACTTGTTCCTGGATGGATCCCGACCTCCATATCATGAAGTAGTTCGGTCAACCGGCGGATCGAATCTCGATCGCCGATAATCCCGAGTTTGATTGTATGGTGTCCTTCCTCATAGAGCCGTGGACCATATCTGATAAGGCCACGTTTGGGAGAGGTTTCAGTACCTCCTTCAAACTGAATCTCTGGCTCCTCGAGGTGACGAAGCGTGAACGGGGAATCTTCAGGCGTCATTGTTCAATTCCACCTGTGTTTTCGAGATCAGACGCTGACTCGATGAGCTCATCACGTTCGTCTCCGTCTTTGGGCGGGCGGACGTTGAGGGACAGCGAGTCAACTCTGGTCACTTCGAGTTCCTTTACGACGGGTATCTTTTCACCCATAAATCGATCAAGCTGGGTCTGATCCGACATCAGCAACTCTTCCCAGACACGCAGCTGGCGGTCGTACTTACTATTCTGGGCGTGGAAACGATTTGGCGAGAAGTCGTTTTGGAGCCGCGATTTACGCTCGCCTGTTACAGGCCGACGACCGTCAGAAGTGAAGACTTGTGTGGGTAGCAGAACGTAGTAGTACTCTTCCGCATAGCGCCGCACTCGTACTTTGACACCACGATGGATGACATCGGGGTAGGAGTCTAACTCCTTTGCAACCCACGATCGACCTAGTTTTCGCTCGGAACCGTGCTGTCTGCGGTTTAGCTCCGGGTATACAGTTGTTCCCTTCTCACGGTCGATGAGACAATCGTTATCTCTCGCAACGAGAGTGAAAATTCCCCTGAGAAGCGATCTTACGGTGTTTTCACGCTCTTCCTCTTGAGCACCCGTTCGAAGGAACTCCTCGAACTCTCGTGTTTCGAAACGGTCCTCGTGTATGTAATGACGAGTAGACCCCGGAAGATGGTCCGGATGAACGAGCGAATATAATTTCCGCTCATGAAGCTTGATGGGAAACGCCTCGTTGTTGTAATTATAGACGCGAGCTGACTCGGCTTCCTCCGTCGTATCTATGATGTACAGTGTCTCAGGGTAGCGGGTTACCTGAAACAGATTCGTCGCATATTCTGTTTCCTCTGAAACTGGTTCGTACGAGTGAAGATATGGTTCGTACTGGAACCGTTCTGTTTTCTCGAGTTGATGAGCTTGTTGACGGAGATCATCGTATGTACCGACGAAAACATGGGTATCGATAGCAAAATCTCGGAACTCATCTACATCAGTATCATCTAGCCGATCTACGACCTCATCGTTGACGCTTTCTTTGAGTTTTTCGTAGAAGTCGACCAGTTTCTGATTATCGGTGACATCTCGATCGAACAGGGCTTTCCAGAGCTGGTCATTAGAAAGTGTCTCCGTAAAAATATAGAAATCAAAACGGTGGGGTTGGGGCTGTTTGATGTATTCGAGGAAATACCGGGCGAGTTCGTCTCTAAAATCGTTCGGGCTGAGGCCTGTGGAATACGCTTTTGCCTCGGCTACCACTTTATCGCCCGTAGCTTTGTTCACAAACTGAATATCGTCAAGCGTGGAGTGGAAAGCTGAATCCCGCTCAACCATGTAATTCAGCCCTTCCATGTACTCAATGACGACTTCCTTATAGTCCTCCCCGCGTCGCGCCGTCCCTTCCCGCTCTTTATATAGATTGTAGATGGGCACGTTGTATCTCGTTACAAGGAAGTCTCGTGTGAATTACTTTTCCCTCAGTCGTTGGATAGTCTACTGGGATCCGACGATACTTCTATAATCCGAGCGGTATATATTGGGGATAATGAACCGTCGGGACTTGGGAACGACTCTGCGCCTCCTCAATCATGAACGAGGGGCCGCGGATGCGCTGCCGAAAAAGTCCCTTCACAAGCTCCTCTATCGTATTGACGTCAAATCTGCAGAGCAAGAATTGGACATCGAGATTCCGTATTATTGGTATCTCTTTGGTACTGTCTCTCCAGCAACGCCCTCGACTGTCCCCTCAGCCAGTATTAACGAGCCCGGACTTGAAGATCGCCTACGTTCTGTTGTCTCAGAGGCTCTCGCTGAATATTACGAACATGGATTAGAATGGCTCACAGACCGAATGTATGATGATGCACCGTATCAGGTTCAGCGGGATTTTCGGGAGTTAGATAAGAAAATACGAACGTTACATACGGAGTATCACGATTTCTTTGAGGTTGACCCAAGCAGAGAATCGGTACTCAGCTCCGTCCACGACACTTTTGAATCATTTCCAAACGACCGATTTCCGGAGTATGATCGACCACTAATCAAGTGGTATAACGCGGTCACTCGAGAACTCCATTCGCATTCTCCTGACCCCTCCAGATTGATGACGGTGAATGTAACGTTCTGGCGTATCTTTGCACTCGAGCTTGCTCAACGGCATGCCCAGGGAATGTCTCCGGAAGAGGTCCGTGGGAACCTCGGTATAACCTCGTTTGAGGAGGCTCGGAGTTCTGCGATCCAGAAACTTGACGAATTCGAAGAGGAAGACCTTGATGCGAAATTTTCTGGATTAGCGACCGAACTCGAATCTGAATGGAGTGCAGCTGACGAACTTGTTGCTCCGATTCTTGAACGCCGGGGAATTGCGCACGAAGATCTCCATCCGGGCCAATGACTCGATACTTCGTAGACACTAACGTCCTCATTGGACTCACGTTTTCTCACGACCGGTGGGCCGTAGAAGCAGAGCGTATCCTAGACGGTCATAACACGCTCTTCACGAGTGAGTTTGTAATCTACGAGTATTGCAGCCGTCCACAAGGAGCGCCTCGAGTTATGTCCGACCCCGATCAGCTACAGGTTGACCCTGACGATACCGATGGCGTGTTCGGGACCGTTCTTGAAGACTTTCAAGAGAATGTCGAGGATAATATCCCAATGTACAATCGAGAAATCGATTTACAGCGCTACGATGGGCTTTCCTTTGAGAGGATCTTAGAGATTTTCTTCGATAATATTGAGGTTCGAAGTCAGGCCAAGCCACACTTTGTTCGGCACTTCCAGAACTACTTCTCCTCGCGTGAAATCACCCCACGGAATGCGAAACGGTGTGTGGAAGATCTTCGAGATCGTGTTCTCCACGACGCAAAGGAGCGGAAAGACGCACTAATGGATGCTGTCCACGTCATGTCGTCAACTTATGACGATCAGGAGCGCGCTCGCGGTCTAGTCAAGGAGCACATCGGAATTCGGGAGTCCCGGATTCCTCCAGTAGACTCTCAGTGGCTTCTTGACGCAATAGGGCTTGCAGAACGCGATGTGCTTCAGCGTATTGTGACCGGAGATAAGAAAGACATTGTCCGATATCAGCAACAGCTGACGTCATTATTTGATGTTTCAATCCTCTATATTTTGGATGAGTTTCATACGCGTTCCCAAGTCGGTCAGGATTCACACGAGATCCTCTGATTACGCAACGACTGGTAAGAAGGTACACTGTCGCCGGAGCTGAGGTCCACTCTGACAGGAAGTACTTATGGGTGCCCTCCGGACGAAGCGTATGGGACTCTTTGAGACCTTATTTAGCTCATCCACTGGGGATACTGTCCCTCAGGCACAGCAACCGAGTCAGCACGAAATCTTCCCCGAGGACAAGTACAATGTCGCATACGCTGTAGCCGCTCGGCGTGAAGAAATTCGGGCGTTAGAACATCTTCTAGAAGCGGATCAGACCTCACCTACCGC
The DNA here is from genome assembly GCF_000336635.1 of Haloarcula japonica DSM 6131. Classification (GTDB taxonomy): domain Archaea; phylum Halobacteriota; class Halobacteria; order Halobacteriales; family Haloarculaceae; genus Haloarcula; species Haloarcula japonica. Next base: position 12,937 of record NZ_AOLY01000041.1, on the reverse strand, counting down.
CTTGGAGGCTGAGCCTTTCCTTCAGGATATAGTCGAAGATATGGAGCGGGATCGGGAATACTCCCTCCGCCTTCGCACCTCCGGGGAGGAGCTCGTCGACGATATCCGTGAACTCATAGAGCATTGGGACAATCAGGTAGATGAGCAGATAGGGACGATTTGGTGGCCTATCGGAGCAGATACGACGTTCAGGTTGTACCTCCATTATCTGGAACTCCGTGCTGACGCGGAGGATGACCAATTTTCGTTCCCGGAGTCTGCTGGACAGGTTCACACTCTTGTCCAGCGTGGTCTTAGTGCAATGGACGATGATGACGACTCGAAGCTCGCTGTAGTCCACAAGCGAGACATTCCTTGGGAAGAACTAGCTGATGACAGCTGATCCAGTTCGCTCCTTCTCAAAGAGACCGATTAATTGTATCCAGTATCAAACCCAGTTATGGTAGAAATCTCAGACTCCCTGTGTTCGCTGTTCACTGCGAAAATTAAGGAGGAGGATGGCACATTCGTCATCGAGATTCCTCCGAGTGAGATCAAGCATGGGGCGCTGACTGTTGATGAAACGTACCGCATCGCTCTTCTTGATTCATCCTCCGAAGCTGAATCAACATCTCCACAGAGCCCACGGCATCCCGCCTCTCAGGGGAGCACGAGCAACGATTCATCTGGTCCTCCTGTTGATGAGGGAGAAGTGCGCGACGTGACAATCGAAACCGTCGGTGATCAAGGAGACGGTATTGCGAAAGTCGAACGGGGGTACGTCGTGATCGTTCCCGGCGCTCAACCCGGCGACGAGCCAACAGTCGAAATCGAACAAGTTCAGGAGAACGTCGCGTTTGCGAGCATCGTCGGTAGCGATCCGCGAGCACTCTAACCCATTGTCCCTTCTGTGGATCAGTCTTCTTCTCGGTAAACCATCGGTGTGAGAAGGCTCCGTTCGAGTTTGTCTGATGGAGGTGGTTCTGAAAGTCACGTCACGTTTTCTTCACGCGTTCGCGATGGCACAACCTTCAAGGCCGAAATTCAATCTATGACAAAGGAACCGATTAAGGTACTCGACGACCTGGCCGACCAGGTCGCCGATGAGTTCGAGGCGTATAGACCGCCGGACGAATTCTCGGATGTCTCGCTCGTGATTGAGAACAGCGACAAGGAGCGACCGACGCTGATCGTCCACGTCGATAGGGAGGATGCGGAGTCCCTTGCCGACCGTATTGAGGAGTTCCTCCGCGAGCACGGCGCTCGAACTGAACGGGAACGACACTCAGCTACGGATGTCCGTGTGTTAGCGACGGTCGACTGACACCGCCCCTCCAATTTTTTGACTGACTGCAAGCACCGCTGAAGGGCCTTATCTTCACTTCTGGTCAAGGGAGTCCCGACCGATTCAGCTCAGGTGGTCAATCTGTGCAGACAGATACTCTTGGAGAGCGGTGACCGTTTCTTCTGAGACAGCTGAGGCCCCGAAGTCACTCCGAAATCCGTGCTTGAGTTCGTCACTCTCCAAGATCTCCAGACCACGCTCAAGTTGCTCCCGGAGCTCATCGTCGTCCCCTCGCCGCAGATGGGGCGTGACAGCGTCGAGGTCGATCTCTTCAGCCACTGCCAAGACGTCTCGGAGGTCCGTTTCTCGGCCACTGTGGAGCTTTGCCGCCACGAGGACGGCCCCATCGATGACTCTGGCCGTCGTCGTCACTGTGCCCCCGCTCACCTCCTGTTGGTGGCTGTGGTCGTACAGGTAGTCGAACGACCACTGTGCCTCCGTCTGGCGACACCCGAGTCCGTTTACCAGGAGATCGAAGCCGATCGGCTGCTGCGGCGTGAGCCGCTTCTCGTACTCGATTACTTCGGTGTCGTAGAACCATTTCTTGGCGTGACTGTCCGTTTCCTCGAATCCCTGCTGTTCGAGGAACTCGACGAAGTCAGCCTTGGAGTCCGGCGCGACGACGATATCGAGGTCCGTGGAGAAGCGAGCATTGAACGCTGAGACAGCGTAGCCGCCAACAAGAACGTACTCGTGACCCTGTTGGGTGAGCTCCTCGAGCAGTTCGATGAGCGCGTCACTTCGGTTGTTGAAGCTCATGACTGTGCCCGTTCGGTCTCTCGATACGTGACGCCGAGGTCGAGGTCCTCGTACATCCGGTCGAGCATCGCCAGCCCCGACTGGAACTGGGCGTAGTTCTCGCGCATATACTCGATCGTCTCTACTCTCGGGATCACCGGGTACCCTTCGACGTGCTCGATGTCGAGTGACGGGCGTGGCTCGAGGACGATCTGCAGCGGTCCGTCCAACTCGTCTCGGGGCTGTCGCTCGAATGCGGTCGGGAGGTCGAACCACTCGAAAAATGTCTCCCAGGCGTCGACGTCATGCTCACGAACAGCCAGGAACAGTGGATAGTCGTCGGGCTCGCGACCGACCTGGTAGCCGCCCTGAGTCCACACGTAGACGGCGTCGATCCGCGTGAACGCGAACGTCCAGTCACTGAACTGTGGGATGACGTACGTTTCCTCGATGGAGGGTGGACTGACGCCGGCGCTGGCAGCGACGAGATCGAGCGCTGCGTCGCGTACGCGCTCGTCGACGACAGTGAGGCCGTCGTCATAGGAAACGTAGCCTGCGTCTTCCAGCCGATTGACGGCCTGTCTCACTGTCTCGTAGGGCGTGTGGAGGTGTTGGGCGACACGGCGGATGGAGTCACCACTCTCGATGGTGAGGATGACCTGCGCCGCGGTGTCGTCGAGAACCTCATACATCTGGTGGTTACCAATAATCCGGTAACAGTTAAAAGTCTTACTAGAAGACGGGGTAGAACGGCTCTGTCTGAGTTCTATCACTCAGGACTCTCCCATTGAATGACTGAAGAATGTAGATCTCATAGCAATCTGCATAATGTGGATAATGTAGATAATTCAAATTGGGCTTCTTCAATTGATTCGTGTGGGTGGCAAAGATTGCGATGAATACGTATGAAATGCTGATAATCTAAATTATGTAGATTGCGTAGAGGTCGACGGTGATTATGCCAATCGAGATTGTGCCAACAATCTACATAATGTACAAAATGTAGATTATGTAGATGGCGTACGCAATCTGTCTGACACAGAATTAAGATGGACGAGCTTCATAGACCGCGTATGACCCGTACAAAACGTACACTATCGACAAAACTCGCGCAACCTTCAACATCTACCCAATGTACATTACCTACAAAATGTACAAAATCTGCTTCTCACGGGGTGCTGAGCTATGAGTGCTGACGAGTTTGAAGGGCTCCCCGGAGCAGCTGTCTCGTTGCTCAAGGGAGGGGTAGGGAAATCCACGATCGCGCTCAACATCGCTGATCGACTCGCTGCTCGTGGCCATGAGACGGTACTATTGGATCTGGATAAGGACGGACACATGACGACCCAGTTGGGATACGACGATGCGTACGACCGAGATGCGAACCTCGGTGACGCCCTTATCGATGGTGAGGACCCCGAAGACCTGCTTATCGAGACGGACTTCGGCGTTCACCTCCTCCCGTCGAGTAACGAGCTCGAGAATGTTGAGACGAGGCTGAAGGACGAACGGTTCGCAGATGTGAAGCTTCGGCGGAACGTTGTCGATCCGCTCATTCAAAACGGATACGACTACGTGATAATTGATGCCGCAGGCGGCCGTGGGAAACTCTCCGACAACGCCCTCATCGCCGTCCAGCGCGTCATAATCCCGCTAATCCCGCGTGCTGGCTCGATCAACGGCCTCAATAAGATGATTGAACGCCAGATCTCCCCAATCCGGCAGAATATCGGGTTGGATATCCTCGCAGTCACTCCGAATATGATTCGCGAAACAATGGGACAACGCAACGAGCATCGGACTCTCGTTGAAAATCTCAACCGGGAGTTCGGTTCATTCGTCCCCGAGTACGCTCGTGTGGACCCGGAGATCTTCGATGCCCTCGATGATTCGGGACGCACCATCGATAGTATTCCGAAGCCAGGGATTCGCGAACGGACCGCAATTTCCCGCGCGTTCAAGCAAGGAATGCCGGTCTCGGAGTTCGACGAAGATTGTGACCAGATCCCGAATTTCGACCACTTAGCGGACCTCGTGGAGGAACACAGCCATGCCTAATGAGGACGACCGTTTCGGGGACGTCGCTGAACAGCTCAAACAAACGGAGGAAGGAGCCGAATCGGATGACGACGAACGTACTGACACCCAGGATGAACCGCAACCGGATGAAGAGATAATTCCTGAGGACACAGAGTCGGAGACTGAGTCCATTCCTGAGCAGGATGAGGAGGATGTGGACGAATCCACCGGTGGACCGGCCTTCTCCTTTGATGAGACCGATATGCACGGCTTCTATGTCCGGGAGGACACGTGGAATGGCGTCACCCGGATGCGATCATCGGTAACTGCTGCGTGCTCTATGTTTGATGTTCCCGAATTTGAGGGAAGAGAGTTTCAAGATGCGTGTCTCCGGGTAATTGCGGACCACGGTGATGAGGTCGCCCTCCAGATCCTCCGGGAGCGTGGTATCGAAGCCGATGAGGAACGTGTCCAGGAAGTTGTGGAGATGCTGAGCGAGCAAGCTACGAACGACTAACATTGGATTTGGCTGATTTTCCTCACCATTCAGATTTTGTGCGCATTGTACATTATGTAGATTGTGTAGCAAGCTATCTGCTTGCAGTCTCGCGATTATTCTCGGAACCGGGGCCGTACGGCGGTCGCGGGGTAGTTGAGACTGCCTCTCTCAATGCATACGGTTCTCGAACACCTTCGTGATTAATGAGATCTCTGCTTCAGCGTTCCGTACCTCTCGATTGTAACAATATTACAATCGATTGATCTAACCAATCGGAACACCTTCAGAAACGCGAATGAAGGAAACTTGAAGAAACCTCTGTGCTTGCTCAATTCCTCGGATTCCCCGTTGCCGACTGGAGATTTCAAGACTCGCGAAATCAACCCTCAGAACGCGTCAATGAGGGTGCAGCCAGCACTTCCTTTCGCGGTGGAGGATCGTGACCTCGTCAAACACAAGGCGGTCAACTGGCCGATAACCGGTGACAGAACGGCACCGCCGGCAGCATCCAAGCGGGACCCAGAAGATTAAGCGTCCGGGCGGCGTACATTCTCGCCATGACTGTCACCACTGAGTTTGTCCTCCGCTCGCCATCTCTTCCACTTGTCAGTATCCCAAATTCGATCCAAGTCGATACAATCGAAAGTACGCACGCGCTCTGTCTACAACCGGATGTCCAGATATTTTCCGCAAGATTCGATCAAGACGATAAGGTCTCCGAGGAGGAGCTATTGGATCTTGACGAAATCATGGAGGCGGAGCTGGTGGGGGAAACGAGTGATAAGACTGTTTATAGACTTACTGTCGAGCTAGAGGAATCCGTCTCGCAGGCGTTCGAACCGGACTTCGAGGGAGTAGAGTTGGAACCGACGACTGTCACTACTGAAGGGTGGCACGAAACGAAGGTTTTCAGAGACTATGAGAATTTTAATGCATTCCGGAAAAGTTGTGAAGACCACGGTATTTCTCTTGACCTCCTCTCGATATCTCCCGACCCGTCCTCGTCTGACAACCAGTCAGAAGATGGATTGACCGACCGCCAACGAGAGGCCCTGACACTTGCTATCTCTCGTGGGTATTACGAGAGTCCGCGACAAGTCACAGCTGAGGAGCTTGCCCAGGAACTCGGGATTTCACAACCGTCGCTGTCAACTCTCCTTCGTCGTGGTGAACGGCAACTCATCGCGTCTTCACTTGACTCTCAAGTACCGTTAGAAATGGTCTCTAGGTAGGCCAGGGAGACCTAGTTTTCACTACTCGGTGGTGGAACTTCCATTCTTCACCGTTGATTGTCTAAAGAACCGTCTCTGTCTGACGCAGACCACTTAAATAGGCTATGTTGATAGCACTCCTTCCATGGAATACGAGACCGTTGTTTAACTCGGCCAACAAATCATGAAGGCAGCGACCTATCACGGTCCGGGTGAGATACGTATCGAAGAGCGACCCGAACCCGAACTAGAGGATCCGAAAGACGCGATAATCCGTGTCACTCACACTGCAATCTGTGGTTCGGATCTCTGGTTTTACCGCGGTGAAGAAGAGCACGAACCGGGGTCACCTGTCGGCCACGAGCCGATGGGAATCGTCGAGGAAGTCGGCGAGGAGGTTCGCCACGTCCAGCCGGGCGACCGAGTGTTCGCCCCGTTCGCGATCAGTTGCGGGGAGTGTGAGTTCTGTCGCAAGGGGCTCCACACCTCGTGCGTGAACGGGGGCTTTTGGGGCCCGCACGGCGGGGGCGGAGCCCAGGCCGAAAAGCTTCGCGTCCCCCTCGCCAACGGGACGCTCGTCCGCGTCCCTGAGCGGTACGCCGACGACGAGGAGACCCTCGAATCCCTGCTCCCGCTGACCGACGTGATGGCGACGGGTCACCACGCCGCCGTGAGCGCGGACGTCGGCGCAGGCGATACGGCCGTGGTCATCGGTGACGGCGCGGTCGGCCTCTGTGGCGTCCTCGCAGCGAAGCGCCTCGGGGCCGAGCGCGTCATCGCGATGGGCCATCACGAGGACCGTCTCGACATCGCCCAGGAGTTCGGGGCGACCGACGTCGTCTCGGCACGCGGTGAGGAGGCCGTCGAGGAGGCCCGAGCGCTCACCAACGGGGGCGCGAATCACGTCCTCGAGTGCGTCGGGGCGGCGTCGTCGCTCGAAACTGCCGCCGAGGTGGTCCGCCCCGGCGGGAACGTCGGGTACGTCGGCGTGCCGCACGTCGAGAGCGCGGCGTTCCTCGCGCCGCTGTTTTACAGCAACGCCTCGTTCACCGGCGGTCCCGCCCCCGTGCGGAACTACGCCGAGGACCTGATGGACGACGTGCTTCAGGGGACCCTCGATCCGTCGCCGATCTTCACGAAGACCGTCGACCTCGACCGCGTTCCCGAGGGGTACCGGGCGATGGACGAGCGAGAGGCGGTCAAGGTCATGGTGAAGCTCGACGAGTAGCGGGCTCACCGAGCCATCGTCGATCTATTCTGCGCTATGAGTTCACGCCGCAGCCGAACTGAGAGGACCAACGCGCCCGACGCGTCCCGTCCCGTGCCGATGTTCGGGGCGACCGCCTACCGCGGGAGCGCGGCACCGGCACGCGAACCGTCGGCGGCCGAGCGTTCGCCGCGAATCGAGGCGACGAACCACCGATGACCATCCGAACCGAACTCCGCCTCAGTTCGCCCTCGCTACCGCTCGTCGGTGTCGTCGGAGCGTTGCAGTCGGATCGGCTCTCGTGCGTCCACGCACTTCGGATACGACCGGAGCTCCGGATGTTCGTGGTCGAGGTCGACGACGCCGACGGCGCCTCCGCAACGGCGCTTTCGGCGCTGGACGAGGTGGTCGAAGCGACGGAGCTCGGGAGAGCGAGCGGCACAGCCGTGCTCAAGCTAACCGTCCGGCTGGACGACTCCATCGTCGAGGCGTTCGAGGCGAGCCCGGACGCGGTGCTAATGGATTCGATAACCGTCACGCCGGACGGCTGGCTCGAAGAGAAGCTATTCGAGGACTACACTGCCCTCGCCGAGTTCCAGACCGCCTGCGAGAGTAACGGCATCTCGGTGGAGGTCGTCTCGGTCGACTACGACGTTGCCCCATCGGCGGATTCGGCGCCGTACGGATTGACCGAACGACAGTGCGAGGCGTTGATGCTCGCGCTCTCTCGGGGGTATTACGAGCGTCCGCGACAGACCACCGCCGAAGCGCTCGCTGACGAGTTGGACATCTCACAGCCGTCGATGTCGGGACTGCTCCGCCGCGGCGAACAGCAACTGCTCTCTGTCACCCTCAGCGCTCCGAACCGGTCCGAGGACCCCTCGGCGTAGCGACTCTCCGCGCCTCTCTGGACTCCGCCGGCCCCGTCGAATTCGGCGCTTCCGGGGTCACACCGGCCTCCCGTGCGACACCGCCGAGAGCGACCCGGTCCGACACTCGAACATATGACAACTATCCTACCGTATCGCAGTACAGAAAACGCTCATATCCGTCCCGCCCGTGGACGATACTGGTGACAGAATGACGGACTACGAACTCGATCCCCTTCCGTACGACTACGACGCGCTGGAACCGCACATCTCCGAGCAGGTGCTGACGTGGCACCACGACACGCACCATCAGGGCTACGTGAACGGCTGGAATTCGGCCGAGGAGACGCTCGAGGCGAACCGCGAGGCGGGAGACTTCTCGTCGTCGGCGGGAGCGATCCGGAACGTGACCCACAACGGGAGCGGTCACATCCTCCACGACCTGTTCTGGAACTCGATGTCGCCGGAGGGCGGCGACGAGCCCGCGGGTGAACTCGCCGACCGGATCGCCGAGGACTTCGGCTCCTACGAGGCCTGGAAGGGCGAGTTCGAGGCCGCCGCCTCGAACGCCGGCGGCTGGGCGCTCCTTGTCTACGACTCGTTCTCGAACCAGCTTCGGAACGTCGTCGTCGACAAGCACGACCAGGGCGCGCTCTGGGGCAGTCACCCCATCCTCGCGCTCGACGTCTGGGAGCACTCCTACTACCACGACTACGGCCCCGCCCGCGGCGACTTCGTCGACGCCTTCTTCGAGGTCGTCGACTGGAACGAACCCAGCGCCCGCTACGAACAGGCCGTCGAGCTCTTCGAGTAAGCGCCGACCGGGGACAGCCCCCTTCTTCGACCGGTAGGCATCACGTCGGTCGTCCCCGCCTCGCCGCTTCGACGTTTCCCGCGGCGCCCGAGTCTGATCCGCTCAGTACGTGAGGTGCTCGCGTCTCGCCGTTTCGACCACCGAGAGGGTCTCGTCCAACACGACGTGCAGTTCGTCCCCCTCACACTGGATGGTGACGCGCAGGCGGAGCGGGTCCTCGGAGACGATCTCGGTGTGCTCGTCGCTCACGCACCACTCGAAGTGCCAGAACGGCTCCGTGCTCAGGTCGATGCCGCGCTCGGAGTGGAACACCAGCACCTCGGCGTTGTCGAGCAGATTGACGCCCACGCTCGACTGGAGGTCGTACCCGCACCGCTGGCACGCGTGCTCGACGGTCACGTCGAAGTTGTTGGCCTCCGACGGGTCGCGGATCGGTTCGGTCTCGACGGGGCCGGTGCACTCGGGACAGACGCCGTCGGCGGCCATACAGTAGTGGTGCCGCACGTAGTGGTGGAACGCTTGCAGTAACTCCGCGGGCGTTCGCTCGTCGATCCCTCCCGGCGGGAACGGATACCGCACGAGGACCGTCGTGCAGTCGACGCAGGCGATGGAGAGCACTTCGTCGACGTACCACCCGTGCAGGTCCCCGCCGCAGGCGTGGCACGACCCGTCGACCGGGAAGAAGCCGAGTTGGGCGCGGTCGGTGAGGGTTCCGGCGAAGATTGAACTCACGACTTTTCGACCCGGGTGACGGAACTCGTAGCCGTCCTCGGTCTGCTTTATGAAGTGGCCCGTGAGCTTTTGCAGGTGGTAGTTGAAGTTCGCGCTGTCGACGATGTCGACGCGCTCGAACAGCTCCGTGAAGCCGACCGGGGCCTCGTCGGCGTCCGCGTCCACCATCGCCTGCAGGATGTCGATGCGGGTGTCGTTTCCGAGAAGCGAGAAGGCCTCCGCAGGAAGCAGTCGCTCTGTGAACTCCGTTCCGAGGTGTCCCCGCTCCGAGGCGGACTGAGAGCGTCCCTCGACGTTCTTGTCGAGTTCCGTCTCGGCGTCGACCTCGTTTCCGAACCGGCTCATGGGTCGGTATCGCGCCGGCTACCCGGTAAACTTACTGGTGGACCCGGACGGCGGCCCGCCACTTAATTGCCCCTTCCAGATAGCACCAAACCGAAGTCGGAGAGCCGCCAACCGTGGGGCGGGTACTGTCCATGGACATCACCAGCAACTGTTCGAACCCCTCCGTCGACGGACCGGACGACTACTTCACGGGCGCCGCTCGGATCGACCCCCTGTTCGACGCGCGGGACGAGGCCCGCGCGGCGGCGGCGAGCGTCACCTTCGAGCCCGGCGCGCGCACCGCGTGGCACACTCACCCGCTCGGTCAGCGACTGATCGTGACGAGCGGGTGCGGGCTCGTCCAGCGCGAAGGCGGCGACATCGAGCGAATCCGAGCGGGCGACGTGGTCTGGTTCCCCCCGGGCGAGAAACACTGGCACGGCGCGACGCCGGAGAGCGCGATGACCCACATCGCTATCCAAGAGGAGCAAGACGGAGAAGCCGTCACTTGGCTGGACCACGTTACTGACGAGGAGTACCCGAAGTCAGATAGCTAAACCCGCCACCATGACGACTGACCGGTCCTTGCGTTCCGTGATGGAGCACGCGTGTTAGCCTATGCCAGTGTGTGAGAACTGCGACGGCCACGTGTCCGAACGCTTCATACGGGTATTCAGTGATGATACGGGTCGCGTGTTTGCTTGTCCGAACTGCTCTGCGAATGCTGGTATCGGTGAAATCACACGCAAGCGAAGTACCGACGAGTAAGAAACGATACGGACGATCGATTGCGAGGAGAACCCACTAATGCCCGAATGGCCAGAAGAAGAACTGAGTGAGATCGTTGAATCGGACGACCTGCACGTTGCACCATTCCGTGAAGACGGTGAGACGTACGGCACGCCAACGTGGATCTGGTCTGTTCGAGTGGATGACGCCCTCTACGTGCGTGCCTACAACGGTCAGGACTCTAGTTGGTATCAGGCTGCAGTCCGAGAAAACGCCGGTCGCATTGAAGCCGCTGGCATGACGAAGGAGGCCACTTTCGAGCCGGTTGACGGATCGATTAACGACCGTATCGACGAAGCCTATCGCGAAAAGTACGAGGGAAGCCAGTACCTGAACGCGATGATCAGCGACCGCGCACGCTCGGCTACGGTTAAGATTATGCCTCGCAACCCTGACGCCTGACTGTCAAGTGTACTAGTCAACAACTTAGAGCGTCGTATCGACAGAACGGCGCTATTAATCGAATTATTTTCTTATCGTGTCACCGACTCGTGAATCTCGACGCACTGTCTTTCGGCGGATCGCACACCGACCGCACGTTGCGTGGCCAGTCTATGACACGACACCGCTCTACGACCGAACGTCGCTCGCGGGGCTGGAATCAGATGTGCAGACAGTCTCAGAGACGTGGTTCGACCACGATAGCCACGACTCGGTCGAGGAGTTCGTCTGGTCACTCCCGCTGGCTTACTTCCAGTTCAACACCCACGACTGCTATGGAGGTTTGACACGCTACGAGATGGACACGCTCTTTCGCGTGTTCGTCCTGAAGGAACTCCACGGATGGGAGCACGAAACTGCACTCCTCAAGTACCTCGACAGCCATCCCGAACTCCGTGAGCGTCTTGAGTTGGAGTCCGTCCCCGACCAATCGACACTCTGGCGCAGTTGGCATACGCGCTTTACCGATGGGCTTCGCGAGACGGTTCAGAAAGCGGCTCGAACGATCCTGATCAAAGCGCAGAACGCGGATGTCTCTGTACCACGCGAGCCAGAACCAAACCTCCTAGATCGAAGCGACGACGCTACTGAATCGGACCCTGATGACCAGACCATCCTTGACGAGGCAGGGAATATCACCGACCACGTCAGTCGCGTCGTGTTCCCCGCGTTCTCGCTCAATCGTGGCGAGGACTGTGAGATTCCCGAGAACGCCTACTGGGGCTTACAGACCTATCTCGGGCTCCGCGAGAACTTGGCCGCCAACGAGGGCGCTCGCAGCTTCATCCACGAATCGACGCGTGAGCGAACACCACTCGGGCACGGCCATCGCGACCAGATTCGTGATCTCTCCATTGAGCAGATCCGCGAGATGTACCGACAGGCGGTCCAGCAACTCACCAACGAACTTGCGGGGACGGAGGAGTTCTTCCGGGCGGGTATCGTCGCAATCGACATCACTGAGGATGATCCCTTCACGGGCGACCGCGCAGGCCACGAGGACGAGATAATCGGAACGAAGGAGAAGACCGACGAATACGCCTACCAGTGGGCGACAGTCCAGTTGGTCGGTAACGCTGTCCCGCTCGTCCTTGATGCCCGCCCAGTCCAGAAAGGCGAGTCACGCAAGGAGATCGTCGAGGACTTGCTGGATTCGGCTGAAGAGCTCGTTCACGTCGATAATGTGCTGATGGATCGGGAGTTCGACAGCCAGCACATTCTAGAGATGATCAGCCAGCGTGGGCTTTCCTACGTCGTGCCGAAGCGGATGCAGACGAGTGAGAAAGCTCAGGCAAAACGATTACTCCAGCGGGGGCAAGACCGGTACGAGACCGATCGGAAACTCCATCTCGGGAAGAACGAGTGGCACGAGACGACGCTGATCTACCGTCGGAAAGAGGACTCCGAGCACGATGACCACCGGCAGTACTCGGTGTTCATGACGAATCGAGGAAGCGGACACCTCACTGAGTATGGCTACCGGTGGGAAATTGAGAGTGGGTATAGGTCGATCAAGCGATTCATGGCCGCGACAACGTCGAAGGATTTCGGGTTGCGATTCTTCTATTTCGCGTTCGCGTGTCTGCTGTACTCGATCTGGCGAGCTGTCGATCTGCTCGTGCAGGTCGAGTTGACTGGCGAGTACGAACATTCGCCGATCGTAACAGCCGACAATACGCTGACGCTGCTGAAGAAGGAAACAGGAATCGGATAGCGAGGCCCTCTACCTATGGTAGCACGGCGTCTGAGTGGCTACACTACCCGCGGCCTCAGAAACACGCCGGATTAGTTGAACATCCAATAATAACCTCCGGTCAGAAAGCGATCTGAATCAGTTTCCGCTCATCTATTCGTCCGAAACCACGCATCACAGTCCCGCTGAACCCGTTGTAGTCTCAACTTCCCACGTTTTCGGGATGTAGAGCGTCTACAAACGAATATCGGTCGAATCAGACGGAGCTTGAGGTGTT
>NZ_AOLY01000040.1 GCF_000336635.1 Haloarcula japonica DSM 6131 | reverse complement strand
GATTCTTATCGAATTCATAGCTGTCTCGTCTCACGGTACTGCTGTCCAATCAAAGTATCACCAAGCTAGTGGTTGGTAGAAATCGAGATCCCGAAAACGTGAACTTCCAGACACGAAAATTCGATATAGCAATATATACTTTATCAATATCAGTATATCTATTCTAAGCAACATAGAGTGTGCTGAAATACCGAAATTCTGGTTTTGGGTTTAGATTTGTATTACCGCAGTAAGCACCACCAGTTTTACCCGGACCGCCGCTGTACAGGAAGCATGGATCGGCTTCCGCCTGAGTACGACGCTACTCCCGGGGGCGACGCCCTCGAAGCAGCAATCGAGAAACGGCTGGTCGATATCGACTCCGGGCGCTACCGAACAAACGTCGCGAGCGTGCTGCGGAAGTTCGCGGCATGGAGTCGAGACCAGCATGGTATCGCCAGCCCAGAGGACATCGACGACGATCTCTGCCGACAATACGCTCGTGAGCTAGCCCGAGCGGACGACCGGGACAATATCTCGCCGGAGACAGCACGGCGGTACTTCGCGTACGTCCGCTCATTTCTCACTTGGGCTGTCTACGAGGGCCTGATACCGACGAACCCAGCCAAGACCAACCACGCTGAGGGGCCACTCCCGACCGACGAGACCGAAACTGACCAGCAGTACTGGACGATACGCGACCGCGAAGCCATCTGTGCCACTGCGACCGCCCGTGTCGATGAAGCCGGCGAAAGCGGCGACCTTGACCGCACGGCGGCCTATCGCGATCAGGCACTCGTCTTCCTACTCGCGTACTCTGGAGCCCGCAGCGCGGAACTGGTTGCTGTTTCTGATGATGAGGAACGGAATGGACTGCGGTGGCGCCACGTCAACTTAGAGGCTGGCACCATGCAGGTGTTCGGTAAGAATCGAACCCGAGAGTCTGCGCCGATCCTCGATGACGCTATCCATCCTCTCCGGCGCTGGAAGCGACTCCGCGATCCCGGTGAAGACGAAGCTGTGTTCCCCAGACTCGACAACGCGGCGAAACCAATGGACCCGACGCCGTCGATCACAACACAGTCTGCTCGGAACATTCTGGCTGACCTCTGTGAGTGGGCCGACTACGAGTTCGAGGAACCGCTAAAACCACACGGTGCTCGGCGCGGACTTGGTCGGGAAATCTATCGCGAGAGTCCACAGCTGGCACAGGACGTGCTGCGTCACAAGTCCATCGAGACGACCCACGAAGGCTACGCTCAGGAGGCTGCAAAACGCACCCGTGACGAGGCGAACGATATCATCTCCGGCGAGGAGACTAACTGACGCGGACTATGCTGGTATACACCAGTTCAAAAGGTAGTTTATTTCATGACTCCTGAGAGGAACCGTCTGCTCAGTAGGTGTGCGAATTGAACGACCCGTTCAGTCAGTTTAGACCCGGGCCACGACAGATGTTGGTGTGATTTAGAAAATGTGTTTAAGACTTTGAATTTATGACCTCTCAGCTCTCTGTTTTCCGACCCACCAGCCAAATCCAACCCCGGGCAGCCCAGGCATAATTAGTGGCGCTATGAGGTAAAGCGCCGAAAGTGCGTTTCCTGAGAAAAGTACTGCCACAGAGAGGAGAAAGGTAGCCAACGCTACTACACCGATGTAGTAGTCTCGCTGTTGAAGTGCCATCCCTGTTAGAACTGGAACTCCAGCCGCGAGACCACATGAGATCGTTCCAGGCCAGCTGATGACCGACAGAGTTGGGGCTTCAAGAGCGTTTACACTCAAGAGCGTGGCAATTGCTCCAGCCGGAAATGCAATCAGCGTGAGGAAATTGCCTCTCTGATCCCGTCTAAAGATTCCAGTCCCTATCAGTATTCCTCCGATGGCCAATAAGGAATCTCGGGCAAGACCCTCGAAAAGCCCTCCGCTGCCGTCGGCAGACGTTGTTCTGATATAGAACACGCTGTCGTCTTTTCGAATATATCGATCTCCTCGAAGCGTCTCGACAGCTTTGTAGTCATCGTAGGTCGAAAGAGTCGTACCCCCTTGTTGAATCACTTCGTCTACAGCTAACTGAGCAGGCTGAGGAAGCTCTGAATAGTCCATTACTGTCGCACCAGGCGGTGGATCTCCTTCACTGATGATTTCAGAAACCATCGTCTGTTCGCTCACCGGTGAAAGCGTCGCCACAGAAATTCCAATGATGAGCAAGCCCATCACGACGTAGATCGTAGCCGCGATATCGGAATTCACGACTAAGCGTTATCATTAATTGATAAGTACTTTGTCTGTACTGACCGCAACCGGGTCAACACGTATCACTGACTGAGGAGTTCAACAGGCCAAGTCAATAAAAAGCGGGACTGCTTCACCTACTTCCCACGAATACATATTGAGATGGCTCGGCTCGTCTTCTATCACCACCCACAGGCCGAGAATTTCTCACTTAAATATAGCGCTGCATCCTTAGCAGAGATCCGATCTCAGCAAGACCAATCCAACGAGTCGGCGAAGCACATCCAGTACCCCTTGAAACACGTCTATGTGCTCCATGAAGGCGGTGCAGAGATCGGATCAGCCCAAGACATTGACTTCGGTCAGGAATGGTTGAGTGGTCGGATTCGTGACCTCCCTCGTGCTGGGCAAGTTGTCGCATTCCGATTAATCGAGCTGCCCGAAGCCGCTGTTGATGTTCGAGATGAGGATGAGTTCCGGCTCTACAAAGAGTTCGAACCGCAAAAGATCCAGCAGGCACTCGATCACGTATCCTGGGAAGCACCACTTCCGAACGTTGCTGGGAAAGTGATGTCGAATTTGATTCTCCGTCACTCCCTCCCGAATGCGAATCATCGAACTGGTATCGCGATGCTACAATTCTGTATTGAGAGTGTAGAACCGGGTTTTGAGATGCCACGAACACACGTCGACGACGATACCTGGCGAGAGTGGGTCGATCCCTACATCGTCAATACCAAGCGGCTCATTACTGTTCGTCGGAACAACCTCCGTTTCAAGCATCTCAAAGAGTTGGACGGCGACCTCGTCGAGCGGAAAGACGGGATCCAAATTCGATTGTCCGAATCCAAGCTGGATATGCACTGGCGAGAAGCCCTCTCAGAGTACGCTGGGCAGCACGAGATCCACTGTACGGACTTCGCTCAGGCAGTCCTCCAACGTGCAGAACGGGATGATCTGCTCGATCGTCAAGGATCAACGAAACAAGAGTTCATCACGTATCTGGAGGACGGACTCGTCGAACGAGACTTCAGAGAAATGTTCTGATCAATCGCGAAGCTCGGCGACCGACTGGCCGACCTCACGGACGTGTTCACTCCGCTTAAGGTCAAGTTCTTCAGCGAGGTAGTCAACTGTCTCTTCAAGACTCATAATAAAAAGAATAGCGTGAAACGGTATAAATCTAGTGCTGATATTTGTTGCTCCGCTGTCTCCGTTGAAATCCTCTTCTTCAGACATAATATCTCAGAAACAGCCGGTCGAGGAAGAGTGCGAACACGCCGTTATAAATCATGTTTTGAGGGGTCACAAAGCGCGATACGGGCCTCATCAGCAGAGACGCTGAATATCACGACTTCCAACCCGTGTTCAGTGGCGATGTTGCGTATGCTTTCCGGGGCATTTTCCGGGTCAGCTTCCACAGTATCACTCCCCGGTAGCGCGTCGAGAATCCGTATCCAAAGTGGTTGGTTCTCGTGTTTCAATCCTCCCTCGCGTGGGATATTACTGAATACCCACTCACCGGACAATCCCGGCACGGCCGTCTCGCCACTATCGAACTCGAATCCAGAATATCCTGCCTCTTTGAGTTCTTGTCTCACACGTTCCCAATCGGTCATTAGTCGGCTAATCGAACAATGCCGACGTAAAATATACTGCCTGTGCTGAATGAGACGTGCTTCACCCATACTGACAAAATCAGTTACTGCGAGATCGATACACCGGAACATACCGACGACGCTTATTCGTTGACGAGCAGGATCTTCCCGCGGAAGTCGCCCGCTTCGCCGAGTCGGTGTGCGTCCGCGACGTCTTCGAAGGCGAACCGCTCGTCGACGTGGGGCACGACGACGCCGTCGTCGACGAGCGACGCGATGTCGGCGAGTTCCTCACCGATGCGCGCCTGTCGATCGCCGAGCAGCACCGGCAGAATGACGAGCACAACGCCGAGTTCGAGCGAGTTGGCGTGCAGCGCCGAGATGTCCTGGGTCGAACTCGACTCCGTCGTGACGACGGCGCCGAACGGTCGGACCGCCTCGAACGCCGTCTGAAGGTGGTCGTCGCCGACCGGGTCGAACACCACGTCGAAGCCGTCGCCGTCGGCGTACTCTTCGACGTACGCCTCAACGTCGGTCGCCGTGTAGTCGACGGTGTGGTCCGCGCCGAGTTTCTCGGCGAAGTCGCGCTTCTCCTCGGTCGAGCCTGTCGCCGTCACGTCCGCGCCGAACCATCTGCCGAGCTGGACGCCGATGTGGCCGACGCCGCCGCTGGCACCGTAGACGAGCAGGTCATCGTCGATGCCGACCGTCGCTTTGTCGGTGAGCAGTTCCCACGCGGTGAGTGCGACGACTGGGAGCGATGCGGCGTCCTCAAGCGGGATCGACTCCGGCGCGCGAGCGAACGTGCCGGCGTGCCCGACGACGTAGTCGGCAAGCGCGCCCTGCCGCCCCGCACCGCCGGGCATCCCGTACACCTCGTCGCCCGGCTCGAACTGTTCGACATCCTCACCAACGGCGTCGACGATGCCGGAGACGTCGCAGTGGAGGGTCGCGGGAAACTCGGGCGTGAAGTCGGGGATCTCGCCCTGACGGATCTTGTAGTCGACGGGATTGAGGCTGGAGGCGGCGACGTCAACCCGGAGTTCGTCAGCAGCCGGCTCGGGGACCTCGCGGGTCGTTCGTTCGAAGACGTCGGGGTCGCCGTACGATTCGATCACGAACGCGGTCATCTCGGTGGCCATGTCGTAACGGCGGGCCGCTGGAGGGGAATAGTCGTCGGTCGTCGGATCGAGCGAACCCTCTCAGTCTACGGTGAATTTCGTGAGCTTGCCTTGATGTGTGGTTCACAACATCAAGAGATCTCTGAATCCGTGAAATCAAGCTATATCTGGCGATTCACCACAGTCCTGCTAACTAAACACTACCCAATTTACAATATTATAAACTACTATTTATTGGGATCCTGCTAGTTGCGAACGCCGAATGGAACTGTCGCCGCCGGCGCCACTTTTCAACGACTGTTCGGACCCATCGTCAGTAACGTACCTGTGGGATTATGATTCGCCCAATATGCCGTATATGTTATTAAAACCCCTCTCCTATAAACAGAATAGACAAATATACGAACGAAACAGAAATTTATGATCATATATCGCATAGTAATCTATTTGGGAGTGAAAAATCACTACGAAATGGCTAAATCGACATCGTAACACCACCTGGCACTCCCGTTGTTCCCGGAGCCTGCCGGAAAGCTCTGTCAGGCCTGCTCCGGGCGACAGTCGGTGCGCTGACGGACCGCGATGCCGGTCACTGCTACACCTCCCTGATGACGACCTCTTGAATGCCGTCACGGAGGGTCGTCCGTTCTAGCTCTCTGAGTGCCTCGGCGCTCGCGTCGACTGTCGCAACGTGGTTCCCCGCGAGTTCGCCGGCCTGACTCTTGAAACACGTCGGCCCGCAGGGAAGCAGTATCTCCGCGTCGTTTCGAAACCCCGGGTAGAGTAACAGGTCGCCACGCGATGGGTACGTCGTGTGGTTCTCCCGGGGGAGGTCCGGGAGGTCAACCTCGTCGATGTTTATCCACGTCGCGATACCGCTCCAGCGGACGTGCATTAGCTCCGAGCGTAGCGGCAACATCTCCCTGAGCGCCGCGACGGTTTCGGGGGCTTGCTGTTCGTGTAGCTCCGCTGTAAACCTCGTCTCGTCGGTCTGAATCTCTATCATTCGTAGGTGCGGTGTTGGTTGTGTTCGGTGTTCGATGCAAGCAGTGCAAGGCTCTCTGCGAGGACTTGTGTCGCCACGGCGCAGTCTGACCAGTCGGCCCACTCTTTAGGTGAGTGTGAATGCCCGCCTGTGGACGGAACGAAGAGCAACGCCGCGTCGGTCACGTTGGCGACCTGCATCGTATCGTGCCCCGCGCCAGAGTGGAGCGTCAGCGTCTCGACACCGCGCCGGGAGGCCGCTGTCTCCACTGTGTCCCGGACGCGCTCGGAAAGCCGCGTCGGCGGGATTTCGTACGGGATATCGAGTGACGTTTCGACGCCGTGTTGACGTTCCAGACTGTCGAGTGAGTCCTTGACGGCCCGGGCCTGGCGGTCGATCTCCAGTTGCTCGACCGACCGGAGGTCGAGACGCATCGACACGCTCCCCGGAACGACGTTGACTGCGTTCGGCGTTGGGATGAGGCGGCCGACCGTACCGACCGCTGTCCCCGTCCCCGTGGTGGCAATCTCGCTCGCCGTCGCCTCCACGTCGAGAACGAGTTCGCTCGCCGCGACCAGTGCGTCCCGACGCGCGTCCATCGCCGTCGTCCCGGAGTGGTCGGCACGCCCGTCGATACTGACGTGGCCCCGCGTCGTGCCGGTGATGTCGGTCACGACGCCGAGGGGGACGCCCGCCGTTTCGAGGTGCCCCCCCTGTTCGATGTGGAGTTCGACCCAAGCGTGCCACTCGCTCGCGTCGAGGCGGCCGGTCCCACGGAAGCCGGCCTCTTCCAGCGCCGTGCGGAGCGAGACGCGGCCATCAGAGAGCGCCAGGGCATCCTCGACAGATAGCTCTCCGGCGGCGACCGAGGAGCCGAGGACGCCGTCGGCGAACCGGGTCCCCTCCTCGCCGGTAAACGAAACGACCTCTAGCGGTCGGTTGACGACGACGCCGCTGTCCCGAATGGCTCGGACCGCTTCGAGGGCGGCATAGACACCCAGAACCCCGTCGAAGATGCCGCCTTGCGGGACCGAGTCGAGGTGGCTCCCCGCCGCGACTGGTGGGGCGTCCGGGTCACACGTCGACGGTGTCCACCGGCCGGCTATGTTGCCGACGGCATCGATTCGGACGTCAAGCCCGACCGCTTTCATCCGGTCGACGAGGTACTCCCTCGCCCGTACGTTCGCGTCGTCCGCCGGAAGCGCGGTCCGGCCGACCCCGGTGTCGGCGTCGACGCTGCCGAACTCACCGGTCCGCTCGACGTCTGCCCGGAGCGACGCGGCGTCGATATCGATCTGTGTGTCCACTACGTCATCCCTCCCTGCGGGTCCCACGTCGGCACGTCGCGGGCGCGGAACTCCCCGCGCGGGTCCCCGACGACACCAGTCTCGTCGGCGATGGGGTGCCCACGGAGGTAGGTTTCGAGGACTTTCCCGGTCACTTCTCGGCCCTCGTATATCGAGTAATCCGCGATAGAAGCGTTGTCCGCCGCCGAGATCTCGTAGGTCTCCGTCGGATCGAACACGACGAAGTCGGCATCGGCCCCCACGGCGAGCCGCCCCTTCTGTGGGAGCCCGAACGTCTCGGCAGGGTTTCTGGAGAGGACCCGGACGAGGAACGAGTAGGGGAGTCCACGCCGGTTGACCGCCTCCTCGTGAAACACCGGGAGCGCGGTCTGGAGGCTGTTGACGCCAAACGGACAGTCCCACCAGTTCTCGACGGCTTTCTCCGCTCGCGTCGACGCGACGTGATCCGTCGATACGACGTCGAGCGTGCCGCTCCGAAGCGATTCGAACATCGCGTCGACGTCGTCTTCAGCCCGGAGCGGGGGCGACTGGAGCGCGAGCGTCCCCTGCTTCTCGTACGCGTCCGCTGTGAGCGTCGTGAAGTGCGGGCACGTTTCGCCCCGAACACGGGTCCCGTCCTCGCGTGCCGCCGCGAGCTCCTCTACGGCGGCCCGCGAGGTGGTGTGGATGCCGTAGTACTTGCAGTCGGTCTCGGTCGCCAGCGACACGGCGTCGGACAGCGCCATCGCCTCCGCGTAGTCGGGGCGTGCACCGGGGTAGTCCGTCGGGTGGCCGCGGCCGGCGCGACGGCGCTGTTCGGTCAGCGCCTGACACACTGACTCGTCTTCCGTATGCAGGACCGCGACCGCGTCGAGGTCCGCGAGGCGCTCGAAGGCGAGCCGGAGGAACCCGTTCGAGACACCCACGTCGTAGACGGTGAAGAACTTGAACGACGGGACGCCCGCCTCCACCACCGCCTCGAACTCGTCGAAGACAGAGTGGTCTTCGGCGGTCACCGTCGCGTGCAGGCCGTAGTCGACGTACGCCGAGTCCGCGCTCTCGCGCTGGCGGTCGATAGCGTCTAGGAGCGACCCATTCTCGGCCCACACCGAGCCGGTCGCATCGCGCTCGCGCTCGCCGGTCCACGTCTGCCAGGCGAAGTTGATGACGGTGGTGACGCCACCGCGGGCCGCCGCCGCCGTCCCGGTCTCGTAGGTGTCGATTGAGTTGAAGCCGTTTATGTGGACGTGCGGATCGACGACGCCCGGCAGAACCATCTTCCCCGCCACGTCCAGCGTGTGGTCCGCGTCGGGCAAGTGGCGCTCATCACCGACGGCGACGATGGTTCCGTCCTCGATGGCGAACCCCGCATCGAGGGTCCCCTGGGCCGTGGCGAGCGTCCCACCGACGACGCGGAGGTCAACTGCCATCGGACCCACCCCCGACGGGAGCCTGATCACGGAGTCGGTCGAACCCGTCCGCACCGTCTTCGTATGCGATACACCGCACGTCTCGGTCGTCTACGTCGTACTGTTCTGGATGTCTCATAGCACAGTCTTCGGTCGCGTGTGGACAGCGCGGGTGGAGCCGACACCCCGACGGCAGGTCACGCGCACCCGGAACTTCGCCGTCCAGGGACTCGCTGTCCGGTTTGAGCCGTTCCTCCTGCTGGGACGTGACGGGGATAGACGACAGGAGCGACCGCGTGTACGGGTGCCGTGGGTTCTCGAAGAGCCGGTCGGTCGGCCCCTGCTCCTGTATCTCTCCGAGGTACATGACGGCCGTCTCGTCGGCGAAGTTCCGCACGAGCGAGAGGTCGTGCGTTATAAAGAGGTACGTGAGGTCGAACTCCGCCTGGATGTCCTCCAGCAACGAGATGATCTTGGCCTGCACGCTCACGTCGAGCGCGCTGGTCGGTTCATCGAGCAACAGCAGGGACGGTTCGACAGCCAGTGCCCGGGCGATGTTGACGCGCTGTTTCTGGCCGCCGCTCAGTTCGTGGGGGTACTTGTACAGGTACTCGTCATTGAGACCGACCCGCTCCAGCATTTGTCTGACCCGGTCCTCGCGCTCCGAGCGCGGAACTCCGGTTGCTTTCAGCGGGACCAGGAGCGATTTCCGGATGGTCCGGCGCGGGTTCAGACAGGACGTCGGGTCCTGGAAGACCAGCTGTATTTCCGAGCGCATCTCGGCCAGTTGCTTCCGAATCGGGTTGGTGATGTCCTGGCCGTTGAACCGGATGAGCCCCGAGGTCGTCTCGTGGATGTCGATGATGGTCTTTGCGACCGTCGACTTCCCGCTTCCGGACTCCCCGATGAGTGCGAGCGTCTCCCCCTCGTCGATGGTGAAGGAGACACCGTCGACCGCCTTCGCTGGCGGCTCGGGCGAGAACAGCCCCTCGGCCGGGAAGTGCTTTTTCAGGTCCTGGACTTCGAGAACGGGGCCGCTCATCGCCGCCCCTCCGCTGGCGTCCGCTCCGGCTCTGAGAGCCGCCGTTTCGTCTCTTCGAGCGTCGGTACCGGACCTGCGTCCTCGTCCGCGTGACGGACGCAGGTGGTCCTGGCTCCGTCGCCGAACGAGACCGCCGGGGGTTCGCTGGACCGACAGCTCTCGTCGGCGTACGGACAGCGGGGGTGGAACCGACACCCCAGCGGCGGGTCCGTGTACTCCGGCACCGACCCGCCGATGCCGCCGGCCATCGAGTCGCCGGACAGGCGGGGAATAGACGCTATCAGCCCCTGCGTGTACGGGTGACGTGGCGAGTCGAATATCTCCGCCGTCGGCGCGGTCTCGGCGATGCGGCCGCCGTACATGATGTAGACGCGGTCGCTCAGCTGTCGAGCGACCCCGAGGTTGTGCGTAATCATCAGGATGCTCATGTCCCGCTCGGCGATGAGGTCTTCGAGCAGCGAGAGGATCTCGTCGTGGACGGTCACGTCCAGCGCGGACCCCGGCTCGTCGGCGATGAGCAGGTCCGGCTCGTTGAGAAGCGCCTGCGCGATTATCGCCCGCTGTCGCATCCCGCCGGAGAGTTCGGACGGGTAGCTGTCCATCACCGACTCCGGGTCGGGCATCCGGACCTCTTCAAGGAGTTCCAGCACCCGCTCGCGGGCGGCCGACCGGTCCGTCGACGAGAAGCGCCGCCGGAGGTACCCGACGATGCCAGTGTCGCCATGCCCACCGAGCTGTGCTGTGTCGGTGAGTTGCTCCCCGATAGTGAACACGGGGTTCAGGCTAGACAGTGGGTTCTGGAATATCACGCTGATGCGGTCCCCATTTAGTGCCCGGCGCTCATCCTCCGGGAGGGAACGCAGGTCCTGGCCGTCGAACTCGACGTTCCCGGAGACGTGTGCCGGGGGCTCGTCGAGGAGGCCGGTGATGGCCTTGGTCGTCACGGATTTGCCACAGCCGGTCTCGCCGGCGATGGTGACGACCTCGCCGTGGTCGACCGTCAGGTCGACGCCGTCGACGACGGCGGCGTACCCATCGAAGCCCTCGAACCCGACCGAGAGGTCCCGGACTGAGAGCAGGGGCGCATCGTCGCTCATTGCTCTACCTCCACGTCGAAGAGGTCGCGCAGGCCGTCCCCGAGCATGTTGAACCCCATCACGAGAACGAAGATAGCGAGCCCCGGGAAGATGCTTATCCACCACTCGGCGGGCAGATACTCGGTGCCGTTTGCGACCATCGTCCCGAGCCCCGGTCTGGGGGGCTGGACGCCGAGACCGATGAACGACAGCGACGCGCCCGTCAGGACCACGATGCCGGCGTCGAGCGTCGCTTTGACCAACAGCGGCGAGAGACAGTTCGGTAGTAGCTCCCGGAAGAGGACGTGCGTCGTACTCGCACCCGCAAGCTCCGCGGCCTGTACGTACTCCTCGTCCGAGAGACTCGCGGCTAGGCCGCGGGCCAGCCGTGCGTACCACGTCCACCAGAGCGAGGCGATGGCGAACATCGCGATTTCGAGGGTCGGTTCGAAGGCCGACGCGATGGCGAGCGCCAGTACGAGCGGCGGGAGCGCGAGGAACGTGTCCGTAACACGCATGATGATAGTGTCGACCCAGCCGCCGGCGTAGCCGGCGACCAGCCCCAGCATGACGCCGACTGGGACGCCGAGTCCGAGCACCACGGCGACCAGCAGTAGCGCGATGCGGTAGCCGAACATGACGCGGGTGAGGATGTCCCGCCCCGCGCTGTCGGTCCCGAAGGGATGGGTGAGGGACGGCGGCTGATAGGCATTTGCGAAGTCCGTGAACGACCCCACTTGCTCCGGGTACGGGGCGATGTAGGGCGCGAACACGGCCGCGAGCGCGATGGCAACCACTATCACGAGGCCGACGACGCTCATCGGTTGGTTCGCGAACCGGCGATACGAGCGGTACCACAGCTCGCGGCGCGCCGGCGAGACGATACCGTCGAGTCTGGACGTATCGAACGAGAGGGTCTCGATGCTCATGCGCTGTCACCTGCCAGGCCGATACGCGGGTCGATGACGCTCGTCAGCAGATCGACAACGAAGTTCACCACCACGAACACGACGCCGACAAGCATCGTGACGCCGACAACGGCGTTTACGTCCGAGGTCAGGACGGACTGGACGCCATACTTGGCGAGGCCAGGCCAGGAGTAGACGATTTCGATAATGAACGCACCGCTGAGAAGCCACGCGTACTGGAGGCCGAGGATGGTCAGCGTCGGAACGAACGCGTTCTTCAGCGTGTACTTGTCGGTGACCAGCCACGTCGGCAGGCCGTAGCCGCGCATCGCCTCGATGTAGTCCTGGCCCTCGATGTCTATCATGCTCGAACGGGTGATACGGATGACCTGTCCCATCCCGCTGAACGACAGGGCGAGCGCCGGCAACAGGATGTGCATCCACGCGTCGACGTGTGCCGCAGGCGACCCCGACAGGAGCGTGTCGACGAGCATGAACCCTGTCGTTCGGACTACCTCGCCGCTGTACGCCGAGGAGAGCCGCCCCGTAATAGGGAACCAGTTGAGGAAGTAGCCGAACACGAGTTGGAAGACGATGCCGACGAAGAAGCTCGGGACGCTCACTGTCGAGAAGGCGAAGAACCGGGTCACGTTGTCGAGTACCCCACCGTGGTGTTTCGCGGCGACGATGCCCAGTGGGATCCCGAACACAACCATGAACGTGAACGCGAGTGTGATGAGTTCAAGCGTCGCGGGGAACTTCGTCACCAGGTCGTACGCGACGGCGTTTTTGGTCTGGAGGCTCTGTCCCAGGTCGCCGACGAAGAGCCGGCGCATGTACTCGATGTACTGGACCGGGAGCGGCTGGTTGAGTCCCATCTCTGCGGCGAGCTCCGCCACCTGCTCCTCACTGGCCATCGCTCCGAGCGCCATCCGGGCCGGGTTCCCCGGCAGTACCCGCGAGATGACGAAGATGAGGACCGACAGCCCCAGCAGGCTGACGGCCATCCCCGAGAGCCGACGCAGTAGTTGTCCAATGCGCGCCATTACACTCGGTGCATGTCACGGAACGTGTACTCGAAGCCCTGTGCCGGCCGGAGCGTGAGCCCCTCGACGTCGTTCTGGAAGCCGATTGTCTTCACCGTGTGATACAGGTGCATGTCACAGTGCAGGTCCGCGAGCGTGCTCTGCAGTTGATTGTACAACTCGACGCGGGCCTGTCGGTCGGGGGTCTGTCGCGCCTCGTCGATGAGGCTGTCCACCTCTGCGTTGTCGAGGTGTTCCATGCTCATCCAGGTGTTCGCCGCCTCGGAGTGGAACTGGTTGTAGAACATCGAGTCCGGTGACGGATAGGTCGGGACGTAGAACACCTGGCTCGTATGTGGCGTGTCCTCTACTGTGGTCGCCATCTCCGTGATGGTCCCCCAGGTCTGGGGATTCAACTCGACGTTGATTCCGATGTCCGCCATGTTGTCCTTGAACAGCAGCCCGATGCGCTCCTGGAAGGAGTACGAGGAGGTGAACGTGTTCGTGATCGTGAGTTCCCCCTCAGAGTAGCCAGCGTCGGCGAGGATCTGTCGTGCTCGCTCGGGGTCGTACGACGGTTGGGTCACGTCGCTGTTGTGCGCTCCCCACGTCGGCGGGAGCGGCCCCTGCGCCTTCTTCATGTCCGGGCGGATTTCGTTGACGACCTGTTCGTAGTCGAAGCCCCAGGCCATCGCCTCACGAACCGCAGGGTCGTCGGTCGGTGCCTTCTGGGTGTTTATTTTGTTGTACAGCAGCCCGAAGGTCGGTATCTTCTCGACCCGCGCGTTCTCCATCTCGTCGATGGCACTGTAGGTCTGGGAGTTCTGGTACTGCCCGGTCATGTCCAGTTCCCCGTTTTTCATCAGCGTCTGTACGGTCGAGTTCTCAGTGATTATGCGGACCTCGACGGTGTCGAACGCGCCGTTAGGAAACTCCTTGAAGTAGTCGTCGTACTTCGCGAACGTTATCGAGTTGCCTCGGGAGAAATCAGCCAGCTGGTACGCACCGGACCCGGCGTCGTTGTTGTTGATGTACGCCTGCCCGTAGTCGCCACGCTCGCCGTAGTCCCCGTCTTCGAGGTTCTCCATGATGGTTTCTCTGTCCACGACGAACACGAGAACCATGATGGGGAGAAACGGCGCGTACGACCGGTTGAGCTCGAACGAGACCGTCTGCTCGTCCTCTACCACGATGTTCTCTTTGTCGAGGACACCGCTCAGCAGCGACGCGTACCCCTGGTTGAGGTCGAGGAACCGCTCGGTCGTGAACTTCACGTCCTCGGCGGTCAGAGTGTTTCCGCTGTGGAAGGTCACGTCGTCACGTAGGGTGAAGGTGTACGTCTTGCTGTCCGCCGACACCGACCAGTCCGACGCGAGATGGGGCTGAATCTCCCCATCGCTGTCGGGGAATACGAGCGGGTCGTAGAGGTTCACGAGCGCCATCGCCTGCACGTAGTCGGTCCCCTTCGCGGGGTCTATCGTCCCGAGCCGTTGCGAGATGTTCGCCGTGAGCGTCGCGCCGCCAGCGCTGTCCGTCTGTGACCCGCTTTCTCCGGTCGACGTAGCACCCGATCCCGATCCGGACCCGCCCGAACAGCCGGCCAGCCCGGCGGCACCAGCCGACCCGAGCGCGGCGAGGAACTGCCGGCGCGACCCCGCCGAGGTGAACTTGGACGCGGTTACTCTCCCACGAACAGGCTCACTCTCGCCGTCAGTCATTCGTCCGCTCCCTGAGACCGGATACGGCATTCGACACTGTACAGTAGTAGCTCGTTCTTCTGGGCGTTTACTCTCATTTTCGCGTCGATAGAGTAGATTCGCCATCTGTTGAAAAGCTTTTCCCTACATACGTCATTATCGCACCAAGGCGATATAGGTCCGTGTAGACCTTAATTACAGTCTGTAGACCTTAAATACCTGGAGGGAAAGGCGTCGATTCAAGATGTGCGAACACCTCCTCCCCCACAATCGGCTTCCCTCTGTCCACTATTCTCCGATAATAGTGCTGGAAACCACTGAACTCGCTCAGAAATGAATATGTATGTATTGTCTTCCGGACTATTGTTCAACATATGCGAACATATAAGTCAGTCTGGTGCAACGGTGGTAGTATGCCTCCGACCGGTGGTGACGACGGACCGCGGACGTTACAGACCGTCTCAATGTCTGCCCAGGTGCTGGCGACGCTCAAAGAGCTCGACGGGGCTGGCGTGACGGAACTCGCGACGGAGCTCGACCTCTCGAAAAGCACTGCCCACATCCACCTGACGTCGCTGGTGGAGAACGGGCTCGTAGTGAAGCGTGACGGAAAGTACGCGCTCGCACTCAAACTGTTCGCGTTCGGGGAGTACGTCCGGAGTCGGAACCAGTTGTATCGGCACGGGAAGCCACAGGTCGACGAACTCGCCAACGAAACGGGACAATACGTCCACATCGTGACCGAGGAGAACGGGCGCGCTATCAACCTCTATCAGGTGAAAGGCGATACCAGCGTGAGCGGCGAGTACCAGACGTCGAAGCCCCAGCAGCGGGACCACCTGCATTACACCGCCTCCGGGAAGGCGATTCTCGCCTCCCTTCCCGAGCGACGCGTCGAGGAAATCATCGAGGGTCACGGCCTGCCGGAGCGAACGGCGAATACGGTAACCGACCCCGAGGCGCTGTTCGAAGAGCTATCAGCCATCCGCCAGCGCGGGTACGCGTACAACAACGAGGAGGAGATCGAGGGGTTCCGTGCGATAGCGGCACCGGTTCAGACACCGGACGGCGACGTTTTGGGCTCCCTGAGCGTCTCGGGGCCCGCAAGCGTCCTACAGGGGGACCGGTTCGAAGAGACCCTCCCGAAACAGGTCGTCAATTCGGCCAACGTTATCGAAGTCAACATCAACATGAGCAATCGGTCGTGAGCCCGACACCCCCGTTCGAGTATCTTGAACGTCACACACTGAACTGGCAGGGTACAGTGTAACCCGGAAGACCATCCCGGAGCGACGCAGGTTCACATAACATCTGTACGTTTGTTACGTTGTGATGTCGATGACGAGCCGCCCGACTAAACACTCAGGCCTGTCTTATCGTCATATGGGTCCAAAAATAAGAATACGAGCTTAGAAAAATGCCATTCTAGTTCAGTAACCCAGCATATATAGATGAATGTTGGGATATGAATACAGAATAGTTCGGAGCTGTAATTCGATGTCTGCCCCAGAGATGTTAATTCTTTTTGCCGCCGATACGTGTGTGAATATCTCAAAGACATCAACTGGCGAACAGCCGCCGCTCAGCGCGCTCGTGTTCGGCGGCTAATACGTCTACCAGGGGAGCAAACGGAGTCATTTCACCTATCCCATTGTCCGCGCTCTTCTCGACTGCGGCTGTCATCGCCGGCCGCAGTTCGTCCAGAATCCGCTGGGCGTCCGTGTGGCCAAGCGAGAGGAGCCGTTGGGCTGCGCCTAGCAGCCCGGTGACGAAGCCGTGACAGCACAGCAAACAGGCCTCGCGGACGGCCACGTCGGCAAGTCCCGTCGCAACGCCGAGCACGACGGCGTAGTTTCCGGGTGCCTCGTCAGCGTCGACGCGTTCGGCGTAGCGGTCCAGCAGCGCCTCCTCGCGCAGTTCCGTCTGAAGCGAGAGTAGCCGGTCGCCGGATTGCTGGGCGCTCTCGCGGAACTCGGCGGCCAGCGTCACGGCCGAAAGCCGCCGGTCGGCCCGACAGACTGTATCCAGGTCTCCGCCGTTCGCCGCGGCGTGTGCGGCCCGGAGCGCGACGAGTTCGGCGGGGCCGACTTGCTGACGAAGATATGTCGAGAGGAGCGATTTGAGGTCCGCAGCGTCTTCGACCCGGTCGTCCTGAATGAACTGTTCCAGCCCGTACGAGACGGTGTAGGTTCCGACAGGGAGAAACGAGTCTGCCAACCGGAACGATTCCAGCGTCGCGGCGTCAGTCATTGGTCGCCTCCATCGATAGTACGGACGTCGTGGTTGTGGGAGTGGCCAGTGCCGCCGTGACTGTGGCCGCCGTGCGTGTGGTCACCGTCGCTGTGGCTGTGATCTACCCCACTATCATCGAATGTGGTCGGCGGCACGTGCTCGTACCGCGTCGGTACGTCTGCGGGGAGCAGGTCGGCCACCGCGGCTTCCATTCGTTTCTTCGAGTCAGTCACGGGGAACAGGGCCTCTTGCCCGCGGACCGCGAGGTTCCAGTGTCTGTTTCCGACTGCGTGACCGAGCTCCAGTGCCGCGGTCGGCGACACATCGCTATCGGCGAAATCGAGTATCATGGCCTCTATTGCGGCGAGTTCGACGATGACGAGTGTCCCGTCCTCAGCTTCCAGTACGTCGCCGTCCGCGAGATCTCGGGCGAGGACGATACCGAGATCCCGGTTGTCTGTCGTCTCAGTGCGGACACGGGAGCGCCGGCGTTCGGTGTCGGAGAGTACGACGGTGGCGTGGTCCGATGTATCGACGGCCTCCGCGACAGCATCATCGTTGCGGTGGCCGAGATAGGTGTCTGCGACCAGCATCAGTACTTCCTCCCGGACGGTGCGGGGGCGTCCAGCAACTTCTGTCGAGCGTGGTCCCAGGCCGCGTGGAGCGTCGACTGTACGGTCTCGGCCCGGTCCCCGAGGGCACGGACCGCGACGCCGGCATCGTTCGGCAGCGCTGTCGCACCGGCTCGGGCTTCACCGTCAGCGACAACCGAGTGAAGCGCATCGCTCAGTTCGGTCCCGTCACGATCCGGCGCGAGGACGAATGTCGTCCCGTAGACCGTGAACTCGCCGAGAACGCCGGGTGCCGTGGGGTCCTCGTCCCCCGGTGTCAGGTGTGTCGCGTCCTCAAACAGAAGCCCGTCGGGCCCGGTCCCGCGCACCCTGGAGAGGTACCGTTCGAACTCGAAACGCTCACCCCGGGCGAGACGACCCGGGACGACCACGTCGCTGACCACGGCGGTCGCGCCGGGGGCTAAGTCGACTGAAAGCTCCTGCAGGTAGCGGGAGTCAGCGTGGAGAATCGTTGGTTCTGGGACGTAGTCTAGGTGGCCGCCAGCACCGACGCTGAGGGTCGTATCAGCGGCCGCGTAGTTACACGTCATTGTCTGGACCTTCGTCGAGCTCTGAGTCGAGACGTGTGCGATGGCGTCGTCTCCGACGGTTATCGATACGTCGTGGCGGTCACCCTGAGCGACGCCACCGGTCGGCGACTGGACGAAGACTGTATCGGCCTCAGGGAGTGGGTCGTAGCCCAGCGTCCCCGAGATGTGGAACGGAACCGTTGCGTAGTCGTGGACCAGGGTCGTTCCCTCAGCCGTCCGCTCGAAGGTCAGTTCGAGTACGCCGTCTTTCCCGGGGGACCCCACGGCAGCCTGCGGCACGGCCTCGGTGGCATATCCCTCGAACGCCGGATGGGGCGCGTCGGCGGCCATCAGGCGAACAGCACCCCGTCGCGGACGTGTGTCAGCACCTCGTCGATGTTCGTCTCGTCCTTGCAGTTGGTGAAGACGACGGGGCCGTCCCGAACCCCGTTGGCGTCCCGTTCCATCACGTTGAGGTCGACGCCGACGTGGGGGGCAAGGTCGGTCTTGTTGACGACGAGCAGGTCACAGTCGACGACCCCCGGCCCGCGTTTGCGGGGGATATCTTCCCCCTCCGCGACCGAGATGACGTACAGCGAGTAATCGGCGAGTTCGGGGTTGAACGTCGCCGCGAGGTTGTCGCCCCCGCTTTCGACCAGCACCAAGTCGAGTTCCGGATGCTCGGCGAGGAACGAATCGATCTGCTGGAGGTTCATCGACGGGTCCTCGCGGATGCCCGTGTGCGGACACGCCCCGGTTTCGACGCCGGCGACGAGGTCTTCGGGCACGACGCCGGCGAAGCGCTCGCGGAGCACGTCTGCGTCCTCCTGTGTGAGGATGTCGTTGGCGATGACACCCACATCCAAGCCCTGCTCGCGGAGTTCGGGGACGAGGGCGGTCAACAGTGAGGTCTTTCCGGACCCGACCGGGCCACCGATGCCGACCGTTGCTACATCGCGGTGTGTGAGACTCATTCGTCTGTCCCCGCCGAGTCTCCGCCATCGGTCGCCGCTTCCGATTCCGTCGGTTCGTTGTCGGCTGACCCGACGCTGTCGGAGCGAATCGGATCGTGAACCGTGACCAGTTTCGTCCCGTCGGGGAACACCGGTTCGACCTGAATCATGTCTATCATCTCCGGGACGCCGTCCATCACGTCCTCGCGGCCGAGCAGTTTCGACGCGCCGGAGCGGATTTCGGCGACTGACTGGCCGTCCCGGCCTCGCTCGATGCACCAGTCGCTGATGTAGGCGACGGCTTCGGGGTGGTTCAGCGGGACACCGCGTTCCTTGCGGCGTCGCGCGATCTCTGCGGCGGTAAAGACCGTGAGTCGCTCCTGTTCTTTGGCTGTGAGTTTCATAGCAGGTATCGCTGCGCGAGTGGGAGTTCTGAAGCCGGTTCGCAGGTGACGTGGTCGCCGTCAACCCGGACCTCGAAGGTCTCGGGGTTGACCTCGATGTCGTCCGGACAGTAGCTGTTGTGCACCATGTCGTCCTTGCCGGGTGTACGCGCTCCCTTGATCGGAACGACACGGGAGTCGAGGCCGTACTTTTCGTCGATGCCAGCTTCGGCGGCTGCTGGAGAGACGAACGACAGTGAAAGGGCGTGCTTGGCCTTGCCGACCGCACCGGCGCGTTCGCGCTGGAGAATCGGCTCGCAGGTCATCAGCGACCCGTTGGCCTCGCCCATCTCGGAGTGGACCGGGAACCCGCCCTTGAACGTCATCGCCGGCTTGACGCCGAAGAACGCGGGGTCCCAGAGGCAGATGTCCGCCAGTTTTCCGGGTTCGAGCGTCCCGACGTGGTCCTCGATGCCGGCGCTGATGGCAGGGTTGACGGTGTACTTGGCGATGTAGCGCTTGAGGCGGTGGTTGTCCGCGCCCGTCCCTTCGTCTTCGGGCAGCGGGCCGCGCTGGGACTTCATCTTCGAGGCTGTCTGCCACGTCCGTGGGATGACTTCGGCCATCCGCCCCATCGCCTGGGAGTCTGAGGTCATCATCGAAATCGCGCCCATGTCGTGGAGCACGTCCTCGGCAGCGATGGTTTCCGCGCGAACCCGGGATTCGGCGAAGGCTACGTCCTCCGGTACGTCGGGGTTGAGGTGGTGACACACCATCACCATGTCCAGATGCTCGTCGAACGTGTTATCGGTGTATGGCATCGAGGGGTTCGTTGAGGACGGGAGCATGTTCGGCTCGCCGACCATCTCCATGATGTCCGGCGCGTGACCACCCCCTGCGCCCTCGATGTGGAAGAGGTGCATCGTCCGCCCGTCGACGGCCCCGAAAGTGTTCTCGAGGAATCCGGCTTCGTTCAGCGTGTCCGTGTGCATACACACCTGCACGTCCTCGTCTTCGGCGACTTCGAGGCAGGTGTCGATGGTCTCGGGCGTCGACCCCCAGTCCTCGTGGAGTTTCAGCCCGCAGGCACCGGCTTCGACCTGCTCACGGAGCGGGCCAGGTTCGGAGGCGTTGCCCTTTCCGTAGAAGCCGACGTTGACTGGCCACGCCTCGGCGGCCTGCAGGAAGCGCTTGACGTTCTCTGGCCCGGTCGTACAGGTGGTCGCGCCGCCGCCGTACCCCCCGCCGAGCATCGTCGTGATGCCGCCCGACAGCGCGTGTTCGTGTAGCTGTGCGGAGTTGAAGTGGACGTGGATGTCCAGGCCGCCGGCGGTCGCTATCTTCCCCTCGGCCGGATACACGTCTGTCGACGGGCCGACAACCATGTCGACGCCATCCATCGTGTCGGGGTTACCCGCCTTTCCGATGCCGGCGATTTCCCCGTTGCGAATCCCGATATCGGCGGCGACGATACCGAGCACTGGGTCGATAATCGTCGCGTTCGTCAGCACCCAATCGAGTGCCCCCTCTGCCTGTGTGACGCCGGGAGCCATTCCCAGCCCGTCCCGGAGCGTCTTCCCGCCGCCGAAAACCGCCTCGTCACCGTGGGTGCGAAGGTCCCTCTCCACTTCGGCGAACAGCTCCGTGTCGCCTAGCCGGATCTTATCGCCCGTTGTCGGCCCGTACAGTTCCGCGTAGTTCTCGCGGTCGATGTCGCGTGTCATTGGTCGGACTCCGTGTCGCCGTCGTCCGGTGCCACCTCGCCCGTGTCTCCGAACCCTGCCGCACGCATGCGCTCGACAGCGTTGCTCGTATCGCCGTCGACGCTCCCGTTGACCAGTCCGTTCATCCCGTGGGCGCGGCGCTTCCCGCCGATTTCCACGAGTTCGACCGTCTGTTCGTCGCCGGGCTCGAACCGGACCGCCGTCCCGGCAGGGATGTTCAGACGCATCCCAATGGCCGCTTCGCGGTCGAACGAGAGGGCCGCGTTGGCCTCGAAAAAGTGGAAATGCGACCCAACTTGCGAGGGTCTGTCGCCGGTGTTCCCGACAGTCACTTCCGTCGTTTCCCGGTCTTCGTTCAGCGTCACTGTCCCTTCGCCTGGGATGACCTCGCCGGGCACGAGTTCGTCACTCATCGCGCCACCGCCCGAGTGTTTCTGACTGTTTGTCTATCATCTGACCCTCTCTTTGAATACACATACTAAAATGGTTGCTCTCTGCGCAAGTGACGCCTCTATATCGAAAATTGGATTAAATGCTAAATTTTCGAGCGCATATAAAGGGGTCCCGCTATCGAATTGTCTTACTTCTCGGGGTTAACGCGACTCACGTCCAGTCTGCCGGCAGTGGCGACGATAGGTGGCACCTGTAGCGCGGGCGAGAATATGACGGGCCATTTGGGTGCCGAGGGCGCAAAACTGGCCGACAGCAGCAAGACAAACCACCGCGAATGAAAAATACCATTATTTTCTCTTTTTGCTGTATTGACCAGCGGCATCCCAAAATTACTGATTAATTCAAATTTGCACGCTAATCCTAGTGGTTTCGCTGCCTATTCGTCATATCCTTTGACGACCTTATACTCTCCAGACTGTGTGGAGGACAATATAAGATAAGAGTGGTAAACCTTATTTTCCCCCTCCCGGACGGCAACACTGTGAGCGAAATCATGGACGAACGTTCGGATATAGTAAGTAAAGAACGAGAGATGACCAAGGACTGTGGATATAAGGGTAGTAACGGCAACCCGAACTTGGAGGTGAAAGCATGAGCCGGTCCCCCCTCAGCCGCCGGCAGTTCCTCGGTGCGAGCGGGGCCGCACTTGTCACCGGCCTCGCCGGCTGTTCCGCCGGCGAAGGTGGGACCTCGACGGATACTGCGAGTAGCACCGACACGCTCAAAATCGGGGTCCTGGAGGACCAGTCCGGGAACTTCGCCCTCGTCGGCGACCCGAAGGCAAAGGCGTCGATGCTCGCTATCGAGGAGATCAACGCCAACGGTGGTATCGACGGGATGCAGATCGAGACGTTCCAGCGTGACCCCCAGTCTGACAATCAACGCTACCAGGAACTCACCCGTACGGCGATCAACGAGGAGAACGTCGACGCGCTGTGGGCCGGCTACTCCTCGGCTACCCGGGAGGCCATCCGTCCGATAATCGACCGCAACGAACAGCTCTACTTCTACACCACCCAGTACGAGGGCGGTGTCTGTGACGAGTTCACCTTTGCGGTCGGGCCGACCGCCCGCCAGCAGCTCGGCATCGTGCTCCCGTATCTGGTTGAGGAGTTCGGCCCGGACATCTACACCATCGCGGCCGACTACAACTTCGGTCAGCTCTCAGCCGACTGGGTGAAGGTACTGGCCAACGAGAACGACGCAAACGTCCTCGGCGAGGAGTTCATCCCGCTGAGCGAGTCCTCCTTCGGGTCGACCATCAACCGGATTCAGGAGGCGGATCCGGACTTCGTCATGTCGATGCTCGTCGGAGCGAACCACACGTCGTTCTACGAACAGAAGGCCTCTGCCGGGCTCGATATCCCTATCGGCACCTCGACGGCGATGGCACAGGGATACGAACACCGACGGCTCGACGCCCCGGCGATGGCCAACATCTACGCGGGCGTCAACTACATGGAGGAGGTACCGACGACGAGCAACACGAGTGACGGCGGCTTCGTCGACCGGTACTACGAGATGTACCCCGACGCACCGTACCTCAACGAAGAGGCCGAGACCAACTACTTCTCGACGTACATGTACAAGAAAGCCGTCGAGCAGGCCGGGACCACCGAACAGCCAGAAGTCATCGACGCCCTGGAGTCGGGCATCGAACTCGGTACCGAGGAGGCACCCGAAGCACCCGAGGGAGATACCATCAGCCTCGACGGCGCGACCCACCACGTCGACCACCACATGTGGATCATGCGTGCCGACGAGGAGCACAACGTCGAGGCTGTCGAGAACCGACAGATCCCCGAGACGTTCCTTTCGGAGACGGCCGGCTGTAACCTCCCCGAGAACCCGGAACAGACCCAGTACACGCCAGTGGACTACTACGAGGAGGCCGAGTAGGGATGGTAAACGGGATCAACCTCGCGCTTCAGTTCCTTGATAGCTTCGCGTTCATCGTGCTCGCCGCAGCGGGGTTGGCCATCATCTTCGGGATTATGGGCGTCATCAATCTGGCACACGGGGAGTTCATCCTCATCGGTGCCTACACCGCGACGCTGGCCGTGACGCAACTCGGCCTCCCGCTCGTCGTGGCGATGCTCGTCGGCGGTCTGGTCACCGGCCTCTTCGGGATCGTGACCGAGCGGGTGATTATCTCCGGAGCCTGGCCCAATTACATCAGTCAACGGACGCTGGGTCGGGATGTCATCGAACCGCTGTACGACCGTCTGGCCGACTCGATGGTCGCCACGTTCGGGCTCAGTCTGATACTGACCCAGGGGGCCAGAATCCGCTTCGGGAACTCCATCGACCAGATCGCCACGCCGTTCGGTGCAATCTCGTATGGGGCGTTCTCCTATTCGACGTACCGGATCGTCCTGGCTGGCGTCAGCATCGGGCTGCTCCTGGCCACCTACTACCTGTTCACCCGGACGGACTTCGGGATGCGCGCCCGGGCGACGATACAGGACAAGGAAACGGCACAGGCCATGGGCGTCAACACTGACCGGATGTATATGCTGACGTTCGGATTCGGATCGGCGCTGGCCGGGCTGACCGGCGCACTGTTCGCGCCGGTCATCTCGATGCAGCCGACGCTGGGCGACCAGTTCCTGGTCGAGGCGTTCGTCGCTGTCGTCGTCGGCGGCCCGAGCGTCGTCCTCGGGACCGCGCTGTCGGGAGGCGTCCTCGGGGCGATTCTGGCCACGTTCTCGAACCTCTACGGGACGTTCATCGGCCGTATCGCGCTGCTCGTCGCCGCGCTCATCGCCCTCCGGTTCCTCCCCGACGGCATCACCGGATTCATCGAACAACTGCGGCAACGGAGACAGGAGAGCGACTAGATGTCGAGAAACAGTGCAAACGGCGGGGCGAACAGGTCGCTCCCGAGTCGGCTTCGAAGCCGGTTCGAGGGGCCGAATACGATAGGGGAGTCGCGTGGATTCTGGGTCGGCTTCGCTGTCGCCGTCGCGGCGCTCGTCGTCTACCCAGTGTTCGGCGATGGCTCACAACTGTCGCTGTTCATGGTGCTGGCCCTGCTGGGGCTTTCGCTGTCGGTCGTCTGGGGCTACTCGGGCGTACTGAGCTTCGGGCAGGTCGTCTTCTTCGGCATCGGGGCCTACACGTTCGGCGTCGTCTCGATCAACTTTGCGACTCCGGGCGGTATCACGGCTGCCGTCGTCGCCGGTATCGTCGTCGGTGGCCTCAGCGCGGCGATACTGGGCTACTTCATGTTCTACGGCGGGGTGCGGGATGTCTACGTGACCATCATCACGCTCGTCTCGACAATCGTCATGCACACGTTCATGGCCCAGACCGCCGGGTCCGAATGGGCCATCGGCGAGGCGGCGCTGGGCGGGTTCAACGGCATGCCGGACATCCCGCTGCTGACGCTCGGCATCGAAGGAGCTTCCTACCAGTTCATCTACAACCCGTTCCCGATGCGGGTTGTTGGCATCGGGGCATTCGAGATCAGCCCGTTCTACTACCTCGTCTTGCTCCTGCTGGTCGGGACGTACCTCGCACTGCGAGCCCTCGTCAATTCCGACTACGGCCGCGTGATGGTCGCTGTCCGGGAGGACGAGGACCGTACCGAGATGTTTGGCTACAACGTGACCCGCGTCAAGTTCGTCGTGTTCACGCTCGGGGGAGCGCTGGCAGGCCTGTCAGGCGTCCTGTATGCCGCACGGAACGTCTACATCGACCCGACCGTGTTCTCGCTGCTGTTCGCGACGCTGCCGGTCATCTGGGTGAGCATCGGCGGCCGAAAGAGCCTGCTCGGGGCCGTCGTCGCCACGCTTGCCGTCGAATACCTCCGGATCTCCATGGCCGGGGAGCTGGCGCTGGTCCTGCTTGGCACCCTACTCCTGGTGACAATTCTGGTCCTGCCGAGCGGCTTCGTTCCGTGGCTCCATGAGCAGATTGTCGAAACTCGACTCGGGCCGGGAGAAGCCGGTGGGGCTGATGCACCCGACGCGCCGAGTGAGGTGAGTGACTAATGAGTGATACTGAAACTGAATCCGATATCGATTCGCTCGGACCGAACGTCCGGCAGACCGCCGCGGAACTGGCAACGGGTGACAGAACAGACACGCTGCTCCAGACCGACGGGCTCGTCAAGCAGTTCGGCGGATTCACTGCCACTGATGACGTAGACTTCTCGGTTTCCGAGGGGGAGCTACGTTGTCTCATCGGCCCCAACGGCGCTGGCAAGTCAACGTTACTGAACCTGATTACCGGGACCTACGAGGCGAGTGACGGCAGTATCTACTACAACGGCCACGACATCACCAACCTCGACCCGCACGAGCGGGTCTCTCGTGGTATCAGTATGAAATTCCAGGTTCCGTCCGTCTATGGCGACCTGAGCGTCAGAGAGAACGTCAGGCTTCCCGTCCAGCAGTTCGCTGACGGGGAGGAGCGACGGCGGCTGGTCGCCGAGGCCATCGAGGCTGCGGGCCTTACCGGCTACGAGGACGTGGCTGCTGGACAGCTCTCACACGGCCAGCAACAGCAACTTGAGATCGGGATGGCCGCCGCGCTCGAACCCGACCTGCTCCTGCTAGACGAGCCGGTCGCCGGCCTCGACGTAGCCGAACGGGAAGCTATCGCCGAGCGGATCAGGCGGCTCAACGAGGAGCAAGGGATCGCCTTCGTCGTCATCGAACACGACACCGATTTCGTTGCGAGCATCGCAGAAGAAGTGACGGTCCTGCACAACGGCGAGGTGTTCCGCGAAGGGCCGATAGGAGAGATCGAGTCTGACTCGGAGGTCCAGCGGATATACTTGGGAGGTGAGTCATGATGCTCGAACTCGACGACGTTTCCGCTGCCTACGACACGACACCGATACTGCGGGACGTGGATCTCTCCGTCGAGGAGGGGGAAATCGTCGGTGTAATGGGGAAAAACGGCGTCGGCAAGACGACGCTCCTGAAGACAGTGATGGGTTTGCTGGAGCCCAGCGAGGGGACCATCAGCTACGACGGCGTTGACGTGACCGACGCGAGTGCTGACGAGCGCGCCCGGGCTGGCATCGGTTATATCCCGCAGGGCCGGGACGTGTTCCCCAAGCTAACCGTTGAACAGAACATTAGGATGGGCGAGACAATCCGGTCGGACAGCGACGAGACGCTTTACGACCAGATATACGACTACTTCCCCGTGCTTGAAGAACGGGCCAGCCAGGAAGCCGGCACGCTCTCGGGCGGACAACAGCAGATGCTCGCCATCGGTCGTGCACTGATCTCAAACCCAGACCTGCTCTTGCTCGATGAACCGTCCGAGGGCATCCAGCCCTCTATCGTCGATCAGATCAGCCAGGATATGCAGACGATCAACGATGACCTCGGGACGACGATTCTGTTCGTCGAGCAGAACCTCGGGGTCATCCGCGAGATGGCCGATCGCTGTTACGCGATGGAGCGTGGCACAGTCGTCGACGAACTCGGCCCGTCGACGATTGCCGACGAGGACGCGATTGCGGAGTACCTCGCGGTCTGAGACGGTGCCCGTCGCTGTTCCGCCCCCTGGAACCAACTCGGGCGGTCGCCTGTGGAACGACGAACTCGTCTCACAGACCGTATGCGGCGTGAAGTGCTGGCCGAAGGCATCGCTTGACATGCCATACTACTCGTAGACAGTACCCAGAACGTCAGCATCGGTGGCTGCCATTCGTTCTGGGAGCTGCCCGAACGCTTTCGAAAAAAGATCAACCGACCGTTTCCTTCGGGATAGTCCATATCGCCGCGCTCGCGGTAGTCGTCGACGATCTCCAGGTATGGGTCGTCTCGGCTCTGCAGTGCGAAAACATGAGGGTGACCCAGTCTCGGAAGACTGTGTGGGCGCTGTGTCCTCGCTGGCGGATCTGCTCAAGCGTTTCAAGAATCTCGTTGACGTCGAGCTGTGGCGAAGCCATACTTTCTCAATCCAGAGAGAGTCACACAATCTGGCCTACCAGTTAGCGTCGCTCAGGGGTTATACTCGTCGGTCTGGTCGGTACAGGGAGGTCATCAGATCGCGTTCGATTGCTACGATCGGGTCACTAGGATTGAGGCAGCGTCTCAATAGAGGTTGTCGCTCCCTTCACCGAAGACTACTCTGAACCGCCCCAACCGCCCGCCATTTACTTGTTCCTCTACGAAGACAGTGTCGTCTTCCTGCCCCATGTCGAACGTGCGATCCGTATTCGATGGCTCTTCACCGACAGTAATCGCCGCTTCGTTCTCACCCGTGAAGTACACATACGCGGTATCTCCCTCGGCAAAGTCACTCTGGAACGTCGGCGCACGGTCAAACGCTACGTTTGACTCCGCATCGGTAACTCGGAGCTCTGTCCCCGACTCAACTGTTGTACCGCCGGCGTGTTCGAGTACAGCCCACGATCGGTCGTTTCGAAGTTGGCCTTCGATGTGGACAGCGGACTCGGCGAAGTCTGGGATATCAACAGTGGTATCTCCGACGCCAGTCGTCTCGTACCTGTATACACTAGGTTCCAGGCATCCGTCTTTAGTTAGGAGACGAACCGCATGACAGCAGCGGCGTATCGAGGTATGTTTGCGGAAGGAACGAGGAGGTGTCGAGTGTGTNCATCCGTCTTTAGTTAGGAGACGAACCGCATGACAGCAGCGGCGTATCGAGGTATGTTTGCGGAAGGAACGAGGAGGTGTCGAGTGTGTACCACGAAACCTCCTCATCTCGAATTATGCGTCGGCTCACTACACTGTTTCCCTCCGAATTCCTCGAAGAGCACGCCGAGGAACTCGGCGTGGTCGAACGTGATCGCAAGCTCCAGATTCCCGCCTTCGTCTGGTCGTTCGTGTTCGGCTTCGCCGCAGGCGAACGCCGAACACTCGCTGGGTTCAGGCGGAGCTACAACTCGACAGCTGACGAGCCGATCTCTCCCGGCGGCTTCTATCAGCGGTTGACACCGTCGCTCGTGGAGTACCTCCGCGACCTCGTCGAGCGAGGTCTCGACGAGGTCGCTGTCCCAGACGCTGTCGATGCTGATATCGACCGGTTCAAGGACGTGATGATCGCTGATGGAACGGTGTTACGGTTACACGAGTTCCTCGCTGATGAGTACGAAGCCCGTCACGAGGAGCAGGCTGGAGCGAAGCTCCACCTGCTCCACAATGCTACTGAGCAGACGATTGAACGGCTCGATGTCACCGACGAGAAAACACACGACAGCACGTTGTTCAGGACAGGCTCGTGGCTTGAGAATCGCCTCGTGTTGTTCGACTTGGCGTACTTCAAGTACCGCCGGTTTGTGTTGATCGACGAGAACGGAGGCTCCTTCGTGAGCCGGCTGAAACAGAACGCGAATCCGGTGATTACGGCTGAATTACGGGAATGGCGCGGGCGCGCCATTCCCTTGGAGGGCAAGCAGCTCCGCGATGTTCTCGATGATCTCGACCGGAGGTACATCGATGTTGAGGTCGAAGTCGAGTTCAAACGCGGGCCGTACGAGGGGACGCGCTCGCTGGATACGAAGCGGTTCCGCGTCGTCGGCGTCCGTGATGAGGACGCCGACGACTACCATCTGTACATCACGAATCTGTCGAGAGAGGAGTTCTTTCCGGCAGACCTCGCGCAGATCTACCGGTGTCGGTGGGAAGTTGAGTTGCTGTTCCGTGAGTTGAAGACGCAGTACGAACTGGATGAGTTCGACACGAGCAACGAGCACGTGGTGAAGATCTTACTGTACGCAGCGTTGCTGTCACTGCTTGTAAGCCGTGATCTGCTGGATCTAGTCACTGAACAGGCTGCCGAGGAGATCGTGTTTCCGCCGGAGCGCTGGGCGGCGACCTTCCGGTCGCACGCCCAGCTCATCCTCCACGAACTCGGTGAGTACCTCGGTTATTCGCCACCGCCGCTGTTGGAGCGGTTGATCGAGGACGCACAGAAGATTCACCAGCAACGACCGATCTTACAAGAGACGCTCGCTACCGCTACGCAACCGAGGTGTGAGCACTAACTAAAGACGAATGNACAGAAGATTCACCAGCAACGACCGATCTTACAAGAGACGCTCGCTACCGCTACGCAACCGAGGTGTGAGCACTAACTAAAGACGAATGAGGTTCCAGGTTGGCTCCCTCCGGGTACACCATTTCGATATCCATCATTCGAACGTATCCTGAAGCTGTAATCTCTACTGTACCATCCACTGATTCCAGGTCTGAACTCGAATCGCTCGTCCCGGTGGGTTCGAAGACGGCCACTGGAACTTGCTCGTCCAGCGTTTCGACCCGTTCAAACTGGAGTTGCTCAAACGTGTGTTCCATAGTTTGCCGATTTACGACCGGGAGCCGAATCCCTTTACTGAAGTACGTATGCGTGTCCGGCCCTACTCGCGCATTATCGGTAAACCAGTATTGTGTCGAATCGCTTTCGTGGGTAAGCAGCATTCCCGCGTCGCCGTGTTGCCGGGTAACCTTCGTACTGTCATCACCTAAAAATCCGCCTTCCATATATTCAGTTGACTGAAACGACGTGCTGGTGAGCGTGGCAACGTGTTTGTCTACCAGCGCTGTGGATTCGGGGAAGTCTGCTGGAAGTTCTGGTTCGTCGGGTGATTGTGTCTCCGTTTCCGTCTCCATAGTAGTTTGCGCCGCCGCTTCACTACTGGGAGCTGTCCCTGTCATCGCGTCGCCAGAGGACTCAGTTGGGCTCTCATCAGAGCTGGAACATCCGCCTAAAACAGCGAAACTACTGACTGCTGAAAGGAAATATCTTCGTTGCACACAAGTAGGTTAAGAAACACTATTAAAAAGCTGATGATATAGTGACAAGCAAAGAATGACTGAATAGCGCTGTATATGGGGTTCTATTGATATATTTCTGGCCAGATTTTCGTGAAAATTATCTGTCAATATAATTTATATCTATCTGACAATTGGGGATTAATACGGTATGATCACGATGTGCCGGTATCGTATACGGTGAGGTACGCGACGCGGTATATCGTTGCGACCCTGTGGAGTCGACTAAGTGGGCATCCTAGTCTGAGACGTGACAATGTCGAATTGAAAAGCGATTTAGGGCGACCTAAACAACAGGCATATGATGAGGACTGAGTGCTCAGGAATACGGATGACGGGTGAGGGGAACGAACGAGTGGCCTGGAGCGCTGTCGAATCCGTGGCGTTTCTCTCCCGTTCTGAGCATCGCTTCCAAGTGCTCGATCTATTGGCCGAGAGCGCCCGCACCCGTGAGGGATTGGACGACCGAATGGACGCAACTCGAGTAACGCTGAGCCGCATCCTTAGTGACCTCGAAGATCGGGAATTTATCCAGCAAGGACACACCGATAGTAAGTACGAACTGTCCACCTTCGGTGAACTCGTTCACCGGGATTTCGCCCGACTGTTGGGAACGGTATCGGTCGGACAGAAATACCCCAAGCTGGTTTCGCGGCTCCCGACCGACTGGTTCGATTTCGAACCCCAGTGTCTCGTCGACGGTGAGCACATCCACGGGAAGAACGCAGATCCACTCGCGGCCGCTCGCGTTGTCGCGAACGCTATCAGGGATGGCTCCTCTTGTAGGGCACTCGTTGGAACGTTTACGTCGCTTCCGATGCACGCATACGAGGAGGAAGTCCGCTCCGGGGGTGATACTGACATGCGCGTCGTTTTCGATTCGGTCGTCACCGAAACGATGCTGGAGGATCAGTCACTACGGGCCAAGTGGCAAGCGATCGAGGATGCTACAGACCCGACCATCTATTACAGCCTCAACGAGAAGGTCCCCTGTACTGTGGATCTTATTGACGACGAGAAAGTGTTCCTTACTGTCGACCGAGAACAGCAGCCCGGCTTCGATATCATCTCGTGTTCGCACCCCGACGTGGTGGCGTGGGCCGACCGGGTGATCAGCGAGTCCTGTGATCTTGCCGTACCGCTCAGTGAGAGGTGAGCGACGCAGAGAATTGGGAAGCGTGAGCAGAGTGTGTGGGTCGTAACACGCCGTGAACATCGTTCACACCGTGTCAACTCGAACAGCG
Organism: Haloarcula japonica DSM 6131; assembly: GCF_000336635.1. GTDB lineage: Archaea > Halobacteriota > Halobacteria > Halobacteriales > Haloarculaceae > Haloarcula > Haloarcula japonica. The sequence goes on along the minus strand of NZ_AOLY01000040.1, from coordinate 202,559 downwards.
GGAATCACTAAGTGTTTTAGGCCGGGCTAAAAATGTATGGTGCGTAGACGCCAGTTGCTCACGAGTAGCGCCAGCCTGATTGCCGCCGGTTTCGCTGGCTGTACCGGGACCACCGGCGACCCGACGGAAAGCACGGGGGAATCGACGGATACCGGGACAAACACAGAAACTACAAGCGGGACTGAAGAAACCACGGCGTCGGATCCGACGCCGTACACGGTCCAGATGGAACCAAACGAGTCTTACACGTTTGAAGAAATCCCAGAGACGTACGGCGTCGGTACCAGCCCCTTCATCGACATGGGGATGGCGCTCGGCATCCATCCGACGGCGACCACTGGCCTCGAACGTGCCCCGCTGAAGTTCTACGACCTCCTCGACCTCGGGTTCGACGAGAGCCAAATCACCATGATCGCCAGTGACGCCGAGTCCGGCTACGACAAGGAGAACTTCTATGCCGCCGACGCCGACGTCTGGCTCATCTCCCGAACCAACATCGGTCGCTACGTCAACTGGGACGACTCTGACTTCGAGGACGTCGAGTCCCGGACTGGCCCCTTCCTCGGCACAACGCTTCGCTTTGCCCCTCAATCCGCCGTACAGGAGGAACCGAACCCATACACGATGTACGAGGCCTTCGAGAAGGTTGCGAAAATTTTCCAGCGCCAACAGCAGTTCCAAGCCTGGCAGTCTCTCCACGACGACCTCATGAGCACCATTGAAGACGGCCTCCCGCCAGAGGATGAACGCCCCACGGTCGCCGCCATCTGGCGTGGCGTCAGCCCCGACTCCGGCCAGTTCCGCATCGCGCCCCTCCACCGCCTCGGCAACAATACCAAGTCCTACTATCGCCTCGGCATGCAGGACGCTTTCGAGGGGCAGTACCCGGACGGCCCGGTCGGTTACGAGGAACTGCTCCGTGCTGACCCCGACTACATCGGCGCTGTCGGCACACTCACATCCACGACGCACGAGGAGTTCGTGAACACCGTCATCGAGCCGTTCGAGAACAACGAGAACGGCCAGCAACTCCGCGCCGTCCAGAACGGCAACGTCATCCGGAGTGGCGGCCAGTACATGGGTCCTATCGTCGACATGTTCTCCACTGAAGCTGTCGCGAAGCAAGTCTATCCCGACGAGTTCGGCGAGTGGCCCGGTGCGGTCGGCGGCGTCTCGGAGAGTGAGCAGCTCTTCGACCGCCAGCGCCTCATTGATATCGTCAACGGAGATCTGTAGGACCGATGGCCGAACTGTTCGACCGGCTTGCGGACCGCCGAGCGGCGGCCAGTCGCTGGTACACTGACTCGACGCTTGCGGGCGTCGCGCTCGGGAGCGTCGCAGTGTTGGTCGGGGCGACACTCCTGCAGGTGACCTTCGGTGCGTTTCCGCTGACGCTGGGAGAAGCGTGGGGTGCAGTCTTCGATCCGAGCATCTTGTTCAGCGTGGAGGCGTGGCGGGCATTCCTGCTCGGTGCTGACATCCCCGAGTGGTTCACCCAACAACAGCACATCGTCTGGAACATTCGCCTGCCGCGTATCCTCGTCGGCGTGCTCGTCGGTGCGAACCTCGCCGTTTCCGGCGCTATCTTCCAGATTATCACCCGGAACGAACTCGCCAGCCCCTACATCCTCGGGGTCAGCGACGGTGCCGGGCTCGTCGTGCTGGTCGTCCTCACGGCGTTCTCCGAGTTGCTCCCCCTTGTGCCCGTCCTCGCGGCAATCGGAGGGGGTGCAGCATTCCTGCTGGTGTACATCATCGCGTGGAAGAACGGCACTAGCCCTGTCCGGCTGGTGCTGGCGGGCGTCATTGTCAGCACTATCTTCGGGTCCGTCCAGCGCGCGCTGTTCTTTTTTATCGACGACCTCAGCACCGTGATGTCTGCACAGGCGTGGCTCTCTGGATCGCTGCTGAACACTGACTGGGGAGAGGTTCGTATCGCACTCCCGTTCACGCTGCTCGCACTCGTGCTGGCGTTCGTGGTGACAAAGGAACTGGACGTACTCGCACTCGGCGAGGAAACCGCAGATTCCCTCGGAATGCCCGTCGAAAAGATGCGATTCGCGGTCGCCGGCATCGCCGTGTTGTCGACCGCAGCGGCCATCGCGGTCGCGGGGCTCATCGGCTTCGTCGGGCTCATCGTCCCGCACATGGTCCGGAACGTCGTCGGTGGCGATTCGCGTCGACTCTTGCTCGGGTGTCTGTTTCTCGGGCCAGCGCTGCTGGTCGGTGCGGATGTCGGCGCGCGTCTCGCACTCAACCCAATCCAACTCCCGGTCGGTATCATCACGGGGCTGGTTGGCGGGCCGTACTTCCTCTATTTGATGCGGAAGACCGAAAATCTGGGTGAAATATGATGCGAGGGAATGAGATGTCACACGAGCGGGAAACGAGCCGTGAAGCGTCGAGCGATGGCACAGATGCCGTGGCGTCGCAGACAGCCCTCGATGTGGATGAACTCGTCGTCGGCTATCCAGGTGCCGATGGTCCAGTCATCGACGGTCAGACGCTTGCCGTGCCTGAGGGCGAGGTGACGGCGCTCATCGGCCCGAACGGCAGCGGCAAGTCGACACTGCTGAAGGCACTCGCGAACCGACTGGACCCTGACGATGGCCGCGTCCTGCTGGACGACCGTCGTGTTGACTCGTTCGACTCAAAGGAACTTGCACGGAAGCTCGGGCGGCTCTCCCAGCAAAACACTGCACCAGACACCATCAGCGTTGAGGAGCTCGTCGAGCGCGGACGGTACCCCCATCAGGGGTTCTTCGAGTCACAGACCGACGGCGACGAGGAAGCCGTCGACGAGGCGATTGCGATGGCCGGCGTTGAGCACCTCCGCGACCGCGAGGTCGGGACACTCAGCGGTGGACAGACGCAACTCGTCTGGATCGCGATGGTACTCGCCCAGGACACCGATATCCTCCTCTTGGACGAGCCGACGACGTTCCTCGACCCCCGCCACCAACTGGAAGTGATGCGAGTCGTGGAGAGGCTCCGTGATGAAAGTGACACCACAGTTGTCCTCGTCCTCCACGATATCTCGCAGGCGGCACGCTATGCCGACAACGTTGTCGCGCTCAAAGCGGGCACAATCTACGCTAACGGTCCGCCTGAAGCGGTCGTGACCGATGATCTCCTCGCAGATGTGTTCGATATCGACTCGGAGATCATCGAAACCAAACACGGGCCCGTGGTGGTCCCCTTAGATCCGCTCGTGGAGCATTCTCGGAACGAAACGAATGAATCTGAGATGCTACAGCGAGGAGAGAGTAGTTCCAACAAGCAGGAGTGAGGCGCACGAGCTCTGTTCAAGGGCGAGCCTCCCTTACGAATCCTGGCTGTTCGATCTCTGTCGCCCTCAACTCCCCAAAGGCGGAGAGACAGAACAGGCGACTATAGTACCAATTGAAACGATTTACACACTGATCGCACTGCTGTCGTGCGATCAGGTGTGCATTGATTTTCAATGGCTACTATAGATCACGAAGCAAGGCGTTCACGGCGTGTTGCGGCGGTAGGAGCGTTTCTGACAGAGCCGCTGGACCCACTTGCTGGTGTACTGTCCATCCGGCAGCTTCGCTTTGGCGTCGGCGATGTGCTCGGTGTCTCGCGGAACCGACTGAATGGCTCCTGGCCGCTGTAGTAGTACTGATCGCCGGCCGTCGTGGTACATGTTACAAGGACGCTTGTGCCGATATCGAGCTCGATAGACCTCGCCTGAACCCTTCGCAAGCGTTCAAAAAACACCACTGGACTACGCAGGGTGAATAGAGTGTTGTCGAACAGTTGTCACACTTGGTTTGTAGCGGTCGGTACAGAGTAAACAGTTAGCAACGAGGAAACGTAGACAGTTCAGTCTATTCAAGCCAATTAGCTCCCCAGTCATCTAATGCCTCGAATACGGGACAGAGGCCGGCTCCTTTTTCGGTCAGCGTGTAGTAACTGGCGACCGGCGACTCCAACTCCTTGCGGTTATCGACGAACCCCTCCGCTTCCAAGTCATCGAGAACACGAGACAGTGTGTAAGAACTCGCTCCTGTTGCTCGTTTGAGTTCGTTGAACCGCTTTTCCCCGTCACGCAAATTATGGAGAGTGATGAGCTTCCACTCCGTTCCTATCTCTTCGACTGCTCCAACGACGTTGCAGAGGTCTGAATTTTTCTGTTCAGCGTCGGTCTTTTCCTCCGTATCAGCGTCGGTTGGTTGGGTCGTCATTACTTGGTTATTCTCTTGTTGCCTGTGTTGTTTAGTGATTTGATATTCAACCAAGTTATGCAATGGAACTACAATATTCGATGGTTCGACGAAGAGGACCGCATTCTTGACTCGTCCAAGTCAAGGACCACAGATAGTTAAACAGCGTTCATATCCATTATAACGACCGCAATGACAACAGACGGACTCCCCCAGCAAACACGTATCGGACGGACCGCACTCCGCGTCAACGACATCGAAGAGATGACCGGCTTCTACCGGGATATCGTTGGGCTCGATGTACTCCATCACTCCGACACCAGTTCCGTTCTCGGTGTCGAGGACACCCCCCTCCTCATCTTGGCGCGGGAGGAAGATGAACGCCAACGACACAGTTCCGCTGCTGGGCTCTTTCACAACGCGTTTCGGGTCCCCTCGCGTGAGGCGCTCGGTGACGCGTTAGCTCGTATTCGGGAGCACTGGGAACTTAGCGGTGCGTCCGACCACGACGTCAGTGAGGCACTGTACCTAACTGACCCGGAGGACAACGGCATCGAGATCTACCGGGATCGTCCGCGTGAGGATTGGCCTCGCAACGGTGACGGGAGCGTTCGTATGGGAACGTATCCTCTCGATCTTGAAGCGTTGGAAGGTGCCGCCGCGGGTGACGCAGGACTCCCTGCTGGAACGGACATCGGGCACGTTCACCTTGAGGTGTCCTCGCTGGAGGCATTCCAGAATTTCTACGTGGACACTGTCGGATTCGAAGTACAAGTGGACGATCCAGGCGCAGTATTCGTGTCTGCTGGGGGCTACCACCACCACATCGGTGCGAACACGTGGAATCAGCGGTCCCAGCCGGTCAGCGGCAGGGGCCTCTCTTGGTTCGAAGTACTCCTTCCTGACACAGAGGCACTTGACGGAGTCCAAGCCCGAATTACAGACAGTCAGTATCCTGTGATTGAGACGGAGGATGATGGCATCGCAGTCACAGGGCCAGACGAGATCGAGGTGCGGTTCCGGACCGAAACGTAGCTTCTAGCTCTGTACGACACGTTCTTATGAACATCTGAACCACTTTGAGGAATAATTGGTAATCAGTAAGCACGCTTACTGAACGGGCGTTGCAGCCAGCACCATGGGTAAAGAAACTGCCTTCTCACCGCCCGGTCAGAGTTCGGTCACCTGCATCTGCTCGTGGGTGTCTAGATTGACTACCGGAATGACGCCCTCGATATCTTCCTTGCCGTATTCTTCACGGATGCGGTCATGGATATCGTTCGCGCAGTCTGCGTTGCTGAATAAGATTAGAGAGGCCGATCCCAGCTTTCAAAATATGGTACTATAAGCCGAATATGTGCTTTTATACCGATTCTACACTCGATTTCGGCACAAGTACCAATATAAACAGCTATTTTAGAGGTATATATGGACTATTCGCCAACAACGGGATTGGTTAGCGTTCCGATACCCTCTATCTCGATGTCAACTGAGTCTCCGGGTGTGAGAAGTTCCGGCGGATCGCGGAAGATACCGACACCGCCCGGGGTCCCCGTCGAGATGACATCTCCTGGGCGGAGGGTGGTGATTCCGCTGATGTACTCGACGACTTCCGGCACGTCGAAGATAAATTCCTCCGTGTTCGAGGACTGTTTGGTCTCTCCGTTCACGCGACAGGCCACGTCCAGGCTGTTCGGGTCCAGTTCGCTGTCGGGTACCAGCGTCGGCCCCATCGGAGCGAACGTGTCGTAACTCTTCCCGCGGAAGAACTGCTCGTCCTCGAATTGTGCGTCCCGTCCGCTGACGTCGTTGACCGCGGTGTAGCCCGCGATATAATCGCGTGCCTCCGCAGCTGAGACGTCCTTTGCAGTCCGACCGATGACGACGCCGAGTTCGACCTCGTAGTCGACTTCGTCGATGTCCGACGGGTGGACAATCGGGTCGCCGGGGTTCGTGACTGCGGTGCCGGCCTTCCCGAACAACAGCGGTCGTTCCGGGACTTCTTCGTCCTGCTCCTCGGCGTGGTCGTGGTAATTCAGCCCGACACAGATGATCTTCCCGGGCCGCGGAACTGGGGCGAGTAGCTTGGCCTCTTCGACGGGAATTGCTCGATCCGCTGCCGCGTCGACGGCGTCTTCGACGACCCGAAGGAAGCCGGGATCGGTGAGCTGTTGATACGTGATATCCTCTCTGAGGCCGTTGAGTGGCACGATCTCGTCGTTTTGACGGATTCCCCATTGCGGAGTCCCATCAGTGGTGTAACGGGTGAACTGCATCACCCGTGAGTGCAATGGCCGGGTACCTAACTGTTGTGCTTGGCAGTCACGAGTACGTGAGGTTCACCTCGATGACGTTCGCACTGCGGAGGATCTGTTCCGGGATTTCGTCGGAGAACCGATCCCCCTGCATTCGGCTCTTCGGGCCGGAAACGCTGACCGCCGCGATTGCGCGGTCGTCCTGGTCCGTGATCGGCGCTGCGAGACACCGCATCCCCTTGACCCGTTCTTCGTCGTCGTACGCGTAGCCGCGCTCCCGAACCTGGTCGAGCGTCTCGAACAGCGCTTCCCTGTCTGTGATGGTCCGTTCCGTTACCTCCGGTAGACCGTGTCTGTCGAGATACGACTCCACCTCCGAACGCGGACGGAACGCCATGATCGTCTTTCCGAGTGCGGTCGTCTGCAGGGGGACGCGCATCCCGGCGTGGGTATCGAGTTGGACCGCGTCAGGCCCACGGGCCTTGTACAGAAACACCCCGAGGCCGTGCTCCTCTATCATCAGGTTCGAGTGTTCGCCGGTCTTTTCGGCCAGTTCGTCGACTTCAGGACGAGCGATTTCGAACACTTTCTTGCGCGACCGCGCCTGATTCCCCAACTGGAGGAACCGGGTGCTGACGTGATATTGGGTCCCTTCCTTGACGAGATACTCCTCGTGCTCAAGCGTCTGTAGGTGGTCGTGGACGGTACTGGTCGGTTTGTCCACTGCTCGGGCAATCTCGGACACGCCGGCACCGTTTCGCTCCCGCAGTATCTCCACGATTTCGAGGGATATCTTCGCCGCCTTGACCGGTACGGTGGTGCTCATATAGCGTATGGTCTATGCGCTCTGAGATAAATCTTTCCGGTATTATCGGACAGTGCGGTGATTACTCAGATTTCACTCCTCGATAGCGGATACAGAACACAAAAATCGAACGGCAGCGAAACGAATCCGACCCCCCGTTCAGGATTACTGGAACTGGGGCATGACCTCGTCGGCGAACAGTTCCATCCCGCTCGTGTCGGGGAAGTCGATGAACCAACACTGGAACTTGGTGACGCCGGCGTCGATTCGGCGTTCGATGGCCTCGGAACACTCTTCCGGTGTTCCCATGATGAAGTACTCGCGTGCGTCCGCCTCGGTCTCGATTGGTGCCTGGTCCTGATACTCCTCCTCGAACTGAATGGGCGTCATCAGGTCGACGAGGCGGTCGAACTTCGCTTCATCCCGCGTACAGATGACGTGACCGTCCCATGAGTACTCAATCTCGTCGGGGTCGCGACCGACAGTCTCGCAGTGGTCTTCGATGACGCCGGTCTTGTGTTCGAGCGTCTCCACGTCGCCGTTGAATACGTCCGTGTTCCACACGTCGGCGTGCTTGGCCACGAGTTTGAGCGTCACCTGCTCGCCCTGGCCGCCGACGAGAATCTCCGGGTGGGGGTCCTGAACTGGTGTTGGCGCACACGGTGCGTCCGTGATCTGGTAGTGGTCGCCGTCGAAGCTCGCGCCGTCGCCCCCGGCGTCCCACATCCGCTTCATGAGCCGGATGGACTCGTCGAGCCGCATGAGTCGCTCGAACCCGTCGCGGTACTCCCAGTCGAAGGCCTCGTACTCCGGTTCGTGCCAGCCGGCTCCGAGACCGAGTTCGAGGCGGCCCTCGGAGATGACATCCAGCGTCGCGGCCATCTTCGCGACCAGCGCGGGGTTCCGGTAGTCGTTACACAGCACGAGCGAACCGATGTTGATGTCGTCGGTGAACCCGGCCATCGCAGACAGCAGCGTCCAGCACTCGTACTCGGCGCGGTCACGGCCGAGCATCAGGTGGTCTGGTGCCCAGGCGGCGTCGAAGCCCAACTCTTCTGCCATCTCGATACCGTGGCGGGTCGTCTCCCAGTCCAACGCCTCGTACTCCGGCGTGTCGCGGTGTACGGGCTCGTCGTCTCCGGCATCGGGCGCGCCGGCGAACACGGGAACGTTGTATTCGAAGCTTATGTCCTGGCTCATGGGTTACTCCACGGCGAAGTGCTCGAGTGCGTCGTGGTTCAGTTGCGTACTGATGCCGGGTTCATCGGGCAATGGAATCGACCCGTGCTCCGGCGAGGGCGGGTTCTCGAAGATGGCGTCGGCGTAGGTCGAGTCCTGCTCCTCCTGCTGTTCCTGGAACCACTCGGGCGTCGGGAAGTACTCCGCCATCGGCATGTTCGTGTGCCCCGCAATGGCGTGCAGCGTGGGGTTCGTTCCGGCGTGTGGAATCACTGGCACGTCGTGGACTTCCGCCATGTCCGCGACCTTCTGCAGTTCCGTGATACCGCCGACGCGGCCCACATCGGGCTGGAGGATGTCGACGGCGTCGCGTTCGAGCAGGTCCTCGTGGCCCCAGCGCGTGAACTCGTGTTCGCCGCCGGAGATCGGCATCGGCGCAGCCTCCCGGACCTCGGCGTATCCGGAGATATCGTCGGCGATTACGGGCTCTTCGACCCACGCCATGTCGTACTTCGCGAGCCGCTGAGTCATCTTCTTCGCGTACTTGACAGACCAGCCCATGTACGCGTCGCCCGCGATATCGATCTCGTGGCCGACGGCATCCCGGACGGTCTTGACGATCTCCTCGTTTTTCTCCATGCCGGCGCGACCGTCCTCAGGCCCGTGGAGGAAGCGCAGTTTCATCGCGTCGAAGCCCGCCTCGGCGTACTCTTGGGCCTCGCGTTCTAGCTTCTCCATGTCGACGGGGTGGAGGTTCGACGCGTAGGCGGGGATCTCCGTCTTGGTCGGGCCGCCGAGCAGTTCGTAGACCGGCTTCCCGGCCTCCTTGCCGGCGATGTCCCACAGCGCCTGATCGACGGCGCTGATCGCCATGACGGCGACGCCTTTCCGCCCGAAGGGGAGCGTCGCGCGGTACATCTGCTCCCAGAGGTGCTCGCGTCGAATCGGGTCTTCGCCGACGACGATCTTCGAGAGCGTTTCCTCGACGACGGTGGCGATAGCGCCGGTTCCCCAGTTGCCGACGCCGACGCCGGTGATGCCGGCGTCCGTCTCGACTTCGACGACCACGTCGCCGACCGGCCCCATCCACTTCCGGCGGGCCTGCGGGTTCTCGCCGTCGACGTTGCGATATTCGTCGTACTTCGACATGATCGTGACGAGTGGGAACTCGATGAACTCCCCCCACGACTCGTTGCTTACTTTCGTCGCTGAAATGTCTGTGATTTCCATAGGTCAGACGCGTACGTAGACGTGTTTCGGCAGGAGTAAAACCTTTTCTGTCACCGTCTCACGTCGTCTCTGTCCCGGATCGGAGTCTCGCCAGTAATCGTCCGCGGTTGTGCGTGGGCGACGCGATCAATCGCTGAACTGGAAGACCGGTTTGCAGGTTTCCGACGCGAGGAACGCCTCGAACGCCGCCGCCGGATCGTCCATGCTGTAAGACGTGTCCAGTATCTGGTCGATGGCGATTTCGCCCCGCTCCATCAGCCGAAGCGCCTGTTCGAAGTTCGTCCAGGTCGAGCCATAGGAGGTGTTGACATCGACCTCGCCGCGGACGGCTGACGTGAACATGATCTCGCTGGTGTCGTTTGGAATCCCGACCATGACGACCTGTCCCCCTTTCCGGACGTGGTCGACCGCCGTGCCGATGCCGGAGTGGTGCCCGGTCGAGTCGAACACGACGTCGAATCCGATACCGTCCGTCTGGGACTCCGCCCGGGCTTCGAGGTCCTCCGTCTGGGCGTTCACCGTTTCGATACCGAGGTCGTTCAGCAGCGGGAGCCGATACACCGCGTCCTGATCGAGGCCGGACACGAGGACGTTCGCGCCGAGGGAGTCGGCAACGGCGGCGACCAGAACCCCGATAGGTCCGGGGCCTTCGACCAGCACGTTGTCCCCGGGCGTGGTCACCGACTGTTCGAGCACCGCCCGCGTGGCGATACTTATCGGCTCCGTGACGGCCGCCTGCCGCAACGGCACGGCCTCGGGGACCGCATGGAGGTGCTCCGGGGCGACGGTGACGTACTCCGCGTACGCGCCGTCGCGGTGCATCCCCGTTATAGAGAAGTTCTGGCAGACGTTTGGCTGGCCGTTCTTGCACTGAAAGCAGTGTCCGCAGTCGTGTATCGGTTCCTCGATGACCTTATCGCCCGCCGCGAACCCCTCGACGCTATCTCCCACTTCGACGACTTCGCCGGAGTACTCGTGGCCCATTATCCGCGGGATGGGGATCCACTCGTAGCCGCCGTCGTACTTGTAGGCGTGGGCGTCACTCCCACAGAGTCCCGCCGTGTGGACTTTAACGAGCACCTCGTCGCTTTCTACTGTCGGTTTCTCTCTGTCCTGTGTCTCGATTTCCCGCGGGCCGGTCTGAACGATTGCTTTCATGATTGGTTGTAGTGTATCGCTGGAGTCGCTCGCTACGCTTCGACGCTATCTGCAGACGTCCCGCCCTCCGCTCGCTCGGTGACGAGACGCCCTTTCAGCAACGATTCCGTGGTGGGATCGAAGAGATAGACGTGTTCCGGTGCAATAGTCAGTTCCATCTGATCCTCGGGTTCGAGGTCGTGGAAGCGCCCGACCTTCGCGGTCACGTCACCGAGGGCCGACGTGCCGTGAACGATTGCTTCGGTCCCGACCGGTTCGACCACGCGAACCTGGGTGTCGAACTCGGGGCCGTTCGTCGCTCTGGTACGCGCCTGATAGAGGTCCTGCGGACGGAAGCCGACAAGAACCTCGTCAGTGTCGATCTCCGTATCGACGAGTCGCTTCGGGATGTCAAAAGAAGCGGCGTCCATCTCGATGCGGTAGGAGTCGCCCCGCTCGCTGAGCGCCCCCTGGAACAGGTTCATGTCCGGGCTCCCGACGAACTGCGCGACGAAGAGGTTCGCCGGCTCGTTGAACACCTGATCTGGCGTCCCGAGCTGCTGGAGTTCCCCGTCGTTGAGGATCGCGATCTTGTCCGCGATAGTCATCGCCTCCTCCTGGTTGTGCGTGACATAGGCCGACGTGATGCCGACCTCCGACTGGAGTTCGTCGATCTCCGTCCGCATCGTCTTTCGCAGTTTCGCATCGAGATTCGCCAGCGGCTCGTCGAAGAGGAACAGTCGCGGCTCCCGAATAATCGCCCGTCCGAGCGCGACGCGCTGCTTCTGACCGCCCGAGAGCTGCGCCGGTTTGTTGTTCAGCAACTCCTCGATTTCGAGCATCTCCGCGACCTCAGTCACGCGCTCGTCGATCTCCGTACCGGTCATGTCGTTGTTCTCACGCCGGAGGCCGAACCCGAGGTTCTCCCGAACGGTCATGTGCGGGTACAGGGCGAAGTCCTGGAACACCATCGCCACGTCGCGGTTCCGGGCCTTGACGTCGTTGACCACGGTCCCGTCGAATCGGACTTCGCCTTCCGTCGGGTCTTCGAGTCCCCCGATCATGCGGAGCGTCGTGGTCTTGCCGCAGCCACTCGGCCCGAGAAGGACGAGGAAGTCGCCGTCCGGCACGTCGATGTCAAGGTCGTTGACCGCGACGACCCCTTCCTTCTCCGGGTCTCCGAACACTTTTTTGACACTATCAAGTTCGAGGTGTGTCATTGAGGAAAGGTACCGGCTAACCCACAATAAAGGTAGCGCCCCGTCGAAAAGGAGCGGGCAGATTACCCCTTGATTGCGCCGCCGGTCAGCCCCTGCACGAAGTACCGCTGAATGTAGGCCAGACCGGCCAACACCGGGATCGAGACGATGATCGACGCCGCCGCGACGACGTTCCACTGCGTGTTGAACCCCTGGACGAACGTGAGCAGGCCGGGGGGCACGGTGAACTTCGAGTTGTCGAGCAGCGTGAGCGCGAACACCAGTTCGTTCCACGCCAGCAGGAACGCGAAGATGAACGACGCGATGAGCGAGTTCCGCGCCATCGGGACCAGCACGTACCAGAACGTCTCGAAGGGGGTACACTGGTCGATCTGTGAGGCCTCGATGATCGAGTCCGGGAAGTCGTCGAAGAAGCCCTTCATCAGCCAGACGACGAATGGTGATGTCATCGCGCCGTAGATGAGGATGAGCGCGAGGTGCGTGTTGAACAGCCCGAGCGTCGAGATGAGCTCCCACTCTGGAACCATGATGGCGGTCCCGGGGAACATAAGCGACGCCAGCAGGAGCGACATCAGCAGGTTCTTCCCACGGAACTCGCGCCGCGACAGTACGTACGACGCGCCGGTGCCGAGGACGACAGCGATGAGTCCCGCACCGACGGCGACTTTGAGGCTGTTGACGATGAGCCCGAGCAGATTGATGTCGATTGCGGAGGTCACGGTAATTCCGAACAGGTCGCTCACTAGCCCTGCGTAGCCGCCAGCCTGAATCGACGACTCGATGACGAGCCTGAACCCTTCGAGCGACGGGTCCGCCGGAAACACCGTCGGCGGGATCTGCTGAATCTCGGACGTCGTCTTGAACGCTGTGACGACCATCCAGTACAGCGGGAACAGGACGAACACGCCGATCACGAGCGTCAGCAGCCCGATCGCCGTCTTCCTGACGTATCCGCCCGCTTTCGAGTCATAGAGCCAGGACTGGTTCTTTCGGTACTCCGCTGTCGGATCTGTGTTGTCTGTCGCCATTACATGTCACCTCGGACTTTGTCGTAGAACTTGATGTAGTAGTAGGAGAACACGAGCAACACGACGAACAGCAACACGGACAGGGCCGAGGCGAATCCGACCTCGAAGTCGATGAACGCCGCCCGGTATATCATCACCGGCAGCGTGCTGCTCGAAACGCCGGGTCCGCCCTTGGTCATCACCCAGACCATCGAGAAGTTCCTGACGTTGTAGATGAGCATCAGGAGGAAGCCGATGGCGAGGTTGTACTTCATCATCGGGATGGTGATGTAGCGGAACTGCTCCCACGGAGTCGCTCCGTCCATCCGCGCGGCTTCGTAGAGGTGCTCGTCGATCCCCTGCAACGAGGTGAGCGTCAGCAGGGCAAACAGCGGTGCAAGCCGCCAGACCATCCCGATGATCGGCGGCCACAGCGAGTACTGGTTCGCCCCGAGCATGACGATGTACTCGTCGATGACTCCCATTTGTACGAGGAGTTCGTTGACGATACCCTGGGACCCGCCGAACATGAACTGCCAGATGGACGCCCCGACAACTCGCGGGAGGACCCACGGTATCAGGACGATGGCGCTGGCGACGCTCGTGTAGGGTAGCTTCTCATCGAGGAGCCACCCCATCAGGAACCCGAGGACGATAGCGGCCAGGCTGCCGACAGTCACCCAGACGAACGTGTTCCAGAGCACCTGGTGGATGTCCGGGTCCGCCCAGATTTCGACGTAGTTCGCGAGCCCGACGAACTCGGCTTCGCTGGGCGCGAGGAGGCTCTTCGTGAAGAAGCTCGAATAGATGGCCTGCGCGATAGGATAGAGAATGAACAGTCCCACCAGCGCCATCACGGGCAGGATCGGGAGATACACTCGCAGGCTCTCGGGGATGTATCTGGTCGCGCTGCGGTACGACGACTGGGCTTGGTCTACGTAACTCATAGATGTGTGGCGCTTCCGCCGAATGTGATAGTCTCGGGCACAGCTCACCCTCTCTCAGGCGATCTGTTCGTCGACGACTTCCTGCACCTGGGAGTTGGCGTTGCTACAGGCCTCCTCGGCGGTCGCGTTCCCGAGGACGACCGGCTGGATGACCTGCGTGTTGATGATGCTCTGTATCGAGGCGATGCCGGAGAACGAGGGGAACCGCGAGGTCCGCGTGAACAGGTCGTCGTTCTCATACAGCGTGACGAGGTCGCCGAACTGGCTCATGAACAGGTCGCTTGGCTCCTCGAACGCGCTCTTGAGGGTCGGGACACGACCGCGGATTCCCACGTCCGACTCGGCCGCGTAGGTCCAGGGAGCCAGTTGCTCGGGCTGGTTCCACCAGCTCGTGTAGTCGAAGGCGGCCTGTCGCTCCGCGTCACTCTCGGTACCGTTACCCAGCATGAACCCCTGGGCGTTCTGCAACAGGAGGTCCTGTGGCTGGAAATCACCCGACGGACTCTCCGGAAGCGGGGCGCGGGTGACGGTGTGGCCCTCGCCGTCGAGCCACTCCTGGGGGGCACCGGTCGTCTGGTACACCGCGTTCGCGTGCGAGTACGTGATGAAGATGCCCGATTCGCCCTCCCGGAGGAGGCGACCGGCGTCGATGTGGTTGTTCTCCGCCATTGAATCCGGGAACAGGCCGGCCTCGGCGATGTCCTGATACAGCTTCACCGCGTCGACGAAGCCCGGCTGGTCGACGGTCGCCTCCATCGACTCGGGATCGAAGTAGCGGCCCCCGTTCGCGTAGACGAACCCGATGAAGTAGCCGGTAGTTAGGCCGAAGTCGGTCCCGGGAGCGGTGATCGCTGCGGAGACGTCGTCGATCTCCTGCATCTCCTGGCCGAGCTGTATCAGTTCGGGCCAGTTCCGCGGGGGCTGGTCGAAGCTCGTCTGTTCGAGATAGTCCGTTCGGATGTCGATAAACGGGCCGAGGTCGGCGTAACCGCCAGGAAGTCCCCACTGACGCTCGCTCTCGGTGTCGCCGAGCCCCTCGTAGACGACCGTGTCGATGTTGGCCTGGATGAAGTGGCTGTTTATCTCTTCGAGTTGGTCCTGGAACCCCTCCTGGTCGAGAGGCTGAATCGCCCGAGCGCCGACATAGTCGGGGATCTGCTGGCACTGGCCTGCCATCACGTCCGGCAGGTTGTTGTTCGCAGCAGCGGAGGCGATGATCTGGTATTTCTGCCCCCACTCCTGGTGCTGGTAGCTTACGTTGTGGTCGCCGTAGCTGTCGTAGTGTCCGCTGATGTACTCCCGTTCCGCGGGGATGCCGCCGAACAGCCAGAAATCGAGGTCTTGCGCCCCGGAGCCGCCGTCGCTGCCGTTGCCGGATTCGCCATCCCCGTCACCCCCATCGCCGCCGTCTCCACCGCTGCTACAGCCAGCGAGGCCGGCAGCCATCGCAGCGCTGAGCCCTGTCAGATACTGTCGCCTGTCGAGTCCGCTCGCTGAGTTACTGTTTACCATGATCCACTATTACCAAAAGGACAGTCCTATATAATAAATGTACCGGGATTCTGCACTCCCGGTGGCGGATTTTCTCCAGAAGAGACTCTTTTCCAAACAGTAGACAGGATACGGGGATGGGGACGACCATCTCGCGGGAATGGACAGGTCAGACCAAAGCTAAATGTCGGTGTAGACTAACCGTTCGAGTACCAATGGCAAACACACGCTCGGCGTTCGAGGCGTCTCTCGATGAATTGGGTGTGACAGTCACTCACACGAGAGAGGCCGAGCTCACGGCCGCAATCGAGGAAGCGATCACAGAGCCCGCAGTCGGGGTAGCCCTCGACGAGAGATTCGTGGGTGAGACGTTCTCGCTGGCAGAAACGCCGATCAGTGTCGATCCGACGCCGGTCGAACTCCGCGAAGCGACGACCGGCGTCACCAGCGCCGACCTCGGTATAGGTGATTACGGCTCCCTTGTCCTGACGATGACTGACGAGGCCAGCGAACTCGTGAGTCTGTTTGTCGAGCACCATGTTGCGATTATCCACGAGAAAGACATCCAGCCCGATATGGATGCGGCCGTAGCGAAACTGGACGAGCGGTTTAACGAAACTGGCGAGAGTGCAATCATCGCAACCGGGCCGAGCGCGACGGCCGACATGGGCGCGCTCGTCAAAGGCGCACACGGACCAAGAACGGTCCACGTCATCGTTGTCGAGGAGGGGGCCTGACGATGGCGACCGCCGACGAACTCCGCGAACTGATGCGGACCGAGGGAGTTGCAATCGCGGAGAACACGCAGGCGTTCAATTCCGGACGGTACGACTCTGTCGCGGACCTAGAGGACTACGAGGACCTCAAACGAGCGGCCCGTAGTATCAAGGAGGACGCCATCGCCGACCTCCCGAATCTCCTCGACCAGTTGACGGAGACCATCGAAGCGAACGGCGGGACGGTGTACATCGCCGACGATGCCACCGATGCGAACAACTACATCCGTGACGTTGTCGACGAGCGAGCGGCTGACCGGGTCGTCAAGAGCAAGTCGATGACGAGCGAGGAGATCGAGGTCAACGACGCGCTCGAAGCGGACGGCGTGGACGTGGTCGAAACGGACCTGGGCGAGTGGGTGTTACAGGTCGCCGACGAAGCCCCCTCCCACATCGTCGCCCCGGCGATCCACAAGTCTCGCGAGAGCATCGCGGAGCTGTTCAACGAACAATTCGACCCCGAGGACCCACTGGAGACCGCTGAGGAGCTGACCCGCTTCGCCCGGGAAAAGCTGGGCGAGCAGATCATCGACGCGGAAGTCGGCATCACCGGCGCGAATTTCATCACGGCCGACACGGGGACAATGGCGCTGGTCACCAGCGAGGGCAACGCCCGTAAAACGGTGGCGGCGACGGACACGCACGTCGCAGTAGCGGGTGTCGAAAAGGTCGTTCCGACAGTCGCGGACCTCCACCCGTTCATCGAACTCATCGGTCGGTCGGGCACCGGCCAGGACATCACGTCCTACGTCTCGCTGCTGACCCCGCCGGTCGATACGCCGGTCGTCGATTTCACCGACGACGAGACGCCTCTGTCCGAGTTCGACGCCGACCGCGATTTCCACCTCGTGCTCATCGACAACGGCCGGTTGGAGATGCGGGACGACGAACACCTCCGGGAGACGCTGTACTGCATCCGCTGCTCGGCCTGTTCGAACTCCTGTGCGAACTTCCAGAGCGTGGGCGGGCACGCGTTCGGCGGGGAGACGTATTCGGGCGGTATTGCGACGGGATGGGAAGCCGGCATCGAAGGGCTGGACGTGGCCGAGGAGTTCAACGACCTCTGTACCGGATGTACGCGGTGTGTGAACGCCTGTCCTGTCGGCATCGACATCCCCTGGATCAACACCGTGGTCCGGGACCGAATCAACCGCGACAAGGACGCCCCCGGGGAGTGGCTCGTCGACGGACTCACGCCCGACGAGGAGGACGACGGTGCCCCCCTCCAGAAGCGCTTTTTCGGCAACTTCGAGACCGTCGCAAAGCTCGGCAGCGCCACAGCGCCGGTGTCGAACTGGCTGGCCGACACGACGGTTGCCCGGCAGGCGATGTCACGAGTTCTGGGCATCGACCCGCGTCGAGATCTCCCGACATTCGAGCGAGAGACCCTCGTCGACTGGGCCACTAACCGTGACTCACAGGTGGACGACCCCGAGCGCCGGGCGGTACTGTACCCTGACCTGTACACGAACCACGTCCAGGTCGAACGTGGTAAAGCCGCCGTGAAGGTCCTCGAATCGTTGGGCGTCGACGTGGTGGTCCCACCGGCTCCGTCAAGCGGCCGCGCGCCGCTGTCTCAGGGGATGGTTGCGACGGCGACCGATCACGCCGAACGGGTCACAGAGACGCTCGGCCCTCACATCGAAGACGACCGCGACGTGGTCGTTATCGAACCCAGCGACCACGCGATGTTCACACGCGAGTACGAGCGGCTCGTCGACGAGACGACGTTTTCCGACATCGCGGAGAACAGCTACGAGGTGTTCGAATACGTGTTCGGGCTACTCGACAACGGCGCGTCCACCGATTCGCTCTCGACCGTCGAGGGGGCCGAAATCGCGTACCACAGCCACTGCCAGCAGCGGACCCTCGGGCTCGAAGCCCATACCGTCGCTGTCCTCGAAGACTGTGGCTACGACGTGATCACGTCCGACGTGGAGTGTTGTGGCATGGCCGGGAGCTTCGGGTACAAGTCCGACTACTACGAACTGAGCATGGACGTCGGCGACAGGCTTCGGACGCAGTTACGCGACGACGGCGTCCAAGACCGTCCCGTCGTCGCCAGCGGGACCTCCTGTCTCGAACAGATCGACGCCCTGCTGGAACGCCAGCCGCGCCATCCCATCGAGCTACTGGCGACGTAATCGGTCGATCTCACTCGATATCCACATGCCGGCGGAACGCCCGGTCCGTTATCCACTTTCGGTCCTGTTCTGATACTGAATCGACTTCCCGGAGCCAATTTCGGGCTTCGGCGTAGCTCGCTACATCGCTGACATTCGGATAGTCCGAGCCCCAGATGACCCGCTCCTGGCCGAACGTGTCCAGGAGCCAACGAACGTGATCGTGCATGTCCACGTAGGGGAACGCCGAGTCGGACATGTGGGGAATCTCCGATACCTTCACCGCGACCGTCTCGTAGTCGGCGAGTTCGGCAAACTGCGCGAACGTCCCGTTGTCCGTCGGCGTCTCCGGGCCCGCGTGGGCGAAGTGGTCGAACAGATACGTCAGCTCCGGATACGCATCCACCAGTTCCAGCGCCTGATCGAGCTGGCTGTGGTCACAAAGGATCTGGACCGTCGCATCGAGTTCCAGTGCCGTCTCCCAGAACTCGGTTTCCGCAATCGCCTCGCGGAGCCAAGAGACGTTCGGGTCGAACGTTTCCCACATCTGGTCGTACGGGCAAGCGGCACCCAGCCGGAACCCGAGGACACCCTCGGTCCGCATACACTCTCGCAGCTGAGTCGCCGCGTCGTCGGCAAATGGATCGAGCATTACGATACCATGAAGGCGGTCGTATTCGGCCGCAACCCGCCGGGTGTACCAGTTGTCCGTCCAATCACAGATGGGGTATCCGACGACGACGGCGTCGTCGATGCCGTTCCGATCCATATCCGCGAGGAGCCGGTCGGCCGTGTACACCGTGTGTACGTCGAAGGAATCGACGAGGTCCAGTATCGGCCCGTTCACCCACGGGTGTTCCGTGCTCGCTGCACCCCATGCGTGCGTATGAGTATCGAACATACTCTCAGTGTCGTCGGTAACGAACCTAAGTCTTACCCGCGGAAGAACTATGGCCAGGGCCACCGAACGCATTTGCATGGCACGAATAGCATTTCACCTCCGTATCAAGGAAGGCGAGCGTGAGGCCTACCGCGAGGAACACGGAGACGTACCGGACGCCCTCGAATCGGCGTATCTCGATTCGGGGGCCGGCATCGAGACGTACAGCGTGTTTGAGAAAGACGGTCACGTGTTCGGGTTCATGGAGGTCGAGGATCCGGAGAAAATCAAGACGGTGATGGAAGACAGCGAGGCACAGGCAGCGTGGGCGGAGGTGATGGACCCGATTCTTATCGACTCGGAGGACCAGTGGATGGACGAGGTGTATCGGATGGTGTGACCGCCGCGTGAGTCGTTGTTGCCTTCCCGTTCGTATCGGATAGAACCTGGATACCTGTTCCCGTAGAGATACTGGGACTACCCCTGTCATTCAATTTGGTATGCTACTGTACGACACACCATCTTCCGGTATTGCCGGAGAAGGCACCCATCGACATGAGATCGATATTGAACGAAAAGCCCGGTACCGTCTGTATAACCAGTTGAGAGGTCGATCACACTGGATAATCAGTTAATTTCCTCGGTAATTTCGATATAGTTTCCCCACTGACGCGGATTCCGTGAATATGTTCCGGTACTACCGGAAAGTGTGAGTCAAGTCGTCAGAGAACCGGCAAGCAATCCGACGAGAGCGACACCATCCAGTAGGACATGGCCAAGGTGTGGGCCTACAGTCTTCGTACTCTGAACACAGTGTGCGGCTGCTTAACTCACCCGTTTCCGGACGTTTCGATGCCACAGGACGGATCAGTCCCACCGCGTTACACACAGGATTTAGCCGAAATATTCCGGTAATTCCGGAAGCAATGAGACGAACAGGATAATTGACGATCAAGCATAGCAGTGATTCCTCGATTTATATAACACATGTACGACTGTGATATGCCCGGACTCTCCTGTTACCAGCCCACTGGTTCCCTTTGTCCGCACTATCGAGTTTCCCTGGTTTCCCGTAACCTGAAACAGGTACACAAGGAATCGATTGGTTGAAACTCATACTCTAACGTACGTACATCTGTTATGGACTGTGAATTCGTTCGAGAGTTCGGTTTCTGGTTCAGTATACCATCGTGTCTCGCAAGCTATCCTGAATTATGTTCCAAATCGCGGAACAGGTGAAATAGTATCCCGGATAGCATAGCATAATTAGTGGAGAAACGCAGAAACCGGTTTACAAATTGGTTCAAACTGAAGGACCATTCTATGATTCTGTACTTAGCTACAGTAGTACTGGATATTGCTGTGCGGATCCGTCACGTGTACGTGATATTCAGTTCGATAACGTTGGCGGCGCTTTTCAGTTTCGCAGGCAGTTCCTCGCGGAACCGTTCGTCCTGGAACCGGCTCGTCGGGCCGGAGACGCTTATCGCCCCCTCGACAGTGTTGTTGTTGTTAACGATGGGTACGGCTACACAGCGGAGCCCCTCGACGCGGGCCTCGTCGTCGAAGGCGATTCCCGCCTCCCGGACCTCATCGAGATGGGCGAACAGTTCCTCCCTGTCGGTAATCGTGTTTTCCGTCGTCGCAGGCATACCGTGGGTATCGAGAATCTCGTTCACGCGGTCGCGGGAGAGGTGCGCGAGGATAGCGTTCCCGAGCCCGGTATTGTGGAGATACACGCGCTGGCCGGTGTAGGAATCCGTCTTGACTGCGTCCGCGCCGTGGGTTCGGTAGAGGTACACCCCCTTTCCCTTCTGTTCGACCATAAGATTCGCCAGTTCGCCCGTCTCCTCGGCCAACGCCGCAACCTCGTCTTTTGCGATGTCGTATATCCGTTCATGATGTCGCGCGTGGCCACCGAGATCGAGCAGTCGAAGGCCGACCTTGTATCGGCCGCCCTCCTTGACGACGTACCCGTCCGCCTCAAGCGTCGTGAGATAGTTGTGGATACTGCTCTTCGAGAGATCGAACGCCTGTGTCAACTCCGCTAACGTCGCTTCGTTACGGTCTTTCAGTTCTTCCAGGATGTCGAAGGTCGTCTGTGCAGTCTTGACAGCATTGGAGTTCTGCTGGTCAACCATAGGCGAAACGAGGTCGTCAACATGTATAAATCTACTCCAGCTTTCCCGAACTCAGATCCAGTAATACTGAATCGAGTGCGTTTAGGAGCGGACGAAAAATATCCGGAATCCGGGTTCCTGTATTCCCTCAAAGGATACGCACGTTATCGAGTGCGCCAGTGCTCCTGACCCCGATTCCACCGTCTTCGAACGTCTCGTCGCTCGCTGTCACGGACCCGAGGTCGGACCCGTCAGGGCCACGGAGCGTGACGTTGATGGAACCGAGCGACGCCCAGTCGATGACGAGGTCATACAGGACGCCTGTCTCGACCGAGAGGCTCGATTCTGCTAGCTGCGTGTAGTCTCCATCCTCGCGCTTGTAGAGTTGTAGTCTGTCGCTGTCTCCTTCCGGATAGATGCGAGCGAAATAGAAGTTCTGCGCGTCTTGCACACCGAACGCGATACCGAGATTGCTGGTCGTTTCAGTCCGTGCGGCCGCTGCCGCAAACGTATCGCCCGACTGAGGATAGCGTGGGAGTCCGTCCGTGGAGGTGATGATGGCAGTGCCGCCGGACGTGTTCTTCAGACTGAGATCGCCGTCGCCCACTGGTGGATCGCTGTTCACGACGTATGCGTCGGTCGCACCGTCGTACGCGGAGAGGTCACCGCCCTCGAAACTGTCGACGATACCTGCGCGCGTATCGCCGCCGCCCTCCACCGGTTCGGTCACGAGCGAGCCGTCGTTGTCCACGCGAACGCGATACTCGCTCGATCCGTCGGGTGTCGTGAGGATCGCACCGTTGCCGGCCCCTGGGACCTCTACGTCCGACTCGCCGACCACCAGTGATGGCCCGTCGCCGTCCCCGGCATGGAAGGCGTGCGATTGCGAGGTTTCGTGTCGCTGGGTACCGTCGTCGAACCACCGCGTCGACCCGGCGGCGTCGCCACCGATTTCCGGTGCCGGACGGACGTTCTGCTGGTCGAAGTAGGTGACGTATTCGATGTCGGTTCCGACTTCGGCGTTGTAGCAGTCGACGTTCTGGATATAGACGCCGTCGTGTCTGTCACCATCGCCGTCGGTCACGTCAGCGACTGTGACGCCGCTGTGATACTCCATAGCGTTGTGGCGCTCCCGGACGTTCGAGATCGACACCTTCCGCGTCGACGTGACCGAGTTCTCCAGTTTGACGATGCTCTCGCTGACGGACTGGAGCGGGTGGCCGCCACACTGTATCGAATCGAGGTTGATGGTCGCGCCGCCGTCGATTCGGATGCTGTGCTCGCCCCCGCCGCCGCGCCAGTTGTAGATGTCCAGGTCGAACGCGGGGCCGTACGGCACGTCATCGCTCCCGTGTTCGGCGAGGAAACCGTCCCGGCAGCCGGTCACTTCGGTGTCGTGGATCGTCAGTTCGCTGGAGCCGTGGTAATCGGCCAGTCTGATACCGGCCGGAACGGTGTTGCGGCCCTCCAAGTTCTGGAGGTACATCCGGGAGACGTGCATGTGACCGACGCCCTGGATGTCGATGAACGACCGTTCGAGGTTCTCCTTCGCGTAGAACATCCCGCCGTTGAGCGTGATGTTTTCGGTCTTCTCGTCCGGGCCGAGGACGAAGAAGCTCTCGATCGTGTCGGTCGCGTAGATGAGCGTCCAGCCCATGTCGAAGACGAGCTTGCCGGTGTTGTCGTCGATGACGATCGGCGACTCGACGCGCCACGCCGGCAGTCCGTCGGCCGCGGCGGGATCGTCGGGGTCCGGAGCAGGGACCACGATGCGGTGGCCGGGCTGTTGGTTGGGGATGTCATCGCCCCCGGGAAGCGCGTCGAGTACGTTCTCGATCTTCTGATCGAGTGTTTCGCCCGGATACTCCGTGACGATATGGACCGATCCTGGGACCCCACCGCTGGCGTTGAGTGTCCCGTCAGTGACCGAGAGGTTGTCGCCGGTGAACTCGGAGACTGCGGCGTCTGTCCCTGCCATCGAGAGCGAGCCGAGGTTCTGCAGTGCGTTCTCGTGTGCGTCAACGTCGGACCCCCAGTCGTACCACGGCTGGTTTCCGTTGTCGCCGTTCTGTGCCGCGCTTGCAGACCCCGTACCGAGGCCGACGATGCCGGCCCCGAGCAAAGCGAGTGCACCTCGTCGCGGGAGCGTGTAGTCTGAAGTCGATTCGCCGTCGGTCGGTGACGTATCGTCGTGACTCATGGTACCTCGTGCTGTGTTGCCACAGCGAGTTCAGTATCAAACCATTATTTCTTATAGTTTTGGGAGGGAGGACAGCAGCCGACTGAAGATCCGATTGAGCAGGCTTTGGACAGCGGCTGAGCACGAACAGAAATATACCCAAACAATAATTTTATATAGGGAGAGTATGATATGCCGAGTATGAGACGCAACAGCAGTGAGACCACGAACAGCCGAAAAGCCGCCAGTGCACTTTCCCGACGACAGTTTGTCGCATCGGTGGGTGCGACAGGTGTCGCCCTCGGACTGGCCGGCTGTTCCGGGACCGGAAACGGGAGTGGCGATGGTGGTGACAGCAACGGCAGGGGCGATACACCGACGGCGGAAGACATCGAGTACAGTGGCGAGGACGTTACAGTCGAATACAGTACAGCTCCCCTGTTTGGCAACATTTCGGATCAGCTCCAGCAGGCGGCCTACGACGCAGGGCTGCCCGAGAGCATCGATATCAACTTCTCGACGACCGTCTGGGGGGCTGACGACCTGCAAGACCGGTACAACCAGATCCTCTCAGCAGGCCGGTCGACACCGGACTTCATGCTGACGAACTTCGCGTACACGCCGTTTTTCGCCCCCCGTGAGTGGCTGCTCGACCTCTCGGGGGTCCTCGGCGACGAGAAGATGACGGAGCTCGAAAACGACTACTCGCAGGTGATGGTCGACTCGATGCGCTGGGACGGCGGCCTGTACGGCGTTCCCCAGTTCATCGATATCCCGACCATCCAGTACCGGAAAGACCTGGTCGAAGCAGCCGGCTACGACCCCGAGGGAGAGAACTGGGCGACTGAGCCGCTCACCTGGGACTACTTCGCGGAAGTCACGAAAGCAGCGAAAGAGGAGGCGGGGACCGACCACGGTTACACGACCGCGATGAACCAGCGGAACATCGGGAGCATCAGCGGCTACGAACACCTCGTCACGAACGGGGGCAACTACTTCGGCGACATGTCGAACCAGAACGGGCCAATCGGTGACCGGTCTGTCACAATCGACGAGCAACAGACGATCGACACGCTCCGACAGTTCCGGACGTTCCTCTACGGGAGCGATGACGAGTACGCCATCGATGGCCTCGATGGCGGCATCACTCCATCGGACGCCCTCGGCTGGGACACGTCCCCCTCGATGGAGTCGTTCAGCGCGGGCGAAGCGATCATGCACCGGAACTGGTCGTTCGCCATCGCCGACTTCGGCAGCGAGGAGAAATTCGGCGAGGACCTCGGCGTCATGCCGTACCCCTACGGCGTCTCCGAGTCGGAGGCGTCCTACGAAGGCACCGGCGGCACGAACGCCAAGCTCGGCGGCTGGCATCTCTCTATCAACCCCAATACGGAGAAGTTGGCCGCGACCGTCGAAGTCATCAAAGCGATGACCTCCGACGAGTTCTACCTCACAATCTTCGAGGCGACCGGATCGACACCACCCAAGCCCGGCCTGTTCACCTCCGACCGGGCACAGGAGGTCGACGTGATGAACCGCCATCTCGACACGCTGCAGTTCCAGTCCGAGAACCAGTTCGCCCCGCCGATCAACGCCGTCTGGGACCCGCAGAAATCTGCCATCGGACAGGAGTTCCACGCCTGTCTCAATCAGCAGAAGTCCCCAGAAGAGGCCGTCGCTGCCGCACAAGAACAGGTCGAACAGATCGAGGAACAGGAGTCGTAACCGTGCCCCGAGCTTCGATGACATGCGTAGTAATCTACAAGTCCCCGGGCTACGGGCTGTGCTAGTACGAACACTATGAAACAAAAAGTCCAGCAAGCAGTGTCGCCGATCTTCCTCAGGATCGAGCAGTTGGACGAGGCCAAATACGGGTTCCTCCTCGTTTCGCCCGTGTTCCTCGTCCTCTCGGTTCTGGCGTTCTATCCACTGGTCAAGACGTTGTACTTCTCGCTACAGGACGACGACCTGACCGGAACACACCCGATCGGCGAGTTCGTCGGCCTCGAAAACTACGTCCAGATACTCAGCGGCGACGCGAACGCGATCCTGTCATCGCCGTTCTTTGACCTACAAGCACCGTTTTCCAGCGCGCTCATCGTCACGCTCCTCATCACGGTCGTGAGCGTGGCTATCGGAACCGTGCTGGGACTCGGCATGGCGATCATCCTCAACAAGGAGTTCAAAGGGCGACGGTACGCCCGGACCATCGTCATCCTCCCGTGGTCCATCCCGATTGTCATCCAGGGTATGATGTTCTTCCTGCTGTTCCAGCCCTCGCTGAGCCCGTTCGTCGAGCCGCTGGCGAACCTAGGCGTGTTCAGCGATAACCCGCTGATAAACAGCCAGGACTCGACTATCATAGTCATACTCATCGATATCTGGCGGAAGATCCCCTTCATCGCGCTCATCATCATGGCCGGGATCGCGAGCATCGACCGCAACCTCTACGACGTGGCCGAGGTCGCAGGCGCGACGAAGTGGCAGCAGTTCCGCATGATCACGCTGCCACAGATCAAGCCGGTACTGTTCATCGGTATGATCTTCTATACGATCAGTTCGATGAAGATCTACGGCATCGTTGAGGCGTCAGCGGGCTGTGCCACGGTTCCGACGCTGACCTGTCTGGTCGTCCAGACGTTCCGCCAACAGCGCTGGGCGACCGCGTCGGCGATTGCCTTTATCACCGCGCTCGTCATCGCTGTGATAATCATGGTCTACATCGTCAGATTCCGGGAGTCAACCAATGAGTGAACAGGAATACACCGGCCTGACCGGCCGTATCGTCCAGTACACGATCCAAAACTCCGCCGACGTCTACCGGCTGGGCTTCTGGGTCGGGCTCGTATCGTTCATCATGATCACGCTGTTCCCGTTCTACTGGCTGCTGGTTCTGGCAGTGACGCCGGACAACCAGCTCTACCAGATGGGGATCGTGCCCGAGAACTTCAACATCGGCGTGTTCGCGACTGTTGTACAGGAATACCCGCTGCATCATTACATCTTCAACAGCATCCTCATCGCGACGGTGACGGTCATCGTCTGTATCACGCTGGGGAGCCTCGCGGGCTATGCCTTCGGGCGGGTCGATTTCCCCGGAAAGGGGCCGCTCCTGGTGTTGCTACTGATAATCTCGTATTTCCCGGGCATCGCCTTCCTGATCCCGCTGTTCGAGCTGCTCACCGGCTCGCTGAGCATTCTCGGAACGCCGACGCCAGACCTCTACAACACGCCGTGGGGGATGGTGTTCCCGTTCACGATGCTGAGCTTGCCGATCACGATATTCATCCTGACGACGTTCTACAGCCAGATCCCCGACGGGCTGGAGGACGCCGCCAGGGTGGAAGGGACGACCCGGCTCGGCGCGCTGTTCCGGGTCATCATGCCACTGTCGGCACCAGGCGTCGTGACCGCCGCGATTATCGTGTTCATCGGCGTCTACCGGGAGTTCTTCTTCTCGTTCATCATGACCGACGGCTCGCCGGAGAACTGGGCCGTCCTGGTGTACGGGATACTGAACTTCCAGCAGCAACACACACAGATGTACAATATGATGGCGGCCGCGAGCCTCATCGGGATCATCCCCATCGCAGTGCTCGTCATCATCGCGCAAGAACATATCGTCCGCGGCCTGACCGCGGGCGGCCTGAAGGAGTAAATACATGGGAGAAGTCAACCTCACCGACGTTCGCAAAGAGTACGAAGATGTCATCGCTGTCGAAGGCATGAACCTGACCATCGAAGACGGCGAGTTCGTCACGCTGGTCGGGCCATCCGGGTGCGGCAAATCCACCACCCTGGAGACGATCTCCGGCCTGACGACACCGACGAGCGGCACGATAGAAATCGCCGGTCGAGACGTGACGAACAAACCACCGAAGGACCGGAACATCGCGATGGTGTTCCAGAACATCGCGCTGTTCCCCCACATGACGGTGTACGAAAACATCAGTTTCGGCCTCCGGCTCCGGGACTTCGACCAGGAAGAGATCGACCGCCGGGTCGAGAACGCGGTCGAAATCGTCCAGCTGGAAGGGATGCTCGACCGCAGCCCCGACGAGCTCTCCGGCGGCCAGCAACAGCGGGTCGGTATCGCCCGCGCCATCGTCCGCGAGCCGGACGTGTTCCTGATGGACGAGCCGCTGGCAAACCTCGACGCAAAGCTCCGGGTGGCGATGCGGACGGAGATCCAGCGCCTCCAGAAGGAACTGGGCATCACGTCGGTGTACGTCACCCACGACCAGGAAGAGGCGATGACGATGTCCGACCGCATCGCGATCATCAACGACGGGGAGCTCCAGCAGTGCTCGCCGCCGCTTGAGTGTTACAACCGGCCGGTGAACACGTTCGTCGCACAGTTCATCGGCAGTCCGTCGATGAATCTCTTCAACGGCCAGGTTGACGGTGACGACCTCGATGTCAGCGATTTCAGCGTCGAGTTCGATACGACTAATACGCCGCTCCAGCAGGGCGACCCGGTCACGGTGGGAATCCGGCCGGAGGACATCTACCTCGCGGCCGATGCCGACGACATCGCGCACCCGAGCCGCCCCGTCACGGTGTCCGTGGACGTGCTGGAGCCGGTCGGCGACCAGACCTACGCCTACCTGCTGTCCGAAACTGACGGCGACACCACGGAGCTGCTCATGAGCGTCGATCCCGACAAGGACCTCAGCGAGGGGGACTCAATCGAGGTCGTGTTCTCCCGTGACGACGTGCACGTCTTCGACGGCACCACCGGTGACGCGATCACGCACAGCCTCGTCGATGCTGCTGCAGTCGCCGAGGAAACGGCTGTCGAGGGGGAAGCCTGAGATGCCAACGACCGCTGGCATCGCCTACGTCGTCGCGATGACGCTGCTGTTCGCGCTCTGGATCTACGGCGCGGTGTCGCTGTACTTCGATGTCCGGTACCGGTTCCTGCCCAAGCTTCTCAGTTGGCTCAGAGAGCGGCGGTCCGAGCGACGGCAACTGGCGTAGTACCGGACAATCGCGGTTTGTCTCGGTTCTCGACCCGTTCGTTTCAACATAGCAGCCGGTTTTCACTGCCCGACGCCAGCGGCATCCCTCGCCGACGTGTCAGGAGTAATCACAAGAGATATGTGCGTTGCTGGTGTTCTTTCCCATATGAGCGAATTACCAGCTATTGGTCTCGGAACGTGGCAGAACACCGATCCGGAGGTCTGCGCGGAGAGCGTTCGGACAGCCCTGGAGATGGGCTATCAGCACATCGATACAGCACAGTACTACGGCAACGAGGAAGCCGTCGGTGAGGGAATCGCCAGCGCCGACGTCCCGCGGGAAGACGTGTTCGTCGGGTCGAAGGTCCACGCGGAGAAGTTCGGACTGGCCCACGACGAAGTCATCGAGGGACTGGAGGTCACGCTCGACCGACTGGGACTCGACTCCCTCGACCTGCTGTACGTTCACTGGCCGGTCGGGAACTACGACGCCGCCGAGACGATGCCGGCGTTCGACGAACTCGTCGACCGCGGCCTCATCGATCACGTCGGCGTCTGTAACTTCAGTACGGAACTTCTCGACGAGGCGATGGACCACCTGGAATCCCCCCTGTTCGCCCACCAGGCGGAGACCCACCCGCTGTTACAGCAGGACGAACTCGTCGAACACGCTCGGGAACACGACTACTACCACGTCGCGTACTCGCCGCTGGCCCGCGGGGACGTCTTCGACATTCCCGAGGTCGAGGCTATCGCAGAGAAACACGACGTGAGTGCGCCACAGGTCAGCCTCGCGTGGCTGCTCGGCCGCGAGAACGTCCGCACAGTGCCGAAGGCGACGAGCGAGGCCCACATCCGGGACAACTTCGGCGCGCTGGACCTCGAGCTCGACGACGAAGACATCGAACGAATCGAGAGCATCGAGCGAACCGAGCGGTACGTCGAACGCGACGGCGCGCCGTGGCTCGAAGACTGAATCCGGCGTGAACGCTGGTTGCGTGTAGTCAGTGTATCGGAGACGCACAGGCCTTTTTCGAACGCGATTGAGGTTTCGCCGGCAGGGCTGTATTATCGAGGTTTCGATGAGAGGGGGCAATCGGGAACCGAGACAAGCGAGTGTCTTCCGCCGAAAACAGTGTTTACCAGGACGTGATGGAAATATCTCGAAGCGGCTGTGCCAGCGGGATGTCCACCGTCGACCCGGTGTAGTGTGAGAGGTAGAACCCGACGATGATTTCGAGGGACCTGACGGCCTCGGTGCCGGGCGAGTAGTTCTCGGACTCGCCGTTGAGCAGGTCCTGCACGTGTGTCGCCGCGTTGGCGAACGAGCGCTGGTAATCGTCTTCCCAGGTCCACGCGCCCTCGATTCCGGGCAGCGGCTCCTCGACGTGGTCGCCGTCTTCCAGCGACCAGTAGCGCCACTCGCCGTCGTCGTTGTTCATGTACAGTTTGCCCTCGGTTCCGATGAAGTTCAGCGTCATCGAGGACATGTCCCGCGGGATCGTGCAGTCGACGGTCACGAAGGAGTCGTCGTCCATCACCACGTGCCCGCCGCCACCGGCGTCGACGACCTCCTGGGCCGCGTCCAGCGAATCGACGGCCTCGTTTTCCCCTGTGATGTACCCGCTGACCTCCGAGGCTCTGGTATCGAGGAGGTAGACGAGCGTGTCCAAGACGTGCGTGGAGTTCCGCATCAGCTCCATCCGGTACTGCGTGCTCACCGACTTGACCTCGCCGAGGAGGTCGCGGTCGTTGATGAGGTCATGGAGGCGCTGGAGTTTGTCCGTGAACCGGAACGAATGGTTGACGACGAGTTCGGTGTCCGTCGCCTCGCAGACGTCGATCATCTCCTCGGCAGCGTTGACCTGCGAAGCGATGGGTTTCTCACACCAGACGACGTCCGGGTCGGCCGCCGACTCCGCGGCGGCGACCGTGTGTTCGTGGTGGAGAAACGACGGCGTACAGACCGAGACCACGTCCAGGTCCTCCGCCGCGAGCATCGCGTCGTGACCGACGTACTGGCGGTCCTCTGGGATATCCCACGCGTCGCCGAACGTCGACAGTTTCTCCTCGTCGACGTCGGCGACGGCGACGAGTTCGATCTCGGAGGTGCTCGCGTAGCCGCCGGCGTGGCTCGCTTCGATCTTCTCCGTGCCGATCTCGTCCTCGTCGTGCATGCCGAGGATACCCATTCCAGCGATACCGCCCGTTCCGATTATGCCTGCTCTATATGTCATGTGTGGTGGTGCCGTGGCTGGACACAGACGTGGCTCGGGCGCCGTCTGCAGCGCTGACGAGACAGTCCGCTACCAGCGGCTGGCGCTCTCCGTAGATAACACATCAGTAGCGGACCTTATAAATCTTTGAGTGTCCGTGCCGTGGTCGGCGGGGAAGGCGACCCAGCGCCGCACAAATCAGGGAACTCCTACTCGTGAAGCGATGGCGCGACGAGCTGTCCGTTGTCGAACTCGATAGGTGACGGCTCCTCGACGACGCGGAGGTCCTCGCGGTCGCGCGCAGCCTCGACGAGCGCTGGTGACGCGTAGAGCTGGTGGAGGTGCATCGTATCGGCCGCACGGAGCACGCGAACGGTGTCGGTGTCGACGACGCCGATGGTCGACAGCGCAGCGACGATGCCGGCCCGGTCTGTCTCGACGACCGGGGGTAACTTCACCCCGCGGATCGTGCTGGCCGTGAGGGCGTTGATGAGCGAGGTCTGTGCGTCGAGTTCCGCGACGATGTCCTCGTGGACAACGTCTGCCGAGCCAACGCCCATCGCGTTGCCGTGGGTCTTTTCGGTCAACCCCCGGGTGAAGATGCGCTTTATCTCAGGCGTCTCCGGGGCCGGTTCGTTAATCGAGAACGGCCGGCGGCCGATGACGTTGGTGTCGAGCCCCTGGCCGCTGATCTCTTTCCCCTGACGGTCGAATACCACGAGGTCGAGTTCCTCGAACGGGAGCTTCGGCATCAGTTCGTAAGCGGTCTCTAACAGTTCCTCCTCGCGGTCGAGAAAGCCGCTCGGCGGCACACCCTCTATCAGCGTGGTGTCGTCGTGTTGGTCCTCGACGATTGCGACGCCGCCGACGATGGGCAGCTCTTCGAGGAGCTGGCCGGTAATCTCTGGGATCATCCGTCTGAACGACCAGTCGACGGCCCACTTGTGGGCGATCTGTGCGCCGCGTTGCTTGCCCATACCGATGACCAGCATCTTCGAGAGCCCGCTCTCGACGGGGCCGCCGAAATCCGTGTGCGGTTTGATGCGGTTGATCGGGATGATGGCGTCGGCCGCCACGGCGTTGTCGTCCGCGACGACGGGAACGTCACGGTCCGGTGTTCGCCCGACTTCGACGACATCCATGGTCGACCGGATCTCACAGCCGATAGCGGACTCGGTTACGCCGAGTTCGTTCAGCATCGTTCGCTGGCCGTCGCCGGTGGCCCCGCCGTGACTCCCCATCGCCGGGAAGACGAACGGCTCGTAGCCGGCGTCCGAGACCGCGTCGACCACGCCGGCGACGATGGTGGGGAGGTTTGCGATACCGCGGCTCCCGACGCCGAGTGCGACTTCGCCGCCCTCAGGTACGTCGGCAAAGGACAAGGATTCGACCGCCCGGGCCGCGTGTGCCGCGACGTCGTCCGGTGCTATCGGGTCGGTCTCCCAGACCTGCTCGATGACGCCGAGTTCCGGGAGCGGCGGGTCGCCACAGGCCTCGATGATTGTCTCTTCCGGCACGGAAAGCGCCCTGGCCGCGATCTCTTGATCGCTTGCGTCCATACGTGACCTATCAGCCCGTCAGGTCATAAACGTGACTCACCGGTCCGACGAACCCCAGCCACACAGCACGTCTCGAAACGTCCGTTTCAGCGTCCCCGTTCGATACTAGTCACAGCAGCCCAACGCGCTCGTCATGTGTCCGGATCTGGGACGACGATCACGGCCACGTCGTTGACGTTCGTCCCCGTCGGCCCGGTCTCGATTGTCGCTCCGGCTTCCGACAGGTACGAGCCGGCATCGTTCGCGAGAAGCGCGTCGCGAGCGCGCTCGCGGTCGTCGACGACACTTGTATCGGCGACGGCACCGGCGACGTCGGAGCTTCCGTCTTCGCCGTCAGTGTCGACGGCAGCGATGACCGCATCGCCGTCGTGAGTCAGTGCGCCGGAGAGGACGAACTCCTGATTGGGGCCACCCTGGCCGCCGTCTCCGGTCACGGTCACGGTCGTTTCGCCACCGGCGAGCAGGACGGCCGGCGGCTGAACCGGTGTGCCCGCGGCCGTGGCTTCCTCGGCGATGGCGACGAGCGGTTTCGCCACTTCGCGGGCCTCGCCGCGCAGGCGAGACGTGAGGACCAGCGGTTCGTATCCGGCTTCCCGTGCAACGTCAGCCGCGGCTTCGAGCGCGGTCGCGTTGTCGCCGACGAGGAGGTTCGTGACCCGGTCGAAGGCCGGGTCGTCGGGAAACGGCGTTTCGGGAATTTCCCCGTCTCGGCCGGCTTCCAGGTGCTTGCGAACAGCCGGCGGCGGGGTGAGGTCGTATCTATCGAACACTGCCAGTGCGTCCTCGTACGTGGTCTCGTCCGGAACAGACGGCCCACTTCCGATGGTCGAGAGGTCGTTTCCGACCACGTCACTGAGAAGCAACCCGGCGACAGTGGCGGGAGCCGCGCGCCGTGCGATCTGCCCGCCTTTCAGGTCCGAGAGGTGCTTGCGAACGGCATTGATCTCCCCAATCGGAACGCCGCCGCTGAGGAGCCTATCGGTCGTGGTCTGGAGGTCGTCCAGAGTCAGCTCCCCGGCTGGGGCTGACAGAAGCGCGCTGGCACCCCCTGTCAGGACAAACAGGACTAGCGTGTCCTCGTCGGCGTCGTCGACAGCGTCGAGGATATCGGTCGTCGCCTCGACGTTCCGATCCGACGGCAGCGGGTGATCACCGACGGAACTCCGGACTGTGTCAGTGTCGACGGCCTGCTTGACGACGATGTGACCGTCGCTGATGGCGTCGCCGAGAATCGATTCCAGCGCTCGGGTCACCCCGCCGGTAGCTTTCCCACCGCCGACGACAACGACATCGCTGTAGCTGTCGAGGTCGTACGTGGCCTCACCGATTGTCAGCGTGGCACCGTCGCGTTTGATCGCCGATCTCGTGGCGACCGCGGGAGCCGCTGCATCCACGGCGGCCTCGATACAGTCGAGAGCCACCTCATGTGCGGGGCTGGCGGCGAGTGCAGCTCGGTTGCGGATCATACCATCCCTTCCACCCGGGTCGGTAAAAAATCTACCTCGAAAGCAGGCTCAGCGGGCGCTATCTGCAGCCATGAGATACCAGCCCTGGCCGTAGGGCGTCACCGTCAGCGGCGCTTCTGGCCCGCCCGGAGGACCGGCGACGCGGCCGACCGCTCCCTCGTCATCGACGACATGGGTCACCGCCTCAAGAGCGTCCTCTGCCGCATCCCGGTACTGTGCCTCGTCGAGGAGCCCGAGTTCGATGCCGCGGTTGAACGCGTAGGCGAACATCAGCGTCCCGGAGGACTCAAGCGGCGTATCCGTGTCGTCCACGAGATTGTGCCAGAAACCGCTCCCGTCCTGGAGCGGCAGCAAACTCTCGCAGTGGCTTTCGAAGTGGTCGATAAGTTCGTCCCGCTGATCGTGGTCATCCGGCAGCCGGTCGAGGATTTCGACGGCCGCCGCGGCGGCCCAGCCGTTCCCCCGCGCCCAGAACGTCCCTTGCGGGTAGTGGTCCGGCGTTTCGACCCAGATATGCCGAAACAGTCCGGTTCGAGGGTCGCGCAGATGCTCTGCGTGGACCAGATACTGCGTGACGGCTTCGTCGTGAGCCGCTGGCTCGTCGGCGGCCTCAGCGTACCGGCTGAAAAACGGACACATCATGTACACCGAATCGATCCATAGCGATTTGATTCCGGCTACCTCCGGGTCGTGGTGAGGGATTCCCCCGGTGTCCGTCCGGTCGACTGACTGGAGCCATTCGTACTCTCCCCTAGCCGCGTCCAGGTACCGCTCGTCGCCCGTCCGCTCGTAAAAGTCGAGTACGCCGTGCCCGATAGCTGTCGTGTTGTTGGTGTTCATGCACTTTTTCACCGTGAGTTCCCAGCTAGCCTCGTACTCCCGACCGTGACTGAACACCTCGATAGGATAGCTCGGCCCGTACCCCAACTGTCCGTTATCGTCCTGCGTCGCGACGGCCCTGTCGACGAGGTCTCGGGCAGTCTCGACAGACTGCTCGCTCCCTTCAGCGAGGAGGCCGTTGATCGCGACGCCGGTGATCCACGATTTCCCATCGAGATCGAGGGTTCTGAGATGCGACGCTGCACGTGTTGCTGGCTGTGTGGGGTTATCTGACGACATCTGATCGCTATATCAGACTGCCAGCCGTATTATTAAAAAAGTATGTGTCCGGAGGACGCTTTCGGTGGTGAACGGCCGCACAGATTGTGGTTCGAATCCCGGACTGTCTACGCTATTAGATTCTAAAAGCTACTATATGTGTTTATATAAGTAGCATTTGATATTATATTTGGCCATAATAGATCTAATATAGATGGTATAAATTAATAAAATCGAATTACATATAGGTATCCTACATATAGTATTTATAAACACCACGTTTATGTTCATAACTAGGTTTTATAGATTAGGATAGTATAGCTTGTATAGGCCTACGTTATGGCTGTTTCTATAGCTGACTAGTTCAAACCATCCCGCAGGGTTCGAACAACAGTACCAAGATCACCTACACGCCCCGGTATGTCGTGCGCTCCCAAAACCATCCGTGCCCGATACGGCCGCGCTTACAGGTCAAACAAGTCCGCCGCAGTAGTTCCCATCACGCGCTCCCGGTCCGCCCCGTCCGGGACGACGGCGTTGATGTCGGCCAGCGCCGTGTCCACGTCTTCCTCATCGAACGGGTAGTCTGTCCCGAACACGAAGTGGTCGACGCCGACCGTTTCGACCGCCGCGTTGAAGGCGGGCTGGTGGAAGGAAATGGTGTCGTAGTAGAACTCCTCCAGGTACTCGACGATGGGTCGGTCGGGCCGCGCAGCGGGGTCGTCTATCTCCCGCCGTCCCCGGTCGAGTCGCCCGGCAAGGTGGAGCAAGGCACCGCCCATATGCGAGAGGACGACATCGAAATCGTGGTCGTCGAAGAAGCCGTCGTAGATAAGCCGAGCGACCTGGAGCGTCGTATCCGTCGGGAAAACGACGAGCGGATTGAGGAAGGATTCGTTCTCGTCGAGTATCTCGCTGAGCCGGTTACCGTGCGGGTGAATGAACGCCGTCAGGTCGTGGTCATCGATGGCGTCGAAGACGGGCTTCAGTTCGGGGGCGGAGAGTTTGCCATCGGGGAGTGCGGTCGGTAGCGCGACGCCACAGAGGCCCGGGTCGTCGGCGATGCGATTGACCTCCGCCCTGGCTGCCTCTGGCTCTCGAAGCGGGAGCATGCCCAGCCCGGTGAGGCGGTCCGAGGAGGTCGCCGCCGCGTCCGCGAAACCGTCGTTGATGGCACGGACAAGCCGCGTCGACTGGTCGGTCGTGAACGCCGAGGCCAGCGGGTTCGGCGTCGAGACGGAAACGAGCGTCCGGTCGATATCATACTCGTCCATCCACGTGATGCGGGCGTCTATGTCCACGAACCCCTCGTTGACCGGGATGCGGTTCCCGGACGCGACGCTCGCCGTCCCGGAGAACTGGTGGCGCATATACAGCCGGTCCCCGTCTGTCTCGAGTCCCACTGGAGTGTCCATGTCCAGTAAGAGGTCAACGAACGGTTCCGGCAGGTAGTGGTTGTGTACGTCGATACGCATACGTCCATGATCGGCCCGAATCGGCCTAAAGGTTCCCCACGTAGCGGCCAGCAGGTCTCTGGTGACTTCGCGGAGAGATTTCAACGAGGGGAGTAGGCGGTCCGCCGGAGCGTCAGGTGACTGACCCCGGCGGGGTCACGTACTTCACGGTCCAGACTGCGAGCTGGAAGAACGTGTACGAGACCAGCATGATGACCAGGACGACACCGAACATGTAGCCCAGGTCACCGGTCTTCCAAGCCAAGATGATCTGGTAGCCGATACCCGACGACGAGGCGATGAATTCGGCAACGATGACGCCAACAATAGAGAGTTGCACCGTCGATTTGATGCTACTCGCGATGTTGGGCAGGGCCCGCCAGAACCGGAAGTACTTCACCATCTGCCAGCGGCTCGCACCGAGTACCGTTCCGAGGTGCTGGTAGCGCTCCTCAAGTTCGTTCATTCCGGTTATGGTGCTGATGAACACCGGGAAGAAGCCGACCCAGGCACCGAACGTGCTGACCCCGTTGATGCCAATGGCTATCTGCGCATCGGCGGCGGTCATGGCCGGGAAGATGTACGCCGATGGCCCGGTGAACGTAAACAGCGTGAAGCTGCCACCGACGAGGAACCAGATAATGAACATCGGCGCGAGCACCGGGTGCGGGACGGCGTATGCGAAGATTATGAGGGGCATCGTCATCTGTCGCAGCGTGTATATTTCGGCAATGATCACGCCGAGGAGGACGCCCAGTGCCACTGCCAGGATGAAGGCGACCACGACCGAGGAAAACGTCTCTGAGACACGCACGACGATGGTGTCGGCCCGCGCCTGCAGTGAACTAACCGTGTACCCGATGTCAGCGACGATGCGGTTGTTGCCGATGACGCGTGCGATGCCCTCCCAGAGGACGATGAACAGGATGCCCGTAACCAGCGTCGGGAACTGACGCTTGATCCACCGTTTCGCCAGCGCGAGCCGCCGTTCGGAGAGTGCCGACATGTTATTCGGCCCCCATAATCGACGATTCGCGCCAGAAGATCATCTTGCTCTCGATCAGGTAGACAATCAGGACCACACCAGTGCTGATCAGCCCAAGCACGAGGACGATAGCGAACGCCCGCGCGATGCTCGTCCGGCCGATGGCCGAGGCGGCCTGCGAGCCGATACCGAAGGTCCCGCTGACGAACTCGCCGACGACCGCTCCGATCATCGCCAGAACGAATCCGATTTTCATGCCGTCGAAGATGAACGGAAGGCCGTTCTTGAACCGAACGTACTTGAACTCCTGCCAGGTCGTCGCGCCGTACACCTCGAGCATGTTCTCGGTGTCCTCGTCGATGCTTCTGAACCCGTCGATGGCGGCGATCAGCATCGGGAAGAACGCGACCCAGACCGCCATCACGTAGTTCGCGAGGTAGAGCATCGAGACGCTGTAGAAGCTAACCCAGTAGATCACGAGCGGGGTCATCGCGATACGCGGGACGGTGTTCGTTCCGATGATGAACGGCATCAGCGCGTTCAGGAGGCGGTCGCTCGCGACGAGCGGAATCGCGATGACGATAGAGAGCGTGAGCGCCAGCAGGTACCCGACCAACGCGGCCGAGAGCGTGTTCGGCAGAGCAGCGACGATAGCCGGCCAGATGCGAATGAGTTCGGTCACCACGCCCATCGGCCCGGGGAAGTACTTCGGGTTGAGCGACAGGACCGTCGTAACCGCTTCCCAGAACGCGATCAGCAGGACGAGGCCGAACGCGGAGAGCGTCCAGCGGGTGATTCTGTCGCTGTCAATGCTAAACCGGCCGCCGCCGGAAATCCCGTCGCCCAGTTTTCGCACGGCGCTCCCGATCATTGCAGGCTCTTGAAGTGCTTGTGGAGTTCGGCGGACAGTTCGACGAATCGGGTGGTACCTCGCGTGTCCTCGTCTCTGGGCCTGTCGAGGTCGATATCGATGACGTCCGCAACTTCTCCCGGACGTGGCGAAAGCACGACGACCCGGTCGGAGAGGAACACCGCCTCATCCAGGTCGTGGGTGATGAACAGGATTGTCTTCTCCGTCTCGCGCCAGATTCGGAGCAGTTCGAGGTTGAGTTCGTCCTTCGTCATCGCGTCCAGCGACCCGAACGGCTCATCCATCAGGAGCACTGACGGATTGTAGATCAGCGACTGGCTGATGGTGACCCGCTGTTGCATCCCGCCGGACAGTTCGTTGGGGTAGGAGTCACCGAATCCTTCCAGCCCGACGAGTGAGAGGAGTTCGTCGGCCCGGTCCTCGTAGTAACTCATGTCCTTGTCGATAGCGCCGTTCTCCGTCAGGATCTGGACGGGGAGCATGATGTTCTTCCGGACTGTCCGCCACTCCAGAGCGACCGGATGCTGGAAGACGAGACCGACTTCCTTGCGCTCGTGCTGGGGGCTCTGGACGTCGACACCGTTTATCTGGACTGAGCCGTCCGTCGCGTCGAGGATGCCTGCGGCCATGTGTAACAGTGTCGTCTTCCCGCAGCCGGAGGGGCCAACGACCGACACGAACTCCCCGCGTTCCACGTCCAGATCGATGTCCTCCAACGCGACCACGGACTCCTCTGCGACGGTATCCGCACCATAGACTTTGTCGACGCTATCGAACGAAATCGTATAATCCACGGACTCGGTGTCGTCGGTTCTGGATTGCTGTTCTATCTTATTATTCATTACTATTTGTTGGTGCTTTTCCGTGCCACATAAACGTAACTGTTCAGTAGAGTTACTTGTTTCCGGCCCATCCCCCTACGATGTCTCGCTAGCGCCGGGAGGATTCGGTAAATCGGGTGCTGTTCGCCGTCACGTCACAGTTCCGCCATCGAATCGCTCATCGATGCACCGCATCGAAGAGGGGGAAGGGTGGGTTGACGACCCCTTCCGTGCGAAGGTCGGCCCGTAGCTGAGCCCTCAGTTGCCGGACTCCGCCTCTTCGAACAGGTCCCAGACCATACCGGCTGTCTCTCCGAGCTGATTCCATTCTTCGTCGGTGAAGGTGACCTTCTCGGTGTTCTCCCAGGGTTCCGAGATGACCATCTCGCTCGCGGACGGGAGCGCGTCGGGGTTGTCGACGAGCGCCGGTCCGGCGTTCTCAAGCACGTTGGCGACGCCGTCCTCGGTGAAGTAGCCGAGGCCCTCGTCTTTCATATCGAGCGTGACGGCCTGGGCGCAGTTCACCTCGTGTTGGCCCGTGAGTTCCTCTTCCGTCCAGGTCTGGAGATTCTGATTGACCTCGTTCTTGAGGTAGTCGAGGAACGCCGACTGGTTGAGCAGCCCCCACTTCATGGCCTTGAAATAGCCTGTCATGACCTGACCCATGAACTCTGGCGCGTTCCCCTTGTTTTCGTACCAGCTGTTGTTCACCCAGATGGGGAAACCGGGGAAGCCGCCGAAGGCCGTCAGTGGGGTGACGCCGAGTTCTGCGTCGACCTCTTCCTGATAGACGGGTAGGAGGTCAATGGAACCCCAGACTGCGGCGACTTCGCCGTTGGCGAGCCGCGGCGCGGCGACCTCTTCGGTCCCCTCTTGGAGCGTCACGTCGCTCGGGTCAACGCCGACGAGGTTCGGGTAAACCTGGATCGTCGCCGCGGCGAACCCGGATGCAGCGAGGATCGTCTTGCCAGCGATGTCGCCACGGTCCTCCATCATATCCTTGCGCCAGATGAGCGAGAGGAGTGGCCGCCCACGGGCGAGACCGACCATGCTCATGTCCAGCGCTTCGGTGTTGTCCGTCTCTGGATACACGCTGAGTGCCGTTGTCATCGACGCGATGCCCATCGGCTTGTTACCGGTGCCGATGTTCTGGGATTCGGTGTCCGAGCCGTTCCCGCGGACGCCATCGATGTTCGGGACGCCGGCATCCTCCCAGTACCCTCGACCTTCGGCAACGTGCGTGTGACCCCACGACGGCTCTATCTTCCAGGGTGTCGTGAAGACGGCCTCCGTCTCGTCCATGAAGCCGTTCGCCTCGGTCGATGTGCTCCCACCGTCGCCGGAGGCCTCTGTCGGTGTGCTTCCCCCGCTGTTGCCGTCACCGCCACCGCCGCCGTCACCAGAACACCCGGCGAACATCGCCGCGCCAATGGTCGCGGCGGTGCCGTGCAGGAACTTTCGTCGGTCGACTTCGCCCGGTAATACGGCGTCTAGGTCGTCGATAATTCGTTCTTCGGATGCAGTTGGTTCTCGATCAGGCATATAGTAGAATGATTCACTCATATTACATAAGTATTGTTGTTAATTAAATATCGATATTTCACATATGGCCACAGCGCAGAACTCACCCGTTCACGCCGGAAGCGGGCGGTTCACGCTATCTTCGGGTGCTTGATAGCCGAGGCCTATTGGTGTCCTAGCGATCCGTCCCGAATCCCGCCAATCACAAACATCATCGCGCAACCGGTTCGCCAAACCACAGGGCATCGCCTCGGTCAGGGCAGCGAGGGCGTCGACTCAGGAAGATACGTATAATGTTCGCATATATCGAAATTATATTTCGTGAAGAATGCGCAGATAGAGGGTCAGAGAATACATAATAACATATGTACACCCGTTATCCACTTACTGTTGTCTTAATGTTCGTGAGGATCGAACGAACAGTATTGATCGCGCGACCGCCGCGTCCGGTTCTGAGCGCCGGAGAATCAGGCGAGAGAGAGTTCGAGTTCGTACTCGTTGACCTGTTCCGTGAGGACGTCAGCCAACTGTCGTTCTCGGGCCGGGTCCGAGAAGGAGTGTTTCGGGCCGGTGATGCTGAATCCGCCGATGACGGACCCGGACTGCTCCGTCGCCGCGACGCCGATAGCGTACAGATCCTTTATATTCTCCTCGTGGTTGACGGCGTAGCCCTGCTCGCGTATCTGCTCGAGTTCTGCGAACAGTTCGTCCCGGTCGGTGATGGTGTGATCAGTCTCCTGTGGCATCCCCCAGTTGTCGAGGATCTGTTCGACTCGCATTCGAGGCATGGCCGCCAGCATCGCCTTCCCGATAGCCGT
This sequence comes from Haloarcula japonica DSM 6131, assembly GCF_000336635.1. Taxonomy (GTDB): domain Archaea; phylum Halobacteriota; class Halobacteria; order Halobacteriales; family Haloarculaceae; genus Haloarcula; species Haloarcula japonica. The sequence goes on along the minus strand of NZ_AOLY01000040.1, from coordinate 161,250 downwards.
GTTGTGGAGGTAGAGTCTGTTGCCGAGTCGCTCGTGTGCCCACCCCATCTTATTGCCCGACGCAGTGTGAATGAAGACGGCCTGACCGCCCATCTCGACTGCGAACGTCGTGCGGAAGCCGACCTCGTCGAAGAGACGCTCGGTGTACTCCCGGGCGAGGATGAAACCCTCCTTGCGGGTCCGAACCTGGTTGCCCAAGCGGAGCAGTTCCGGGCCGAGGTAGTACACATCGCCGCGTTTGACGACGAACTGCTTCGTTTCCAGGGTAGCGAGGTGTCCGTGGACGGTACTCTTGGGGAGGTCCATCCGCTCAGCGACAGCGCTGACGCCGGCCCCGTCGACTTCCTCGAGGAGCTCCAGAATCTCAATGGACGTCGCCGTAGTCTGCAGGGTTTTCGATCCAGTGTCGCGGTCCATATGCTTGTTATGGGGACCGCTTAGTATAAAGTTCGGGATATTCGAACACAGTGCCGGTCACTGCAGTCAATAGGCGGTGACGAGTCCGGGTCGCAGACGCGCCGCTCGCTTTGACGACTCGTTTTCCGTATTCCTCCCCTGAAGCAGCGCTTTAGACATCGGCCCAGGCGTCGCGTTCGGCCGACTCGTACGCCGCGTCGAGGACCCGGAGTAACTGGACCGCGTCGTCGACAGTCGCCGGCACGTCTCCGGTCTCGTAGCCTTCAAAAAAGGCCTGGAAGTAGTCGTAGACGAAGTCGCCCCACGCCGGGAACCGGTCGTATGTGAACTCGTACTCGATTGTTCGCGTGGGCGCAGCGGACCATTCGGGGTCCTCGGACGTCAGTTCGAGCGGAATGGTCGGCTCGTGCTGGAGCGCGTCGTGATGAACCGGCGTGAGAGCCTGCCCTTCTTTCCCGTACAGACCGAAGTGCGTGTCTTTCCCGCGGTCGCTTAGGTAGTAGCCAGAGTGGTACGTGCCGAGCGTGCCCCCCTCGGTTTCGAACTGCACGACGCCACCGAGGTCGACGTCAGCGTGGGGGTCGTCCGCCGCTTCGTGGAACTGAGCGTTGACCCGGTCAATGGGGTCGTCGAGGATCCACGGCATCATGTCGATCCAGTGGGGACCGACCCACTGGAGCGCGCCGCCGCGACTCGTCTCGTAGTCGTAGATGTAGTGCGTGGTGTCGCGGTAGGACAGTTGACTTGCGTTGAATCGACCTTCGACGGTCCAGATGTCGCCAAAAAAGCCGTTCTGGACGCGCTCGCGGAGGTCCATCGCGACCGGGTTCTTCCGGTAGTACATCGTCGGTGCGACGGTCACGCCCCGTTCGTTCGCCCGCGTGGCGATGGACTCGAGGTCCGCAGCGGTCCGTCCAATCGGTTTCTCGCTGACGACGTGAACGCCCTCGTCGACGGCGCTCGAAACGATGGCCGGCGTTTCGTCACTCCGATACGTGATCCAGACGACATCGATATCCGCTTCGGCCACCAGGCGATGTGGGTCTTCGTACACGGACGCGCCGGCGACGAGATCCGAGACGTTCTGGCCCTCCGTCGTCACCTCGTCCGGTCGCTCGTCCATCGCGGTGAGGTTCTCGACGTCGACGCGGCGGCCGGGTTCACAGACGGCAGTCACGTCGAGGTCCAGACCGCTCGCAACGGAAAAGTAGGGGTCACGGTGGTGATGATCGACGCCAACGTAGCCAATTTTCGCAGGCATGTCAGAAAATCGGTAGAGATAGTACAAGAAAGTACGGGTTGCGGACCTCCCGTGCACCGAACCCGGGCCACGGATGACTAGACCGGCCTGTGGACGTGGGTGACCGAAACGCTATTAAGACTTGAAGCACCTCGTTTTGTTGACGGAATACGCTATGCAAGACGTTGGCATCATCATGAACGGCGTCACCGGTCGGATGGGGACGAATCAGCACCTCATTCGGTCGATTCTGGCGCTACGCGAGGAGGGCGGCGTAGAACTGCCCGGCGGCGAGCGGGTCGTCCCCGACCCGATTCTCGTCGGTCGAAACGAGCGGAAGTTGCAGGCGCTGTGTGAGGAACATGACGTCGACCGGTACGCGGTCGACCCCGAACTGGAAACCGTGCTGGATGGCGACGACGAGATCTACTTCGACTCCCAGGTCACGCCGCGTCGGCCTGAGGCCCTCCTGAATGCTATCGATGCTGGCAAGCACGTCTACTGCGAGAAACCACTCGCGACGGACCTCGACGAAGCAAAGGAAGTGGCCCGAGCTGCCAAGGAGAGTGACGTGAAGCACGGAATCGTTCAGGACAAGCTCTGGCTCCCTGGGCTGATGAAGCTCCAGCGGCTCATCGATCACGGCTTCTTCGGCGACCTCCTCTCGGTGCGCGTCGAGTTCGGCTACTGGGTGTTCACGGGCCACGTTCAGCCCGCTCAGCGCCCGTCGTGGAACTACCGTGCTGAGGACGGCGGCGGGATCATCGACGATATGTTCTCCCACTGGAGCTACGTACTCGAAAATCTCTTCGGCGATGTGGAGACGGTCAGTTGTCTCGGAAAGATCCACATCCCCGAGCGTGTTGACGAGAACGGCGAGGCCTACGAGGCCACCGCGGAAGATGCCGCCTACGCCATCATGGAACTCGAAGGCGACGTCGTTGCACAACTCAACTCCTCGTGGACCGTCCGCGTCAACCGGGACGATCTGCTCGAGATCCAGGTTGATGGGACCGAGGGCAGTGCGGTCGCGGGTCTGCGCGAGTGCAAGACTCAGCACCACTCCAACACCCCCAAGCCGGAGTGGAACCCCGACACGCCGAACGAACACGACTTCTACGACGACTGGGAGGACGTCCCGAACAACCAAGTGTTCGAGAACGCGTTCAAGGAACAGTGGGCGAAATACATCCGCCACGTCGTCGCGGGCGAACCGTTCCCCTGGGACTTCCGCGAGGGTGCGAAAGGCGTGCAGCTGACCGAGGCGAGTTATCGGTCCTGGGACGAGGGCCGACGGATCGAGGTCCCCGAACTGGAGCTCTGATGTCGGCGGTCACTCCTGGCGAAGCGTACAGGCACTGGAGCGGGACGGTGTCGGCCACGTGGAGCACTCGTGCCGTTCGGAATCGCCGACGCCGATAGTGGACAGTACGGTGACCGGACCCCGGGGTTCATCCCGACAGCCAGCGGTAAGTGAGTAGCCGTCCCATCGGCGACGATTAGAAGAAAGTACTAAAATGGTCTGGAATCTTTTGCTGGTATGACAGTCTCAGTTACGGACACAGAAGTTCGTGTCTTCGACCTCGAAACGCGGATGCCGTTTCATTTCGGTAACGTCGAAGTCACCGAGATTCCGAAAGTTTTCCTCCGGATAGATGCTGAGATCGACGGCGAGACTCGGACCGGGACCGCGATGGGGGGCCTGATCCCCGGATGGTTCTATAAGGACCCGGACATGCGCCTCGCCGACGGCCTGACCAATATGATCGAGGTGTTCCGGGCAGGTGTGGACCACGCACGGAGGCTGGAGCCAGCGCCAACCGCCTTCGCCTGCTGGTGGTCGCTGTACGAGCGCCAGCGAGAGTGGGCGAGCGGAACGGACCACCCGCCACTCCTGTGGTCATACGGGGTCAGCCTCGTTGAGCAAGCTCTGATCGAGGCCGTCTGCCGGCGGAAGGACACCACGTTCGCGGATGCAGTCAGGGAGAACTCACTCGGCATCGACTTGGGTCGCATCTACGAGGAACTCTCCGCGTACGAACCTGCCGACCTCCTGCCGGCGGAACCGCTGACCTCCACCGCGATACGCCACACTGTCGGCCAAGAAGACCCCCTGACCGACAATGACTTAGCACCCGAGTCCCGCCTCGATGACGGTCTCCCGCAGACGCTCGCGGAGTACGTCCGCCAGGACGACGTGAGCCACTTCAAAATAAAGCTCTCCGCGGACGTGGAGCGGGACCGCCAACGTCTCGTGGAGATCGCCGAGCTGCTCGCCGATCTTAGCGTCACGGAATACCGATGTACAGTCGACGCCAACGAAGGCTACGAGTCCGTCAAGGAATTCAAACGCCAGTGGACGTCTCACGCTGACGAGCCCGCCCTTGCGGACCTCTTCGAACGACTCACCTACGTCGAACAACCCCTTGCTCGCGATGACGCGTTCACGTCCGCGACGAAGGACGTTCTCGAACGGTGGGACGACGCTCCGCCGATCATCATCGACGAGTCGGACGGGCGGATCGACAGCGCTGGGACGGCCCTCGAGTACGGGTACGCCGGAACGAGTCACAAGAACTGCAAGGGCGTGTTCAAGGGCGTGGTCAACGCCTGCCTGATCGCTTATCGCAACCGCACCGACACCGACCAGCAATACGTATTGAGTGTCGAGGATCTGACAACTGTGGGCCCGGTGGAGCTTCTACAGGATCTTGCAGTGACGGCGACCATCAGCGCCGACCACGTCGAACGGAACGGGCACCACTACTTCCGGGGCCTCGATGCGTTCCCCGAATCGGTACAGAACGAGGTCCTGGAGGCCCATGGCGACCTCTACCGCCGTCACGAGGATGGCTTCCCGACGCTTGACGTGCAAGACGGAAGACTCGACCTGACCTCAGTCGTCGACGCGCCGTTCGGCGTCGGGGCTACGTTCGATACCGATGAGTTCACCCCGGTCAACGAGTGGCTCGACCGGTTGCACGCCTGAAACGACAATCGAAGTGTTCTCACACCGTACTTCTCCTGATGAATTACCACCGTTCACTACTATCAGGTGCTGCTAACATGAATTGTCAATACGAATATTATATATCACTAACGGCTGTTAGTGCCACTCGATGCTCAGTAGCAGTGGTAACACAAAGGAGCAACAGATGCTGGCTGTCAAACTCACGATCAACCAACACGGTATCGACATGAATAGCTCCATATCAGAGTTTGATGGTACTATATACACCCTATTTCGATTTATTTTACCATATATTAGTGTAAATTAGAGATTTTAGATATTATATCTGAATTTATCTTCTTGTATAGGGCTAATATATGATTGGGCTCCGAAATACAATCGTTCTCTGAATCTATTAGCGAGTCTGAACGCTGTTGACATAATTTCAGGTCGGACCGTCTCTACTCACTCTCTCACTCAGATCGATATCAGTACGTAACCTAACAAGGAGAGTGATTCGGCTGGGGATTGGTCAGACCCCAATGGTCCGGGGCTCTTCGAGAAGGGACTGCCTGAGGAAGAAGACGAATGCTGGCAAGACGAGCAGGACACTCACAGCTGTGATTTGTCCACAGAAGTCCCTTTGTCTCTCAGAAAGCGCGAACAGCCCGACAGTCAGAGGCCAGAGTTCACGTTCCGACATCAGCACCTTTGGATGATGTACTCGTTCCAAGAGACTGCGTAGGGAAAACAGCGCAACAGCGATCAGTCCTGGTTTTGCCATCGACAGTGACATATATTTGAACGCCTCGAACCGCGTCGCACCGATGAGACGTGCCGATCCTTCGAGTGTAACGGAGGTGATTTTTGTCGGTGACCCTAACTATGCTGTATGGTCGTTCCACTGGAGATGGGCTGGCGTCACCTGTTGTTCGAGAACTGGCCGGTCGATCCAGAGATGATGGACGCCCATCTTCCTGCGTCGCTCACCGCGGACCGTCACGACGGGAGCGCGTGGCTCTCAGTGATCCCATTCACGAACGTCGCCGTTCGGCCGAAGGGAGTTCCCCAGGCGCTGGGCGTGCGGCTTCCGGAGATCAACGTCCGGACGTACGTCACGCGTGACGGCGTTCCGAGTGTCTACTTTTTCAGCCTAGACGCCCAGGGGCTTGCCAGCGTCACTGGTGCTCGTTTGTTTCACCACCTTCCGTACTACTACGCCCGGATCGCGCTGGAGATGAACGACGGGCGCGTGCGGTTCGAGAGCCGGCGACAACATCCCGGTGCCCGTCCCGGCCGCTACGAGGCCACCTACTGGCCGACTGGCGAACCGTTCGACGCGCCTACTGACCCACTGGCGGAGTTTCTCGTTGAGCGCTACCGCTTCTACACCGAAGCACCTGACGGGTCGATCCGCTACACTGATGTCGATCACGACGCGTGGACGCTGTACCCAGCCACCGCGACCGTCGAAACCGACACGCTGTTGCGGGCAGACGGCTTTGCCTGCCCGGACGCGGAGCCGAGATACTATTACAGCCCAGGGCTGGATGTCGTCGCATCTCGGAGCAAGCGGCTGCGGGAGGACACAGATGACTGGTAAGACGGATACCGATACGGGTATCGCATTGGACGATGCAGTCGTGTTGTTCGACGGCTTCCGCACTTCCCTGTCCCACGTCGTCGCAGCCGTTACAACGGATTCGGACGGAAAGACCAGTATGCTCTCCGACGAAGACGTCAGCCACCGGTTCCGCTACCCCATAGCGACCGCGAGATGGAACAGGCCGATGAGCGTGAACCCGGCTGCGACCAGCCAATCGCCCGGTCGGGATCCCATGTGCCGCTGTGTCGCCGCACGGAGAAACCACCAGCCAGCGATCCATGCGAGCAGGTACGGCGCGAACCACGCCGCAAGCCAGCGCGATGCGAGCAGATCGACAATCCCGATAGAAACGAGAGTGTAGCTGACGGCGTGATTCATTATCTGTGCAATCCCGCGGACGTCCGACCGCTTCGTCTGGTATGTGACGACAAACAGAGTGAGCGGACGCAACGAGTCGCCATCGGTCGGTATCGCACCGTCGAAGTCCAGTAGCCACGGCATTGCGAAGTGAACGGTCCCTAGAACAACGGTGAACGTACCACAGATGAGGAATCCGGCTACAAGAGCGAGGTCGGGGATCATCGGTAGACAGACGTTTCATCGGGGGGATATTGGGTGTGGGGATTCCATCGACCTGCCACCGGCGACTGTAACGACGACGGAACCAGTCGGCTTGGTCCGGCCTATCGCCTGTTCGCCGCGAGGACGACTGTCCCGTCACCGTTCGTTGAGGGACCGTAGAGAAACTGGATCAGGTGCCGGGCACCATCCGGATAGCCGTCTTCGAGATGCTCCGTGTAGATTGTACCCTATAATCACATCTAAAGATAGCATATCGACGGTGTATCACGACATTACCGGCCGGAGACGAGCCAGTAGCTCGAAGTCCCACTGATGCAGTCGTTCCCAGAGCAACACTGCGGGCGGGAGTGCGACCACCGCTGCCAGGAACGAATAGGTGACACTCAGGCCGATCAGGACGCCGAAATTGCCGAGAATCGGGGTGATGGCCAGTGCAAGGGCACCGGTCCCCAACGCCGTCGTCAGCATACTTCCGAATAGTGCGCCACCAGTTCCCGTCAGCGTGACCATCATTGCCTCGTGGGCACCGGTCGCCGCATCGTATTCGTCGATGAACCGGTGGGTCGTATGCACCGAGTAGGCGATTCCAACCCCAACCGAAATAGAGAGAATCGTCGCTGTCAGTGCATTTAGCGTGATGTTCAGATATCGCATCGTCCCGAGCAGGAATGCAATCGATACCAGTATCGGGAAGATATTGACAACTCCAAGCAGTGGCTTCCGTTCCAAGATGCCGTAGATAAGCACGAGGAATACAGCGGTCAGTGCGACTGCCATAACGAGTCCTTGAATCGCCGACTGGAAGATGCGGTCCATTACCGCGGCCAGGACGACGACGCTCCCCGTGGCCGTCGCTTCGAACCGGAGCCTGTCTGCCATCGCAGACCCTCCGGCTGTCACCTCTGTCTGTGAGGCGTCGGAGTCAGTCCGATACTCGATCTGCGCGGACCGGTAATCCTCAGTGAGGTACTGTTCGGCCCGGTCGCTCGCCGAGGACGAGAACAGTTCGTCGTAAATCAGGTCGAGATTCTGGTCGGGAATTCCGTTGTCGTTCTGGTCGTTTCGGGCGACTAATTCGGCGAATTCTTCGTTTTGATTCGCGTGGGATTTGATGACAGTTACGATGCTTTGTGTCTCTGCCTGCCCGCCAGGTCCGACTGCAAGTGGCTCTGGAGGGTTGTCGTTCGGGGCGGCGAGGGCTTCGAGAGCGTGGTCTTGCTTGAGGTTCCCTTGGACATATACTGTCACGGTACTGCCTTGGCTGCTTCCGAATTTGTCATCGAGCAAGTTGATCGTCGACGTGACCGTATACTCACCTGGACTGACCGCCTCAGGCAACTCTGTGAGGTAGGCCGGAATCTCTTCGGGCGGAAGGAAGTCCTCGTTTTCGAACGAGGTCCCGACGCCCGACCCATACGCGCCCATTACGCCACCAGACAGGAGTAACCCCAAGACGATCACTGTAGGGGCGTACTGGCTCACTTGTGCAGGAAACGCTAGCACTCGTCCGAGGACTGAATCCTCCGACGCAATCGGAGCGGAGTTGAATTCCGGAACGCCGAGACGCGTGCGCAGGTCATCGCTCACCAACTTGGCCGCGGGTAAGAACACCCCAAAGAGGAGGAATGTGAAGAGAATACCAACTGCTGAAGCGATGCCCAGGTTCTGAATCGGTGCAAGCGTAGAAATAACGTTCGCACCGAACCCGAACACTGCTGTCACAGTCACGATAATAAACGCGACGATGAGCTGGTCGTTCGCTTCTCGCATCGCTTCAACCGCTGTGAACCCGCGCTCTGTCTCTTCCCGATAGCGATTGATGATGTGGATACCGAAGTCAACGCCAACAGCAAGCAGTAACACCGGGACTGAGATCATCTGCTGGCTAAACGGAATCCGGGCGTACCCGAGGAATCCAAACGTCCAGATAATCGTCATCACGAGCGCGACCAGTCCCAGCAGTACGTCGATGGGGTCACGATACGCGACCACCAGGAAGAACAGTAACAGCAGTATCACCACTGGCATCACAATCGTAAGCGAATCCGTCATGGACTGCCGTATCTCTGATTCGGTAGTCCCGGACCCGAACGCACGAACGTCGCCGGGTCCATCGTCAGCAATCGCCTGAATGTCCGTCTGGACAGCGGTTAGATCGTCGAAACTCACGGGGAAGTCGTGTGAGACCGTCGTGATTGATGCAGACGCCGAGACACTAGTTGGGTTGAAATCGTTTGACAGCGAGCCGGTAAGCCGGGATTCATCTTCGAGCTCTCGAACAGCCTGTCTGATTTCGGTCCGGGACGCACGTTCGAGCGTTCGCCGGTATGCTTCCGGCGTTGTCGCTGACGGGTTTAGCTGCTGCGCGATAATCGGAGCCGGACCACTGGCCGACTCCATCCGGAGGTCAGCACGTTCCCCAACGCGTTCGAGAAGGCGTGCGTCACGGACAAGTGCTTGTTTGGTCAGAACATTGCTATCCGTCCGGATGAGTTGCGTCGTGTCCTGCGTGTCCGACTGAAACGGACCCTCGAAATTCTCCGTGACTTCGTCTTCGGCCTCCTGTTCAGGTAGTCCGTCCGTGAACGCATCAAGTCCGCCAGCACTCACCTGTACAGACCCTAGCCCGCCGACGAAGACGCCTGTAAGAAGCAGAAATACGACGATAACCGCTCGTGGTCGGTCCACGATTGTCGTATTGAGGAGTTCGGTCGCCGTTTCAACCCTGTCCGCCAGTGACATCAGTCGCGCCTCCAGTAGACGACTGCGACACCACCGATGACAATTACTCCCAGCCCCAGGATGAGTGCGATAGGCGGCCCACCGCCGCTCTGGGGAGTCGCATCGAGTGGCTTCCTGAACGTATCCGACAGATGGGTATTCCCATCGGTATCTGTATAGCGGAAATCAAATGACATCGGATACGTGCTTCCCGCTGTCGCGGCAGATGCCGCCGATACCTCGAACGCCAGTGTCGTGGACTCACCGGGCTCTAAGGACTCGATGTAGCTAGTATCCGATCCGCTGATGCTGAGTGGATCGTCGGCAAACAGCCGTGCCTCAACGTCGGTAACCGTCTCGTTGAGGTTGTTCGTCACTTCGACCGAGACAACCCGCGATTCTCCTACGGTAATGGCTCGTTCTCCGACCGCGAGACCAAACTCGTCTTCGCCGGCAGCGATATCGGACTGGACCGATAGCGTATCGCTGGCCTGCTGGTCGCCGTTGTCGTCCTCGTAACCGACCGTGAAGTCGAACTGCCGTGGTCCCGCACGGGCGCTATCAGAAACGTCGACGCCGAAATCCACGGTCGTCGACTCGCCGGGTTCGAGATTACCGACGGCGTACTGGGTTCCCTGTGGGGAGAGAGCGGAGTGGTCACTCTCCCAGTTGACCACGGCGTTTTCGACGGTCCGGGGGCCATCATTGGTGAGCGTGGCTTCGAGCGTGCCGTCCCCGCCTGCCTGTAGCTTTCCGGAAACACCCGATAGCGAGAACTTCTGTTTCGGTGTCGTCTCTATACCCAGCGAAAGGTCGTCGTCGGTACCCGTGTCGCCCTCGAGATCATCGTACTGGACAGACGCCGACATCGCGTACGAGCGGACCTCGGCGTTCGAATTCGCCGTTGCGTCGACAGTTACCGTTCGGACCTCGCCGGGACTCCACTCTCCGATAAACTGCGAAGTGGAACTGGCTTCGCCGAATGTGATGTCGCTGCTCTGTGCGGTGACCGTCACCGTCGCGTCGTCGACGGTGACCGGGCCAGTGTTGCGAAGGGTCAGTTCGTACTCCCCGGTGCTACCGATGGGTACTGTCGAGGAGGTGTTGACCACCGCGAACGATTGTTCAGGTACGGGAGCGATGCCGACCGTGTTACCGACTGACTCTGTTCGGACACCATCGGTGTCGTCGAAGGCGACCGAGAGTCCGAAGTTGTACGGCTCGGGGTCGGCATCGCCGCTCGCGCCGATGCGGTAGTTGAAGGTTCGGTTCTCGCCAACCGCCCACGAGTCGACGAACCGGGAACTCTGCTCACCGCCGCCGACAGTGAACTCGGCGTTCTGGCTCGTCAGCGCTACTGCAGCGTCGGTCGCGGCGGATTCTCCGGTGTTCTGAACGGTGAGTTCGACGCCGCCGGTCGAACCGACACGCGCGTTGGAGTCGACATTTACCACGTCGAAGGTAGCGTCGTCGCTCACTCGGACAGTGACGTACTTAGTTTGGGACTTGCTCTCGTAGTCGCGAGCGCCCGTCCCCTCGGAGACGTAGCTGTAGTGATCGTACTCAAGTTTGACGGGGACGCGATAGGAGCCGGATTTGGCGTCGTCGTCAACGCTGATATCGAACGACACTGTTTGCGATGCGCCCGTGGCGAGATCTCCGGTGAGCTGCCGCGAGGTCGTTACCGATATCGGTTCGTCGCCGTCGCTGACACCGACAGTCAAACCACGGGCGGTGGTCACCTCGCTGTTCAGACTCGGGTTCGTGCTGGAACCGGAATCGAGCTCACCGTTGTTCGAGAGCACGACATCGAGTGTCGTTTCCTCACCCGGCGAGACAGTGTTGTCTGCGAGTGCGACTTCGATGGCCGGACTTCCGGTCACAGCGGCGACGGCGGTACCACTCGCAACCGACACCACGACAGCAGCGAAGATGACACTCGCAATACTGCTACGCTGCATTGTGTATCCTCCCCTGTGGCCTCGATGGGGGTGAACAGGCTCGCATTCTATAGAATCCAGGCAATTGTATCGTCTGTTGATGTCGGCTGCGAAGTGTGTGCTGCAACGGTTCTCGTCTCACGGGAAAATAGATGCAATGGGGAGTAGTAAACAGACGTCCAGATTTTCTGCGCCGGAAAAACTGCGTTGCTGTCGGGTGTAGCATCGGAATTCACTTGTTCGAGATATGGACGGGGCCGATAATTGGGCTGAGACGACAGGTACTGTGAAACGGTGCTTTCGAGCGTCTGCAAATAGGGTGAGCACATTTTCAGAGTCAGAAAATCAGCAATCATACCAAGGATGCCCGTGAGAAAAGCTATGTGTGAGTGAGGATCCGCAGTCGAGCGAGATTTATGCCCTCCTCGACGACAAATATGCTCGTGCGATCCTCACGGCGACGGACACGACCGCAAAATCCGCGAAGGAGCTCAGTGACGAGTGTGACGCTTCGCTCCCGACGATTTACCGACGCACTGAGCGCCTTATCGACTGCGGGCTCCTCGAAGAGCAAACCAAGTTCGAAGAGGAGGGGCACCACCACAGTGTCTACAAGGCGCGGCTCAGGCGACTCACAATCGAACTGGAGAATAATGAACTCAAAATCGACATCGAAGAACGACCAGCGGAGAAGATGGCGGACCGTTTCACCAACATATGGGGAGAACTCTAATGCAACCGCTTCAGCTTAAACCCTCGTTGATTCCTCCGTACTATCTCATTCTTCTACTGGTCGGGTTACTCGCTATTGCGATGGGGGCATTTCTCGTCCATCAGGCGTACCAGGGGTATATTCGAAATGAACGGCGCCAGATGCTGTTTCTCGCTATCGGTCTTGCGCTCATTACCGTCATTTCACCGTTGGTATCGCTCATTATCCCGGCTATCGGGATTCCACTCAGAAGCGAACTTATCGTGTATACGTTTTACGCGCCGTTGCTGAGTAATATCATCGAAATCGTCGGAATCGGGTTGATAATTTATTCTCTCTCACTACGAAGTCACTCGTGATTTGACACCGGAACAGTGTGAATACCAGTTTTCCAACTCGATCTGTTTCCCCCCTCCCTCACGGAACGGCGTCTTTTCGAATAGATACGACAGATGGAGAAATAAGTAACGTACAGTCCGGTACGTATATCGGAAAATCGGACCTCAACAACTCGATTACGTGTAAGAGATCAGGTTACTATCCTGTAGGTTGTGACGCAGAGAGTAGGTACGGATACGATATCAGTACGTTCAATGGTTAAAAAACTGAATCCTGAAGAACGGTCCGTTGAGAAAGCAGATAATTTATCTAAAAAGTTGAATCTGACAAACAAAACAGTTCCGGGGAGAACAAGTCTAAGATTACAGTGATCACTAAATTAGAAGTTGCCAACCATGGTCGAGTGGAGGTTTATCAAGAGATAAACCAATAACTGAAATATCGTTCGTTATGACCGACAGTTCTGCCCGTAGTCTACGACAACCCTTCTTCTGTTAATCAGCATATCGCTGATTACGTAGAAGAGTGGTGGTCAGATTGCATTGAAGGCGGTTCCGGTGACTACACAGTTAATTGTAATCGAACTGATTACAGGCCAAAAGATGTAGTCGCTATCTGTAACAAATCTCTGTTCTGGAATCGGTGCGAACTGGCAGAAAGAGGTCATTCAGACACATATCTGTGCCAAATATCTGGCACGCATATCCGGCACAGCCATTCGGTACAGATGTCTATTACAGTTGATTGTTACAGACAAGTATCCCAGATCGGGCGCAATCTGGTACCGGTCTTGATACGGATTGGTGTTACAGATGTTTGGTACAGACAACCGTCACAGGCAACAGCCCCGAATGTCTGACACAGATATATGTAACAGGAGAACGAATGAGGGAGCATATGATAACGACCGTCGTTTACGCTGAGTCTGGAGGAACATACAAAACGACCATGACAGCGAATCTCGCGGTTGGGCTCGAGCGAATGGGACTGGACGTCCTTGTGATCGATCTGGACCCACAAACAGGCAACCTCACCTCGCTCTTCGATGTCGGGAAAAACCGTGGAGACCCGGCTGCTGACAATCTCGTAAAGCACATTCTCGAAATGCCAGACGGGGACTTCGACGACCTCATCGAGACCGCTGAGGAAGGTGTTGACATCATCCCGAGTCACGATATGCTGGGGGACTTCACTTCCAACCTTGAGCAGAAGATTTCCTACGAAACAGGAATGAAAGGGATTTCCCGAGATGAGTATCCCCGGTTTGAACTTCTCTATGATCTGCTTTGGGAGCAGGAGCAGTTGAACGAGGAGTACGACGCGGTCCTCATTGACCCCAACGCACGCGCTGAAGATCTCCTTTACAATGCTATCTACGCACTTCGGACATTGGTAGCCCCCGTCAAGCCAGCTGGAAAAGGGAGTCTAAGCCTTGATGGTCTCGAAGAGATGGTCGTAAACATGGAGACTGCGCTGGATATCGAAATCGGGCTTTCGTGCGTGGTCCCATCCGGAGTCGGCCAGACGAACGCCCACAAGCAGTATCGGGATCAGTTCGAAAATACAGACGCCTTCGCAACGCCAGTCTCTATTGGGTCACGAGAAAGTTTGATGGACGCCATGTGGGAAGCCCGTGGCTCTGCGTTCAAAGTAGTAGAGGAGCGGTGGAAGACCTACGAAGAAGACGGCGAGATGGTCTCGAAGAAAGGGGAGCGCAGAGTTCCCGACCGTGAGCTCGATACTCTCGATAAACTTTGGCAACTGGCGGGATTCATTGCGACTGAAACGTTCGATGTCGACGTTGAGGATGAACTGGTCTTAGATATCGACGACTATGGAACAGAGACGATGCAGTTTGACCTTACCGCTGAACCGGAGGTGGCTGACTAATGGGGAGCGATTCCTTCAAGTCGGGATCAGGTAACCTCAGCTTCGGAGATAGTGATGAGGAAGAAGCAGACGACGAGCCGGAGGAAGCCAATGAGGAAATCGATGAGATCGCGGACGAGGAGGGGGATGATCAGGAGCCCAAGGAAGGCACCTCTGAAAAAGTAGATGACAGCGGGGACTCCTCAGAAGCGAAGGAAGTGAAGAGTACCAACGAAGAGAATACGATGAGCGCCGCAACCGCCAACGATACCGGACCACGCCAGACGAGTAGCCACCAGTATCCATACTTCGTGCGTCGGAGTAACGTTGGGGACGAACGGGACAATCGTCTCGAACTCTTCGCCCGCGATAAAGTCGTCTCGCGGGAAGCGGAGTTTCGGAGCCAGCTTGCTTCAGAGCTCGGAGCAGACGACATCTCGAAGACGGACGCCCGTGAGTATGCGCTTCTTGCGGCGTTCGACAACGTAGAAGACGTTGCAGAGCTCATGAGGGGTGACGGATACGGAGAACTCGATTAATCGTAACAGACGACCGAATTACGAGATGCAAGTCGTTGGTCCAGCCTTTCGAGTGAATAAAGTTGCTGTCTCTCAATTGTAGTGTTCAGTTTGTAGCATTGTGCCAGCGAGTGAAACTCGTCAACCAATAGTCGGCTGTTTCTGGTTCGGCGTGGCTGAAGCAATTTGAGAGGAACGAAGTTCGTCGCTTTAGTTCTCGAAAGATTCGCCCGATAGCGTTCCGATTTCCGTGGTGACGTATCCGAAATCAGAGGCCGGCCCGTTGCAGTGCTGCTTGGAGGTGTTGAGCGCCGACGACGAACAACAGTTTCGACATCGTGGTTTTGCTGAAGTTCGCGGAGAAATACTTCCGTGAGAACGGTGGGAGTCGTCGAACAAAGCCGGAGGAGAAGCAGGCCGTTCGTCTGGGGGATCAGCGGCAACGTACAGCCAGAACTGCTGATCGGTAATCCGATCACTATTTCGTCGGGTGCGATTTGATTCGGAGATCGCCCAGCTTCTGGCTGTAAATCGGCTTTCTGGACCCAATGGTGGATGGCTTTCCGCGACCGTTAGTCACCCAACGTATCGAGTAACGCCACGGTATTCGACAGCGACAGCCACGCAACATGCGCTTGAATACCCAGCGCCATCGACAACTTGGGTGTCCGAGCCGCTCTACAAAATCAAAATCAATCCAGTCGCTACTACCGCTGAGGCGGGTGAATACAGGTATGAACCACGGAAAAGTCTCCCGCCTCACTGTTCATGCTTAACTAAACACTGCGGTAATCCGAGATGAGTTATCAGCAGACGATGATTACAGTACCGACCTACAATCCGACTCTCCGCAGTTCACTCCCAGACCTCAGACACGTCGAACACCGGCTTGCACGTCTCGCCGGCGATGAATGACTCGAAGGCTTCGTCGGCGTCTTCGAGGGAGAACCGGTCGTCGATGAACGTTTCGCAGTCCACGTCGCCGGTGTCGATGAGCCTGAGCGCGCGCTCGAAGTCCTCGTACATCGACGCGTAGGAACACTGGAGGTCGATTTCGGAACGGACCAGCGGCGAGTACTCCATCGTCGTCTCGCCGGTCTGGCCGACGAGGACGATCTGCCCGCCCTTCCGGACCGCGTCGACGGCCGACGGCAGCCCCGACGGATGGCCGGTCGTGTCGAAGACGACGTCGTAGCCGATGCCGTCCGTCTGTTCGTCGCGGCGGGCCTCGAAGTCGTCCTCGGCGACGTTGATTGTCTCGAAGCCGAACTCTTCAGCCAGTGGCAGCCTGTAGTTTGCGTCCGGGCCGACGCCCGACACGGTCACTGTGCCGCCCTGTGCGGCGGCGATCTGTGCGGTCAGCTGTCCGATCGGTCCGGGGCCCTCGACCAGCACGCGGTCGCCGGGGGAGACGCGGGAGTTCTCGATGACCGCCCGCGCGCCGATGCTCGTCGGCTCCACGACGGCGGCGTGTTGCTGAGGCACGGAGTCCGGCACGGGGTGCAGCGCGCGCTCCGGGACAGTGATGAACTGCTTGTACGCGCCATCGTGGTCCACGCCAGTGATGACCGCGTCCTGGCAGACGTTCGCCGAGCCGATCTCGCACTGGTAACAGTCGCCACAACCGCGGATCGGCCGCTCGACGACCCGGTCGCCGACGGCGAACTTCGAGACGTTGTCCCCGGTTTCGATGACGCGGCCCGCATACTCGTGGCCGATGACCGTCGGGAGTTCCATGCGCTCGAACGCGGACTCGAACTCGTATATCCCCGCGTCACTGCCACACAGCCCGGCGTAGTCGATCTCGACGAGCGCCTCGTCGGCAGCCGGCTCCGGGCGGCTTCGGTCGATAAAATCCATTGCGCCGCTGGTACGACTAACTTTAGCTAATCCTCGCATGGAGATGAGGTGGACAGCAGCCCGTATAATTCTATGGGATTTCGCTGCATAATCCCAAAAGCGTATTGTGTGCAAGCGTCCACTGAACGGGTATGGTTGCCTACGAACACACGCCGGTATCGGTCAGTGACAAGCGAGCCGTTGTCGTCGGCGGGACTAGCGGGATCGGACAGGCTATCGCACTTGGCTTCGCCACCGAGGGCGCGGACGTTATCGCTACGAGTCGGAGCGAGGACGCGGTCGCCGAGACCGCCGACGCCATCGAGGAGCGGGGTGGAAACACCGCCAGGGTCACCTGTGACGTGACTGACGCCGACTCGCTCGAACAGCTCCGCGAAACGGCCGTCGAGGCGTTCGGCGGGATCGACGTAGTGGTCGCCTCGCAGGGCGCGATCTCCCGCGAGCGGATCCTCGACATCGGCGACGACGACTGGGACTTCGTCACCGACGTGGCCCTCGACGGCGTCCGTCGTGTCACGCAGGAACTGGCCCCCGCGATGGACGAGGACGGCTCGATCATCAACATCTCGTCGCTCGCCGCCCGCCTGTCGATGGCCGACCTGCCGGCCTACGCCGCGGCCAAGGGCGGCGTCGAGGCCTTCACTCGCGCGTCGGCCAAGGAGTTAGCGCCGGGTATCCGCGTCAACGCCATCGCCCCTGGGTTCGTCATCACGCCACAGAACAAGGAGACCTACGCCGAAGGCACGGAGAAGCGGGCCAAGATCGACGAGCGAGCGCTCGCCGGACGCGTCGCCGAGCGCGAAGAGATGGTCGGGGCCGCGGTGTTCCTTGGCAGCGACGCCTCGTCGTACGTGACGGGCGAGGTGCTGACGGTCGACGGCGGCTTCGCTGACAGCGCGCTGTAAGCCCGCAGTACTGTTTTCACCGCACGAACCGAGTGCCTCCAACTGACCTCAGAGCCGAAGCGTCTCTTCGGTGAGGTCGAGCTGTCGGTTGTGCAGCGATACACCGGTGGCCCCGTCGAAGAAGTGGACGGCGTCGGACGGAAGCCGGACCGTCGCGGTGCTGTCCTCGGCCACGTCCCGGAGGCCCTCGGTCACGGCGACGAGGTTGTCGGACATGTCGTCGGTCCCCGGGCGCGAGAGGTGGACGACGTTCTGGTCGCCCATCGGCTCGACGACGGTGACGTGCATCTCGTACTCGTGTGCCGGGTCGTCGCCGACAGCCGCGTCGTCGAGAACTTCGATCTCCTCCGGCCGAATGCCGAGCACCAGTTCCGAGGTCCCGGAAACCGCGTCCTCGATCGCACGCCCAAGCGGGTACTCGAACAGGTCACTGACGAACGTTCCGTCGCTGTACGCCCCGTGGAGGAAGTTCATCGAGGGCTCGCCGATGAAGCCGGCCACGAACATGTTGTTCGGATCGTGGTACAGCTCCAGCGGCTCGCCGACCTGCTGGAGTTCGCCCTGGTCCATCACGGCGATGCGGTCGCTCATCGTCATCGCCTCCGTCTGGTCGTGGGTGACGTAGATCGTCGTCACGCCGAGCTGTCGCTGGAGCTGCTGGAGCTCGGTCCGCATCTCCGCCCGGAGCTTCGCGTCCAAGTTCGACAGCGGCTCGTCCATCAGGAACAACTCGGGGTCCCGAACGATGGCCCGCCCCAGCGCGATCCGCTGCTGTTGGCCGCCGGAGAGCTCCCCCGGCTTGCGGTCAAGCAGGTCGTCGATGCCCATCATCGACGCCACTTCCTCGACGCGCTCCTCGATGTCGGCATCCGGCAGGTCCGTCGACTCTTCGAGCCCGAAGGACATGTTCCCGCGGGCCGTCAGATGCGGGTACAGGGCGTAGGACTGGAACACCATCGCGATGTCGCGGTCCTGCGTGTCCACGTCGTTGATGACGGTCCCGCCGAGCCTGATTTCGCCCTCAGTGATGGTCTCGAGGCCGGCGATCATCCGAAGCGTCGTCGACTTGCCACAGCCCGACGGCCCAACGAGTACCAGAAATTCCTCGTCCTCGATGTCGACAGAGATGTCGTCGACGGCGACGATCTCCTCGTCGTCGTCCTGGTACACCTTCGTCACGTGGTCGAGGGACAGCTCAGACATTGTGCACCTCCACTTCGGATTCGAGACGGCGGTTGTGTAACGCCTCGCCGGTGGCCGCGTCGAAGACGTGGACGGTGTCCGGATCGACCGACACGACCACATCGGTTCCCGCATCGACGACGGTGGTCCCCGGAGTGAGTGCGTGTATCGTTTCGGACTCCGACGCGTCCTCGGGGTGTCGGAGGTGGACGACGTTCCGGTCGCCGTGGGGTTCGACGACGGAGACGGTCATCCGGAACTCGTGGTCCGCGAGGCCGCTCGACCCACCTTCGGGAAGCCGTTTCAGGTCGATATCCTCCGGCCTGACGCCGAGCACCACGTCGCTGGTGTCGCCGACGTCGTCGCGGATCCCGCTGTCGAAGGGGTACTCGAAGAACTCGCTGGTGAACGTCCCGTTCCGGTGTCGGCCCTCGACGAAGTTCATCGAGGGCTCGCCGATGAAGCCGGCGACGAACCGGTTCTCCGGGGCGTGGTACAGTTCCAGCGGTTCGCCGACCTGCTGGAGTTTGCCCTTGTTCAGCACGGCGATACGGTCACTCATCGTCATCGCCTCCGTCTGGTTGTGCGTGACGTACACCGTCGTCACGTCGAACCGGTTCTGCAATTGCTGGAGCTCGGTCCGCATCTGCGCCCGAAGCTCCGCGTCCAGGTTCGACAGCGGCTCGTCCATCAGGAACACTTCGGGGTCCCGGACGATAGCCCGACCCAGCGCCACGCGCTGTTGCTGGCCGCCGGAGAGTTCATCCGGGTTCCGGTCGAGCATCGACGAGATGCCGAGCAGGTCTGCGATCTCCTCGACGCGCGCGTCGCGCTCTTCAGACGTGTACCCCGATTCCTCCTCCAGGCCGAACCGGATGTTCTCCCGGACGGTCATGTGCGGGTACAGCGCGTAGTCCTGGAACACCATCGCGATGTCCCGGTTCTGTGGCACCCGGTAGTTCATGTGTTCGCCGCCGATGTAGATGCTCCCCTCGGTCGGGGATTCCAGGCCGGCGATACACCGTAGCGTCGTCGATTTGCCACAGCCCGACGGCCCGACCAGCACGAGGAACTCGCTGTCGGGGATGTCGAGGGAGAGGTCCTCGACTGCCGTCGTGTCGCCGAACCGCTTCGTCATGTGTGAGATTTCTATTCGTCCCATTGTTATGCGTCAGTCTTCAGTCCTTTCGCGAACTGTTCAGCGAACGCGACGTAGATGATGAGCGTCGGCAGCGCCGCGAGGAACGCCGCCGACATCCGGATGCCGAAGTCGACGCCGGAGGTCGATGCCCCCACGGCCGGGAGAATCAGCGTCACGACGGCCTCGGGCGTGTCCGACCCGGTGATGAGCGTAAACGCGAAGAGGAACTCGTTGTAGATCTGGGTGAACTGGTAGATGAACACCACGCCGAACATCGGCTTCGAGATCGGCAGGATGATCCGGCGGTAGATCTTCGTGATCGACGCGCCGTCGATCTTCGCCGCCTCCACGTACGACGTCGGGAGCCCCTGGTAGTACGACCGGAAGAGGATCGTACAGATCGGGATCCCGTACGCGATGTGGGTGATGATAAGCGGCACGAGGTTCGCGTGATAGCTCTGGAGGATCGGGAGTGCGACGAAGATCGGCTCGACCATCGACGCGAGCGGGAAGATGTTGTTCCAGAACCGCGCGAGCGGGACCAGCACCGCCTGGTACGGCAGGAAGATACCGACGAGGAACAACACGAGGACGCCCAGCTGCCCGCGCCAATCGACCATCGTGAGGCCGTAGGCGGCCATGCTCCCGAACAGGACGCTCCCGATCGTCGCCGGGATCGCCATGAACAGGGAGTTGAAGAACGCACCGGAGAGCGCGTCCAGCGCGAACGTCATGTTGTCGAGCGTGAACCCCTCGGCCAGCGGCGGCATGAGCGGGATGGTCTCCGCGACGGCGCGGTTCGTCTTGAACGCCGTCATGAGGCCTGTCTCCAGTGGCGCGAGGAAGAACCCGATGAACAGGACGACCAGGACGTACTGGCTGATGCGGTAGAGGCTGTAGTCCTCGACGAGCGATGCCACGTCGAACGTCTGGTCGGATGATGAGCTGGCCATTGTCAGAGACTCCCCTGTCTGTACTGGTAGTAGAGGTACGGGGCGATGACCCCCAGCGCCAGGATCAGGAGGTACGTGGCGATAGCGGCCGAGTACGCCCACTTCCCGAGCTTGAACGCCTGGCGGACCATCAGCGTCGCTAGGATGTCAGTCCCGTTTGGCGGCCGGTAGCGGCCGGTCAGTGCATACAGGAACGTGAACGCCTTCAGGGCGAACACCATCAGCACGACGGCCGCGCTGACCGACGCCTCCTTCATCTGCGGGATGATGATCCGGATGTACGTCTTGAGCGTGCTCGCGCCGTCGACGTGTGCCGCTTCGAACTGATCGTCGGGCAGCGACCGGAGTCCGGCCAGGTAAACGACCATCGTGTAGCCGCTGAACTGCCAGATAAGGGCGAATATCACGGATCCGAGGGCGATAGACGGGTTCCCGATCCAGTCGACGGGGCCGATACCGACGGCTCTCGTGATGATGTTCATCAACCCGAAGTCGTAGTTGTAAATCCAGAGCCACACCTGCGCCGTGATGACGAACGACAGCGCCATCGGTAGCAGGTAGATCGTCTGCACCGTGTTGTTGTACCTGATCCCCTGATCAAGCAGGATAGCGAGAAACAGCCCCAGCAGTAGACAGATCGTCGTGAAAACGATCAGCAACACGAGGTTGTTCTGGGCCGCACTCAGGAACGCGCTACTCCCCAACGCCTGCGTGTACATCTCGAAATCAAGGTTGGAGAGGCTGTAATCCGGTGCCCCCAACCCGCGAGCGTCTGTCAACGAAATGGCGGTGTTGAAGCCAATGCCGCCGTACACGGCGATCCCCATCAGGAGGAACGGGATCCCCCAGTACGGCGACGACCGGACGAGGTCGTTGTTCAGGAAGTAGCGAACCTTCGTCTCCCAGCCGACCTCTTCCGTTCGCGGTTTCGTTGATTCTGTTGTGTCAGTAGTACCCATAAATTGGATGAATCGTGTTACCGAAGTAAATTGTTCGGTCCGTCGTTGCTTACTCCGAAACGGCGTTGAGGAGACCGTCGGCGGCGGCTTCAACGTCGTACGGCCCCATCATGTGCTCGCTCATCGCCGTCTTGCAGTTACCCATCTGCTCGGGCGTCACAGCGAGGCCGTGGGCGAGCGTCGGCGGATACGACTCTGAGCTGGTAAGGTCCTCGTAGGTCAGCCCGATGAAGTCGCCGAGTTCGTTCGGGTCGATGTCGGTCCGTAGCGGGACGGAGCCCTTGAGGTTGTTGAACGCGATCTGGGCCTTCTTCGTGCCGACGAACTTCTGCCACGCGATCGTCTCTTCCTCGCTGGGGTTGCTCGCCGGGGCGACGATCGCGTCGATGTGGTACGTGTACGTGCCTTCGGTTCCGGGGAACGCGATCCAGTCCCAGTGCTCCCCGAAGTTGAACGAGTCGTCGGTACGGAACTGGCCGGCGAGCCAGTTCCCCTGGTGCATACAGGCGACTTCCCCCGAGATCATCTTGCCGCCCATGTCCGTGAAGCTGGAGGTAGAGGCGTCGTTCGTGATGTAGTTCTGCTGGATCTCCTTGACGAGTTCCAGCGAGTCGATGAGCGCCTGCCGGTCGCCGTTGCCCTCGATGAAGTCCATGTACGCGTCGACGCCGGCCTGGCTCTGGAGCACCTGCACCCATAGCTGAAGGACGGTCCACGGGGCGACCATGGCCTGCCCCATCGGCGTGATGTCGGTTTCCTGATCGATCGTGTCGAGGGCGTCAATCAGCGCGTCCATGCCGTCGAGGCTCTCCGGATCGACGCCGGCCTCCTCGAACGCCGAGATGTTGTAGAACAGGTTATTCATCCGGTGGGAGCCAAGCGGGACGGCAGGCATCTGGTCGTTGAACGTACACAGCTCGACCGCCCGGCTCTGCATGATGTCCTTGTACCCTTCGGCGTCCCAAACGTCGGCTTCGAGGTCCTTGAGATTGCCGCGGTAGCGTTCGAGGTTGTTACCCGGCCAGTTGGCGAAGGAACTCATCGGGTTCCCGTTGACCATTCGTCGGAGGATCGTCGCGTTGAGATTGACGTTCGCGCTCGCCCCGACGGCCTGGAAGTCGGTGTCCATGTCGGGGTATTCCTCGTTGAACGTCTCGATGAGGGCGGTTATCGCCGCTTCACCGTCCCCACCGGACCACCCGTGGAGGACTTCGAGCGTGTTCGACCACTGGCTGCCACTGCTTCCGTCACCGCTTGTACTCTCACCGTCGCCGCTACTGCCGTCACCGCTACTGCCGTCGCCGCTACTGCCGTCGCCACCGTCACCCGAACAGCCCGCGACACCTGCGGCAATCCCAGCACTGAGCGCCGCCATGTACTTCCGCCTGTCTATACCCACACTGGGCCTGTCATTATCTGACATATACTATTCTACAGTGCGGGTAATACAAATAAATCTACCGGAATATTATACGACAATAATAGTTAATCCTGTAAAACAGCGGGCAGAATACCCATACCAGTGGGGGATGAAGGGACGAAGTTCGAGTCGATTTTCTTCGACAACGCAGACGCGTGCGACGCACGCGAAAGCTCGGTCCGAGTCAGCGAGATAATACCCACCCGCGATCAGTGTGACCACACAGTGCTATCACCGGTCTGAGAACGACTGTGGAAGACCAAACCACACAAGATCGGGACGGTTCAGTCAGACCCGCTGTGGTATACTCCTCCCGAAACCGCCAGTCCACTACTCATCGAAGAGTTCCTGCCCATCAGCGAGATGTGCCTCGACAGCGTCGAAGTTGAGCGTCAAGCCGAGCCCAGGTTCTTCGGGGATACCCATGTACCCGTCCTCGATGAGGTTGTCTTCCTCGACGAGGTCCTCCCACCAGCCCAGTTCGTATGAGTGGTACTCGACAGCGAGGGCGTTCGGGATCGCCGCACCGACCTGTGCGGAGGCCATCGTTCCGATGGGCGAGGAGACGTTGTGCATCGCCACCGGTACGTAGAACATGTCCGCTAGCGTGGCGATCTTCGCTGTCTCGCGCATCCCGCCGACCTTCGGACAGTCGGGCGCGATGATGTCAACGGCCTGGTCCGTGATGAGTTGGCGCTGGCCGTGGGTCCGGTAGACGTTCTCGCCGACGGCGATTGGCGTCCCTGTCGACTGTGTCACCTCGCGCTGCACGTCGTGATTCTCCGGCGGGACGGGGTCTTCCAGCCACCAGACGTCGTACTGTTCGAGGCGGCGTGCGAGGCGCTTGGCGCTCCCGCTCGCGAAGGCCCAGTGGCAGTCGAAGGCCACGTCCGCGGCGTCACCGATCCGCTCGGTGACCTTCTCGACAATCTCGGCCTTGTGCTCGATTTCGGGCTGGCGGAGGTGGCGGTTCGCGCGGTCCTTCTCGTGGCCAGAGGGTACGTCGAGGTCGAACTTCAGCGCGTCGTAGCCCAGTTCGTGGACGACCCGCTCGGCCTCGTCGGCGCAGGCATCGGGGTCGGCCTCCTCCTCGGTGTGACAGTCACAGTAGGTCCGGACTTCGTCGCGGTATTTCCCGCCCAGCAGCTGGTAAGCCGGCACGTCGAGGATCTTCCCGGCCACGTCGTGTAGGGCCAGTTCGATACCGGAGATGGCGGCGATGTCCTTTCCGGCGACGGAGCCCTCGCCGGACATCTTCTGGACCATGTGCTCGTAGAGGCGGTCGATGTCCAGCGGGTTCTCGCCGACGACGAACGGCTTCAGCCGCTCGATGATCTCCGGGATCGCGCCGCCCCAGTACGCCTCGCCGTTACCGGCGACGCCGGCGTCCGTATACACTCGAACGAGCGTCCACGGGTAGTTCCCGTCGACAATTACTGTCTGGACGTCGGTGATCTCCACGTCGCGCCTCTCGCCGCGGGAATCGGTGAGTCCCATCGTCTCCGCCGAGAGATCGCGCATGGTGTACTCTGCATTCGGGTCTCGTAGGTCTGCGTAGCTCATGCGACAGACGGAAATCCAGGCCCATGATAAAAACAGTTCCGGGTGGCGGCGTGGTATCACGCGACTCGAATTAGCGCACAGCGGTTCCCAGCATTACTGCGACCACACCCACTGTCGCGGTGAATCGACATTGAGAGCCCAAGCGAGTGTGGCTCTGTAATGTCCGTGGCGACAGTCAGCCCGACCGAAACATGGCGTAGTTTCTCGGCGCGTCAGCCGAGAAATGCACAGGCCATGCTGCTATTGACGCAACCGGCTTTGAACGGGACCAGCCAAGCCGACACTACGCCAACCGCACAGACGACCACGTCCGAGCGTTGAAAGTGACCACCGTCCGTTCTACTCCCCGCTCACACGCTCGCATGGACAGTGATCGGTACCACCGGCGATCACTGTCTGAAACCGTCTTCTCAAGCATCAAACGCACGCTCGTACAGTACCGTACGTGCGCGAAGCTGGTGGGTTGAGTTCCGTGAAATTATCCTCAAAGCCACCGTCTACGACCTTCACCGGAGCTTCCGATATCCGTGAAATGCAGCACAGTGTACTGAAACTACAGAGACCTTTTAAGTATAATGTTACCCAATTAGAGTCCAAAGCCGGGATACAGTATGCTTTTTCGAGCTACGCAGAAGTTCACTCGGGCTATACGACTCATCGTCGGCTTAGTACGCATGGGCCAGCAGTCAGCTGTTCACCTATATGGAACGCATATATAACAATAGTACTTTTGTTAGGTTGGGTTCGGATTAAGCCAATCTCACTTATACCGGTCAAAAATACGTAAATCAGCGGGCTGCCAATACTTAAATTCTTATTATATATCTCGTATTAAAATACGGAGCTCATAATGTTCCATAATATAAAACAGAATGGTGTTATTCCGGAAAGCGTTTAGATTACAGAATACGCTAACTGGAGCGACCCCAATATGCGGGCGGCCTATTCCAAGTCCCCGACGAGACGCTTGATACTTCCAACATCGATAACGTCAGATACCACATTTGATGTTATAGAATACCGTCTCCATACGGACATAATTCTAAGTCAGTTTAATACTCTCTTGCTCATCAAGGATCCAGCCCTGTTGTACTGTTCTTCTATAAGACCAACATATACGTATTTACCATCCATATTGGTAGATATCGAATGGCCATATGATGTTAAAACTAAATATGGATATTTAATTTTATTTAAGTAGTAATATATTCCTCTAATAGAAATATCTGATTATCAATCGATCGATGTCGGTATAGCGACAGTAGGCACTATTTTATTAATCAGGTAAACGTTCCTAACTGAACGAGAAAAACGGTCGTTAGTGTCGATTATAGTACTCGGTAGAGCCTTTTGTTCTCAGAACATCAATCAATATGTATACCAATTCCGGGAGGCTGTAGGGATGCCCGTAAGACGGGCCTCGCGGGACCCCTCTGCTGTCTCGCGGAGTTCTATTATTCCATCGAATTCGCTCGATATAGTGTTTATGACCTCCGAATTCTGTGTGGCACTATTGAGCGTGTAGATACCTAGTCCATCCGTATCGCTCACTCTGGACGTGTAAATATGTAAAAATTTGAATACTGATTGGGTTTCGAGATATTGTTGGAGCGTGCTGACCGATAGTACTCCATGGCGTATTAATGATATGTTCTGGTTGGTGAAAGAGTTGAGGATTTTCACCGTTCCAATACTGATCCCTGTCAGATCACTCGGTGATGACACAAATTCCGTGTCAACACCATCCGGTGTATGTGATGATTCTCGGCCCGAACAGCTAACGATTCCTATCTGGTCACAGTCTGGTGATTCTACGTGTTGTGCGAGGGATTCTGTGAGTACACTAGGACTGTCGCTCGTTGTGATACACAGTAGGCCGTCACCATCGTCAAACCCCTTCGCCAACAATTCCAGCGCAAGATCCTGCTTCCCAATCATCGGGGGACTTTTTATCAGGAGATTTGTACCCGGCTGAATCTCGGACGGCACTCCGTCAGGAAGACTGCTATTTATATCGTACATTTGACTTACTCTGGTTCAGTCCCCCAAGACTGGCCATCATACTCGTCGGTGGTTTCGGACTGATCCTCGATCTCGCGCACGGCACCGACGAAATCGGTATCAGATGCCAAGTCCGGAACCGACGTATCGATCAACGCCCGCTGCGTCTCGATGCATTTGACGAGTGCTTGGTAGTCTGTGTTCTTCGCTAACTCCTCATCAGAGAATTCTGACTGTAATGCTGACTTCCGGGCGACCAGTGAATAGTATTCCTGCAACTCGTCGTCGAGCGAGCGAGCAATCGCTCCACCGTCTCTCGTAACTCCTCTTTGTCCGGGGGTTTCGTGATGTATCCGTCGAACCCCATCTCGACAACGTCGATACCAGGCTGGACAGCCGAAACCATCGCCACCCGACATCTATAGCCTTGTTTTCGGATTTCGTCGAGCACTTCATCACCGGATACGCCGGGTAGCATCCGGTCTAATAGCACAACGTCGACCGCAAGTTCGTCGAGCTTCGAAAGTGCTACTTCACCGGTTTCTGCCCGATAGACTTCATACGCATTATTCAGCCAGAGTTCGTATGAATCGGCAATGTCTGTTTCGTCCTCGACGACGAGCACAACTGGTTGTGCGCATGACTGTGTCATTGTGCCTCCGGGAGCGGTAGTTCGATGACGAATACCGCACCCGTCGGTTCGTTGTCCTCAACCCAGACGGTGCCGCCGTATTCTTCGACCATCGAATCAACAAAGAAGAGCCCAAACCCGGAACCGGTTGATTTCACGTGGCCTGTCTCCCCCCGCCGGAAAATAGACTCTGCCGAGATCAAGTCCATGAAACGGAAGCTCTGTCATCACTTGGCCGTCAGACTATAGATGTTTCAGCGCTAAGACAATCGTACAGCGCTGAGAAGAGACGAGATTTTTTCTGATGTGTGCTGCCAAGTCCACCAACTGGTTCGAGAAGGACCATCGAAACTGTCTCAGTGTAGTCAGACGGCGGACGGGTTTATTGTAACTGGCTGTGTAGCACTTCTCGTATGCCCGAAGAAGTCCTGTTCAAGTCAGAAAGTGACCAGAGCCGAGAAGAGATCGCATCGTACCTCCGGAAAGTTGCCGATAATCTCGACACCGGAAACGCTATCAATCTGAAAGCGGGCTCCGAGTCTGTAACGCTAACTCCCCCTGCCCGACCGACCTTCGAGGTCAAAGCCGAACGTGAAGGGCCGGCAGACAATATGACTGAATTAAGTGTCGAATTCGAACTCGAATGGGACGAAAATGATAGCGAGGAAGGCGGCGGAAGTAGTCAGTTAGAAATCGAGTGATCACTCCGAACGCATGTTGAGGAGTTGATCCAACGGAGCGTATCCAAAACAAATGAAGCCGCTGTGCTGTCTGGCCCTCTAAGTCCTGTCCTGTTTCTGTCTGGAGAACTGCGTTTACGAGACAATCTCTTGAGGTACGTACAACACAGTTGCAAGCAGAAGCGGGAAGTAGTGTGTCCGCGCTTCAATGAAAAACTGGGTGAGCGGCGGGTCAAATCCTTCAATCGCGGCCTGAGCGGTTCCGATGAAGCCACCAAGAACGAGCGGGAACACAATGAGCCATACGAGCGAGACACCCGCCGATAGTAGTGGTGATTCGATCAGGTGGTCCACGTACTGGAGCTGACTTACGGCCCCGAGGAGGAGGCCGGCGACGAACAGGATCGGGTTTTCCCGGAGGGCAGCGGATCCATCTTTGAATGCGGAGACTGTCACCATTGCATTCCCGAATTACGGTCGTCGCGTATTAGGCCGAGCGTAGTATCAAAATCAGATTTAAGCATTTTGAACGGGAGAACAGGCGACGAGTCCCGATCTCGCCAACGCTCGGTTGGGTAGGCATCGGGCCACCTTCTGGTGGTGACGGTGGAACCGCAGTAGCTGTCGGATTGGTAGACTATCAAACTGAGTGGTAAGTTTTTTTGATACCAAGCACATACCGGTTAGTTAGGTTCTGGTCCCCACTCCACTTCCCCCTGAATCGTATCCGATTCACCGATTGGCCCGGATCCAGAACCCGCTGTCGTGGATGACGACTTCCAATGGTGTGTAGCACGCCGCTCCCCCCAACTGCACATCATCTCTCCCATCCTGTGCTGCTTGGACCCAAGAGTCGTACAAGCGTGTCAGTGTCTAATTGAACTTCATTGTTGAGTGAGCTGTGATACAGCGAAAACCGACAGACAGCGATGATATCACAGATGTTTTCGTGACCACTCATGTCAGCATCAAGTAGGTTTTGTGCCCTGTCCAATTTCATTGGATTCACCCATCCCATCGATTGGTGCAGGGCTAGAGCCCGTCGTCGAAGTAGACAACTTCGGATGGTGGGTTGCATACCGTTTCTCCAACCCCTAGCAACCACCAATCTGCTAGTGGACACAGCTGATCTAAGGGTATTGTTGTACGTCCAAGCGCGTACGCCAATGGAAACATCGGTACGGTGTAGGGCTGGCTATTATCGCAGGTGAATGGAAACATGGCATTTGGTATCGTGGTTCCAAAAAGGATATTTATGAGGCGTATGTCACATCCGAATGGGTTCTGGTCCCCGCTTCGAGCTCCCCTGACTGCTGGTCATCTGACTGGGTTTCTCGGGTCCAGAACCCAGCCGTGCCTCTGACATGCAGAATGGTGGGCGCTACGCAAGGTGCCCATTGCAGCCCACCATTTTCCCTCCAAAGAACGGCAAAGGTTGTATCGTATTCGTCCGATTGTTAGCACTGTTGCTGTCACTATTGGCGTCTCCGGTCAAATGTGAGTGATCACAGAGACCTGCAGGTGTCTCAGCATGGCGCGAGTGAATGTCATCAGAACAGTGGCGAAGAATGTCAGTACCCGTCCCTTCCCCCCTCCCGCGAGACCGCCGCTCGATACATCGGCGATGTTATTACCAGCGTCGATGTGGTACAGCTGGCACTATCCTATTCATTAGATTATCCATAAATGACTTCAGATAGTTAGAGAGCGATGCTTATTGATATGCTTCAGTGGCTCTGAGCACGTTTTACACAAAACTCTAACTCGGGTTCGGCAGCGACCATTGCTGTCGATACCTGTGTAGAGTGCGATACACCAGCGTCACCTGGGGCCAGCCGTTGTAGCGACTGTTTAGATTACTGAGAAGTTATACTCTGCCGCCCGGTACTATTCAGTGTCGACAGCCGTCAGACTGGGTCGAGTACACCCTCGAATAACTTCATTAGAACAGTCGGGACTGAGCGGATTAAAAGAGACATTACTCTCAGGCAGCTATAGATAGCAAGTGAAAATACCACTATTCTGTTATTTGTAAAATGATATTAGTCGTCTACGCTAGCCACCATGTGATACTGTGTCCTTTCGAACCCGAGCTTTTCGTAGAAAGCGATGGCTCGGTCGTTGTCTACGTGTGGATCGAGGCTGAACTCCTCGCACCCGGCATCGCGTGCCCAGTCTCTGATACGGTCGAACAGGTCGTCAGCCAGTCCGGTTCCGCGATACGGTTCGTGAACGTAGATATCACAGATGAACAGTCGGTCGGGGCGGTCGAAGACACTCGGCGCTTCGTCGATTTCGGCCGCGATATACCCGGCAAACTCACCATCGACATCGGCGAGAGGAGTACCGTCAGTGAATCCATCGACGGCGAGCCACGTTCGGTACTCCTCCGAGTCAAGGCGATTGACGCGGAACGGAAGTTCCTCCGCGACGAGGTCGACATCGTCGGCGAGTAAGAAGGCATCGACAGTCGCCTCGAGTTCGCGGTAGTACGGTAGCCAGAGCTCCTCGATAAAGCGCCGGACAGCAGGCTCGTTTGCTGAGAGCTCCACGATCTCCATACCTGTCCAGACCAGTCGCGACACTTATTTTTGTTACTCTCGGAGTCGACGATGACTTTGAGAGCAAGAAAGCCGATTGACGGAGCGTATCCAACACCAGAGCCAATAGAAGGGACATCTGTCTATCTGTCTATTCATATGATTGTTGATATTTTACTCACATGCTACGTGCTCTCCCCGAATCGGTGCCACTACAGTATTACTCGATTGAAGACGACGAACGTCACCCCAAATTTGAACCAATCCCTCGGTTGAGACGGTCACAAATTCTTTGATAGCCTTGAAAACAGTATATCGTTGAAGGGTTTACTCCCGTAGCGGAACTCTATGGACGATCAATATGGCCTTCTCATGGAGCTGATGTTCTATATAAGTAGACGGCACAGAGGGCGAGGATAGCCTCAGCTACCTTCGCCGCGACAGCAAGCGGATTCAGGTTCCCCTGCATATAGAACGCGTCAAAGCTGAACCCCTGGAACGCAAACAGTGCGAGAATAGTGACAATGGCGTATCCCGCAGCGACAAGGTACAGCTCGGGTCGCCAGTATCGGCTACTGTATAGGAGGACCCCGCCAAGAAATCCAAGTCCATTCAGAATAAACAGCGTCCCTAATGTCTGACTGAATCCCATGACACGTGGGCCGAGCAGTAAGTGGATGCCAGCAGTGGTAAGCGTGGCTACGATTGCGAGGTATCCCACTGGATGCGATGGAAGCGTAAAAAACGAGTCTTGTCGTTGTGTCGATTGAGCAACCATACCGCACAATTGTCACTGAAGTGTATTAAATCCATGTGAGTTTATCGACATTACGGGGACAGACAGAACGCACATGATCGGCTGCGTTCCTGATTTAGCATGGGAGGAAGAAGTCATCCGTTCGTTCGACTGTCACATCGAGTACGGAGACAGTCCAGCAAATCAGTACAATCCCTACCAGTACTGTGTTCGAGGGCCGTATCTTCCTCAGCGGTAATACGTCCCGTTTTCTGCGGGAATCCCTTGCCCGTCAGCAGCAATCTCGATCCGAATCGCTGGTTCGGTCTTGATTTGTCAACTCCGGCGTGACATCCGGATGAGACAATCGGAATGATATTCTGTTTCCTGTTGGAACACAATCCTACGGATGGTTTCCCGTCGAATGATCGCGCTCCTTCTCGGATCGGCGCTTGTGCTTGGCTATGTCCAGTATGATACCGTCTTTGGATCCGTCCAACCCACACTGACTGTTGAAAATAACGACACGACAGCGTATCAACTGTCAGCGTACACTGTCGAAAGCAGCGAGCAGGCGATGTACATGAATTTCGAGGTCACGACCAGAGATGGCGAACGCAGGCTCAAGACGCTCTCGCAGTTGGTCTGGCCGGATGGGGATCGAAACGTCACATTCGCTGACGATGGGGTCCCCATACAACAGATCACCGTCGCTCCCGGCGAGACGGTGACGACCACGATTGATGGGTGGGCGCGTGGGGATGTGACGGTGTACCTCGGCGAGAAGATCTCCGATAACGAGACACACGTCTATACAAGAATGCGGACGTGTCCCCGAACTGGTCAGAAACACAGTGTGACCTTCAAGGAAGATGGAGGAATCAGTGGTAGCTCACTCTGTGCTTGATGATGACTGGTTACAAGAGAGACCACGCGAACGCCGTTACTGGCTCTCGTCTGAGCGTGTGTCTCTCGATGCGATATGGTCGGCTGGGATTGAGGGTGTCTCACCGGAGCCGGTCGAAAAGACGGTTCCGATCGCAACCGCGTGGATCGGTGCCACTACTGCAGTACTCAGAAAGCCGCCGGCGACCGGTACGGTCGCGAGGCCCCAGTAGGCGAGGCCAATAAGGACGATGAGACCGGCGATGGTCATGCCCTGCCCCCGTGCTCGATGATAGCTCTGCCTGAGCGCCGTCACAAAGCTACTGCCAGTGACTAGCAACGCAGGGAGCAGGAACAGACGGGTCAGGACGAACAGAGCCACCGCCAACAGCAGCAGTCCGAACAGGAAACCAGGGATATCTACCGAGAAACCGCCCAACAGCTTCGGGATGGAGACGACCGCAGCCAGTGCGATATACCTGCTCAACGCACGGGGGCCAGAGTGCGTATCGAGTACTCGTGTAATCGTCACCCAACCGGCGATTCCGACAGCGAGTGGAACGAGGACTTCAAGCCCGACAGCCCAGAGGAGATACCGTGTTTCGAGGTCGACCAGCGCACCAACGTGGCGGACCGTTCGTGTAGTACCCTGCGGGAACACTGAGTAGGTGACACTGACCGATTGACCCAGTGCGTCGGTCGGCACCGCTGGAACCGAATCGTGCTGGCGAAGCCAGTCGACGAGTGCAACCAGCATACCGACGACAGCGAATGGGACAGCGAGCACAGGGTCGCGACGAATGCACCCGAGCGCAGACTTGAGCACGCCCAGGGTAGACAGTTGAGTCGTCGGGGACGAGTGTCCAAGTGAAGACACCGTCTCGTTTCCAGCCTCCTCGTTTCCGGGCATTATGCTTCCTCCAGTGCGAGAACTCGGCCACGATTCGCCAGATACAGCATACCATCCCCGACCATCGGTGGGGAGAGAGGTACTTCCGAAGGATGGTACTCGAACTGTTTCTCACCCGTGGCGACGTCGAACGCCTCCAGTGCCCAGAGTGAGTCCACAGCGTAGACGCGACCGTCAGCGACAACCGGCGTCGTTTTTCCGTCGAACGGAACTGTCCACCGTGTCTCGCCCGTTGCCAGCGAGAGCGCGTACAGTGACTCCCGCTCATCGGCAACGAATATCGTCCCGTCGGCTACTGCTGGCGTGCTGTCGGTCACATTCCCGTCGAGGTTGCGTTCCCACAGGAGCGCACCATCGGATCGGGCACGCAACTGAACTGACTCACGCGTCGGAATGACGACGCCCTCGTCTGTCGCCACTGGCGGCAGAACTGTCATTTCTTCGAGTTCACGGTGCCAGTGTTGCTCACCAGTATCGGCACGATACGCAGTGGCCTGTTGGGGCCACGCGGTGACAAACACGATGCCGTCGTCTACCGCGGGTCTGTTGAACATCCCGCTGACCGACTCGTCTTTGTGATGCGTTCGCTGCCATAGAACTTTCCCATTGTTCGGATTCAGTGCTACGACCGAGTTCGTCCCAGGTAGTGCCGTGTATATCGTCCCGTTCACAGTGACTGGAGTTGTTGACTCGGCCGGCCCGAAGAAACCGGGCCTGGACGACTGTGGTCCTGTCCATCGCTCGCCACCTACGCTCATATCTGTGAAGGGGAGTTCCCATCCGCCATTCGCGTTAAGCCCGTAAATACCAGCTAAACCGGCTATACCGAGTGTCTTTGTCTGATAGCTTGAGGCTGGGGCGATTGCTGGACTTGAGTGATACGGCCCCTGGAAGCTGAATCGTCGTTTTCCAGTCTCGGTATCGAGCGCAAGCAGCCCGTTGCCACCGACGTATAGCGTCTTCCCGCGACGGATCGGTTGGGTACTCCCCCGAAACCAATCCGGTGCCCTGTGTGTCCACGCAACTGCCACATTGTCCTTTGGACCTGATACTGTGGGGTTGTACCCGGTTCCGGGAGGATCGTATCGGCCCATCGGCCAGTCGGTGGGTGATTGACTACCAGTGTACGCCCGCGTATCGAGAGACGTGAAGCCGGCTGAACCGGTAACTCCCAAGGCGGCTAATCCGAGAAAGCGACGTCGTGTGGAGGGCATCTATTTCTGGGTTATTACAAGCAAAATTATTACTGTCGGTCTTCTCACCGGATTCAGAAGCGGCTGAGGCGACTAGCCACAGACTCGGGCGGTCCCACCAATGTCCTGCCACTCAGCAAGATTCACCACGCAGCCTTCGACCCCGAACTATTCACTATCGGCCGCAACTATCGGCTGCACGTCAGTCCTGACTCCGAGACCGACAGTGACCTGCTGGAACAGACAATCGTCGACCGAACTGGTGAGTCAGTCCCCCAACTGTACGGCAACGTCGCGCCAACGTATCTCCGGCAACACAATGACTCACTCGGCTGGCTGACGAATTAATCGGAACGGAGGCTGTGCCTGAAGTGTACTTCTCGGGCGGTTTCGTGGAGAGGGGTCCCACAGCACAACACAGTCACAACCTGGCTTCAGCGGTCGATAACCTCGCCATCACCAACAGCTAGTTCTGATTCGAGTTCGGCGATCAGTTCCGTTCCCTCAGCATGGAGTTCGTTCGCCCGTTCCAGCGAGACGTCTCCGTTTTCGAGCTGTTCGATAATCTGTTCGAGCCGCTCGGTCTTGTCGGCGATTGTCTCGTCTTTCATAGTGGAAGCAGAATGTACAGGAGCAGAGCCACAACAAGCAGGCCCAGCGCGAGCAGGACAAGCAGCAGCCGTCGACGCTGGCGGCGATGGGCTGCGGCCGCCTGTTTTCGTTTCCGCTGCTGATCGTACTGGGTTCGTGCTTGCTCTAGCCGGTTCTCGAAATCGGTCAGTTCATCGCGAACGTGCGTGTCGTATGTGCGGTCAAGCTCGGCTTCGAACGAGGACAGATCGGATTCGACGGTCCGTCTGTAGGCTTGGGTGAGTCGGGAATCCATCATCTCTAGCGTCGTTTCGACGGTCTCTGTGTAGGCTGTGTTGAAACGCTCTTCGAGCGTTTCTAGTTCCGCGTCTAGTGTTGTCCGCTCCGGAACGATGGTGCCCACCTCGGTCGGTGTCATCACTCGTCTGTCAGCCACTTCATCGGCCAGTGTTCGGTCGTTCTCGTGGCCGACCCCAACTACGATTGGTGTCTCGGTTTTGTGGATAACACGGCAGAGCGGCGTTTCGTTGAACACCCGGAGATGCTTGTCGGACCCACCACCACGAGTAAGAACGATAACGTCGATCAACGGGTCGTCATCGAGTTTACTTATCGCACCCATGATCGACATCATCGCGTTGTCGCCCTGAACGCTCGTGTTCTGGACGACGATATCAACGTCGGGATACCGCTCGTGAATACTGGTGATTGCATCCATACGGGCATCGCTCGTCGCACTGGTCGCGATCCCGATTCGTTCTGGGAAGTCCGGCAGGGCTTGCTTGTGCTCCGGATCGAGCAATCCATCCGAGTCCAGCAGTTCCCTGTTTTGCTCGTAGATCTGCTGGTAGGTACCCTCACCGACCTCCACAATGTCTTCGATGATGACGGAAACGTTGCCCCCGTCTTCGTAATACGACAGTGAGCCTTTGACAGCTACCTGCATCCCATCCTCGATTGTGGTGTCGATGGTCGATCGTTTGTACTCAAAGAGCACGCAGTGGATCGTCGAACCCCCGTGGACCAGATCGAGGTGGACATGGTCGTTCGAGGACACACCATAGTCGGAGATATCACCGACGACGTAATCGAAGGCGAGCTGGTCCGCGCTCTCGACGACCGCGCCGATATCCTCGTTCAGTGTATCGACGTAGGTGATTCGCTCCGTTTGGAGTGCTTCCTGCAGAGTCTCTAGCGACGTGTGTGTCGGCCCCGGCTCCGAACCCATTCGACTCCTCTGTAGTGCGGTTGTGTACTTAAGCCATGGTACTATTCTTACAGCGACCCGGATGACCAGACGCAACCCGCCAGCAGTGTGTCCTGACAGTATTTTTGCCGGTTTGTATTGCTACTTGAACTGCATGGTTGAACCAATCGATTGAACCACCTCGTTGAATCGATTAGTTGAACCGATTGATTGAACCAGAAGATTCAACCAATAGGTTATTTGAACGGGAGACTATAACAACCAGCTATGCTCTCATACAGCACCTACAGCGAGGCCGGCGGCGTCGGCAAGACGACGACCGCCGCGAACCTCGCCGTTGCGCACGCCCGCGCCGGTCTCAAGCCACTGGTCGTCCCACTAGATCCGCAAGAGGGGAATCTCTCGCGGCTGTTTGGCGTCGACAAGGACCGCTCGAAAGACGTCGACCATCTCGCCCGGCATATGATCAACCGGCCCAAAGGTGACTTTGAGGACCTCATCGTCACCGCTGAACACGGCGTCGACGTCATCGCTGAACACAACCAACTCGCCGATCTCGGGGACTGGCTCCGCCGCGAACAGGACCAGGCTGCCGCTGTCGGGGATGCGTTCAATATTCACGCCGCGTTACTCAGCACGCTTGCCGATGCTGGCGTTCGTGACGAGTACGATGTGCTGATTTGTGACCCTCCGGCGACGGAAGGCCCACACCTACACAACGCTATCAACGCCACACGGTCGTTGGTTATCCCAGTCGAACCGAGCGCGAAGGGCCAAGCCGCTGTTGAGGGGTTAGAACAGCTCGTTTCCGGGCTTGAAGACACGCTTGAAATCGATGTGGGCGTCCTTGCCGCCGTCCCAGTCGGCGTGAAGGGAACGAACGACCAGAAGCGCATCCTTAACGAGATCCCGTATTCGACGCCAGAGATCTTCGGCGACCGTACTTCCCTGATGGAAGGTTCGTGGGCACAGCAGTGTTCGGCGTTCACGTACATCCGGGATCATCGCGACCGCCGACGTGACTACGAGGTCGAAACGTTGGCACAATACGACCGATTGGCTCGCTACCTGGAAGCACAAGCCGGGATTGAAGCCCCGAACCCACCGGAACCCGGCGCTATCGAGGAGGTGGCGTAAATGGCGGGAATGAAAGAAGGCCCCGGAGAGGACCCGTTCGCCGAGGATACGACCGACGAGCAAGACGACCCGGCACTGGAGACAACACCTGAGACGACAGCCGGCTCTCAATCCGAATCCGAAAGCGACACCACTGACAGCATGAGTACAGACGAAATCCCGTACGTCATTCGCCGGCAGACGGTCAAAGAAGATCGAGATAACGAACACGTCGCTTTCCTCCGTGACGAATACGCCGAATTAGAGGACCAAGTGAGGGCTGACGTGGCCGATGAACTCGGTATGCGATCAAAGGATGTCTCGGTAACGGATCTGCGTGAGGCGTTCGTCGAACTGGCGGCAGAGAATCCCGACACTGTGGCTTCAATACTGGAGAGTTGGGGCTACGAGCATCTCAAATGAACGAGACCGGACGCGCTATTGAATACGCTACATCCGGCTATGTGAGAACATGAAATAGTTCTCTTATAGTATAGCTTGAATTTACAGGTCCAAATTCCCACATCATGATATAACAAGCGTACGGTTGTAAGATACAATAATTTAACTGATTCTATCCAGCGGTTTCTCACACAGGCAATGTCGCTGAAAACCCCTCTACAAGCCGGTAGTTCTTCGGGAATGTATTCCAGCGACCCGCAACCACCACTGAATGTTCGGTTTTATAAATCACTGAGCAGGATCTCGGACCCGGATCACCAGGATAATTGCCTGAGTCTCCACGGGTTGCCCAGTGACCAGCGCCATCACCGACTCGGGTGTCCGTGCACGCTCCACAAAACGCAACTCAATTCAGTCTCTATGTCCGCGGAAGTCGCTGATTTCTGGCATAGGTGCCGAGAAATTCGAAAGCCAACTTTCAGCGGTGCTCGGGTCGTCGTATCGATGAGTGAAACCAGCCGCGCTACTTGTCGTCTTCCTCGGGCTAAATATTTTGAAGGGTCAGCCGTCTCTATCAGTAATTCCCTTTAGCGACGGGGCGAGACTGCTCACAGACACGTTTTCACCTGCGTCTAACGCGACAGAGATGTCACTGCTGGTGAATACATTCTTAATCGTACGAAGCAAATGGCCGTGCATGGGACTGCGTTGTGAGCTATTTGGACACGACTTCGGGGAGTCGATGATAGAGGAGTCGTATGACGAAGGTCAGCGTGGCACTGTTCTAACGGTTCGGGAATACAAGTCTTGCGACCGCTGTGAGCATATCCGAGATATCTCTGAGAATCAAGGCTTGATATCCACCATAGAGGAATCAAAAGCGAATGCCGAGAGGGCGGATGAAGTCGAACACAGAACCGAAAACAAGAGGCCAGCGGGGGTGAGAGAGAACGCGGAGGTCAAGACCGAAGCGAGAGACCCGGTGCAGGCAGCGGACGAAACGGAACCGAACGAATCACCCGCATCGACGATGGCCGCGTCAGACAATGTGGCAGAAACAGCTCCAGATGTGGAGGCGAGTGACGAGTCATCGTCGGTGACCGAATCGACGCTTCTGGAAACGACTGATGACGCCGTGATACTGTCGGAGACAGAGGAGCCAGATGACGACAGCTACACGCCATCGAATAACGACGATGCAGTCATCATTGATGATGCTGCTACAGACACGACAGAACCGTCGTCTGAAACCCTCGAAGAACCGGATATTGGAAACGATCGAGACGGACATTCGTACTCGGCGGACCGCTCAGAGAGTACCACAAACGACTCAGTTCCGATGTATCAGTGTCCGAGGTGCGAGTTCGAACTCCCCGTGAGTGAATCGTCGTTCTTTACCGGTGACGTTTGCCCACAGTGTCGGGTGGGCTACCTCGAGGACGTCTCAGATAGTGAGTCGTAGGCGCTCGATGGGACGTAACCCCGTTGAGAGAGCCAACGTCACACAGTGTTTTCGCGAGGAAAGCCCATTCAGTAGTTTTGAAACAGCAGTTTTCGTACGTCGTCTCTCGTCCGGACGCTCACCGTTGAACCGTCGGGAAGTGTGACTTCGTATGGTTCGTCGTTCTCGTCTGACCGGGTCCACTTCTCGTCATGTTCGGTTAGCAAACGGTTGGCAGCGGAAAGGGCGCTCGGAGTGTCGTCAGCTGCCGCGTCCGACTCGGCCGCGCCGGCGCTTTCGATGGTCTCAGATGACGGTGTAGTTTGTGTCGGCGTATCGTGCTGTGCGACGCCACGTCCGTCGTCTGGCGCGTCCCCTGGCATAGTTGGGCCGGCGGCCGCCTCCTCACCCCTCTCGTTCGCTCTTCTTTCAGGTTCGATATCCGCGAGGCGATCCGCAAGTTCACTCGTTCCAAGTGCTGCGAGTAGCTTCCCCCGCATCTCGTCGGCCTCAATCCCGCTTCCGGGAACTTCCGGCACCTCGGACGCGATGTGTTGGAGTTCCGGATACTCAGCCGAGGCGATTCGTTCGTAGTCGGTACGGCTCAGGCCTTGCTCGTCTTCCAGTTGGTCCGGCGGTGTGTATGTATCGAGGAGGTAGGCAACGACATCTTGCGTACGAATGTGCCCGTACGTCTCGATGAACGCGTCTTCAAGATCCTCCCGAATCGACGTCAAGTCATCCTGTTGTGCGTCCGTAATCTCGATCTCCGGCATCACCACCAACATCGGTCGCCCATCTCATAACTCGTTCCCTAGACGGCGATAGCTGACGGAACCATTGTATAGCAGAGGCACGGATGAGCTAGTATGCGGTGTCCCCGCTGCGAATCCGACCTCAGCACGTATACGCTTGCGACCGTTGACCAGACAGCTATCGTCTGTGAATCGTGCGGCTTCGCAGACATCTCTGCGTCGCATCACAACGAGGCCTCCCCCCCAGAGTCCTGGGAGTTCGCTCTCGCTCGGTTCAACCAGAACCCTGATTCTAACCCCGGTAGACCCGAAAACACTGGCCGTACACCCAGCATCCCGATTCCGGAACAGGACAAGTCCACAGACCGACCAGAGTTCTCGCTTGAACAGGCTGGTGTCGCGGTGGGTGTATCTATAGGGTCTGACGCTAACGGGTTCCGGCAGGACGCTGCTGACGAACTGAACCGTGTTATCGACGAGAGCGATATTGAACAAAGCGGAGAGGCTACAGCCAAATCCGGTGAGAACGATGAGAATAGCAAAGACATGGAGACTGAAGCCGAGGAAAGCGAGAAAGAAACTGAGTAGCGTCCGACGTCAGTTGTATTGCCCGGGACGGGGACCAGTAGTATGTCTCGACTGACGCCGGCGAACAGTGCTTCTGTTCGAGACCGGCCGTTATTCGGCGGGGGTTTCAGATTCTTCGGCCTGCTCGTTTTGCCCCTCGCGCTCTTCTTCCGACCGCGCTGCGACGAGTGCGCCCTGTGCGACACTATATAGTGGATTCTCGGCTTGGCGGACGTCGCTGATTGAGAACGGTATCTCGGATTCGTTGATCCGTTCGGCGAACAACTCTTCGAAGCCGTCAGGACTGGATGTCCCACCAGTCACGACAACCGGGACATCCAGTCCCTCCTCGACATCTTCCTCATCGACTTCACTGATGATGTTCTCGATGACATAGTCGAGGAGATTGTCGTAATAGATACTCAGTGCACCTTCGATACCGCCGACGTCCGTCTCGAAGTTGAGTGCGAAGTCCTCTTCTTTAACCGAGGTGACCTTATCGACGGGCGTGCCAGTCGCCTGTGCAGCCTGCTCGTCGATCCAGTCGCCACCGCGTGCGATGGAGAACTTCATTACGGGGACTGCATAGTATGACAGACAGACGTTGGTCATCCCAGCGCCAAAGCTGATACCGAGGCCAGTGAACTCACGGTTGGCAAGCTCGGAGTAGATGACGGCCATCCCTTCATTGATCGGTTCCGGGCTGTAGCCCATATCAGTGAGGAGGGATTCAATCGTCTTTTGATGATATAGCGTCGAGACATCGGCATCGATTGGGTCCGCGGGAACCGAGAAAAACAGGCGCTCATTCGGGAACTCCGGCTGTCCCACCACCTGTTCAGTAATGAGCTTAATCATCGGAATAGCTGATTGCTCGTCGCTTGAGAGAATCCCGGCTTGCATCGGGCGGCGTGTCTCCTCACTGAAGATGTTCGCGAAATTCAGGGCGTCATCGCCAACGATGTAGACCCGATCATCCTTGCGGATGTGGAGAACATCACTTCTCGACAGCATCTGTTCGGCCATGTCGCTGTAGTCAATTTCGACGAAGGAGTTCCGCTGCTGCACGAATACCGTTTCGTTACCATCTTGCCGTGCAGACAGGAGGTTCATCGTACCGACATCGAGACCTTGGGGCATACAGTTGTATTCCTCCCACCAAGTTGAAAAAACTATCTTGTTTTGTTGCAGTAGGTTACATGTTATTTATCGAAATAGACGGGATGGTTCGTAGGAACATATTACTATGATTTAACCCCACGCAACGAGAGGACCACAGCGGAGTGTCTGTAGTGAGCAGACAGTCTATTCAAAGAACAGTGACCGAAGACGAGTAACAATGCTTCGTTGCTCTTTGACACCGGTTTCTACATCGTCATCTTCGCCCTGCTCATTTCGAAACTGCGTGAGAGCATTGACCTGTTCTTCGGTACCGGTGCTTCGCTCCGTCTTTGATTCGCCTCCCTGTAGTTGCCTGAGTCCATCTACTGCGTCATCAACATCATTGCTGTCGGCTCGTGTCGTGGTCGCCTCTGAATTCTCGATAGCCGTCCGATCGAGGTCAGAGTCCGTTTCTGGCATATCCAGATTTAGCCGCTTAGTTTTGGGCTGCTGTTCGACACCACCCCACGATAGTTCCGCTCCATCTAGTGCCTGTTCGATATCGTCGTCCACATCTGCCTTGCTGATAGACTCTGACTCGCTCTCGGCCGACTCGACTGAACCAGTTGAGTCGCTCGGGGTTGCCGCTTTCTCGAGGTAGTGTGCAACCAGCGCCGCTCCTGTTGAGGCCGCAAGCATGACTAAGCCAGTGGCGTAAACGCTGATCGTCCAGACGCTGCCGTTGATTCCGCCACTGTTCGTCCATCCATACGGAAAGACGCTAACCAGAATTATCGTTGCGGCGAGACAGAACAGCGTGCCGGTGGCACTGACGACCCGGGTCTTGAAACCGACTGGGAGGAGTACGACGACGCTCAACAGCACGGAGGGCAGTCCGACGAATCCGACGACGAGCGCAACCTCACGAATTTGCCAGTACGGTGCGCTCCCGGACACCAGAACGTTACTGTACAGGAAGAGGCAGAAGCCGACGATTGAAAGCGTAACTCCAGCAAAAAAGAGTCCGAACCCAACATAGATATCTCGCTCTTTAGCTGGTTCGCCGACATATTCGTGATAAATCGACGCAAGCGTGTCGCGATAGCCCGACACTGGGTCGGCAGATTCGGGGGACCTGTCCGATGTAGATGCAGAGCTCATTCCATTTGTTATTTGATTCCGATGGGTGTTAAAGATGGGCTTACCCCATTTCGTTCGATCCTACCTGCGGGAGAGAGAGGCGACACGCTAGTTCAGGGACGCGAGGGAGTCACTCCCTCCTTGATGGTGAGCCCGTCGTTCTGAATGTGGACGAAGATAGTCCGTTCGGGCTCGTCAGAGACTGTCACGGCAGCGACTGATTCGTGTTGTCGATCGAGAACGGCTTTAACCCTGTAGCAGCCAGCCTGTAGCAAGTTGACCGAACAGCCGGACTGGCCTGGCAAGAGCTGATAGTGGGCTGTATGACAACACACCTCACTATCGTATATTTCTATGCGGACATCATGTTTGGTATCGCTGGTGTTTCTGATGTGGAGGTCTTCATGCGCCAGACGCCACTGTTCACTGTTCGTCGAGAGAAGTTTAGGACTCTTGGAGGGCATGTCGACACCGTATCTATGCTGTAATTACAAATATGTCTTATGAATATACAGTGCATCTATATGTCATTAACGCAAACTCACATGTAGTGTAGATATATGCTGGGTTCCAATCGGTACCCATTCATGTCTAATCTGGCAAAGCAGATCCCCGGAACCTTGGAAGCGCAAGAAACCAAATATCATCTGTGCCGTGTGTCCTCTTCACGGATAACTCCGCCGCCGTGGACACGGGCGTCGCGTTGCGTCATTCCAAGCGGATATCCGCTGAAAACTGGCGGTCGCTCGCGGTTGTTCTGAGTCTCGGCATGGCTCTGATGATGGCGGTGAGCGGCCCTCTCGGCCGGGTTGAGAGATCCTTTGTGTCTCACTCTAGATGGCGATACCCATAGGACCGCAGTGGCATCGCTTGATTTGGTTGTTGCGACCCAGCGACGCTGGCTACCCATCATGTCCACGCCGACAGCGTCACCCCAAAACCGACGACGACAGCGTCGTTCAAATCCATCGTAGACGATGAAATACGGTCGAACCGGCCCGGCCACTCGGGGCGTTCTCCACGCTCAGTCGGTGTACCAGTACCTCCAGAGGAGTAACACGCCCTGCAGCGGCAACCGTGCCCAGCGGACCAGCACAGAGGGATCGCCGCCACCGGTCCCCTCGATGGTGACCATGGACACAGCCATATCGACGTTCGCGGGAAAGATTGCGACGGACAATGCGATCGTCGCCCATGCAGCGTACGAACGCGTCCAGGGTACCAACAGGCTGAGCCCGACAGCGGTTTCGGCGACGCCGGACAGATACACCAGCGCAAGTGGTGCCGGCAAGACCGGTGACACGATCTGGACGAATAGTTCCGGCACCCGCACAAAACGATAGTCGACTACAGCAAACAGTCCGACATTGACTGCATCGTTATGCCGACACACGGACAGACTGATTTCAGCAGGTACGTCATGGGAGGTGTCAGCGCCAAAATCGTCCGGCAGTCCCCGGTCCCAGTGACGTGGGTTCGCGAGCCTGTATCCGAATCAGATGAGCAATTCAGTTCGTGAATCGGCCAACTTGTTCCAGAGTACGGGCCTGATACATCTCTCCGTGTGAGTCCTCGACAATCCTCCCGGTATGCGGGAGTGTTTAGTAACTATGGCGTTCATTTATATCGGATCATGACCACAGACGACTCACAGTCCGGTGGGGGAACGAGCAAGGTCGATGCCGTAATTCGAGAA
This sequence comes from Haloarcula japonica DSM 6131, assembly GCF_000336635.1. Lineage (GTDB taxonomy): Archaea > Halobacteriota > Halobacteria > Halobacteriales > Haloarculaceae > Haloarcula > Haloarcula japonica. Next base: position 116,781 of record NZ_AOLY01000040.1, on the reverse strand, counting down.
TACGATCTTGTCGGGATGGGTGCAGAACTCGAAGATCGGTGGGTCGGCGCCGACGGAGAGGAAGAAAGTACCCGAGACCTCGCCGACTATTTCAATCAATCGGTGCTCGAGTCCGCCATCGAAGGGAGCGACGCTCCGACATTGAGTGGCGACATCCAACAGGTCTATCAGTCACTTCGTGAAGATGACGCGGACGCCCCGCTCATACGCTCCCGTCTCGAACAGAGCGGGGTCGATATCGACTCGGTTATGGGCGACTTTATCTCCCACCAGACCGTGTATCGCTATCTCAAGAACGACCGTGGGGCGGCCAGACCCGAGCAGACGCCGGCAGAGCGGAAAGAAAACGCCATCAACACAATACAGCGTCTCCGGGGCCGAACCACCGCTGTAGCGAGGCAGACTATCGAGAGCCTCGAAAAGAACGACGCCATCTCGGCAGGCGATTTCAACATCATCAACGAGGTACAGGTACTGTGTGAGGACTGCGGCCGTAGCTACGATATTGTGACGTTTCTGGAACAGGGTGGCTGCGACTGCCACTCCGAATGAGGGCGCTGACCGTGTTATCAAAACGAAGGCAGTAGTCCTGTAGACCGACAATGCGCCAACCCAGCCAGCGGTCAGCCAAGCCTCGGGAACCGAGCGGTCTTGCAGTCGACACCGCAGAACGCGTATTCCGAAACGGTGCCAGCACTATCTCTGGTCGTGACATTACGATACCGGACGTTTTCGTCAATTGATGCCCCGCAGTGGTCGCAATGTCGCGTTTCAATCGAGCTAATTACGATCCTGATAGATTGGCTCTCAACGCTTTCGGGGGTTGCACTCCGCGCTCGGTCTGCGTTTGCGATGTCCGCTGATTGTTGGCTCCGGTACTCCTGCGTGTTTTGGGCGTTCATGATGTCGCTGATTATGGATTTATAGTTAGTGTCGCAGCGCTACGTGAGATGGGTCATCGCGACCCGAAAACCGTCAGCTGGTGTTTGGGAACCAGCCAGGACCGACGTTTTCCACCTGTGTGCCGGCGTTTGCCCGCACTGTGGTGGTCTACGTCAGTTTAAAATTTGAAAAATGTAAAAAACGTAAAACCGGATGTGAAGGGATCTGCACCTGTCAAGTGCCGGGACAGCGGGCTTGCCTGCCAAGCCATACAGTCAACGCCCGGGTTCATATGTGTATCTTTAATGGATGTACACTTAATAGTTCCGTGAGTGGTGTTCACACTCGACGAATATAGTCGGACGAGACCGGTGAGTACAGCAAGGCTGTACAACGTAGCCGGGGCCTGCAGCGGCCATCACTCTAAAACATCTAGCTTGCTTCGAGTTTGTGATCGAGCCCATCTCAGTGGCGAAGCGATAGGAACTAACCAAATGATTAAATACGAAAGTTCCTTACTGGGAGGTATGGAACCGGGTACCGAAACGGTAGAGACGCCCCGGAAAGCGAGCCAATTAGCGACAGTAGCGTCCGGTTATACGTTTTTTACACTTTTTCCATAATAACCCACGTAGACCACCACGGTCCGGGCAGTAACCCGGCATAGGCGGAAAACGTCGGTGAAACGATAGTAGCGGCTCCGGAGCACTGTGTAACAATAGACGGAACGAGTCCGACCCATGTCAACAACGAATCGATACAAACGATGAATGGACAAACTGAGCTGGACCAGTCACTAGCAACTGTTCGTTGCGCTATGGAAGCCAGCAGCAACACGGCCGCTGCCGAACTGAATATCCAAAACAAGTCGACTCGAATCTTGGTCGGCGGGTCACCGAGCTACCGCTGTGATTACTGTGGACAAGTGATCAACGAACAGATTCGGTTCAGCGGGGTTACGATACGTGATCCTAACGGGGAGATAACAGAGCATTTCTTCTGTGAAGAGAAATGTATGACATCACAGTACCCCGACATCTAACCTACCTGTTTGGATTGGGACCAGACCAAATCTCAGATATCCAGCGATATAGTATATAATCCAAGATGTTCCGATTGTCTCCGACACTTTAGAAAAGACAAATGAGAGAAGGAACCAGTATATGACACAGTAGCTGTACTTTCAGCGCAAAAAATATGTCGAGTGTATCCTCAGCTACATTAAATCCGAACAGATACTCTATTACCTCGTTCTGGAAAATTGATCGATATATAAATATTCCCGGAATGTTAATATTCGACGGTACAGAATAAGGGACGGTTTTATTTGTTTCCATCAGTCATGACAACTCATGACATGCTACAACGCAAGCAAGGGAATTCTGTACGAAAACCTTCCAACAGATGTACCGAGACCCGAAGAAGAAGAAGAAGAGACCAAGCTGAGCGCCAGTGACGGTGGCGCAAGCCAAACGGTCGCAAACGACTGAATCCGGGATATATCTGGTGTCCGACGCTAGAGACTAACTTTGATCTCTACTCACAAACGAACGTAGGGGTCACTCAGCGAGCGTTCTGTTTCCGAGTTGTTGTTTCATTTTAGTAGACAGTATCGGATAGGGCATATGTGAGTATAGATCCAACAGGTTTGGTCGTAGATCTGGTTTCTGAGAGGTCAATATAGCCCGGTTAGTTTTGTCTGTGTATTGCCTTCCCTCTTGCATTCTGTGCGGCTTCCATTACCGCTTCACTTAACGTTGGATGCACATGGATGGTAGAACTGATGTCCTGAAGCTTTGCACCCATTTCGATCATGGCTGCGATTTCTGCAATCAACTCGGATGCATCCGGACCGACGATCTGTGCACCGATCACACGTTCGGTTTCTTTTGCGGCGACAATTCGGACAAAGCCTTCTGTCCGATTTGCTGTTAATGCCCGTCCAGACGCTTGGAACTGGAACTCACCTGTAACTGGAGTAAGACCCTCGTTCGCAGCTTCGTCCTCCGTCAGCCCGACAGTTCCGATCTCCGGATCGGTGAACACTGCAGCCGGGAGTGCCCGATAATCGACTGCAGCGGGCTTGCCGGCGATTACTTCCGCTGCAACTTCTCCCTCTTTCGATCCCTTGTGTGCCAGCATCGGCTCACCCGCAACGTCACCAACTGCGAAAATGTGCTCCTTGTTCGTCCGACATCTGCTATCCGTTGGAATGAACCCCTGCGCATCGGTTTCGACGCCGGCAGCACCGATACCGAGCGTATCAGTCACCGGGCGTCTGCCCACCGCAACGAGTATTTTGTCAGCAGTGAGTTCTATATCGCTATCATGCGCCGCCTCGTCGGCGGGGACAGCAGTCAGGACGGCCCCACCGTCCGACTCTGCCCAGCTATCCGCCCTGTACCCGAAGTAGAAGTCAACGCCGAGATCCTCTGCTCGCTTCCGAACTATCGAGGCGACGTCTTCCTGATAGCCGGGCAGCGCCTGCTCTAGCAGCTCGATTACCGAGACGTCGCTCCCGAGTCGGCTGTAGACTGTCGCCAGCTCCATACCAATGTATCCGGCACCAGCGATTACGAGTTCGTCGGGTACCGTTTCGAAGTTCAGCGCGCCATCGGAGGAAACGATGCGGTCGTCATCGAAGTCGAACCCCGGAACCTCGATTGGCCGGGACCCCGTTGCGATGATGCAGTGGTCGAATTTCAGCGATTCAGAGCCTTGCCCTTCTCCCTGATGGACGATTCTGATCTTGTTTTCATCGGCAAATTCGGCAGTCCCTTTCATCAGATTCACGCCGGCTGCCGTACATAATTGCTCGATACCGCTCGTTAGTTGGTCGACGAGTCCGTCTTTCCAGCTAATCATCTCGTCGAGCGCAACTGTTGGGTCTGCGTAAACCCCCAGTTCCTCCGCCTGGCCTGCCCCCGATGCCAGTTCTGAACCGTTAAGCAGCGCTTTAGATGGGATACAGCCACGGTTGAGACAGGCACCCCCGTACGCTCCTTTTTCAACGAGAGTGACATCGAGGTCAAGCTGTGCAGCACGGATTGCGGCAACGTATCCGCCAGGGCCCGCACCAATAACCAGTACATCAGTCGAGGTAGTGACATCTCCGACGACCATTATTCTAGTAGTAGCAGGTTTGGATTTCGCAGGTACTTCTGTACGGAGTTCGTGAACCGTGCGGCGTCTGCGCCGTCGAGCACTCGGTGGTCGAACGAGAGCGATAGTGTCATCACGTGACGTGGTTCTATCGTTTCTTCACCATCGGCTTCGACGACTCGTGGCTTCTTTTTGATCTCGCCCAGTGCCAGGATGGCGCTTTCCGGCTGATTGATGATCGGTGTTCCGTACTCCCCGCCGATCCCGCCGATGTTCGAGATAGTGAACGTCCCGCCACGCATTTCCTCCGGCGAAAGACGCCGTTCCCTTGCTCTCTGGGTTTTTTCGTTAGTTTCCGATGCGACTTCGAGCAGGCCTTTCGTATCGACATCCTCGACAACGGGAACCAGCAGCCCGGCATCAGTCGCCGTTGCGACACCGATATTGTAATACTGCTTTTCGACGATTTCTTCGTTTGCTTCGTCAAGGGAGACGTTCACATGTGGGTTCTCCTGCAGGGCCGCGGCACACGCTTTCATCACGAACGGCATGTACGTCAGTCGTATATCGTGCTCCTCGGCCTCCTGTCTGAGCGTCGAACGAGCGTCGACCAGCGCAGTAACATCGACCTCGTCCTGATGAGTGACGTGTGGGGCCGTATATTTCGACGCTGTCATCGCCGATCCAATCGTCTGCCTGATCCCGTTGTACGGCGTCCGAGACTCCGGGCGCGCCGGCTCATCAGCCGCTGCCCTTTCGGCTACCGCTTCCTGATCCTTTTTCTGTGCCTGCTGTTGGGCCTGTGCGTACTCTTGGACCGTTTCGAGCGTGACAAACGGTTCTCCGTCCTTACGCTCATCAGTGGGAACAGTATCGAGATCGATCCCCTCCTCCGCTGCGACGTGTCTGGTTTTCGGGACGGCCACCGTCGTCTCCCGGTCTGCCGTTTCTCTCGCCTGAACTGAGCTGACAGACTGCATCGAAGTTGCCTGCTGTTTTTGTCGCTCTGCAGCAGTGGTCTGCTGATTTGAATGGTCCTGAGTTGGAGGGTTTGCATCCGCGTGCGCGCGGACATCCGACTCCGTTATACGTCCAAGAGACGAGTCCGCAATGCTGGAGATATCGACGCCCAGTTCGCGGGCTAGACGCCGTACAGACGGCGGAGCAGCGACCTGGACACGCTGTGTCACCGCTGGTTCTGACTGCGTATCTTCGGCTTGCTGTGTTGTTGCTTCGTCGTCGGTTTGTTGCCCACTGTCCGCAGTGGCATCGTCTGCAGGCGGTGTTTCAGTTCCGTCCGGTTCGTCTTCCCCGTCGATCCGGAAGACGATAATCACATCACCGACTGGGACGATCTCACCTTCCGCGGCACGGAGTTCTTCGACAACACCGTCGACGGGGGATGGGACGTCAACGACGGCTTTGTCGGTCTCGACTTCCGCTACTGGTTGGTCTTCCGAAACTGAGTCGCCCGGCGCAACCCGCCAGCGAAGCAGTTCGCCCTCGGCGACGCCTTCACCGACATCGGGAAGTTCGAATTCACGGACCATGTTAGAAGTCAACTATTTCGCGGATACCGTCTTGGATGCGGACCGCCTGTGGTAAGTAGTAATCCTCCAGCGAATGGAGTGGCATGGGGGCATCGAAGCCGGCGATTCGTTTGATTGGCGCTTCCTGATGAACGAGCGCTTCTTCCTGAATCGTCGTTGCGATTTCCGCCCCTAGTCCGCCAGTTTTCGGTGCTTCGTGTACAATCGCGGCTCTGCCGGTCTTTTTGAACGAGTCAGTAATCGTCTCTGTATCGAGGGGTGACAGGGTCCGCAAGTCGATGACTTCGACATCGATGCCGTGTGACTGGCTGAGATTCTCCGCGGCGATCAGGGCGGGGCGGGTCATTGCGCCCCACGTGTAGACTGAAATATCGCTTCCGTCACGCCGGACAGCAGCCTCACTCAGCGACACCTCATACGGTTTCGTCGGGACATCTTCACGGAAGGCGCGATAGATCAACTTCGGTTCCAGGAAGATGACTGGATCCGGGTCGTGGATGGACGCCGCCAGGAGCCCCTTCGCATCGTAGGGCGTGCTCGGCGAGACGACCTTGAGGCCGGGCTCGTGCACGAAGAACGCTTCCTTTGACTCGGAGTGGTGTTCCGGGGCCCGGATACCACCGCCGTATGGAGCCCGTATTACCATCGGCACCGAATACTGTCCCTGGCTACGGCTCCGGAGGCGGGCGGCGTGACTGACAATCTGATCGAAGGCGGGATACATGAAGCCCATGAACTGCATCTCGGGAACAGGCTTCATACCGGTCTGGGCGAGACCGATGGATGCGCCGACGATACCGGCTTCTGCCAGTGGCGTGTCGATGACGCGGTCTTCGCCGAACTCCTCGTATAGCTGGTCGGTGGCTCTGAAAACACCGCCGTTCTTCCCGACGTCTTCGCCCAGAACGACGACGTTGTCGTCCTGTGCCATCTCTGTGTACAACCCGTCCTGTATCGCCTCCACGAGGGTGAGGCTCTGTGCGTTTTGCTCCGCCTGCGTACTGGCTGTCGAACTCATTCCAGTACCTCCGAGAACGCGCCGTCGTCATACTTCTCACGCAGTCGGTTCAGTTCGTCCCGCTGTTCTTCGAGTCGCGCTGGAACGTCCTCGTACACGTGCTTGACAATATTGTCCGGACTTGTCTCTGTCTGCTCCGCCGTTTCTATCGCCTCGCTGACTTCCTGTTCGATTCTGTCTTGGATCTCACTCTCGAGGTCGGAGTCGAGGATGCCCTCGTTGTACAGATACGTTTCAATGCGGTCCACAGGGTCGCGGTCCCGCCAGACCTCCTCCTCCGATTCGTCTCTGTAAACAGACGGGTCATCCGCGGTCGTGTGCGCACCGAAGCGATACTGGACGGACTCAATAAGGGTTGGGCGTAGCTCCCCGGGACCCGGATTCCGGGCTTTCTCCAGTGCCTCGCTGGCGACTTTGTAGACCGCGAGCGGGTCCAGCCCGTCGACTCGAACGCCGTCAATGCCATATGCCTGTGCCTTTTCAGCGATGGTTTCGCTCGCAGTCTGTCGCTCTCGGGGGACCGAAATCGCCCACTGGTTGTTGTTACAGACGAATACAGCAGGGACATCGAACACCCCGGCGAAGTTCAGTCCTTCGTGGAAATCTCCTTCGGAGGTCGCACCATCACCGAGATGACACAGGACGGCCGTATCGGTCTTTCCCTGTAGCTTATGTCCCCACGCCATTCCCATGGCCTGTGGTACCTGGGTGGCAATCGGAATATACTCCGGCATCACGTTGACGTCTTCGGGGATTGCGTATCCGTCTCGATAGCCCCGCAGTGGCTCGAAAAGGGATGCAAGGTCCATCCCGTGAGCGTACTTCGCCGCGTGCTCCCTATAGGTCGGGAACAACCAGTCTTGCTCGGCAAGTGCCAGGCTTGTAGCGACCTGTGACCCCTCTTGTCCGGTCATTGGTGCGTACGTCGCTAGCCGCCCCTGTCGCTGGAAGCTGATCGCTCGCTGGTCGAAGTGACGAGCGAGCGTGATTGTCTCATACAGCTCAAGTAACTGCCTATCTGAAATATCCGGGACAGACGCCTGTGGCAGTACGTTGCCTTCAGCATCCAGTATCTGGACTAGATCCGAATCTGTTCTGACGGCCGCTGGCATGTCCTTGCTTCCTGCTTCGTTTTTCATGTTCATTGTTTTCGATGATGTTTGTTGTATTCGACAGACGCTCCCGAAACAGGCCCTGATAACCCGAACAGCCGCTGAGTACGGCTCTCCGAGCGGTTCAAGGCTGGCGTTTTCCACCTGGGCACAGGACCCACCTGTGCGCTGGCAGTCTACGCCAGTTTAAATGTCGAAAATGTAAAAAATGTAGCTGCGGAAGAGGGCAGTGCCCAATCCATTAACTGCCGGGACAGCTGACCTGCAGGGCAGGCGATGGGGTTCAAACCCGGATGCATATGTGGAGACTTACATGGTAGATACTTATTGTTTGTGCGATATTCGTTCACACGACACAGTAGCTATCCCGGTGTGAACGGTGACAGTTACTGGTCCGAAGGAGCATGGAGACAGCGAGAAATGAGATATAGTTTACCATTATATCTATCTCCCGTATCTTGTGATGATGGTAACACAACATATATTCAGACGCTAATACGGATAAGTCGATATAACGAGGTACTGTGAAGAACTAAATACATTCAAATATCTACAATTTCACTGGGCCGGATCTGCAGTGTAGAGAGCCGCTCGCTGATTATGGGCCGTCAAGGACTCAACAGCCCGTGCCGACTCAACGATCCGGACAGTGTCTCGCGTAGACGCCTTTCCGTGACAAAAAGCAGTTTCCAAGCCACGCTGGAGTCCAAGACCTACCCGCCGAGGAAGTCCTCGCGCACCTGTTGGTCGTTGAGAAGTGCCTCACCGCTGTCTTCGTGTCGGTTCTGTCCCTGCACGAGTACATAGCCGCGGTCGCACCGCCGCAATGCCTCTTTGGCGTTTTGTTCGACGAGGAGGACGGCGGTTCCGGCGTCGTTAATCTCGTCGATGCGGTCAAACATCTCGTCGACGAGGTCTGGTGCGAGGCCTGCACTGGGCTCGTCAAGCAGTAACAGATCTGGATCGAGCATGAGCGCACGGCCCATCGCCAGCATCTGTTGTTGCCCCCCTGAAAGTGTGCCTGCCTTCTGCTCTGATCGCGTTTCGAGTATCGGGAACCGGTCGTAAACTGTCTGTAGCCGCTCTTCCGGGAATTGGTCCAGCGTGTATGCACCCATCTTGAGGTTCTCCGTGACTGTCAGTGGCTCGAACACGTTGTTGCTCTGGGGGACGAAGCTCAACCCATACGAGATGATCTCTTCCGGCTGTTCGCCGGCGATATCCCTGTCATTGAAGACGATTTCCCCCCCGATATACGTCGTCAGTCCGAACACTGACTTCATCACGGTGGACTTGCCCGCACCGTTCGGGCCGACGATGGTGATGTACTCACCCTGCCCGACTTCCATATCGACGTCTGTGAGAATCTGCAGATCACCGTACCCGGCATCGAGTTGCTGTACTGACAGCAGACTCATATTTTCACCTCTTCTCCGAGGTAGGCATCAAGCACTTTATCGTTGTTTTTCACTGCGTCCGGTTGCCCCTCTGTGAGAACACTCCCCTGGTGCATCACGATGACCGTGTCGCAGTTGTTCATAATAACGTCCATATCGTGTTCGACGAAGAGGAAGGTGTAGCCCTGCTCTTTGAGCGTATGTAACCGGTCGATGAGTTTCTCCTCAAGCGTCGGATTGACTCCCGCAAGCGGTTCATCCAGCAGTACCATCTCGGGGTCGGTCATGAGCACACGCGCCATCTCCAAGAGCTTCCGTTGGCCCCCTGACAGATTGCCGGCGGATTCGTGCGCGACGTGCTCGATCTCGAACAGTTCGAGCATCTCCCAGGCCTGTTCTCGAAGTTCTTTTTCCTGTTCAACGACCCGCGTTCTGGCTCGCGGGAGGACCGCCCGCCAGACTGCTTCGCCGGCCTGATTCTGTGGTGCCAGCATCAGGTTTTCCAGAACGGTCATCTCCGATAGCTCTCGTGCGATCTGGAAGGTCCGGACGAGGCCCTGGTTTGCGACCTGATCCGACCGATACCCCGTTATCTCCGTGTCGTTGAACTCGACTTCGCCCCCATCCGGACGTTGTACACCGGTAATCAGGTCGAACGTCGTCGACTTGCCAGCCCCATTCGGACCAATCAGACCGGTGATCGACCCCTTTTGGACGTGGAAAGAGACGTCAGCGACAGCGGTAATACCGCCGAACGTCTTCCGCAGGTTTTCCACTTTGAGTATCTGCTCTTGCTGTCCCTTCTGGGTCTGGTCGCTCCGTGCTGATTGTACGTTCTTACTCATTGTCGTCCTCTTGCGTCGCCTGTTGTGAGAGGTCAACGCTCGATGCGATTGCTTTTCGATGGCCGAGCAGCCCGTCCGGATGCCGTTGCATGAGATACACCAGAACGATACCTAACAGCATGAGCCGGAGCGCGGAGATGCTCACGTCCTGCACGGAATACGCCAGCAGTGGCGTGACATCGAGCGTCCCTAACTGGGCGAGAGCACCGACGAGCGTATCGGGAGCGTTGCTGAGTTGGAGGTACTCTGCCACGACCCGGCGGATGAACGATGGCCCCTCGAAGAGCAGACTCGCGAACAGGGCACCGCCGACAATACTCCCCGTTGGTGACCCGGTCCCACCGATAAACAGCGCAATGAAGATATAGAACGTCTGTATCGGTTTGAACATCCGTGGCGATGCATAGCCCCCGGAGAGCCGCCAGAGGATAGCGATCAGGCCCATGAGCGCACAGCCGAGCGCGAACGTCTTGATCTTGAACAGGCGCGTGTCTTTTCCCAGCGCCTGCGTGACCTGCTGGTCCTCCCGGATGCTCTTGAGGACCCGTCCGAAGGGAGACTTCCCGATACGGATCATCAGCCAGTACAGAAGGCCGAGACAGAGACACAACACAACCACGTACGCCCAGCCGATGACCAGCGTCTGCTCAATTCCGAGTGGTTCCACGGCGCTGAATATCGCCGCACCCAGGGCATTTGGCGCTGGGGCTGTTGCGGCCGGATCTGTGTAAAAGAGAATCCGGATCGGGTTCGATGGCAAGGACAGCCCCGTCGCACCGCCCGTTCCGAATGCAACGCCGGCGATTCGAGTGTTCGCGAACTCCGGCGCACGGAGTGTGAGGCGGACGATTTCCGAGAACGCGACAGTGACGATTGCAAGATAGTCGGCACGGAGTCGGATCGCAGGCAACGCTGCGAGGCCGCCGATGACCCCGGTCATGAGGATAGCACCCACAATCGCGACCGGCAGTGGCAGCCCGAAACCGGGCGGACTAGCCGTCACTGGAGCGGTCAGTATCCCCATCGTGTACACACCGATGGCCATGAACCCGGCCGCACCGAGATTGAACAGGCCCGCGTACCCCCACTGGAGGTTCAGTGCGAGCGCTAACATGGCATAGATCGCCGAGAGGAACGCGACACGACGGAGCGTGTTGACTGTGCCATTCAGCTGGAACCCGAGGACGACACTGAAAAGCGCGTACAGTCCTCCGATTGCGAGAGCAAGCGCGACAAGCAGGCGCACGTCATTGTTGCCAAGCCAGCCCTCAGCCCGCGCCTGAATGGACCCCGTACTCATGCCGTCGTCCTCCCACTGAATAGCCCCGACGGGCGCACGAGCAGCATGACGATCATGATAACAAATGCCGCAACCAGCAGGAAGCTGGCTGGAATCCAGACGAGCGCGAGTCGGCTCGCGATGCCGAGAATGACGCCGCCGACCATGGCTCCGTAGATCGAACCGACACCGCCGAGGATAACCGCTGCGAACACCAGTAACAGCAGGTCCCACCCCATTGTCACTGTGAGCGTCCCCTGCTGTAATGCGATGAGAAAACCTGCACACCCGGTAAGCCCGCCGCCGATAATCCACGTGAGCTTGACAACGCGCTCCGTCGGGATGCCCGTGACTTTTGCGAGGTCCTTGTTCGCGGCCATTGCACGCATCGCCGTGCCGATCTTTGTGTACTGGAGCAGAATGTGAGTGCCAAGCATCAGGAGTGCGGCGACGACGACCAGCGTAATCTGGTGTCCGCCGAACGTGACGCCCGCAATAGTAAACTGGGGGACGTTCCCGCCTGTCAGCCCGCGGCTATCGGTCAGGAACGAATAGGTGAGGAAGTTACGAAGGAACAGTGCGACGCCGACACTGGCAATCATCAGCGTCACACCGTCGGCGCTGCGCATCGGTTTGAACACGATGCGATCCAGTAAAAGCGAAAGAGCGGCTGTCAGGACCGCAGCGACGAGTAAGCCAGCCAGAAGCGCCAGTGGGGTATTGACGACATTGATCCCAAGCTCATTCGAACCGACTGCGATTGGGCCACCGATAAGAATGAGCGATTCGACAGAGAACTCTCCCAGCCCGGCAATCAGAAACGCCGTCGCCCAGCCGGCAAACGCACCGCTCGTAATCAGGTCACCGTGGGCAAAGTTCGCGAAATTGAGGATACTGTATGTCATCGAGAGACCGACACCGGCCAGTCCAAGCGACATTCCAAGCACCAGTCCGTTCCAGAGGTAACTCATGAGGTCTGTGATGACGATTGTTCCAGTGCCTACCTGTCGAAGGATGTCGAAGACGAGAAACACGCCAATAACTGCGAATATAACGAGTACTGGGCGGTTGTATACCAGATTCTGTCCACGGCTGTAGTAGTCTCGTGCCGCCATACTTTGGTGCTCTGTACCCAGTGTTAAAAATCTTGATGTAAAATCGTCATAGAATCCCAGAGAACCGAAGATATACGCCGGTTTCATGCTAGCATTACACACGGTACCGCTTGACAATACCAGACGTGACAGCGAAATTAGACGGGCTTTGCAACGGAAGGTGGCGATAGCGGGATCCAATGTGTAGTCGCGAACGCATGCGCCCGCGACGAGAAAATATGAAACCGCCCATCGGGTGGTAAATATGAGGCCGACTGCCGGATGAAACAGTCAGTCGCGACTCCCTGGTGTTGCCCTACAAAGAGTTCGTGACTGTGTGTATTACCTCCAGCGCCTCTTTCAGTTCAGCTGTGCTCGTGGCGTACGAAATACGTGCCTGCCCCTTGCCGCTCGGCCCAAACGCTTCGCCGGGGACGACAATAACATCGTTGTCCAGCATCTTCTGAGTCCATCCGTCCGGGACGTGGGGCATCGCGTAGAACGCGCCCTTCGGCACTGGTGTGTCGAGGCCGATGTCCTCTAACCCATCGAGAAGGACGTCTCGGCGCTCCTCGAAGGCCGACACCATCTCTCTCACCGGTTCCTGTGGACCGGTGAGCGCCGCTTCGGCAGCGTACTGTGATGGGGCACTGGCACAGGCCTGCACGTACTGGTGCACCCGGAGCATCCGTTCGATTCGCTCCGAACTGGCCGCCACCCACCCGAGCCGCCACCCTGTCATCGAGTACGTTTTCGAGCACGCGCTGGCCTGAATGACTCTATCGGAGCTAGCGAATTCCGCCGGTGAATGGTGTTCACCATCGAAGACGATCTTCTCATAGACCTCATCGGAGAGGCAAATGACTTCGTGCTCATCCGCTAGCCGTGCGAACTCCGCCATGTCTCGCTTCGATTGCACCGCACCAGTCGGGTTCGCAGGACTGTTAACGATAAACAGCGACGTGTTATCCGTAATGGCATTCTCGACAGCAGCGGGGTCGAGGGTCAGGTCATCTCTGAGTTCGACCCGCTTTGGTTCGCCGCCGGCGAGTAGCACCAGTTGTTCATAGGCCAGGAACCCAGGGTCGGGACAGAGCACTTCGTCACCTGGCTGGACGTGGGCTTCGATTGCGACGTGGATCGCCTCGCTTGCGCCGGCAGTGGCAATGATGTTTTCGGGCGGTATGTCCTGTCCGTTGTCGGTGGCGTAGCGTTCACTGATAGCCTCTCTGAGTTCTGGAATGCCCTTGTTGGACGTGTATGAATCACCCATCCCATCCTGAATCGCACTCATCGCTGCCTCCCGGGCGTGTTCTGGAGTTGGGAAATCAGGCTGACCGAGACCCAGATTGATTGCGTCTTCGCCTGCCGCCTCGAAGACTTCTCGGATGCCGCTGATATCCATCTCTTCGACGCGTGCTGCGTACTGAGACATCAGTTCATGACTATAACAGTATTTGATTATAGTCTTTGGGTTGTGTGATACTGACTATGACACCAGCGTTCACAGACAATATCGCGAATGGTCTCTATCTGAGTTGCAACTATGGCACAAAACCCAGTTAGTTTGCCGTATCTGCAGGGTAATCGTAATCCGAAGTGGGGAAGCCCAAGGTGTCCTCGTTACACTTCCACCTGTTCGATATTCTCCGTGCCGTTCTCTGTATACCTGAAGTAATTGTACACGGCGCTGGCCAAGTCCCCATTGTCGTCGAACTCAACTGGGCCCGAGACACCCTGATAATTGATTTCGGTCCCGTCGGCCGCCAGTGAAACGCCCTCCCCCAGGTTTTCGGGTCCGACTGTTTCGCCACCGGGATCTGTGACTGCCCGCATTTGCTCGCGAATTGCGGTCCCGGCATCTTCACCGGCTGCCGCACGTGCCAGTATCAGAACCGCCGCAGCATCGAACGACTGCTGATTGAACGGCCCCGGTGCGGAACCGTATTCCTCTTCGTATGCGGATCTGAAGTACTCGATCCCCGGTCCGGCCGAGGACGGATTGGTCCCGCGGACGTTTGTCATGTCGTGTCCCACATTTCCGGGCAAGTCATCGGCCCTGAGTCCGTCCGGCACCAGAATATCCATGTCCGCTCTGTCGAAGTTCTCGTAGAAATTCCGGAAGATCTTGTTCCCGCTCTCCGGGTAGCCGATAATCACGAGCGTCTCCGGGTCACCGTCAAGGACGTTTTGCAACTGTGACGTGTAGGAGGAACGACCCGCAGAGTACGAGACCTGATTCAGGACCTCCCCACTGTATTCCTCTTCAAACGTCTTCGTGAATCCGTTTGACAGGCCGTTCCCGTACGCGTTATTGAGAAAGAGGATAGCTGCGCTCTCTTTCTCGAGCCGTTCGGCCGCGATCTGTGCCAGTAGCGATCCCTGCAGCTTGTCCGTTGGCGGCGTCCGGTACACGAAGTCGTTATCTTCCAGTGTGGAGACATCCGGCGACGTCGCCGATGGTGAGCACATCACCGTCTGGTTCGGAATTGCGACGTTCTCTGCGACCTGCAGTGTCACCGATGATGCCAATCCCCCGCAGATCATCGGATAGCCACCGTTTACGAGGGCTTCTGCGCCACTCACACCTCGACTCGGCTTGGTCTCCGTATTCTCAAACTGCGTCTCGACTGAGAACCCGTTGTCCGCGTCTCGGACCTGTTTTACAGCTAGTTCTGCGGCATCCCGAATTGCGGGGCCCACTTCGGACAACCCACCCGTTACCCCCATTAGGATGCCCATGCTGATGGTGTTACCACTACTACCACCGTCTGTCGAACAGCCTGCAAGTCCGACAGCGCCTGCGGCACCAATGCTCTTCATGACAGTTCGACGGCTGACTGTATCGTGCATCGCAACACTCTCCATGACACAATCTTTCGTGATAAACGTTATTATGAACCGTAGCGGTTCTGCGCAGAGACAAGACGGACTCTGAGAGGGGTCCGGTCTGGCCTCGAACACATCGATACGCAGAGGGCCATCATCTGACTGGTCTGTGTTGTCCACGCTGTCGGGTGCGTGCCGTTCCAGTGCTGATACTCGTTCGAACCATACGAACGGTGTCGACGACAGGGCATCATGCGTACTCTATGACCGCTACAATGCACTTCTGCCTCACATAGGCACGGGGATCCGATACGAGAGTGCTGATTCAAGCGTGTAATCGGTCAGCGGCGCTGGACTAGCTATGCCGAGCGCGTAGTCCGGTTCTCGTATCGGAATGCAGTCTCAGATTGGCGATCCGTTGTCATTCTCCGTTCGTACAGGCAGCTATCCGGAGGACGCTGGTATATAAATCAATCATAGAGTATGGTGGTTCGAATTATTAGAACGAACAGACAGCCAGGCCCACTGTAACCTCTCATGTGTAACTCGATGAATGAATCCCATCCGCTAGGGACCCCTCGAAACCACTACTGTCCCTACAGCGTCGAAGAACGAATATTTCCACTCCAGACCAGAATTACTTGCCGGGATATGTAACAAAAACAGTAGCAGAATGTAAATCGAGTCTGCGTAGCAGGAGTTTGTTACATCTATATGAGTGTAACACTATGCGAAAATCCTGGGATAAACGCTGTTACAAAAGTAACGCTGTAATCCACGGGCTGGAGTGTCCGATGCTTCGAGATGTAGTTGTCTCACTCAGCAGGTGAAATCTCAGTTAAAGGGGCTTTATCGACCATTCAGACGATTCATTACTTCAGAGTATATATGAATATATGTAGTCTACGTTGGAATTTGATCTGTTCTAATTATTCGAACTGTTTGGTGGACAGTGATAGAGAGTACGAGCCCCAGAGGCGTTGACCCCACTAGAAACGGGGACTAGAGTGTGGTCGAATTACTTGAACACCACAACAGTCCATCTTGTTTCGCAGGGCTCCGGCCGTATGCCTCCCCAATTGTGATTGCTGCAACGTTGCACCCCAAACTCTATATCTTGGGAGTTACCCACAGTGTGACGTAACGCGACAATCGATAATGACACCCAAATTCACTACCCATGACTGAAACAGGAAAGCGCCTTGTCGAAGAACTGGACGAGCAAGGCGTCGAGTACGTTTTCGGATATCCCGGTGGTCGTGCCATCGAGATTCTCGATCATGTACCGGATGCCGACGTCGAGATGGTCCGACCACGCGATGAGCGCGAAGCCAGCGTCATGGCCGAGATGCACGGCCGACTCACCGGCAATCCTGGGGTCCTCGCGGGACAGGGCCCCTGGATCGGGAGCCTCGGCGCAATCGGCCAGATGGAAGGGAAGCTCGCTTCCTCCCCGATGGTCGTTATTACCGAGGCCAGCGAGCGTGGCGACTATTCCACGCTTGCGCCGTACCAGCAGGCCCGCGGTGACTACGGGGGGCTGGACCTGCCGTCAGCGCTCGATGCCTACACCAAGGAAAACTGGTTCCCGCGCTCACCGACGGAGACGGTACGGAGCCTCCAGCTCGCGTTCAAACACGCGACTGCTGGCCGGCCAGGGCCAACGGCACTAATCCTCGACGGCGACGCCGTCACCGAGGAGATGCCCGAAGACCCGATTCCGCCGGTCTGGGATGGCCACGATCAGGTGCAAAACTGGGAAGCGCGACCGGCCCAAGAGGATGTTCAGACAGCGATTACAGCATTGAGCGAGGCAGACCGCCCGGTCATCATCGCCGGCAACGGCGTTCACGCGGCCGACGCCTACGACCAGCTCGAAACCGTCGCTGAGGCTACTGATGCCGTCGTCACTACCTCCTATCTCGGCAAGTCGACGTTCCCCGAAACCCATGAGCTGGCCGCGGGTGTTATCGGCTCCTTCGGTCATGAGGGCGCAAATCAGGTTGTCAGTGAGGCAGACGTACTGCTCGTCGTCGGTTGTCGCATGAACCCAATGGACACGAACTGGCAGTCCCCGGAGTTCATCCGGCCCGACGAGCAGACCATCATCCACGCTGACATCGACACACGCAACGCTGGCTGGGTCTACCCCGCAGATGTCGCACTCATCGGTGATGCAGCACACAGTCTCGACGACATAGCGGCGAACCTCCCCGAGAGCGCTGGAAACGACTGGGCACGTGACCGTGCGGCCGCAGCGCAGGAGTCATTCTGTGCACCCGTATGCGAGTCGGATGCGTCGCCAATCAAGCCACAGCGTGCGATTAAAGAGATTGAGACCGTCGTTGATTCGGATACCATTGTGACCGCCGACTCCGGCAATAACCGGTTCTGGCTGCTCAATTACCTCCAGACACCGGAGACCGGGACCTACTACGGGAGTGGTGGCGTCGGCGCGATGGGATGGGCAACACCGGCCGCGGTGTCAGCCGCCATTACCACAGAGAAGGATATCATCGCCGTCGCCGGCGACGGTGGCTTCACGATGACGATGACTAGCGTGGAGACAGCTGTCGAGAACGGCGTCGCGCCCACGTTCGTTGTCCTCAACGACACCAGCCTTGGGATGGTTCGTCAGATGCAACACGAGGAGGGCGACATCGCTGGCGTCGAGTTCCACGACACCGACTTCGTGAAAGCAGCCGAGGCGTTCGGTGCCGAAGCGACGCAGGCGGTGACGCCTGCTGAACTCGCGGCGGCACTCGAAGACGGGACCAACGCCGATGTCCCGTTCGTCATCGACGTTCGCATCGACCGTGACGAAGAGATGGTCGAGTCCCTCCAATCGTCGTTCTACAAAGAAGTCGGTGGGCTCCACGAATGACTTCCCAGACACGGGTTAGCAAAGAATATAAATCAACTACGGAACACACACTGATATGACAATGACAGAGACAACGGTGCTTGTCACTGGTGGAACCGGCTTCCTCGGCTCGTATGTGGTCGAGGATCTCATCGAACACGGGCACGACGTCGTCGCCTACGATCTCTCGACGGACGACCACATCCTCTCGAAGTTGGGTGTCGCCGACGACGTGACCATCCGGCGCGGTGACGTCTCGGAGGCAACGGACGTGATCCGTGCGGTCAAAGAGACGGGGACGACACACATCGTTCACCTTGCGGCGCTGCTGACGAACACAGCACGGGACAACCCCCGGGCTGGCCTCGATGTCAACATCAAAGGAACGAACAACGTCTTCGAGGCTGCACGCACTCTTGACGACCAGATCGAGCGCGTCACCTGGGCTTCCAGCGCTGCGGTGTACGCGCCGCCACACAACTACGCCGCCGAGTACGTCGACGAGAACGAACTCGTCTATCCTGATACGCTCTACGGCGCGACCAAAGAGTACAACGAACATCAGGCCCGTGTCTATCACGAGGACTACGGTGTTGACCACGTCGGGCTCCGTCCCACAGTCGCGTACGGTCCCTATCGGGAAACCGGTGGGTCGGCGTTCCTCGCAAACATCATCGAGAAGCCAGCACTCGGCGAACCGTTCAGCGTCGAGTACGGCGATCAGGTGATCGACTGGCAACACGCCCGCGATATCGCACAGGCGTTCCGGAAGGCAACGTTCGTCGACGAGGACGACCTCAGCCAGCGCATCTACAACGTCCGTGGCGTCCTCGCGACGATCCGTGAAGCCGCTAACGCTGTCCGGGAAATCGTCCCGGACGCCGACCTCGATGTCTCCGACGAGGGCGAACTCCCATGGACCCAGAATCTCGATATGACCGCTGCACAGGAAGACCTCGGCTACGAGGTCGAGTACGACCTCGAAACCGGGTTCCGGTCCTACATCACCACGCTCCGGGAAGAAAACGGGCTCGAACGGCTCTGACACACCGTTCGACCGTCAGATTGTGACATATGTCTCGTGGGTGCTCGCGTTTTTCGCTCAGTGGATCAGAATGAACCCAGTGTTTGATTAGGGACCTCTCTGTACGCATAGGTGATGTACGAGCGCGACTTCATGGAAGGAACGCGTGGCACCATGGCCGTCGACTGGGAAGAGCGGATCGACGTCCAGCGGATGCGACGCGAGCGGAAAGAACGAGCCCTCGACCGATTGCAGGACTCCGAACTCGGGTCGGTGCTGCTGATCAACGACCCGAACGTCCGGTATATCACCGGGCTGGCCATGACCGGCGGGAGCGGGGCAGACCACTACACACTGCTGACCGAAGACGGTGACGTGGTCCACTGGGACACTGCGGATCACGCATCGAACCAGCGATTCAACTGTCCCTGGCTCGACGATATCCGGTATGCCTGCCCGGGACTCGGTAACGTGCCTCGGGCGTCAGGCAGCGCTTCCGCGCGCGACTGGCTCAAAAACAAGATGGCCGAGACGGTGTACACGGCCATGGAGGAGTACGGTGTCGACCGGGAGCCGATGGGCATCGACGTGGGGAACGGGGCGCTTATTCAGAAGTTCGAAGACCGCGGCGTCGATGTTGATACCAGCGCGGCGACTGATATCATGCTCGACGCGCGGAAGACCAAAACCCGCGACGAGATCGAGTGTCTGCGACAGGTCGCTGCCATCTGTGAGGCAGGCTTCCAGAAGATTACGGAGAGTGCCAAGCCAGGCAAACGCGAATCAGAAGTGTGGGGCGATGCGGTCGGCGAACTCTGGGGACACGGCGCAATGGCCCAGGGTGGCTATGTTACCTCCGGCCCGAATACCTGGCCGAAACACCAAGCGAACACGACCGACCGAATGATTCGGCCGAACGACCTCGTCTACGCCGATTTCTACAACATCGGTTATCTGGGCTACCGCTCCTGTTACTACCGTACGTTCAGCATGGGCGAGCCGACACAGGCACAGAGAGATGCCTACGAAAAAGCTCGTGACGACCTCTACGACGTCCTCGAACGGATCGAGCCGGGGACTACGACCGACGAGATCTGCAAGGGCTTCCCCGACAGAGAGGGTGAGCATATGGACTGGTACAACGCCGACGAGTTCTGGCAGATGACGACCAACCACTGGGCGCATGGGCTAGGGCTGCAGCTCTACGAAACGCCGCTCATCTGGCGCGGCCTTTCGCCGGACCATCCGATAGAAATCGAGGAGGGCATGACGATGGCTGTCGAGACGATGCAACCCGCGGAGCGCCAGGGAGTTCGCGTCGAAGAGATGGTTGTTGTCCGCGAAAACGGCGTTGAAATCCTCAGTGAGTGGCCCGTTTCGGAGATCACTCGGATCGACTACTGAACTGACTGGCAGGCATCGCGACCGGTCTCACATACTGTTCGGTTGCCGGCGTGCCACTACCGTTAAGTCGGTTGCACCGTAACGTGATTTTATGCAACTGGGAACAGGCCTGTTTACCTGTCAGCAGCGCCCGGACGACGACCGCGAAACCAGCGAGATTTACGACGAAATGCTCGAACTGGGGGAAGTTATCGACAGCGCGGGTCTCGATAGCGCCTGGGTCTCAGAGCATCACTTCCTCGACGACGATTATCTGTCGGGCGTCACACCGGCACTCGGAGCGTTAGCCGCGGTTACCGACAATATCGAAATCGGGTCCTGCATCGCACTCGCACCGCTGTATGATTCAATCCGGCTCGCCGAAGACATCGCAACGGTCGATCAGATCGCCGGTGGCCGAACGACGCTCGGGCTGGCAATCGGGTCCAACGTCTCCGAGTTTGACGCCTTCGGGATTCCCGACGACGAACGGGCTGAACGGCTAGCCGATACGGTCGATACGCTTCGCGGTGCCTGGTCTGACGGGCCGCTCGACTACGAGCCGGAATTCCACGACATCTCGTCGGACGTCACTGTGACACCGAAACCCGCACACGACGTCCCCCTCATGCTCGGTGGGGCATCGCGGCCTGCCGTCCGACGGGCCGCCCGAACTGCTGACGCATGGTGTGCCCCCTCATCGCTGTCAGTCGATGGCGTCCGGAAGCGCGTCGAGGACATCCGAAACGTCCGTGAGGACGAGGATATTGAGGGTGACTTTCAGATGTACGTTCTCCAGCACGGGTTCGTCGGTGACTCCCGCGAGGACGCGTGGGAGCAGATGCGCGACGGCTACCTCTACATCCAGCGCCGGTACGAGGAGATATTTTCCGGCGAGACTGTTCCGGAACTGGACGAAGACCGCAAACAGGAACTCAAAGAGCAGGCCATCTTCGGGACGCCCGAACAAGTCACAGCGGAACTGGAAACGTACCGCGAGGCGCTGGGCGACGACATTCACTTCATCTTCCGGACGTACCACCCCGGAGCCGGAACGCAGGAGATGGCCGAGTGTATCCGGCGACTGGGTGAAGAGGTGCGGCCGAAGGTCAGCTAAGGACTGGCACGTCGTATCGGTGACTGTTGAGACGTCAGATACCGTCTGACTCGGAGGGGCTACGACAGTACGAGCGCCAGTGACTCGCCAAGTGGTGACCGTGTGTTTCGGACCCCCTGTGAACACCAATACTTATTTCCCCAGGTGAAGAACATAATTGATGAGTATGGACATCGAAGCATTCTTCGAGAACATGCCGTTTGCCGACCTGCTCGATATCGAAATAACCACTGTGGATAACGGGCACGCCGAGGGCCATATCGAAATGCGCGAGGAACTGTCGTGGAACGAGGAGCAAATAATGGCCCACGGCGGCGTTACGTTCACGCTCGCTGACACCGTTGGTGGGGCCGCTCTCGTCTCCCTCGTCGACCAGCCGGTGCCAACCATCGATATGCGCATCGATTACCTCGAAGCCGGGACAGGTGACCTTCGAGCGGAAGCCGACGTGGTTCGCCACGGTGGTGACGTTGGCGTCGTCAGTGTTGAAGTGTACGCTGAGGACGATACACAGGTCGCGAATGCACGCGGCGTCTACAAGACAGGGTAGCTCGACTGCAGCAACTGCACAGCTTCTGGCTACGACACTATTTGAACCACGGGAGAAGCGGTGCCGGAGTCTAGCTGAATGTCACACCGACGTCGTGCATATCCTCGTTGTATCGAGCGATGTTGATGAGCAGTGGTGTCAGACTCTCGACTTCCGCAGCGTTCGAAAGCGGGCCAGCAGGGATCGGTCGGACGCCGGCGAGGTCAGCAGTCAGCGACACGACTCGGTCACTGACCGCCGGGTCGTCCGCGACCACCAGCGTATCTACGTCGAGCGTGGCCTCTAGATCCGCCAGCCGGTCCGCTGCAAGGTTGTGGAACGCGCCAGCCACTGGAACAGATTCAGGGGCCCGCTCTGCGACAAACTCAGTAACGCTCCCCGTCGACGGTGGTCGGTAGTGAAGTCCATCCCCATCACCACTCATCCCGACTGCAGGGCTAATAAGCAGTTGGTCCGAAAGTACGTCAGCTTCCGCCAGTGCTTCGACTGTATCGCCGACGTGGTGCGGTGGAATAGCCAGGATAACCACGTCTGCACTGGCCGCGGCGCTACTGTTGTCCGTCCCGTTGATTTCAGTCTCGACAGCGTGGGCGGACAACCGTTCTTCATACGTTCTGGCTCGCTCGCTAGCTTTTGCAGCGTCCCGCGAGCCGATTGTAATCGCATGGTCCGTGTCGGAGGCGAATCGCATCGCGAGTCCCTCACCGATGTCACCAGTACCGCCGAGTATGGCCAACTCCATACACATTCGTAACGCCCCGTGAAACAAGAAGGTTTGTTCTGTCACGCAAACCGGTGACGACCGTAGCTGCTGCCATCACGTGAAAACCGGGCACGCCAACAATAGAGGGAACTCCAGTAGCAATCGCGAACGGTTATTCGATCCAGACCGTCTTTTTGTTGACGAACTCCTTGATACCCATCTCCGAGAGTTCACGACCGTAGCCGGCGTCTTTGATGCCGCCGAACGGGACCCGGGGGTCCGATTTGGTCATCTCGTTGATGTAGACACAGCCCGCGGAGATGTCTCGTGCCAGACGCTGGCCGCGTTCCCGGTCCGCTGTCCAGAGGCTTGCACCAAGGCCAAACCGGGTGTCGTTCGCGACCTCAATCGCTTCCTCCGCATCGGCAACCTCGTAGACGGTCGCCACTGGGCCGAACGTCTCCTCGGTGTCAGCGGGACACCCCGAAGGGACATCAGTCAGTACTGTCGGTGGATAGAAGGCCCCCGGCCGGTCAAGCGGTTCGCCGCCAGTCAGCACCGTTGCACCGGCGTTAACGCTGGCCTGTACCTGGTCGTGGAGTTCAGCCATGAGGTCGGGGTCAGCCTGCGGGCCGACATCGGTTTCGTCGGACATCGGGTCGCCGACAGTGAGGTCTTCGAAGGCAGCGACGAGCCGATCAACGTACTCCTCGTAGACGTCTGTGTGAACGATGAAACGCTTGGCGGCGATACACGACTGGCCGCCGTTGAGCGTCCGTGCCTGCACCCCAGTCTCGATGGCCGCATCGAGGTCTGCGTCGTCGAGGACGATAAACGGGTCAGACCCACCGAGTTCCAGGACGGTCTTTTTCAGATGTTTGCCGGCCGTTTCGGCGACGGCACGGCCGGCGGGGCCACTTCCGGTCAGCGTTGCCGCACGGACACGATCATCTGCGAGGATGCCGTCAACGTCACTGGAGCCAACCAACAGCGTCTGGAACGCGCCATCGGGATAGCCGGCTTCGGCAAACACTTCTTCGAGCGCGAGCGCACACCCGGGAACGTTCGAAGCGTGTTTGAGGAGGCCCACGTTGCCGGCAGTGAGATAGGGCGCGGCAAAGCGAATGACCTGCCAGAACGGATAGTTCCAGGGCATCACTGCAAGCACTGGCCCGAGCGGGTCATGGACTGTTTTTACTTCTGTCCCCGGCGGACTGGGGTGGTGCTCCTCGGAGAGATACTTGTGTGCGTATTCGGCGTAATGGTCACACGCCCAGGCACACTTTTCGACTTCAGCGACGGCTTGCGTGATTGGTTTGCCCATCTCCCGGGTCATCAGCTCAGCGTACCGCTGTTTGTTCTCCCGTAGGACCTCGCCGGCGTTTACCAGCAATTGCTCGCGCTCGCGCAACGGAACCTCACGCCAGTCCTCGAACGTCGACGTGGCACGGTCCAGTTTTCGTTCGACTGCCTCGTCATCATCAGGGTCGTACACGTCCAGCCGCTCGCCCGTAGCCGGGTTGACTGCCTCCATATCGGTTCAACCTTCGGCGTCATGCATACATTAATCTTTACTGACCTAAATATTCTGATAGGCAACAACGTTAGCTTTTATACTCATAGATCAGAAACGTGTTGATGATGTACAAGCACGTAGCCCTGTTAGTCAGACAGGACGATATGTCTCACGAGGAGTTCGTTGACTACTGGCAGACCAATCACACGCCGATTGCGAAGGACATCGAGGGCGTGGTTCGCTACCAGCAAGTCCTGCCAACAGAACCGGTACACGCCGAATTTGACGGACTGGCGGAGCTGTACTTCGAGACGCTTGAAGACCTACACGAGGCGCTGGGCAGTCCCGGCTCTCGGGACTATGACCCCACCAAGGAGATCGCCGCAAAGGCCCGCGAGGACGTGAACAACTTCCTCGCGGTCGAGGAGCGGCCGCGTATCATCGGCGAAGAGATCGTCCAGAAAGACGAGGTCGACGGCGACACTGACGGCCTCTACAAGCACTCGGCGTTTCTCGTCCGGCAGGACGACATGACCCACGAGGAGTTCGTCGACTACTGGCAAACCAACCATACGCCGATTGCCCGTGAAATCGAGGGGGTCGTCAAGTACAATACCGTCATCCCAACAGACCCAGAGAACGCCGAGTTCGACGGTGTCGCCGAACTCTACTTCGACGACATCGAGAAGCTATACGACGCGCTCGGCAGCGAAGGATCGCGGGATTACGCGCCTGACAAAGGGAAAGCGAAAGCGGCCCGCGAAGACGTGAACAACTTCCTGGCTATCGACGAGCGGCCCCGGTTTATCGGACAGGAACAGCTCGTCAAGGACGAGGGGTAGTATGCCTAACTACGAGGAGCAGGTCACGCAGGCGTTCCCGGAACTCGATTACATCTCATCGGACGACCTTCGTAGCAAAGTCATCGAAGCGTGGACACTCGCGCTTGAACGGGGTGGCTGGCGCGACATTGTGGACATTCCGTACGCCTGGAATATCCACGAAGTAAGCAACGTCAGGCACGTCCGCGGTGTCACCAGGATCGCACGGGAATCCGCTATCGAACAGCAGGAGTTCCACGGTGCCGATCCCGATATCGACGTCATTGTCGCGGCGACATTACTCCACGACGTGGGAAAGTGCTATGAGTACGTCGACTTCGTCGAGGACGAGAAACTACTCGATCCGGACCCGAAATACGCAACCGAAGAGGTCCCACACTCCCTGTCAGGCTATGCACTCGCGCACGAGGTCGGCTGTCCGCTGGCGGTCCAGCGAGCGATTCCGCACTTTATCGGCGAGATCCCGACGCGGACACTGGAAGCCGAACTCGTCAAAAGTGCGAACTCCGCGTCCTCAAACGCGATTACGCAGTCAACGATGGGTATCACGCTGCAGGAGTGGGTTGATGAGTACTCCCAGACGTAGCCACTGGCGCGAACGATAGCACTCCCTGCCAAGGCGTCGGCCGGTGAAGCTAGTCCCTTCGCGATCACTGGTCGTAGCATGCTACCCAGCCTTCGAAGTCCGCTGATAGCTTCGAGTTCGACGGTACGCGAAGGCACTAACCACGGAATACCCTTACTCGCATTTTGAGCGGTCGGGTGTCACGATGCAACGCGTCCACGTCCGGGTGTCAATAAGTCGAGCTCATATTGTCAGTCTCCGAACGCGTTCTCGGGGACAGCCGAAGGGATAGCCGTGCCTTCAATAACGAAACTGTCGACCGCTTCGAGCGTGCTCTGGGGTTCAACAGCCTCTAGATACCGTGTTCGGAAACAGTTTTGAAGTGTTCAATGTACTTCTATTTACTTATCCGATATTTCTATCTAAACATACGGAAAGTATCTGCATATAATGATATCTCTAGATACAACTATCGCTATAGAGGCCTGATTTCGAATATGCCCGTCGAAAAATAATTTGGATGATTATTTATGGATAAATTCGGAATGGATACCACTCTTTGAGTTAAATGTACATGTCGCTGGGTATGTTACGAGCGCGTTTGTAATGCCGAAGGTTGGAATTCACGTTCCCGAGCAACGCTTTGTTCTGGAGGACCAACTGCCTGTGAATCGCTCCACCGTTGACAGTAAATACCCAGTCTTCAGGGATGCCGGGGAGGACTCCAACTCCGTTCGCACCGAATCTCACGACCGTCGAAAACGCGTGTTATGCGTGCCCCGTCGCCTCAAACACCAGATCCATTGGCTCGTGGACTGCGGGGATCTGATCCACGGTTGTCTATCGAGAATTGAGGTAGGTGGTCGATAGATCTACACTTGTCACTAGACGGTTGCGAGTAGCGGAGAGACAGACGCAACCCTGATTAAAATTCAACACCTGTGAACAATCCTCACTATAGGCCGGATGGTTGTACTGCAGATATAGAGCCCGCATACCTCAGAGATACGGCCAAACAATAACAGGCGTACAGCTGTTATCTGGGTTAGAACCAGTCTGAGAGTTGCCGGTTGTAGGTGATGGTATCGGCGTTGGAGTGAAGACCAGTATCGGGACGCTACGAGAAGTTGTGCAAGGAGAGTACCGAGCACGAACAGGGCGAATCGAAACGGGCTAGGAGACCGTGACAGGACTGGTCCTGGTAACGCTGCTATCCTCGCCACGTTTTGATTTGTATTTCGTATGCTGGGACGTGATTCAAACAGATTGAACAGAGTGGTGACTGAGAAAATGCCAGCGTCCGCGATCTGCATCGGCCGGAACTAGAACACCGCTATGATGCTTCCTTACTCCGTTTCTCAGTTGGGGTACAGTGGGCAGTGGGTGCGTAAACGGACGGAATTCAGGAGGGCTACTGGATGGCCGAGTTTTGGGCAGCATATCATGGTGCAGTCGCTAGCTATCACAGTCCCGGACACAGAATTCAAGCTTGTTGAATAATTTTATAAACAGTTAGCCAAATATACGCGTATGACAGGACAAGGCCCGATAGAGTCCGCCGGGAGGGNGACACAGAATTCAAGCTTGTTGAATAATTTTATAAACAGTTAGCCAAATATACGCGTATGACAGGACAAGGCCCGATAGAGTCCGCCGGGAGGGTGCTGGACATTATTGAAGCACTGAAAACGGAACAGGCACTCGGCGTCACTGAACTGGCAGAGCGGGTGGAGATGCCCAAGAGCACAGTCCACGTTCATCTCTCAACACTTCAGAGCCGAGGTTACGTCGTCCAGGACCAGAACAAGGCATATCGGCTGAGCTTACGGTTTCTAGATATCGGGATGAAAGTCCGCGAGCGACAGGAAATGTACCAAGAGGTCGCCCCGAAACTGAACGAGATAGCCGACGAAACTGACGAAAAAGCGTGGTGGATCGTCGAAGAGAACGGAAAAGCGGTCTTTCTGGCCAAAGCGCTCGGCAGTCGGGCGATTCAGACAAATTCACAGATCGGCCAGTACACCGAACTGTACAGGCTCGCTGGTGGCATGGCAATCCTCTCAGTGTTGCCGAAACGCCGGCGGGAGACAATCCTCGATAGATACGACTACCCCCTCCCCGACGGACGGGATCGGCAGGAACTCGAAGCAGAACTCGACGAGATTCAGGACGGCGGGGTCGCCTACGGCATTGACCAGTTCCTTGAAGGCGTAGCCGGCGTCGGTGCCCCGCTGGTAGACAACGCCGGCAACACGTACGGTGCCATCAGTGTCTCGGGACCAGCGAACCGGCTGGACTCGGAGCGCATCGAGAACGAACTGACCGACCTCATTCGTGGGATCTCCGGCGAACTACAGGTGAATCTCTCGTATCAGTAGTTCTACTGACTTGAACACCGTTGATCTGGGCAAGACACCTGTGAGATCGTTCAATCCCCTTGGAATAACGCTGTGACACGATAGGAGCTGATTCAATAGAATAGAACGGCCCATGTGATAGATTCACACTCATATGGTCGCTACCACTCGGTGCATGGAGCTCAAACTATGGTCGGTACGCCCCGCCTCTAACGGGGCTCTACACTATACGGCCCAACGACCGGTTTTCGGGCCGTTGTCTCCCGATTGTCGCCGTCGTCAGTCAGTTACACCGACGCCGAGATGTCTGTCGAGTACTTCCTCGTCGTTCTGGATCTCCGCCGCAGTCCCCTCGTGGACGATCTCACCCTTTTCGAGGATGTACGTGTACTCTGAGACCGCCAGTGCGACCGGAATGTTCTGCTCGACGACCAGCACTGTGATCCCTTGCTCGTTCAGTTCGAGGATTAGGTCCTCGATCTGCCGGACCACGTAGGGTGCGAGCCCTTCAGTCGGTTCGTCGAGCAACAGCAGATCCGGGTCGGCAGTCAGTGCACGGCCGACCGCGAGCATCTGCTGTTCGCCACCCGAAAGGACTGACCCGTCCTTGTGTTCTCGCTCTGCGAGGTTCTCGAACATATCCAGTACGTCGTCGACTGACGGCCCGTCAGGCGACTCAGCACCGATCTCACCCATTCTGATGTTCTCTCGAACGGTCAGTTCGGGGAAGATCCGCCGTTCTTCGGGAACGAACCCGATGCCGCGCCGGATCGTCGCTTCGGAGTTGAGTGTCGTGATGTCCTCGCGGTTGAACGTTATTGTCCCTCCAGTCGGGGTAATGTTGCCGACAATCGAGCGGAGCGTCGTTGTCTTTCCGACGCCGTTTCGCCCGACCAGCGACACAACGCTTCCACGTTCGACATCCATCGAGACGCCCTGTAGTACCTCGGTCATCCCGTACCCGGCCCGGACATCTTCGAGAGAGAGTAGTGGGTCGGTCATTCTCGAACACCACCGAGGTACGCATCACGGACATCCTCGTTGTTTGCGATCTCTTCGGGCGTCCCGCTCGCGAGTTCTTCACCGCGAGTAAGGACAGTAATCCGGTCCGAGACACGCATCACAAGGTCGATATCGTGTTCAATAAGCATCAGTGATCGGTCTGAGAGGACCTCATCGATAAGGTCCATCGTAGCCTGTGTTTCCTCACTGCTCATTCCGGCGGTTGGTTCATCGAGCATGACGAGATCGGGGTCCGTCGCCAGGACGAGACCAAGTTCGAGGCGACGTTGATCGCCGTACGCCAGGGCTTCTGCGTGCTCGTCAGCCCGCTCTCGGAGGCCGATCTGCTCCAGCACTGTCCCGGTTTGCTCCGTGATCTCGTCGAAGCCGTTCTTGTCGCGGAACAGCGCTTCGCCGGGGTTGATTTCGTCACTGTGGACGGACTGTGCTGCCAGACGTACGTTTTCTCGAACGGTGAGGCCACCGAAAACGTTCGTAATCTGGAACGACCGGCCCAGTCCGCGGCCAACCCGTTCGTGTGGCGCGACATCAGTGATATCCTCACCCTTGAACCGCACGACGCCTTCTGACGGCGATAGTGCGCCAGTGATGAGATTAAACGTCGTTGTCTTCCCGGCCCCGTTTGGCCCGATAACGCTCCTGAACTCACCATCCGCAACCGACAGCGACACGTCGTCAACAGCGGTGAGCTTGCCGAACCGCTTCGTCAGTCCGTCCGTTTCGAGTACAGTCTCAGTCATCGCTTCTCACTTCCGGCTCATCCATGTCAACGGGACCATCCGCGTTGTTGGCCGTCTCCAGTCGTTGTGCAATGAGAGACGGAATCGATACGATACCGCGTGGGACGAACAGCACGAACAGGATGAACATCGTCCCGATAATGAGTCGCCACTGGTCGGTGTACGACGAGAGGAATTCCTCGGCACCGAAGAAGACACCGGAGCCGATCATCGGGCCGTACAATGTGCCCATCCCACCGAACAGCGCAATCACGATGACTTCCCCCGAGTGGATCCAGTTGAGTGTCTGGTCCGGTGAAATGATGACAGTCGACGGACTGACGGCGAGAAGGCCACCAGCCAGTCCGGCCATGCCGCCGCTGACGACAAACGCTCGGCGCTTGTATCTGTTGACGTCGTACCCGATGAACTCCGCTCGCTCTTCGCTTTCCCGAATCGACTGCAGGACACTGCCAAAGGGCGCGTTCATCATGCGCCGAGCGAACAGGAGCGACAGCACGGCAATGAGCAGGGCGAGATAGTAGAACACGAACTGCTGTCCGAGTTCGTAGCCGAGGAGCCCGAACTCGATATTCGAAAGCGACTCCCCGACAGTACCGAGTCCGATGAACGCCTCGAAGCCGAGCAGGCCGTCGCTCCCGCCGGTGAACTCGAACTTGAACACAGCACTGTAGAGCAGTTCCGCGAACGCCAGCGTGATCATGGCGAAGTACACGCCGGAGACCCGAATCGAGAGGCTGCCGACGACCCAGGCCAAGACAGCACAGATGAGAATCGCCCCGAGTAACACGACAAAAACCGACTGCGAATAGTGCAACATGACGAGCGCGGCGGTGTAGGCACCGACGCCGTAGAACATCGTGTGGCCGAGCGGGACCAGTCCGGCATACCCCATCACGATATCCAGACTCAGTGCGAAGATAGCCCAGATGAGTATCTCGTTGAGGACGACGAGGTAGTACTGATCGCCCATGAACAGAATCGCGATCGGGGCAAGCGCGAGCGCGACGACGGCGATACCACCGAGCCGTACCCGTGTGCTGTCTGCCAGTATCCCGCCGTACCCCCCGACGAGAATCTCGCCTTCGCCGTCTGACTCTTCACCTCGCGTTCCGAACAGTCCTTGCGGTTTCACAAGCAACACGGCGATCATGAGGAGGTATACGGTCAATCCTTCCAGATTGGGGACAGTCAGCGTTGTGTCACCGAACGTGGCCAGAACGCTCCCACTGTAGGCCCGCATCAGCGTCTGGACGACACCGACGAGTAACCCGCCGAAGACAGCACCCCTGAAGCTACCGAGGCCACCGAGGACGACGACAACGAATGCCGGAATGATGACGCTGTTCCCCATGCCGGTGTTCACGTTCTGGTAGCCACCGAGGACAATCCCGGCGACGGCAGCGAGCGCCGCACCGACACCGAAGACCAGCGTGTAGTACTGGTCGATGTCGATACCGACGTTGCGAACCATCTCGCGGTCCTGGGATCCGGCACGGATGATCATCCCGTACTTCGTCCGGTTCAGCAGGTACCACGTCACTACCGCGAGCAACGCGGCGAAGACGATCATGAAATAATTGTACACGGACACCTGCACACCCAGTATGGACACGGGCTGGCTCAGATACTCCGGGACAGCTAGCTGTCGTTGCTGTGTCCCCCAGATAAGACGGATGCCGTCGTTGATCACGAGCACGAGCCCGAACGTCAGAAGAATGTGATATAACGGGTCCCGACCGTACAACGGCCGGACAGTCGTTCGTTCGATAGCGGCACCGATGAGACCGACGGCGACCGGTGCAACCACTATCGCGATCCAGAACCCAGCCCCCGCGCCGAACGGCGCAATGATGCTCAGGGAGAAATACGCGCCCAGTGCGAATAGTTCGCCATGGGAGAAGTTGATCACATCCATCACGCCGAAGATGACCGACAGTCCGGCGGCTAGCAGGACGTAAACCATCCCCAGGGTGAGGCCATTCAGCAGTTGTTCGATGAAATCGGCAGCAACCATCGTACTACCTACATCTCACAGCCGAGGTCACTGGCCGGGGGCAGCGTCTCCGAACCCGGGACCTGCTCAAGGAGTTCGACATCCGCTGTGTCGCCATCGCCCTCGACAAGTTCGGCCATCCACGTCGGGTTGGTGGCCTGGTGATCGCTCTCCCGAAGCGTGATGTCCCCCAGTACTGTCGTAAACGTCCCACCTTCGAGTACGTCCCGGACATCCCCCGGTTCGGTACTCCCGGCTTCGTTCATTCCTTTGGCCATCAGTCGCATCGAGTCGTAGCCGACGCGGGCGAAGTTGCCGGGCTCTCTGTCGTTCTCGCTGGCGTAGGCCTCGACGAATGCCTGATTGTCCCCGGTTTCGAGCGAGGGATCGTACCGAGCGCCACCGAAGGTGCCGACGCTGTTCGATCCGGTCCCGGCACGGACGCTCTGGAACGTCTGGGTCGGGCCGACAACAGCCATCTGGTCGGTGAGACCCTGGTCTGCAGCCTGGTTAGTGAAGTTCACCAGATCACCACCGGTCATCCCCAGCATGACCACGTCAGCCTCGGAATTGCTGATCTGCGTAATGAACGAGCCGTAGTTGCTGGCACCCAACTCCGACGTTGATGTCCCAACCTCGGTGTAGTCGTCGCTAGCGTTCTCCATGCGCCTGCTTGTTCGGTTGTACACCGAGTCGCCGTACGCGTAGTCCGCGTAATGGAACCAGACGTTGTTCCCCAGATTGTTGACTGAATACGCCGATATCGCCTCGGCAATCTGTGCCGTATTCGTCTCGAAACGGAACACCCATTCGTTGCAGGCAGACCCGGTGATCGGAACGGCTGCACCGCCGGGGAAGTAGATATGCTCAGATTGAGCGGCAAAGTCGTTCAGCCCGAGCGCAACGGAACTTGAAATCGCACCGAACACGAACTCGGCCCCCTCCTCCTGAACGACGCGCTGTGCCTCAGACTGTGCGGTCCCAGCTTCGGTTTCTGTATCGCCCGCCACCAACTCGAACTCGAAGTCGTAGTTGTCGTTGTTGTTTATTTCCGCTACAGCGAGCTCAGCCCCAGTCCGCTGACCCGGCCCGAGAGAACTATACGGGCCAGTCATTGGATTCAGGCTCGCAACGGTCACTGCCTCCTCGCCTCCTGTGGACCCGCCCTGACAACCGGCGAGGCCAAGCACGCCGACCGCGCCGGCGGCGGCGAGGAACTGTCTCCGTGAACGGTCGATTCCCACACTACTGTCTGGTGAGGTACCTTCGCTCGACATAGGTTCATTATCTATTGTTAAGCAAATCATATTAAAGCCTTGCCCCTGTCGGAGCGTATTGCGCTATTCGAGGGGGACAATAGCTGTATTACCGCGTTTCGTGGCTCCTGGTTCCCACCGTAGTGGTGGTTAGCTGGTGGTGTCGTTCTGCCTGTACAGCCACGCTAGCGCAGTCCCGAGTACGGCGGTCGTCCCAGTGAGTGTCGTGAAACCGGGGCCACTGGCGGCAGTCCCAGTATTTGTCTCCGTCGCTGTGTCTGAGCCCGTTGTCTCGACAGGAGTTGTCGCTCCGCCAACAACAGTACTTTTGTCTGTCTCAGTGCCCTCACTCGTCGGCGTGTCATCGGTGACACCGTCAGCCGGGCTTGCTGGCATCGTCAACTCACGGGTTTCAGTCGTTGCGGACTCAATTTCGGCGTCAGCGAACAACAGCTCTTTGTACTCGAAGTTCTCGAACATCGCCAGCTGATCGTCGTAATGTTCGCCGGTAGTGTCATCTGGGGCGACGTAGCCGTCGTTTCCGGGCGGAAGGATGTTCTCTGCCTTCGGATCATCGCTGAGCCGGACGACGTGATTCTCAGTCCCGCGGTTCAGTAGCGCCGTGTTCCCCGCGGACGTGACACCGATAGGCATCCCGAACAGCGCGAGATTGTCGAACTCGTGTAGTGCTGCCTCCTGCCGCCAAGTCTCCGGCTCACCATCGTATTGTGTAGCGAGTTCGCTCACGGCGGTTCGGAACGCGCTGATCAGTGCGTCCGTGATATCTCCATCGGCGTACTCGGCCTGCGTCGGTAGTACTGTCTCCGCTGGGTTGAGGACCCGCATCAAGGTGCCGCGCCCGTAGTCGTAGTCGAGGAAGTACGATGCCGGCCCGTATGCGCTCCCGAAGGCCTCGCTGAAAACCTCCTCCAGAATGTACGGGAATGTTGCATCCCAGATCGTGTACCCGGCAGAGTGACGTCCCTCGTTGTCTTCGCCGTTGGCCTGTGCAAAATGGTCCCACAAGGCCAGTTCGTCGCGCGCTTGCTGTTCGGTACTGGAGAGATCTGCGTGGGCAAGCGCGTCAAGCAAATGGTCTTTGTACCGAATCGAACGCAAGTCAGTAAACGAGATATCGTAGATAACAGCCTTCAGGAACTCGTAATCGACTGTTCCCTCCTGTGCTAACCGCTGTTCGACCAGATTGATGATCCGTTGCACGCGGTGGTCGGTCGACCACGAATAGCTCAGATCACCGTTGTTCCAGTCCGGTGCGGGTTTGTTGTTCCACTGTGCTGAGTAACCCGGATCAGGGTTGATTGAGTAAGGAACGTCACCGTTAGCCGCACGTAGGTAGTCCGCCGACGTGAGTTCGTATTGTGTTCCATCGGCTGGCAACCGAGTGTCCCAGTCGACTGCTTCGCTATCCGGGTATCGGCCCAGATGGACGTAGGCGATGTCCCCGTCTTTGCCGGCCCACATGAAGTTCAGCGCGTAGTCACACCGCTGTGCTGACTCCCGGAACTCCTCGGCGTCCGTCGCGAACTGACACTCGTAGAAGGCCCGCCAGCAGTTCATATGCCGGCCGGCGTATGACTTCGTCTGCGCCAGTGCTTCCCCGTTGTCGGGGTCCCACTGGGTCACAACGCCGTGGCGCGTGAACCGTTCAGTGTACGTCACGTCCTCGCCATCGGCGACGGTGATTGTCTGCTCGGCCGTTTCGACCTCGTACTCCTCGCCCTGGAAGGTGTACGTGTCCGGTCCCGACGAATTGGTCGTGATCGACTCCGTGAACATCTGAATGCAGTTGTCGATTCCGGCAGTCGAGGTCATCGCCCCGTTGCGATTGTGTCCGAACATGATGAACGGATACCCGGTAACGGTGACGCCGGCGACGTCGAAATCCGGACCGTGCAGGCTCGCCTCGTACATTATCGAGGGTGTGTTGAACCCCATCTGTGGCCCGCCCATCAGTAGCGCATCGCCACTGGCCGTGATATCACCCTGGACAGCGAGAGCGTTGCTGCCGTACTTGATCGGAAGGCCAAGGCTGTCGAGTCCGGACGCAAGCGTCCGCATCCGCTCTATTTCGTCTTCGTGCATCCCTTCGGCGTCAGTCGGCGGCGTGTAGTCCCCGCCAGTCACCAGATTGCTCGGCGTCACAGACGGACCGCTTGCTCCTCGCGTCACTCTGTCTGTTTCCTGTCCCCCGACCACATTGGGTGTCGGCCCTGTGCCTACGTCAGTATAGGGAGGGGAGTAGGCATCCGACGGCTGGACCGTCGAGGTCGGGCAACCGGGATCGTTGCCCCACTGTAAATCCTCGAATAGCTCCATCGCCCGCTGTTGGCTACCGGTTTCCTGCGTGAGTGCTTCGAGGACTGTCGCGCTGAGGGTCTCCAACTGGAAGCCGCTGAAATACGCCATGCTGGCGACGAACATCCCAGCGGCGTCCGTCGTGGTGAACTCCTCGGGCTCGAACCCGTGCTCCTGAAACGCCTGATGGAATTCCAGGTCCTCGCTGTCACGAACTTCGGTAATATACCGGTTGATGCCGTCGGTAAACGCCTGCAGGACCGCTCGCTGGTCCGCCGTTAACTGTTCAGCAGCCTGCTCGTCGAGTGACGGCTCGCCGGCGGTGTTGCGACGCGCCTCGATATCGAACTGGACCCAGTCGGTGTCCCCGTCACCCGCACCGAGGACAGCCGCCACAGTCCCGTGATAGTATCGCCGGTACAGTTCTAGCTGGTAGAGCCGGTCGGCCGCGGTCGCGTATCCGAACCCATAGAACACCGGGGCACGGCTGTCAGCGTCGCGGGCGTAGATGTGTGGCACGCCGTAGTCGTCTCGTCGTATCGTGACCGTCGCGTCATCTTCCTGTGCGTATGCTAACTCAGTCTCCACGGCTCCGATACTGGTCATGCCGGTAACCGCTGCGCCTGTCTTCAGAAGCGTTCGTCGTGAGAGGTGCTGCCGCGATTGCTGGTGCTGTGCTGGCATCCCGTAGTCGACAGTCTGGATATTTAATAAATATTTGGGTACATTTCAGAGGGAGCCGAGTGTGTCTGTTCACATTCGTTAGTAGTCGGGTTTCACGTGAACGTATGCCATGACGGGAAAGGTAGCGTCCCATTGAGATCAATACATACTGTCCGACCCAAGCATATAATTGAGAGCCTAACACAGTCCTCGTCATGTCCCAGGAGATGCCGATCCGTGTCGATCACATCGGAATCGCTGTCGAGGCCATCGACGAGGCTGAGCCATTTTTATTTGCACTCGGCTGTCGGAAACTCATTGAAGAATCCGTCGAGGGGCGGTTTCGCTGGGCGCAGTACGATTTCAATCAGGACGCGTCGCGACTGGAACTCATCGCACCGGAGGCACCGGACACGTTCCTCACGTCGTATCTCGACGACCATGGTCCGGGCCTACACCACGTCACGCTCGAAGTAGCTGCTATCGACGCGGTGAAAGCAGTACTGGAGCACAACGGATACAGCATCGTCGAGTACCGCGAGTACAAGGACTGGACCGAGGCGTTTGTGCCACCATCAAATCCGACCGGAGCGCTCTTTCAGTTGTTCGAGTATCACGACAGCTACGACGCTGATCGGCCGCCTGCCGGGAAGCTCTACGTTGATGGGAGCCGACTCGATGGCTGACATCTGGAGCGGTTCGCTCTCAGGAAAACGGGTCGACGGGAACGGCAGGAGCGACGCTATCAGTCGTCTCGTTCGTCAAGCTGGACCGTTTCCTCGACAATAAGCCGGGGGCCGGCCTCTAAGTCGATAAACTCAGCCGCGTCGGCCTGGACCGTCTCGGCAAGGTCTGAGTCAAACGCGTCGCTGAGTGCGTCCATATCCTCGAAATAGAGCTCAAGCACGCCGTCGTACACTGCACGCTCCGGGTCTGTCGGCACAGACGTCACGTAGCGTTGCAGTCCCGGCAGATCCTTCGCTAACTCCGCGTGATCGCCTTGCCATCGGTCAGCGAACTCCTCGTGGGTGTAGCCATCTCTCCGGACGAGCAAATCGACGATTTTTGTCATGCATGCACCATATCGGCACGGATTGGCTTTTATGTACCGATCCGACAGGGGCGCACTGATTCAAGCTACTCGAACAAAACACTTGTAAGCCGATTAGTCATGTGTGTACGTATGGCAATCCCGCCCGCTGTCAACAGGCCGGTCGGAACAATCGAGAGGGCAATCGAGATCATGGAGTATCTCAAGGAGAACGACACGGCCACCGTATCGGAGATGACAGACCACCTCGACTGTGCGAAGAGTACGACGCACAGATACATGAAGACGCTCGCGGCTAACAGCCTCCTCGTCGAGGACGGCAACGAGTATCAGCTCGGGATCCGCTTTCTGGACTACGGCGAAGTGGCACGGAACAAATACCGGCTCTACGACGAGGCGAAGCCGAGAGTCGACGAACTCGCGGAAGAGACCGAGGAGAAAATCTGGTGTGCAGTGGAAGAACACGGCCGGAGCGTCCACATCTACGGCGCGCAGGGCAAACACTCGGTGCAGACGTACGCCCGGGTCGGCCATCGGAACTATCTCCACCAGCACGCCGCGGGGAAGGCCATACTGGCACACCTTCCGGATAGCCAGATCACAGAGACCATCGACAGGCATGGCTTGCCGGGCCGGACGCCAGAGACGATCACTGACCGGGACGAACTCTGGGAAGAAATCGAGACCATACGTGACCGCGGCTACGCGTTCAACTTTCAGGAGTCGGTGGAGGGACTGCACGCGGTCGGGGCCCCGATTACGGACGAAAACGACATTGCCATCGGGGCGATCAGTGTCTCCGGACCGGCAAGCCGGCTTGAAGGCCCGTTTCTCCGGGACGAACTGCCGACGCTGCTACTGGGCGTCGTCAACGAAATTGGCATAAATATGGCCCATCCATGAGGCCACCAGCGCAGTTTTAGCGGGGCAACGGGCAGTTTTCTATTTGTACTTCGCTTGTGTGACCGAACGGAGTCCCCCGTTCTAGGAATGAGACGCACTCATTCGCTTGCCCACTCCGGCTCTCTGTCTTCGAGAAACGCGTCGATCCCTTCGTCCTTGTCACCAGTTGCGAACAGTTGTGCGAACAGTTCGGCTTCGTACTCGATACCGGCTTCGAGGTCCATTCGGGAACTGGCGCGGACGGCTTTCTTCGCGCGTTCGAGCGCCGCGGGGTTTTTCTCTGCAATCGACGACGCGATGTCGTAGACCCGCTCATCAAAGGAATCGTCATCGTGAACTTCGTCAACGAGGCCGATGTCGGCGGCCTCCATCGCGTCGATGAGTTCGCCGGTAAGGATTAGCCGCATCGCGTGGCCCTCCCCGACCAGACGCGGCAGTCGCTGTGTCCCACCGCCGCCGGGCATGATGCCGAGGTTGATTTCGGGCTGGCCGAACTTCGCGTCCGTATGCGCGATCCGGATATCTGCCGCCTGAATCAGCTCACAGCCCCCGCCGAGTGCGTGCCCATTGATACGAGCAATGACCGGCATCGGGCACTCATCGACGTACTCGTAGACCCGTGGTCGCTTGCTCGCCTCCCGTTGCTCCAGCATATCCCGCTCGCGGAGTTCCGTCACGTCCGCACCCGCAACGAATGCGCCGGTGTCTGCCGCGCCAGTCAGCACGACAGCACGGACGTCACTGTCCGGAATTGCGTCGAAGACCTGTTTGAACTCCGACCGCAACTGGGTGTTGAGTGCGTTCCGGGCCTCCGGGCGGTGCAACTCGACGGTGGCGACGTTTTCCACGCGGTCCCCGACGCTCACCGAAACCGTTTCACAGTCCGCCGCGGCGGCAGCGGGGTCCGTCATGCGTCCCCCCAGTCGCCGCTTGTGCCGACGATGTCACCGTCCTCCCAGACGTAGAACCCCTCGCCGGATTTCTTGCCGAGCTTCCCGGCTCGGACTTTCCGTTTCAGTATCTGTGGCGGGCGGAACCGTTCACCGAGTTCCGCACGCAGGTATTCGAGGATGTCGAGTCGGACGTCGAGGCCGACGACATCACCGAGTTCGATGGGTCCCATCGGGTGGTTGTAGCCGAGTTCCATCGCGGTATCGATGTCCTGCGGCGTCGCAACGCCCTCCTGCACCATCCGCATCGCTTCGACACCCAGTGAGACGCCAAGGCGGGAGGAGGCAAAGCCCGGTGCATCGGCCACCTCGACCGGTGTCTTGTCGATCCCGTTCACGAACTCCCGTGCACGCACAACCGTCTCGGCACTCGTCTGCTCCGCGACGACGATCTCGACGAGTGCCATGATGTGAACCGGATTGAAGAAGTGGAGGCCGATGGCTCGTTCAGGAGAGTCGAGGACGCTCGCTATCTCAGTCAGCGACAGCGAGGAAGTGTTCGAAGCGATAAGTGTCGCCGGGTCAACGTGGGACTCGACCGCAGTGAGCGTCTCGTGTTTGATTGCCATATCCTCGGGGACTGCTTCCACGACGAGGTCTGCCCCGGTCACAGCTTCCTCCAGCGACGTTGTTCCAGTGAGGCGGTCTAACGTTGCCTCGGCCGTCGACTCCGACACTTTCTCCCGGGCAATACCCTCTTGCAGGTTCGACTCGATGGCAGCCAAACCGTCATCGACGATATCCGCCTCGATATCGCGGAGAGAGACATCGTGACCGGCCATTGCCGACACCTGAGCGATGCCGTGGCCCATGGTACCGGCGCCTAGGATAGCTACGTGCATCATTTCTCAGCACAGTAGCGAAGGATAAAAACGTTGCTTGCGTCTCCCCCCAGTGTGGCCTGCATTTAATACGGCGGCCACGATAGGAGTCGGTGAGGATGACTGCTTCCGACTCGCAAGCCGTTGTTGTCGATGCCGTACGAACCCCACAGGTACCGAAGGACGGCGCACTGGCCGGGACACATCCCGAAGACCTCGTCACCAGCGTGCTTGCTGCACTTATTGACCGGACCGGTGTCCAGGCCGCCGAGTGGGACGACTTCCGACTTGGGTGTGCAAATCAGGAAGGGGAGCAGGGACGAAACCTCGCCCGGCAGTCGATACTCGCCGGCGGGTTTCCCGAGACGGTACCCGGGGCGACAACGACCCGCCTGTGTGGCTCGTCACTGACAACACTCGTTGACGCCGCTCGCGCCATTGAGGCGGGCGATGGTGCGGTGTATCCGGTCGCCGGTGTCGAACACATGAGTACTGTCCCTTTTTCCGACTGGCTGCATCCCGCTATCGAACAGCGATACGACTCTGACAGGCTGCCGATGGGGCAGACAGCCGAAACCATCGCACGAAACCACGATATCAGCCGTAAAACGCAGGACGAGTTCGCGCTGCGGTCACACGAGCATGCGGTCGCTGCCATGGAAAGCGGGCGGTTCGATGCAGAGACCGTGCCAGTCCACACCGACGAGGCTGCGATAGAGACCGACAAAACACCACGGGCAGACACGTCAGTCGAACAGTTGAGCGAACTCCCAGCGGTGTTTCGTGACGACGAGGCGGCGACGGTTACGCCGGGGAACGCGTCACCGCTGACCGACGGGGCTGCTGGGATGCTCATCACTTCGGCAGCGTACGCAGACCAACATGATCTCGATGTCCTCGGCCGGATTGAGACGCGGGCCGTCGCCGGTGTCGATCCGCTGGTAATGGGGCGGGGACCGATTCCGGCGACGCGTGCTGCACTGGACGACGCCGGCCTGACAATCAGCGATATCGATCTCGTGGAACTCAACGAGGCGTTTGCAGCCCAGAGTCTCCACTGCAAGCGCGAACTGGAGATTCCGGCTGACCGACTCAACGTCAACGGCGGGGCTATCGCGTTAGGCCATCCGCTTGGCTGTTCGGGGGCACGAATCACGACGACGTTACTGCACGAGATGCGACGACGGGACGCGACGCACGGACTGGCGACGATGTGTGTCGGTTTCGGTCAGGGTGTCGCGGTTGTGTTCGAACGTGACTGACAGAGGCGGCTACCGGCGCTGGCTGGCGACCTGTGCTTTGAAGCCGTATCTGATGACGCCCTCCTGCGTGTAGATGCGCCGCGTCGTCAGCACGACAGGTGTGCCGATTGTGACTTCGCCCGTCGATTGAAGCACCTGTGCAGGGACGCTTACCGTCTGCTCGCCCGAGGGACCGTCGAGTACGACGATAGCGCTGTCGAACTGGCCGCTCTTGGACTGCTGGGCGACGAACTCCGGCGGCGCACCGCCCTGTTCGATGGTCGTTATCGCCTCGACTGTCCCTGTCCCGGGCAGTTCGACAGCCTCGAACTCACCGGTGCGGTCGTGACAGTCGTTGCAGGCCCCGGTCGGCGGGAAATTCAACGCACCGCACGCGGAACACCGGCCGGCGACGAGTCGGTGACGTTGCGGGATCGTCCGCTGCCATGACGGGACGCTAACGTAAGCTCCGCCACCTTCGGGCTCGTCGCGTGTGATCTCGCCACGCCGCCTGAGGTACTCGGCGTAGGACAGAGAGACAGCACCGTCCAGTGCGGTTTCGACCGGAACGGGACCAGTAACGACGAACAGCGTCGCACTCGCACCGCTTCCATACGCGGCGATCAGCACGCGTTCGGCGTCGTCCGCAAACGCTGTCGCCGCCCCGAGAAACGCACTTGCCGCGCCGGTGTCCCCGAGCGTACTGACTGTGTCCGCAGCGGCAATAGTCTCTGCGTCGACGCCGAGCGCACCTGTCGCCCGATACGGGAGTTTTCCGTCCGGAGACTGGACCGCTGCCGCATCGACTGTCTCTGTGGGCACGTCCAGTCTGTCCGCCGCACTGCCGAGCGTGGTCGTAAACGCGTCGCGGTCGTACTGCGTAACGCCCAGACCGGTCGTTCGGTCGTCTCCGCCCGTTCTGAACCGCGTTCCGGGGTATGCCTCCGTGTGTGATGCCCGCTCAAGTACAGTTCCGGGACCGTCATCGTCGACAACGAGCGCGACACTCCCAGCACCGGCGGCGTGTTCGACCTCGCTGTCAGGATCGCCCCGCGGACAGTCGCTGATGATGACGAGGCCGACACCGTCCCCGAACGGCCCGCCATCCATAGTTGCGTCCAGTGCCTGAGCACCGGAGTCTGTGGAGCCGGTCATCGTCTGCGTCTTTGCATCGTCGGGGACGTTGAGAATACTGCAGAGTCGCGCCGCGAGGTCCTCTTCAGCCATCGGCGGCGTCGTCGTCGCAAAGGCCAGATGCGTGACATCCGTGCCGGACGCGTTGGCCGCAGTGAGCGCACGGCGGGCCGCTTCGATACCCATCGTGACGGCGTCCTCGTCGGCGTCGGGGACTGCCTTCTCGTCGATCCCCGCTGCATCGAACCGACCCCACGCGGCTTCGAACTCTTCGGCGTCGATCCGCAGGCGAGGCGCGTACGCGCCGATGGCCGCGAGCCCCGACACAGTCATCGTGCAGCCTCCCGTTCGAGAATATGGACAACGGCGCTGCCGCCGCTCCCACCCACGTTGTGCGTGAGCCCGTACTTCGGGGCCGCCAGCTGCCGGTCCGCGGCGCTGCCGGTGAGCTGTTTGAACGCCTCGACGATCTGTCCGGCACCGGTTGCGCCGATAGGGTGGCCTTTCGATTTCAGCCCGCCGGAGAGATTGACCGGCATCGCTCCGTCAGCGTCGGTCGTTCCCGCTTCGAGCAACTGTGGTGCCTCGCCGCGGTCACAGAACCCGAGGTCCTCGTATGCAAGCAGTTCGGCGATGGTGAAGCAGTCGTGGACCTCTGCGAAATCGAGATCGTCAGGTTCGACCCCGGCACGGTCATAGGCCGCGTCTGCGGCCATCTCCGAAGCAGAAATCGAAGTGTAGTTGTCTCGCTGGAAGAGGCCGACCCGGTCGCTGGCCGCGCCGACCCCGGCAATCCGGACCGGGTTGGCAGTGTACTGCTCGACGACATCCTCACTGGCGACGAGCGCGACCGCTGCGCCGTCGGAGGTCGGACAGCAGTGGTAGAGGTTCAACGGGTCCGCAACAACCGGAGCGTCGACAGCGTCTTCCAGGGAGCATTCGAAGCCCAGGTGCGCCTTCGGGTTCTTTGCGCCGTTCCGATGGTTCTTGACCGCGACCATCGAGAGGTGCTCCTCGCTTGCTTCGTACTCCCGTAGATACGCACTTGCCATTTGCGCGTAGACGCCGGAGAACGTCGTCCCGGTCAGCCGTTCCCACTCTGTTTCGCCGGAGACGCCGAGCCAGTACTTCGTCACGTCGCTGCTCATGTCCGTCATGACTTCGACGCCGCCAGCCAGCGCCACGTCGGCCATCCCGCTTTTGACCGCCTGCACTGCCTGTCGGACAGCATAGCCCGACGCCGCACAGGCGTTTTCAACGCGCACGCTGGGGACGCCGTGCAGCCCAGCGTGTTCGGTCGCTGCCGGTCCCGAGAGACCGAGCTGTCGACCGCCCACGCCGAGTGAGCCGACGACCGCTTCGTCTATCGCATCCGTATCGATACCGTGGTCGACACTGTCGATAGCTTCGCTGACTGCG
The DNA here is from genome assembly GCF_000336635.1 of Haloarcula japonica DSM 6131. Lineage (GTDB taxonomy): Archaea > Halobacteriota > Halobacteria > Halobacteriales > Haloarculaceae > Haloarcula > Haloarcula japonica. The sequence continues at coordinate 73,240 of NZ_AOLY01000040.1, read as the reverse complement.
TGGTCAAACAGTGATCTGTAGCTCTCTTCGGGCATCGAGCCAAACGGCGTTTGCCCTGCGCCGATGAGATACGCGTCCCGCATACATGGAACTCTGAGGGTACTGAAAAATAGCTTTGCATCACTTGTCGACAGTCACACAGCAAGCACGACCGGTGGTCAGAGTGGTCAATCCCAAACCATTTTATCACTATCATTCCACTCTATCATTGACGATGGTGTACAAGCAACTGGAGACGGCCGACCGCACAGAGCTGCGTGCGTTACAAACCGACCGACTACAGGGGATTGTTTCGCACGCCTACGAGAACGTCCCGTTTTACCGGGAGAAGCTCGACGAGGCGGGCGTCTCGCCCGAAGACATCCAGAGTATCGACGACATCACGAAGCTGCCGATGACGACGAAAGAGGATTTCCGCGACGAGTACCCCGACGGTCTGTTCGCCGTAGACGATGAGGACGTCGCCCGGATCCACGCGTCGTCCGGGACGACCGGGAAGCCGAAGATCGTCTCCTACACGGATGACGACCTCGACAACTGGAGTGAAGTCGTTGCACGTTCGCTAGCTGCGAGCGGGACCGAACCGGGCGACACCGTCCAGAACGCCTACGGATACGGGCTGTTCACCGGCGGATTGGGACTCCACGACGGAGCCGAGGAGCTGGGGGCCACAGTTATCCCTATCGGGAGCGGCCAGACCCAGCGACAGGTCGAGTTGATGACCGACCTGGAGAGCGATGTGTTCACATGCACCCCGTCGTATGCGCTGTACCTCGCCGAAACGGCCGAGGAAATGGGCCACGACCCCAGCGACCTGCCAATCTCGACGATTATCTTCGGAGCGGAGCCGTGTACCGATCCGATGCGGGCAGAAATCGAGGATCGGCTGGGCGTCGACGGCATCGATGTTTACGGGCTCTCGGAGATCATCGGTCCCGGCGTCTCGTGTGAATGTCACGAAGCGCAGGACGGGCTTCACATCTGGGAGGACCACTTCTACCCGGAAGTCATCGACCCACGCACGAAGGAGCCGGTCGAGGAAGGTGAGGAGGGTGAACTCGTTCTCACAACACTCACGAAAGAAGCGTTACCGGTCTTCCGATACCGGACTGGTGACCTCACGACGCTGAACTACGACGAGTGTGCGTGTGGACGGACGATGGTACGGATGGACAACGTCACCGGCCGGACTGACGACCTCCTCATTGTCCGTGGCGTGAACCTCTATCCCAGCGAAATCGAACACGCTGTGCTGGACATCGACGGCGTCGCCCCGCACTACCGGATTGACCTCTACGAGGAGAACAACCTCGACGTCTTGGAACTCACCATCGAACGGACTGCCGAGCAAGGGCCGGGCGACAAAGCGCTGGAAGACGAAATCATCGAACGGCTGGAGAACGTGCTCGCGTTCACCCCGGACGAACTCGAACTCGTCGCACCCGGCAGCATCGAACGAACGCAGGTCGGCAAGGTGAAACGCGTCTACGACCACCGTGACTGACTGTCAGGGCCGGTAGACTCGTCCGCGAAACGTCGCGATGCGCTCGCCATCCTGTGCAGTCACCGTGACCTCATACTCCGCGGTACTGTCCGCGAGATGCGTCTCTTCAGCAGTCGCAGACAGCGTCTCACCGGTGTCGACGGCGTCGAGATACGAGATGTTTGTCTCCAGTGCAACCGCCGCCTCGCCGTGCGAATTCGACGCAGCGGCGAAAGCCGCATCTGCGAGCGAGTAGATCGCACCGCCATGGGGCGTCCCATGAAAGTTCAGCAGGTCCTCGGTAATCGTCAGTTCAGTCTGGGCGTACCCCGAGTCGAGTTCGACGACGTCGATGCCGAGGGTCTCGCAGTACGCGTCTGATTCGATGCGCTCTCTGACTTCGTCGGCGACGCCGGACATACGATCTGTGTTTCTATCAGGAATAATAAATATATACCGGTCACTGCTGCTGTCAGCGGAGCGTAAAAATATAAATGGCTGCTATTACATGAAAAAATATGGCGTACAGCTACGAGCCACACCACTTCGAGGACTTCGAAGAGGGACAGGAGTTTATCAGTGTCGGCCGGACAGTCACCGAATCCGATTTCGTCATGCACTCTGCGCTGTCGGGTGACTGGACGGAACTGCACACGAACAAAGAGTACGCGGAAGAACAGGAGTTCGGTGAGCGAATCGCACATGGACCAATGACGTTCGTGCAGGCGACCGGCTTCGTTTACCGGACCGGTATCGTCGAACGGACCGCATTCGCGTTCCTCGGGATGAACTACATGGACCTCCCGAACCCGGTCCACATTGGCGATACGCTCCAGTTGGAGATCGTCGTCGACAACACCAAGGAGGTCGGGCGCGACGACGCCGGGTTAGTCGTCCTCGACACCGAAATGGAAAACCAGGACGGGACCGTCGTCTTCGAGGGCGACATGAAGTTCCTGATCAAGAAGCGCGAGTGAGTCTACAGACGTGTCCGAAAGCGATGCATCGGTAGCGGATAGTACCGCAATTTTGCGGCTTGAAACTCGAAGACAACGCTCTCATCGCCCGGACGTTAATGATCAATAATAACAACTAAGACGCCGCGCACTCCCTCTGTTACTGCAATGGAGTACACCGGCCCGACAGACCTGTATATCGGCGGAGAATGGCGAAAAGCGACCAACGGTGACAGCATTGAGACGGAGGACCCAGCAACAGAACGGACCTACGCGACAGTACAGAAGGCTGAAGCGTCCGATATCGATGCTGCAGTACAGGCGGCACAGGCGGCCGTCAAAGACGGTTCCGAGTGGGCGACGATGGACCCGGGAACGCGCCGGGCGAAACTCCATGCGATGGCCGACGCCATCGAGGAGATGAAAGACGAACTGTCCATGGTTGAGTCCCACGACAACGGGAAAACGCCGTTCGAAGCCGGGTTGGAAATCGACATGGTCACCGATACGTTCCGCCATTACGCCGGCTGGACGGACAAGATCCGCGGTGACGAGATTCCCGTCGAGAACGGCCGGCTCAACTACACCACTCGTGAGCCAGTCGGTGTGACCGCACACATCGCGCCGTGGAACTATCCCTTCCAGCTCGCCGGCCGTGGCCTGGCCCCGGCGCTGGCGGCGGGGAACAGCGTTATTCTCAAGCCGTCCGCTATGACGCCGCTGTCAGCGCTGTACTACGCGAAAGCCGCCGAAGAAGCGGGCCTTCCAGACGGCGTCGTCAACGTCGTTCCCGGGAAGGGGTCCGAGGCCGGCGACGCACTCACCGGACACGAGGGCGTCGATCACGTCACCTTCACCGGGAGTACAAGCGTCGGAAAGACGGTCCAGCGCACTGCTGCCGATGCGGTCGCCGACATCACGCTCGAACTCGGCGGGAAGGGTCCGGCAGTCGTGTTCCCCGACGCTGACCTCGATGCCGCTGCCCGCGGCATCCAGTACGGGATTTTCATGAACGCCGGGCAGATGTGCTGGGCGAACTCGCGTATCGTCGTCCACGAAGACGTCTACGACGAGATGGTCTCCCGGATGGCTGAGATCGCCGAGAACATCCCACTCGGCGGCGGCATCGACGACGATGGTCAGATGGGGCCAGTCGTCAGTGCGGGCCAGCAACAGGAGATTCTCGACTATATCGAGACCGGCAAGGAGGAGGGTGCGACTGTTGTGGCCGGCGGTGGCGTTCCGGCGGACAGAGACACCGGTCACTTCGTCGAGCCGACCGTCTTTGCCGACGTGGACAACGGGATGACGATTGCACAGGAGGAGATTTTCGGTCCCGTACTTACCGCAATCGAAGTTAGCGACGAGGAAGAGGCCATTGAGGTCGCGAACGACTCACCGTTCGGCCTCACCGCCTGTGTCTGGACGAACGATCTGACTCGCGCTCACACCGTCACAGACAGCTTGGACTACGGGATGGTGATGGTCAATGAGACGCCCAACACCTGGCCACAGACACCCTTCGGTGGCACGAAACAGAGCGGCCACGGCCGCGCACAGGGCGAGCAGGCCATCGAGAGCTACACAGAGGTGAAAAACGTCCACATCAATCTCGGCTGAAGCTCCCGCTGACGCGCCGTGGTCACGCCGCCAGTCAAGTGTCATCAATGGAACCGCCGCGCTGTTTCACGGTATAAAATGCGACGCCAGAACTAGCGAGTAATAACAGCTTACTCGAACTTCTTGAACTGCTGCAGGCACTCGTTACAGTAATGGATCGACTGACACCGTGACGGTCCACGTGGGTGTTTCCGTTCGGTGTCGGTCGAACCACAGTACGGGCACTCCGCGCCCGTCTGTTCGCCGCTGGTCGTGACACTGGGGTCCGGTTCGCTCATCCGTCGAAACTCATTCCGAAATCCCGCAGTGCTTCTTTGCCCTGTTCTGTGACTAAATCAATCGACCAGTCCGGGGCCCAGACCAGTCGGACCGACGCGGTCTCGATTCCGTCGACACTCTCGGCGGCCTCCTCGACCTCATCGAGGATGATCTCGCGTGCTGGACAGCCGCTGTAGGTGAGGGTCATGTCAACCGTGACTTCGCCGTCGGACACGTCGAGGCCGTATATGAGGCCCAGATCGACGATGCTGACCGGCATCTCCGGGTCCTCGACCTGATACAGGGCCGCCCACACGTCGCGTTCGATGCCGTCGGCATCTTCACCCGTGGCTGGCACGTCGTCCGCCGCGTGGTCCTTGGTCTCGTAGTCAGTGTACGAACACGCGGTGGCATCAGCGTCTGCGCGTGGCCGGTCGTAGTCGCTACTCATCGTCGTCCGCCATTATCAGCGTCGCTTCGTCGCGTCCCAGATTCCGGTAGCTCGAAGTCATTTGTTCGTGCAGGTCATGCCAGTGGTCGGTATGTTCGTTGTCCCGGCCTGCCGGCGTTGCGGGGGCGGCATCGGTCGGCACGTCGAATCCCAGTTCGGTCAGGAACGATTCGACGCGAGTCTCCCACTCGGTACGCATCTCATCGAGAGTCATCGTCCGGATGCCCAGCCTGTCGATGTCGGCCTCCACGTCGCCGACGGGTTCGAATAGCGTGAGAGCGTACGGATAGAGTTCATCGATGGCCGCCTGAACCCGTTCGCTGGCTTCCTCGTCCAGTGCCATCCGGTCCAGCCAGCTTTCAGCGTGTTCGAGATGATAGCCCTCTTCGCCCTGGATGCGACTCGTTCTGTTCCGGATTATCTCGTATGACGAGTCCTCAAGCGCTGAGAGGCGGATGTCTTCAGCAACGTCGTAGAGGTACGCTCTGACGATAGCATCGGCCCAGTCACCTTCCGCAAACGGTAGCTCGACGAGCGTACTGTGCTGGAAATCGCTGGGGTCGCTCTCGTAGATGAGCGATTCCTCGGAGTAGCCGAGTTGCTGTACCGCATCGTACCACAGTCGTGCGTGGCCCAGCTCGTCCTGTGCGTTGTTCGAAATCGAGAGGTCCGATTCCAGTGTCGGCGCACGCACCTGCCAGAACGTGTAGCGTTCGGCCTGAATCAGCTCATCGTCGGCGAGCCGGAGCAGCTGTGCCTCGACTGCGCGCTGTTCGTCTTCAGAAAGGTCGGTCGGACCGCCGAGGTCGGATTCAGTTGTTGCCATTATATCTCACCTCGCTGTTTCTCTGCTTCTATCTGTTCGGACTCGGAGGCTTCGACCTCCTCAGCAGCCGGGTCGACGTTGTACGTCTGTGCGAACCGGTAGGACTTGTTGGTCGTGCCACCGAAGCTCACGTCGTCCTCGGTGACTTCGCCGATGTACTGGTGCTGGACGACCCAGAGACTGTTGGGATCGTCGTCAGTGAACGTCGCAATCGCTGCCTGTTCTGCCCCGGCAGTGCTAGCGGCTTCGATATCACCGCAGTGCGTGTGATACCCCCCAGGCTTGTCCTGCCGGAAGACGGCCCACGGTTTCTCGGGACCGTTTCCAGTCTCGTCACGGCGCTCTGCGTCGGGATCGACCTGCGTGATTTTCTCCTGCGGGGCAACCCAGAGCGCGTGGGTCGGCTTCCGCCGTCCGTGCTGGATGACCGAGAACTGCTTCGCCATCTCTCGGTCGGGTGCGTGGACGTCCCGGCAGTGAACGAAATCCACGTCCGGACTCTGTTGTCGGAATACTTCCCAGATCATCGTTCTCAGTCCGCTGCCTGTGTCTGCGGGCCGCTGTTCGTCGTCGTTTGGTCGTCCATCATGTCCCGAACCCACTGAACCGCTTCTTGAGCCTGCCGGCGACCGGTAATCTGCTCGATACTGCCGTCGTATTCGTTCTGCGAGACAGTGAAGAACTCGTCCCAGTCGAGGTCGTCCTCGACGACCTCATAGGTCCCGTCACCGTTGTCCCGGATGCGTGGCTCGTCGGGCATCTCCAGCCCGTACTTTTTCGCCTTCGGGATGTACGTGTTGAGGAACGCGTTCCGAAGCTCGTCGTTCGTACACGTCTTCAGCCCGACTTCCGCGGCGAAGTCGTGATGGGTGCTCTGGTCGTCGGTCGGGCCGAAGAACTGCAGGATTCGGGGCCACCACTCCTCGAAGGCCTCCTGGGTCATGCGCTGTTCTTTCTGGGACCCGTTCATCAGTTCACGGAGGATCGACTCGCCATGTTTGACGTGCATCCCCTCTTCGAAGCAGATCTTGTCCATCGCGTGGGCGTACGGTTCCCAACTGGACTTTTTCAGCGTCGCCTGGCGGCGCATCGCGGCCCCGTCGACAAAGAAGGCAATCATCGGCGTCTCGACGTAGCTCTCCATCGGGTAATGGAAGCAGTTCAGGAACTTCCCGTCCCCGTTTGCCAGATCGTCGAGCATCTCGTCGCGGGTCTTGATCCCGAGCGACTCCGCCGCTCGATAGAGCATCTGTCCGTGTCCAATTTCGTCCTGCACCTTCGCGCTGAAGGCCATCTTTCGCTCGATACTTGGGGCTTTTCTGATGAAGGGCCGTTCGAGGTACGCCCCCATGATCTCGCTGTTGGCGTGGAATTCAAGCATCCGCGTGGCTGCCTTCCGATACTCCTCAGGAAGGTCGTCTTTCGGGCTGAATTCCCGGGGTCCAGCGCGAGCTTTGACTTCGTCGACGTTCATATGTGTCTCATAAATCGTGAGGAATGTTCTTACTAATTTGCCCCTATATAGACGGGTTTTATAAGGATATTCGCACATATACGAGGCAATGATAGAGGAGTGTCTGATGGTCGAATTTCGCATCGAGGGTGACGACTGCCCACTGGCAGATGCGAGCAGTGCCACCGGGACACCCATCGAGGCGGCCCCGCCACTCCTCCGGGATGACCGTAACGTGTTGCTACGGTTCAGTGCACAGGCAAGTGACGATCTTATAGACTACCTCGATGAGGACGACCGGATCCGATATCTCTACCAATCAGTTACCGAGGGCCGGTACAACTACCGGTGTCTGTCGCTTCAGCAGTGTGTCGTCCACAAACTCATCAGCGCAGGTTTCATGGTGGAATCGCTGACGTATCGGGACGGAAACGCGATTTTGACTGGCGCTGTGGTGGGCCACGAAATTCTTCAGACGGTCATGGAGACGGCCGGTGAAACCGTCGGCGTGAAGCTACAACGGGTGTACGCACTGCGTGCAACAGAAGACGCGTCTATCGCACAGCAGTGGGACCTGACGCCGGCACAGGAGGAAAGTCTCCGGTACGCAGTCGAGATGGGCTACTTTGTCGTCCCACGACAGACTACTGCTAGCGAAGTCGCTGCCGAACTCGGTATCAGTAAGTCTGCGTTCCTCGAACGACTCCACCGCGCACAGCACTCGTTGTTCACACAGTTGTTTGGCGGCGTCGGCGACGGCCGTCTGGGCGATGGTGGAGAGTAGCGGTGAAGGCCTTCCAAGTGACAGCGGTGAGTAACGACGACGACCGTTCGAGCGACGACGGAGAGTAAAGTACCCGCGCGTCTGAGTACGACCATGCGCGTTGAAGACGGCGCTGTTCGACGAATCGTATTTGACCGTCCCGATGTGAAAAACGCGATGACGGAAGCGGTCGCTACTGAGCTAGCTGATGCGCTCGCTGACCTCGACCCGACGACACACGATGCCGTAGTCCTGACTGGCGACGGTGATACGTTCAGTGCCGGCGGAGATATCGAGGCGATGAGCGAGCGTGAGGAATCGGCAACGGAAGCCTACGAGCGGGTCCGAACAACGCTGGGTCAGGTGGCCAGTAATATCCTCTCAGCCCCAGTGCCTGTCGTCGCGAAAGTCAACGGCGATGCAGTCGGTGCCGGGCTGTCGCTCGTGGCTGTCGCTGATTTCGCGTACGCCGCCACGTCCGCCCGGTTCGGTGCGTCGTTCATCAGCGTCGGTCTCGTCCCGGACATGGGCGCAACCGCTATACTGCCCCGGCTCATCGGACTCAGGAAAACCAAAGAGCTCGCGTTCACCGGGAAACTGATCGACGCCGAGAGTGCCGCCGAAATGGATCTGATCAACGAGGCTGTGGAACCGGCCAAGCTTGATGCGCGGACAGCTGACCTGCTCGAAACGCTTCGGGCACAGCCGACGGCGAACCTCGGGCTGGCGAAGGAAGCGATTCACGACAACATCGGCCAGCCTCTAGAAACCGGGCTGCGTCGAGAAGCACGCATCCAGTCACTGGCGTACGATACGCCCGCTCATTCGCGTGGTGTCGAGGCGTTTCTGGACGGACGAACCCCAGACTTCGACTAGCGGTCGAAAAAGTCCTGGGCGTTTTCGAACAGGATCTTCCGCTGGACGTCCGTATCAAAGTCAGTGTCGCGAGCAAAGGATTCAAGCCACGTTTCGGGGTCAATCATCGGATAATCGGTGCCGAACATCACCTTGTCTTTGAGAACGGTTCCGGCGTAGTGGAGTACCTGGTCGTCGATGTACTTCGGTACCCAGCCGGAGAGATCCATGTACACGTTGCCCTTCTGCTGGCAGATCGCCAACTGCTCTTTCTCCCAGGGGAAGGCGGGGTGGGCGATGAGAATGTCGAGGTCCGGATGTGTAGCAGCCACGTCGTCGATAAGCATCGGGTTGCCGTACTTGACTTTCAGGCCACGGCCGCCAGCACTGCAGGCCCCCAGTGTCGAGTTCCCGCCGTGGAAGACAACGGGGACGCCGAGGTCTTCGATGGTACTCCACAGATGGTTGTGGCGTTCGTCCGAAGGGTCAAAGCCCTGTGCGATCTGCTGGAACTTGAACCCCGAAAGGTCCAGATCCTCGACGCACCGGATCGCCTCCTGCACGCAGTCGTCTTTCAGCGGGTCGACGCTCCCGAACCCGACGAAGAAGTCGGAATACTCGTCCCGAACCTCGGCGACGTAGTCGTTTGGGACGGGTGGGTTCCCGGTGTTCGTCTCCGCATCCCAGCCAAGCAGGACAGCGCCACCGACGCCCGCCTCGTGGTATTCCGCGATCATTTCGTCGTAGTCCCACGTCTCAAGATCAGTGCCGAACCGGTCGGCGGCGTCTTGCATCATTTCGCCGCCGGCGTCGTGGAGGAACTCACTGGTCGGCTGATGGGCGTGCGTATCGAACAGTTGCTTCTCGGCAACACCAGGGAGGTCAGTTGTCACAGAGGGAGATTTTACCCAGTATGATAAAAAATCCATGCTGTTTGTGCTGTGCAGCAGACCCACCGGAGTAGCTGGATTTGTGGCACCGATCGCTGATTCGAGAAGCATCGTGCTGACTGCGACAGGCGAACAGGTCGCCAGACGCACGGTCACCCTGTGTATGACCGGCCGTCTATCCCCTACGATCTTACTTCCGGGGGGTGAAGAGACGGTTATGGTTCGTCGCAGTGTTTTGTTCGCACCGGGTGACAATGCGGAGTTGATGCGGAAAGCAGCCGACGGCGACGCTGATGTCGTCGTCTTCGATCTCGAAGATGCGGTTGCACCGGCGGATAAAGAACAGGCGCGTGAGTCGGTTCAGTTGGTACTCTCGACTGTCAGCTCGAACAGCCACATCTGCGTTCGTATCAACCCAGTAGGAGTAAGTGCCACAGCCGACCTCGCTGCGATACTGACAGACACCACTCCCGACAGTGTGATGCTCCCGAAGGCCAGTTCGGCCGACGACATATCAGCACTGGAACGGCTTCTCGACGAATATAGCGCGGACCTCCCGGTGCTTGCGCTGGTCGAATCGGCCGCTGGCGTCCTCAACGCGGCTGAGATTGCAGCCGCCGATTCCACCGATGCGCTCCTGTTCGGGGCCGAAGACCTCGCGGCCGACATCGGTGCGAGTCGCACCAGCGAGGGACGGGAGGTGCTCTATGCACGCCAGCGGGTCGTCGTTGCGGCCAGCGCCGCGGGAATCGACGCAATCGACACGATCTACCCCGACTACGGTGATCTGGATGGCCTCCATGACGCCACCGAGTTCGCTGCCCAACTCGGGTACGACGGGAAGATGGCGATCCATCCGGAGCAGGTCGCGGTCATCAACGACGCGTTCACCCCCAGTGACGAGGACATCGCATGGGCCGAACGCATCGTTGCGGCCGACGAAGAAACAAATGCTGGGGTGTTCGAGGTTGACGGAGAAATGATCGATGCACCGCTTATCGCACAGGCGGAGCGTGTCCTCGAACGTGCTCGCGAGGCCGGTCAGCGGTAGCCAACGGCAACACCTATCCGGGACCTGCCAGTGCTGTCGTGTATGAAAGCCGTCGTCCGGCAGAACTTCGATGCCAGCGTCGACGCCTACACGACCTACGAGCGGCGGACCAATCGGTTCACCTCACTCGCACGGCTGCTCGCCGCCGAGATGACCGCTCGCACTGACGGGGGACTCGGGACAGTACTCGATGCGGGCGCAGGAACAGGTGTGAGCACGCGCGTGTTCGCTGAAACAACAGCGGATACCATTGCGCTCGACATCAGTCGCGAGATGTTGCGTAAAATCGACTCCACTGCCCGGTTGCAGGCCGATTTCGACCACCTCCCGCTCAGAGATCAGTCGGTCGATGCCATCGCGTTCACCGCCTCGCTCTTTCTGGTCCCTGAGCCAGCGACTGCAGTACGGGAAGCCGCCAAAGTCCTCCGAGCGGACGGCGTGATCGGGGCCGTCGCACCGCTTGGCTGGTTCCGGCCTGACGGCACGGACGTGTTCGAACAGTTCGAGCGCGAATCACGCTCTCCGACTGACACATCGGCTGTCGAAGAAGCCGTCGCTGGTGAGTTCTCGACGTCGACAGGTACGTGGAAGTTTTCGACGACTGCCGAAAATATCCGGCTGTTCCACGCGATTCCTGCGATGGCCGCACGGCTCTATCCGAAGCTCGATACGGAAAAACGAGTTCGACGAGCCCGCGAACTTCTCGGCTCTCTCGATGGGACGTTCGAGCAACGATGGCGATGGGTCATCGGTGTCCCAGAATAGATGACTCCGATTTGCGGTTTGGTCGCCGATCAGTCCCGCCTCAGTCGTCGTGATCGCGTCTCAGTGACAGCACGGTGCGGTCGAACTCACAGACGAGGACCTCGTCCGCATCTGTGAGTTTGAACACCTCGACGTGCATCGTGACGATGCCGCGGTCACCGTCACTGGTCTCACGTTTGTCGGTCACAGTCGACTGTACGCGGATCGTATCGCCGTGAAACACCGGGTTCGGATGCTCGACACTGTCGTATGAGAGGTTCGCGACGATAGTGCCATCGGTCGTCTCCGGGATGGTTAGTCCGACAGCTAAACTCATCGTGTAGAGTCCGTTGACCAGTCGCTCACCGAACTCCGTCTCAGCCGCGAACTCGGCGTCGAGATGCAACGGTTGCTGGTTCATCGTCATATCGCAGAACTGCTGGTTGTCGCGCTCGCTGATCGTGCGGCGCTTCTCGTGTTCGATGGTTTCGCCGACCTCGAACTCCTCGTAGTATAGTCCTGTCATAGCTCAGAGGATGGTTCCGTGTTTCTTGTCCGGGAGGTCTTTCTCGACGGTCTCGTAGAACGCGAACCGGTTCACCAGTTCCGTTCTGAGGTCGCTCGGCGGGACGATGTCGTCGACGACGACTTCGCTGGCCATTCGATGAATGTCGATATCCTCGCGATAGGCCTCGCGGAGTTCTTGCTCTTTTTGCTGTCGTTCGTCCTCGTCATCGATTTCGGAGAGTTTGCGTGCGTAGACGGCGTTGATTGCTGCTTCGGGGCCCATGATTGCGATTTCCCCGCTCGGAAGGCCGATTGTCGACTCGGGGTCGTACGCGGGACCGGACATCGCGTAGATGCCAGCGCCGTAGGCCTTCCTGACCACGACGGACTGCTTGGGCACTGTCGCCGAAGACGTGGCGTAGATCATCTTCTTGCCCTGTTCGAGGATGCCCTCCTTCTCGACGCCTGAGCCAGCCATGAACCCCGGCGTATCGCAGAGATACAACAGCGGGATGTTGTAGGCGTCACAGGTCCAGATGAACTGGGCGGCTTTCTCCGCCGCGTCCGGGAAGATGGCCCCTGCTCGCTGGGCTGGCTGGTTGGCGATGACCCCGACCGGACGGCCGTCTATCCGGGCAAACGACGTGATGATCTCCTTGCCGTACTCGGGCCGGAGTTCGAGCGTCGATCCGGCATCGACGACCCGCTCGATCACGTCGAACATATCATAGCCCTTGTTAGGCTTTTCTGGCACAACAGAATCGATACCCTCCGGCGAACGCTTCGGGGCCGTCCTGCTGGTCTGCGGTGGGTCCTCGTCGGCGTTGTCGGGCAGATAGCCGATGAGTTTCGCGACGAGTTCACGGGCGTGTTCCTCGTCGTCGGCAATGAGGTCCGCACTCCCGGAGTGCTGTGCGTGTACGTCGGGGCCACCGAGCTCTTCGAGGCTGATCTCTTCGCCGGTGACCATTTCGACCATCCGGGGGCTGGCGATGGCCATTGCACTCATATCTCGAACCATAACGGTGAAATCCGCGAACACCGGCGTGTACGCCGCGCCGGCGATACAGGGACCGTACAATACACAGATCTGCGGGACACGCCCAGAGAGCATCGAGTGGTTGTAGTAAAACTTCCCGATACCCTCGCGGTTGGCGAAAAAGCCCGTCTGCTGGTCGATACGGCCGCCCGAGGAGTCCATCAGATACAGCACCGGACGGCCTGTTTTCAGCGCCCGCTGTTGCATCCGGAGGAACTTCTCGACGCCCTTCGCGGCCATGCTACCGCGTTTGACCGTGTAATCGTTGGCCATGAAATGCAGATCACGGCCCTCGAACTCCGCGGCCCCCGTGATGAGCCCATCAGCCGGGAGTTGGTCGTCGGCGTCGAACTCCGCAAACCTCCCGTCCTCAAACAGGAAATCGTCGCCGAACCACAGGTCGATACGGTCCCGGACGAACAGCTTGCCTTCCTCGGGCAACTGCTTTTTATATTTTTCCGGCCCGCCTTCGAGGATCTCTTCGATCTCCTTGCGTAGCTTCTCCTCGCGTTCGGTCGGGCCGAGGTTGTCGTCGACCTGTTCTGGGGATTCGTCCCGTCCATTGCCGTTGTAGGTCGCGCTGCCGACCGCTTCGCCGCTGTCGACGACGATAGTAACGTCGTCCTCGAAGTGTGTCGCCAGCGCCTCGGCAATGGCCTGTGCTTCCGATTCGGTTGCGTCGCCTGAAATTCTGACTTGCATACTTACTCCTCCAGTACAACGAGGGTGTCACCCATGTCTACGGAGTCGCCCTCTGTAACCGGGACGGACGCAACGGTTCCACCCGTGGACGCCACCACGTCGTTTTCCATTTTCATCGCCTCCAGTACGCAGACGACGTCGCCACCAGCAATATCGTCACCGGGCGTGACTTCTGTCGAGAGAATCGTTCCCTGCATCTCGGCCGTAATCGCACCCGACGTGGTCACGTCCGCCGTGCCGGCACCGGGCGAATTGCCTCCCGAATTGTCACTGCCAGGGCTGACACTGGCGTTGCCATCACGGGAGACGCGGGGTAGGCCGTCCGTAACGACGACATCGAAGCGCTTCCCATCGACTTCGACAGCGATTTCGTCAGTCGATGCCGACGAGGCGTCGCCGCCAACCTCGTCGGTCCCCCATCGTGCAACAGCCGCGTCGAGGGCATCGTCGGCGAGTTCCTGATCGAGATATTTCGTCGTGTGCGTCCCGGCGACGAAGGTGTCGTCGTCGAGCATCAGCCGATGGAACGGAATAGTCGTATGGACCCCCTCGACGGTGAAATGGTCGAGAGACCGCCTCGACCGGTCCAGACAGTGTTGCCGGTCCTCGCCAGCGACGATGAGCTTCGCGATCATCGAGTCGTAGTCGCCACCAATATCGTCGCCCTGGGAAACCGCGTGGTCGAGCCGGACACCGATACTGCTTGGTGGCTCGTACGTGGTCAGCGGTCCCGGCGTCGGTGCGAAGTCCTCTGCCGGGTTTTCTGCGTTGATCCGGTACTCGACGGCGTGGCCCTCTATCGAGACGTCGTCCTGCGTGAAATCCAGTTGCTCACCCGCAGCGACCCGGAGCTGCCAGCGAACGATGTCGATCCCCGTTACTGCTTCGGTGACGGTGTGCTCGACCTGGATTCGGGTGTTCACCTCCATGAAATAGAACTCGCCGTCTTCGACGAGGAACTCCACCGTGCCGGCGTTCGTGTAGCCGGTTTCACTGACACCGCGTCTGGCAGCTTCCCCGATCTGCGAACGTAATTCGGCATCGAGTGCTGGACTCGGGGCTTCCTCGATGACCTTCTGGTGGCGACGCTGTAGCGAGCAGTCGCGCTCACCGAGGTGGCGGACGTTGCCGTGTTCGTCCGCAAGCACCTGTACTTCGACGTGTTTCGGGGCTTCGAGGTACTTCTCGACGTACACCGAGTCATTGCCGAAATAGGCTTCGCCCTCACGCCGTGCGCTTTTGAGCGCCTCCGCAACCTCGGCCTCGCTCCGGACGATCTTCATGCCGCGACCGCCACCGCCGCCCTCGGCCTTTATCGCGATGGGGTAGCCGTACTCCGCGCCCAGTTCCCGTACTTCCGCTGGCTCACTGACGAGGTCCGTCGTGCCGGGGACGACTGGGACGCCGGCGTCCTGCATCACCGTCCGGGCTTTCGTTTTTTCGCCCAGCGTCTCCATCGCGTCGCTTGGCGGGCCGACCCACGTGAGACCGTCGGCCGCCTCGACGCGGCTGGCGAACTCGGCGTTTTCCGCGAGGAAACCGTACCCCGGATGGATTGCGTCGGCCCCGGCCCGCTCAGCGACATCGAGGATCGCTGTCTGGTCGAGGTACGACTCGCTTGCAGGTGCCGGCCCGACGTTGTATGCGTCGTCGGCGTACTCGACGTGGCCGGCGTTGCGGTCGGCGTCGCTGTAGACGGCGACCGTCTCGATACCCAGCTCTTCACACGCAGCCATCACACGAACCGCGATTTCGCCGCGGTTTGCGACAAGGACTTTCTCGAACATTAGTAGGATCTGGGGAAGCCGAGGTGTTGCCCGATATGGTTGTACGCCATCTGCTGGGAGACCGGGGCTAGCCGCGTTAAGTTGATTTCACGCCACCACCGCTCGACGTCGTACTCCTTCGCGTAACCCCAGCCGCCGAACGCCTGCATCGATTGTTTGACTGCTTCGATACCAGCACTGACGGCCGTCGCCTTCGCGATGTTTGTCTCGTATCCGCACTCCTCACCCTGATCGTAGAGCCAGGACGCCTTCTCACGCATGAGCGCCGCCGTTTCCATGCGGGCGTACGCCTTGGTGATCGGGAACGAGACGGCCTGATGGCTCCCGATAGGTGCATCGAACACTTCCCGGTCGCTAGCGTACTCGATAGCAGTGTCGGCGGCTAGTTTGCCGATACCGGTCCCGGCGGCTGCAAAGCCGATGCGTTCCGGATTCAACATATCGACCAGGGCCCACCAGCCGTCGTCTTCCTCGCCCAGAAGGTTCTCCTCGGGGACCCGAACGTCCTCGATGAAGACTTCACAGGACTTCGAGTAGTTGATACCGTGTTTGGGGATCGGCGAGACGTCGATGGCGGGGTCGTCCATATCGACGATAAACAGGCTTATACCGTCGGTCCCGCGCTCGACCTCGTCGCGTGGGGTCGTGCGCGTGACAAGGATCATATTGTCAGCCCGGTCGGCAAAGGTAATCCAGGCCTTGTTCCCGTTCAAGACGTACTCGTCACCGTCTTTCTCGGCGCGGGTCGCGACGTTCAACGTGTTTGTCCCGGCCTCGGGCTCTGTGATACCGATGGAGAAGTTCCGCTTGCCGTTGGCGATGTCCGGCAGATAGGTCTGTTTCTGTTCCTCTGTCCCATTCTCGCTGATACCGACAGCAGCCATGCCGGCGGTGAGCACCAGATACCAAGTGCCCGCCATGCCACAGCCTTCGGCACAGAGCGTCTCCATGACCAGCCCCATCTCCTGTATCCCCATCCCGGCCCCCTCGTACTCCGGCGGGACCAGCAGGCCGTGGAAGCCGGCTGCGGCCAGTTCGTCCCAGAACTCCTCTCCGAACTCGCCTGCTTCTTCTTTCTCGCGCCAGTACTCCGGTCCGTACTCGGCCGCCACGTCCGCTGCGGTCGACCGAATCATCGAACGTTCCTCTGTAGCTTCGAAATTCATTGGTGGTGGGTATGCGTTGGTACTCGTACTGCTTGATACCCTCTGTCAGGATTCGACTTCGGCTTCTGCTTCGGCGTCGTCGTGGAGCTCGGTTCGGCGGATCTTCCCGGTCACAGTCTTTGGCAGTTCCTCGCGGAACTCGATTTCGCGCGGGTACTCGTGTGCTGAGAGCTCTTCTTTCACGTAGCTCTGGATGTCTTCTTTGAGTGGGTCAGACGGTTCTGCATCCTCGCTCGGCACAACATAGGCCTTGACGATGTTCCCGCGCTCCTCGTGTGGTTTGGGGACGACGGCCGCCTCAGCAACCGCTTCATGTTCGCCCAGCGAACTCTCGACCTCGAACGGGCCGATGCGGTAGCCGGAAGAGAGGATCACGTCGTCTGCCCGGCCTTCGAACCAGAAATAGCCGTCCTCGTCTTTGTGTGCCAGGTCGCCCGAGAGATACCATGTCCCGTCCGGACCGTCGATGAACGCCCGTTGGGTCTTCTCGGGCTTGTTCCAGAACTCTGCAAAGAAACACGGGTAGTCACCCCGCTGTGCGATCTCGCCCGTTTCGCCGGGTTCCAGAACCGCACCGCTCTGTGGGTCGACGATGTCGGCCTCGATTCCGGGGAGTGGTTTCCCCATCGACCCGGGCCGGAGTTCCATCGTCGGATAGTTGTTGATAATCATGTTCCCCGTCTCGGTCTGCCCGTACGTGTCCAGAATCGTGACGCCGAGTTCCTCCTCCCCCCACTCGACGACCCCGGCGCTGAGTGGTTCGCCGATGGAGAGGGCATGACGCAGATCGAGGTCGACATCGGCGAGGACCTCCTCGTTCTCCCGAAGCATCCGGTACGCTGTCGGAACCGAAAACAGGACGCTGATCGGGTATTCGTCGAGCAGGGCGGCCCACTCGTCGGTATCGAACTCGCCCTCGTACGTGAACAGCGATGCACCCCAGAACCAAGCACCGAGTGTGTTGATTGCACCCGTTAGCCAGCCGAGGTCGCCGGTCGACCAGTACAGGTCGCCGTCCTGAAGGTCCACGGCGTACTTCTGTGTTGCCGCGACACCGGCGATCCAGCGCTGTCTGTGGAGGACGCCCTTGGCCAGCCCAGTCGTTCCCGATGTGTAGTACAGCAGTGCGTCGTCCTCCCCGCTGGTCTCGGCAACCTCGTAGGCAGTGCTCGCGCCGTCGAGCGCGGTATTGAAAACCACGTCATCAGCAGGTGCGCCGCCACCGCGGTCAACGGTAATCACGTGTTCGACCGTGGGCGCATCGTCCAGTGCGTCTTCGACCGTGTCGCGATTGTCGGTCGTGGTGACGACGACCTTCGCGTCGCAGTCGTCCAGACGGTACGAGATGCCGTCGGGACCAAACCGCTCGTTAACGCTTCCCCAGACCGCGCCGTGTTTGAGCGTGCCGACCAGCGCCACGTAGTGCTCGGGGATGCGCGGCATGTACGAGAAGACCCGGTCACCCTGCGCAACCCCGAGGTCGTCGAGGATGTTAGCAAACTGGCTTGAGCGGTCGGCAAGCTCCCAGAACGTCATTTTCGACAGCTCTCCGTCGGTCCCGACCTGATAGAGTGCGACCTGTCCCCGGTCGGTCGCGTGTCGGTCGGCGACTTCGTGCCCGATGTTCAGGTCGTTCGGTGCGTCCCAGTCCGCTGCCGCGTAGATCTCGTCCCAGGAGAACTCGTTCCGCGCTGTGTCGTAATCCGGGAGGTTGTGGCTAGTGACCATACACCGCTCGGAATACCGGATTCTGGTATAACTGTACCGGTTATTTTTTGCAAAAAATATATTGTATATATTTTATTTTTGTTTCCTACGTAGGTATTATCTTGACTCAATAAGGTGAAAACAGAACTGATTACAACATATTTGAATATATGTACATTCGAGAGACATATTTAATCGGACGATTCGTTTTCAATCGTCTCTCCGGAAGCGGTGGCGAGTTCGTCCCACAGGACACGAGCTACGTCGCGGACGTCGTTCGGGAACGAATTCTCGAACGTGACTCGCGGCGCGATGTAGGTTTCCTTCCAGCGTGGGTCCCACGCCGCGTTCACGTACAGGCGCGAGCCGGTCGCGTTGTCTCGTCGGTAGTGAGGGCGTGTCGCCGCCGGTGCATCCGGTTCGCTGAACGTCCAGTCGCGGGCCGGGTGAGATTTCAGCCAGATATCGGCCAGAACGCGGCCGAAGTCCTGTGGCGGAACGTCTTCGTCGACGATAACGACTGTGTCGAAAAGCGACGAGAACGAAAAGAGGATGTTCGCGAGTTGCCACTCGAAGCCGCCGTAGAGTACGTCACTCGCTACGAAACAGATCCCGAGTTCGGCCTCCGCCGGCAACATAATCCATTCCACTGGCGAGATACCCCAGTAGTTGTTGACCCGGTGATAGAGCGCTGCGGCGGTCGCGAGCCCCGTGAGACGGGTGTCATCCGCGAGTGGCCGACCGACGGGAGAGATGGGGATGACCGGGTTTTCAGTAGTGCGGACGCGCTCGACCGACAACGAGAGCGGGCCGCTCTCAACGACGTACTCCCAACCCTCTCGACGGTCGGAACGGAAGTCCGGTTGGCGGTCCACGACCGTCGTCTCCATGACGACTTCCGTCGCACTCGGGACGAGTCCACCGTTGGTCGGGACGAGCGAAACGGTGCCAGTTACCCCACAGGACTGGATCGGCGTGGCAGTTTGCTCGGTGACAGCGAGCAGGTATGCCGTCGTGATCGCCGCCGGCGGCACGCCAAGCGCTATCGTCGTCGTTGTCCCGTCAGCAATAAGCGGCGATAGCGCGTCCGGGACGCGCACTCTGAGTGTGTCGCCGCCCACGACCGAGCCGTGAACCGGTGCCCAGTGTGTGCCGTCAGCAGTCGAAACCGATGCGACCCCAAGCGTCACTGCGGGCCACGTATCGGTTTCGCCCTGCGGGAACTGCAGGTCCTGTGCGTCGATATCTGTCCCCGAGGCCGCTTGGCCCGTGTACGTCGGCTCCGGATTCCCGCTGGCCGGACCGAGAGTGCTGATCGTTTCTAGTAGCTCAACGAGCGTGGCCTCCGGGTCGAGTCCGAGGCCGAGCGACAGCCGCGACCACGGCCTGGCCTCACGCTGCTGTGTCTGGTCGGGACCGCTGAACACACCGCTAACTAGATCCATGCCCGTAGACCGCTGGAACCGAAGCGCCGGCCCACTCGCACGGAGCGCCTCCGCCGCAAGCACGTCAACCGGGACCTCGAATGGGCCGTCGAGTCGGACGAGGTCGTCGTCGCCGGCCAGTCCACGGACGTACTGCGTGAACGGTATCACTGGAATGTCCCCTCTCGCTCGTCGAGTCGGTCGAACCGCGCAGCGTCTAGTCCCGCTTCGACCAGCCGTTTCTGCGCTTTCTTCCGTGTTTTTGGGGTCGCCGTCGTATCCGTGGCCTCATCGTCAGTCGTTGCGTCGATGTAGGCTTTGGCCGTCTTCGCCTTCGAAGTTCCCACGTCCGCACTGCCCTTCTCATCGGGGGTCTGGTAGATATTGAGCGGAACTTTCGGCATCCGCTCGACGCCGAACTGGTGGAAGTCGGCGTCGGGATCGGCCTCAAGCGCAATGGCCGACAACACTGCTCGCGGATCAAGCGGGTCAACGGTAGCGTCGACAAAGACGAAGAAGTCGATGTGGAGCATTCCCCACGTCGTGAAAATAAAGTTCGCCAGTTCGTGGAGATAGCCCGGATACGGTCGGTCCGTCGCGATGACCCAGACGGTACGAGCGGTGAATCGCCACGGGACCGCCATCGCAACGTCGAATCCGGCGGCCCGAAGTCCGACAGTCGCGTCGGGACCGGCTGCGACGAGTCGTAGCGTACTTGTCGAGTTCTGCCCGTATCCGACACCGCTCCCTTCAACGCAAAACGGTATTCGCGGTTCGTGGCGGTGAGTGATCGCATCGACCTCGAACACCGGCATGGAGCGTCGCGGGCCGTTCATGTAGCCGAAGTAGTCTCCGAACGGTCCCTCATCCAGCCGGTCGTCGGGTCGAACGTGCCCTTCGAGAACCAACTCGGCCGTCGCCGGGACGTACAGGTCATTGGTTTCGCACTGGACGAGGTCCACGGGCGCGTTTTTCAGGCCGCCCGCGAAGGCCGCTTCGCTCCGTCCTGTCGGAATCCACATATCTGCGGTACTCTCAACGGTGGGTTCCGCACCGATAACGACCGCGACAGGCATCGGTTCGCCACGTTGCTCGTAGTCGTAGTAGTAGCGGTTGGGAACCTGCTCACCGGCCAGTAACAGCAGACTGGCCAGAGAACGGTCGTGGACCATCATGCGATGGCTCGACCAAGTCCCCCACTCCGTGTCGGGGTCCGGTGCGACGATGGTGTGGTGGTTCGAGTACCGTCCCCCGTCGCCCTCGTGGATATATGGCCACGGGAACGACAGGAGGTCGACCCCGTTCCCCGTCCGCACTGTTTCTTTGCAGGGGGCCCCGTTTCTCGCGACAGTTCGGGGCGCTTGCGGCGCGTTGAGGCGATCAATCACTCGGTCGTAGTACGTACGTCCCGAAAGGTCAGTTGGGAGTCCCAGTGCGCGGGCGAAGTGATCCCAAGGGCGCGTCTGGGGGCCGCGGTACGGATCGCCGACCAGTTTCGACTCCGTCTCTAGCCCCCCGATGGACTCAAACACCGGAATCGGGCCGTCACGGATATTGGCAAGCATCGTCGCTGCACTTGCTTCGAGGTCCCACGACACCGGCTGGTCAAAAGTCCGGAGCCAGCCGGTCGTGTCGAGCAAATCGAGGTACTCGCGGAGCGAATTAACGGACATCTGTCACTCCTGCTTATCGAGGACGCGTGTCAGTGGGTCGTCGTTGAGTTCGCGGCGGACCTCCGCGTAGGCGTCAAGCAGGGCCGGTCGTTCTGCGGCGAAGTAGTCGAACGCGATCTCGCGAAGCGCATCAGACGTTGACTCGTACTCACCAGTCTCGACGAGATACTGTAAGATGACCTTCAGGTCGTCGGATCGAGTATTGAGGATGTTCGACGCCGTCTCCTGATCGGCCGCCAGATGTGCCACCAGCTCCTGATCGATACCGGTCGCATCAGTCTCGTCAAGCAATTCGACGTATCTGGTCTCGCTGACGCTCTCGTGTGGCCCGGCGACGATTGTTAGCGGCTCCGGGTCAGTGAGTGCATCGGGGTCCTTGGCAATCCGAACGCGTGCCTCGAAAATGCGTTTCGTTTGGGCATCCGTGATCTGTAGTGTGGTTTCTGTCTGTGCTTCCTCGGGGAGATGGTCCGCTGACGTGATGTAGTGGCTCGACATTACCTGCCCTCAGTTGTTTTGCTGATGTTCTTAGCAACCTCTTGTCCCAATGGCATATATGTACCGTCGTCAACCCACCGTTTCACTGATCCATGCATCCCGACCACAGTTTGTCGCTCGAATTGCCCCCTCTGTGAGCTGAAACGTACAGCTCACTAGTGTCGAGAGAGTGTTAACAGATGGACGAAAACGAGTTCGCGCCATCGTAAGCAGCAGCTCGATAAAACACGTCAGGACGGTCCGTTCAACGTTGCCGACAGTCAGAGCACGTCATCGAGATGGGACAGACCCCGCATTCGTTGGATCGCAGTGGCTTGTCGCTCGCGGTTCGGAATTGCGTCGATAGTCTGTTTCTGCTCTCCGTCTAACAGCGGAACCAGTGGGGTGGCTAACAGCGGAACCAGTGGGGTTACGGGCTTTTTTTCAGGAGTTCTGACAGCCCTGTTTTGATCGAGCTGATGGATTGCTCTAACTCGAATTCCTTGTACTTGCCACCGCCTTTCCCTCGGTTGTACTCCGCTGAAGACACAATTCCGAGTTGTGTGAGCTCACCGAGATAGTCACGGACCGAACGCTCCGAAACCGGGTCCAGACCCTCATCACGTGCTAACTCCTGATACGCGCCCAGAATGTCTCGTGTCCGGGCCGGGGTGTCATTGTCTTCGGCGAGCCCAGTAAGCGCATAGAGAACGAGTTGGCCGTGATCGGAGTAGTTACGGATACCTTCAACGACTTGGTCGGTTTGAAGCCGTTGCCGGGCTTCGCGTACGTGATGTTCCGTTACGAGTTCATCGTCGTACTCCCGAGCAAGGTCTCCGGCCTCAAGGAGGAGGTCCAGTGCCTGACGGGCGTCCCCGGAGTCTTTCGCGCCGTACGCAGCACACATTTCTATGACGCCGTCATCGAGGACATCGTCCTGAAACGCGACGGCCTCACGCTGTTTCAGAACGAGTTGAAGCTCGTTGGCGTTGTACGCCGAAAAAGACACTTCCTTTTCACAGAGACTCGACCGGACTTTCGAGGACAGTTGGTTGCGGAAATCGAGATCGTTTGAGATGCCGATGACGCCCAGTTTCGCTTCGGAGATGTCACCGTTCGATCTGGCACGGGGAAGTTTGTACAGCAACGAATCGTCTTCGATGTGATCGACTTCGTCGAGAACAATGAGTACCGTTCCGCCCAAATCATCGAGTGCGTCGAAGAGGAATTGATACACCGAAGCCTGTGGATATCCGGTGTTGGAGATTTGATTCGCCGGGTCACGAAGTGTGTTGACGATTGCAACCGCGGCCTGATAGCTCGAATTGAGTCCATCGCAGTTGACTTCGACCGTACTGAGATCCAGTCCGTCGACATCTGCTGCATCGCGTTCCAGGGCGGAAAGAAGGTATCGGGTGGCAGCAGTCTTCCCGACGCCGCTTTTCCCGTACAGAAAGATGTTCGACGGGGTTTCGTTGTTGATGACTGGCTGGAGAGCGGCGTGATACTGCTGGAGTTCCTCGTCACGTCCGACGAGCTCCTCAGGGGTCCACTCTTCGAGTAGTGCCTCGCGTTGTTCGAATATTGTGGAGGTGGGCGAAAACGTAATATCGCTCATTTGTGTGTAGTTGCAACACGGAGTGTCTTAACCTTTGGTTCCGCTGCTTCCGCTGTTCGGTTGAGTATATAAATGAACGACCCCGCCACTTCCGCTGTTAGATGAGAGGGGAACACTTGACTGACCACTCCCCCACCCCACCGCTTCCGCTGTTAGATGAGAAATGAGATAGCGCACCTCCGACACCCCCACCCCACTACTTCCGCTGTTAGCACGGTAGCAGAGCAGTGCCCTCTTCGAGGGAGAAGATCGAGTAACTGTGAGTGGTTAGACAGCAAGATGTAGCGGGATTTCAGTGGTGGATCGACACACCCACCCCACTACTTCCGCTGTTAGTTCGATAAAAGCGGACATAAACTGTTGGAGTTCGCTATTTCTCCGCTCTGAACAGGTCGAGTATCTAAGGACACCCCGAGATTCCAGTCTCTCCGCGGCGAATTACCATAACACGAACTACCAAAACAGATCGTGCCGTCTAGATGGAAAGGTGGATTAGATACCTTTCCTCTCACCCCCTACCTCTACCCCCACCCCACTGCTTCCGCTGTTAGCACTGAAAGTTGGTGGTGACCTATCCAGATCACAGCCTCAACATTTCTAGAGCTAGTGAATAACTTCAAGTATATCGGCAGAAAACGATATCCGTAGACCGTTATCACAAAATAGCAAAGCACCCCCTCCCACGGGGGTGGTGCCGTCTATTTATCTCCTAACAGCGGAAGCAGTGGGGTGGGGGTGTGCACCCATTCCTGTTACAGTCGCTGGGCCAGATCATCTACAACTCCCAGTCCAGTCAGAGAGTCGGCCCGTCCCTCACCGCGGTTCGAAGACGTGGACCGGCCAGTCGTGCTCGTAGTCGAGCGCGATCTCCTGCTCTGTGGCCGTCGGCTCCCGAACCGTGAGTTCGACTGCGTCGCCGATAGTGACATCGGCGTAATCGGCGGCGACTCGCCCAAGCAGGCGGCCACCGTCCGCGAGTTCCACGACGGCAACCGTGTAGGGCGCGTCCGCTGCGAACGCCGGCGGCGGCGTGTGGACCTCCGTGTACGAGAAGATTTGGCCCTCGGGGGACTGCGGTTCGACGTCGACGGCGCGGCTACCACAGGCGTAGCAGGCCGGTCGCGGCGGCAACAGGACCTGTCCACAGTCCGCACAGACACCGCCTAGGAGTTCGCCATCGGCGAGCGCATCGAAGAACCCCGGTAGTGTCCGCGGGTCGGTCGCATCCAGATCGCCGTCAGTCATTGTGCCTCCGCCGTCGTGAGCACGTGGCCAACGGTAACCGCATCCGCGACGCCCCCTTCGTTGAGCAACAGGGCTGTCTCGGCATCCTCGACTGCCCGGTCTCCCGCGGCTCCCGTGAGTTGTTCGTAGGCTTCGAGCGCCTGCAAGAGTCCGGTCGCACCGATGGGGTGACCGCGGGCCTTCAGTCCGCCACTCGGGCTCAACTGCACGTCCGTCCAGCCGTCAGCCCGCTCCGCTGGCGGCTGGTAGCTCTGATAGCCCGTTCCTGCGGGCGCGAAGCCGGCGGCCTCCGCGAGCAGCGCCTCGCAGACGGTGAATGCGTCGTGGACCTCCGCGATGTCGACGGCCGCGACGTCGATGCCCGCTTCCTCGTAGGCCGTCTCGGCGGCAATGCGAGCGCCCGCGATGTCGGTCATGTCCCGCTCGGCGACCGCGATGTTGTTCGCGGAGGCCCCGCTGCCCGCGACGTGCACCTGCGGCTGGTCGAGATCTGCCGCCAGCTCGGCGGTCGTCACGAGTACGGCGGCGGCACCGTCCCCGACCGGCGCACAGTCGTAGAGCTTCAGCGGCGGGGCGACGGGGTCCGATTCCAGCACGGTCGCCACGTCGATCTCTTTCGGGAACTGCGCCCGGGGATTGCGAGCCGCGTTGCCGTGGTTCTTCACTGCGATCTTGGCGAGGTCACGCTCCGTGGCGTCGGTCTCGTGGAGGTACCGCTGGGCGAGCAGTGCGTATTGGCTGGGTGCGGTGATGCCGGAACGTTGCTCGATGGCTCGGTCGAATGCCGCCGAGAGCGCATCAGTCGCGCCGCTGGTGCCCGCGGACGTCATCTTCTCGACGCCGCACGCGAGTACTGCCTCGTGTTCGCCGTTGCGAACGTCCTTGACTGCATGGCGCAATGCGAGCGCGCCCGCGGCGGCACACCCTTCGACCCGCTCGGCGGGGACGTGACGGAGACCGGCCCATTCGGCCAGCAGCGTCCCGTACATGATCTGATGTTCGTAGCTCTCCGACTGATTGCCGACGTACACCGCCTCGACGATGTCGGCGGGGTCGGGCAATTCGTCAAACGCCTCTCCGAGGGCGACCGAGAACAGGTCCCGGCCCGGGAGGTCTGTGCGGCCGAGCGGTGAAGCCCCGACCGACGCGATGACTGGCTCTGGCATCTGTACCTCCCACGTCGCAACGTTCCTAGTTAGCTGTTCTCATTTTTACTATTTCTGAACTGTTCATCTGTCGAACCACACAATCATTTTTTTATCGGCTGGTAGAGGCGAAGCGATATGGAGAAGATAGAGGCGGAGCTTCTTGGCGTGCAGTTGACGCTCGTCGGTCTGTTTCTGGTCGTACTCTTCGAAGGAGTCTTTCCGTATCCGACTATTGGGCTGGTGTTCGGTGCTCTGGGAACAGCTGTTTTCTTGACGGCGCTGCTTTCAGATACGTGGCCCTAACAGCTACACTCCTGTACTGAGAAATCCATCTCCCTGAAAGTGAGAGAAGACTGTCTCAACGTAACTACTGAGACTCAGTTCGGTATCGACCGCACCACACCATGCGGCCGTATCGGTACACAGTTACAGCAATCCGCTCAATCGTCTGCCGAGGCACCCTCTTTCTGCACCTCATGCTCGGAGAGTGCAGCGGACGGAGCGAGGAACTCAGCAGGGTCGAACGCGGTCAGTTCCTCGCCCTCTGAGACCTTTTCAGGCCAGTCCGGATTAGCGAGTGCGCTCGTCGCCAGCGTTACTAAATCGGCACCGGCATCGACCTTCTCGCGTGCCGCATCAGGCGTACCAAGCCCGCCGTTGTCGATGATGACCGTCTCATCCGTGGCGTATTCGGCTGCGGCCTCGGCTAGGGTCGGCCCGTCATCGCCAAACGCTGGCGTGGTCGCATCAGGTTCGGTGACGTGGATGTAGTCGGCCCCGGCCGTCGATAATTCCTCAAAGAACACCGCTGCGGCGTCCTCACCTTCCGCCCACCGGTGGTCCTCGTCAAGGGCGGTCGACTGTGAGACACGGATGCCAACGACGAAACCGTCGGGTGTCGCCTCGTCGACCGCAGCGACGACCTCACGCGGATAGCGCACCCGGTTCGCAGGCTCCCCACCGTACTCGTCATCACGCTGATTGAACTCAGACGAGAGGAATTCGTGAATCAGATACCCGTTCGCACCGTGTATCTCGACACCATCGAATCCCGCTTCGATGGCGTTCTGCGCCGACTTGACGAATGAATCACGGATGTCGGCGAGGTCATCGACCGTGGCTGCTTTCGGCGTGGGGAAGTCACCGCTCCCGCCGTAGGCTTCGGCCTTTTGCCCGTCCGGTTGCACCGCTGACGGGGCAATCGTCTGTTCCCCGTCGACATGTGGATTCCCCTGACTCTGTGCACCGGCGTGCATCAGCTGGGCGAGAATTGGGACGCCAGCGTCGTGGACTGTCTCCGTAACCCGTTGCCAGGCCGCTGTCTGTGCGTCGGTTGCCAGACCTGGTTGGTTCAGGTACCCCTGGCTGTATGTGTCGTCGGGATACGTCCCCTCAGTAATGAGAAACGAGAACCCACCTTCGGCGAACCGCTGATAGTACTGTGCCATCTCCGCCGTCGCACGGCCGTCGTCGGTGGCGCTCACACGCGTCATCGGTGCGAGGCCAACTCGATTGTCTAGCGACAACTCATTGAGCGTCGTTTCGTCGAACAGTGTCACGTCGACGGATAAGCGGATAACACAATTAACGGGTGGTTCAGCATATGCCGAATAGTGCCAGCCGTTATCAAATATCGTCTGCCGGCGGAGCGGCTGCAATTCGTTCCCCTCCGATATGGCGTGACCGTGCGGAAACTCCCGCAGTGCATCTCATGGCCGACAGCCATTCACGAGCCGCTATCGCAACTGACAGCGCCTACTGTTCTATCACAATACCTTTGTATACATATTGGACAGTATAGAGAGCAATTATAATCATTCATCTTTCATGCATTGCTGGCACCGGATATGGTTCACAGTGGTGGCGGGTACGACCATGTATCGCGGCGGTCGGTTCTGAAAGCATCGGGGACTGCACTCACGGTTGGAACCGTGGGTCTGGCTGGGTGTAGCAGTAGCAGCGGTGCCAGTGTCCAGCCGGTCGACCAAAACAGCCTCACCATTTGGCATGCTATGGGTGGTACCAACGGTGAGACGCTGCAGGGGTTGGTCGACCAGTTCCAGTCCGAGACGGATATCAACGCGAACCTCGTTTTTCAGGACTCCTACGAGGGTGTGCTGACGAACACACTGAGTGCACTAGACTCCGGCGAGGTCCCCGACGTCTTCCAGATTGACAGCCTGTTCGCCCAGCAAGTCCTCGATACGGATGCAGTCGAGCCCGTCGAGAACTTGCTCTCCGACGACTACCCGGTCGATGACTTCCTGCCGAACGTGACCTCGTTTTTCACCATCGATGACACGCTCACATCGATGCCGTTCAACAACTCCAACGCCATCCTCTATTACAACCGGTCGGCGTTCGAGGAAGCCGGGCTCGACCCGGACAGCCCGCCGACGACACTGGAGGAAGTGCGTAGCTACTCACAGACGCTTGTCGACGAAGGAGTTACCGACGCCGGGCTCACCTGGCCGAACCACGTCTGGTTTGTCGAGCACTTCTACTCCGTCGACGGACAGACGCTACTCGACGCCGATAACGGCCACGCTGGCCAGCCGACGACGATGCGAACGGACACCGATACGGCCCGGTCCCTGTATGAGTGGTGGCACGAAATGGCCGACAACGGCCTGTTCAGCAACCCTGGAATCGAGGCCTGGGGGGAAGCAACGTCCACATTCCTTACCGGAAAAGCCGCTATGTTGCTGACCTCGACAGCATCGGTCACTGGTATCCGCTCCGGCGCGGAGGAGAACGGGTTCGAGGTCGACAACGCCTTCTATCCGACGATTGACGGCGACCGAACCGGGCCGGTTATCGGCGGGGCCTCGTGGTTCGTCCCCTCCGGACTGCCACAGGAGCGGCAGGACGACATCGGCAGCTTCCTCGAATTCATGGGTCGACCGGAGTCACAGATCACCTGGCACAAGGGGACTGGCTACTACCCGATCCGACAGACTGCTGTCGAGCAACTCGAAAACGACGGCTGGTTTGCGGAGAACCCGATGTACCGAACCGCGTTCGACCAGTTGATGCAGGCCGAGAACACACCGGCGACGAAACGGATGCTCATCGGCCCGGCTCGCCAGGTCCAGACAACGATTCAGGACATGTCGGTCGAGTTGTTCAGCGGCGAGGTTAGTGTCGACGAGGGACTCTCCGAACTGAAATCTGCCGTCGAAGAAGAGCTTAACCGATACTACAGCTAATGTCCACGCGAGAAGTCTATACAGACCGCCTGCAGGCCGGTGTGTTGCTGTTACCGACGATGCTTGTGTCGCTGTTGTTCCTCTATTACCCGACGGTCCGTGCAGTTGGACTCAGTTTTTACCGGGCCTCGCTCGCCCGAAGTGACGTGTTCGTCGGGTTAGAGAACTACAGGCGGTTAGCCGGCTCCGGGGAGTATCTCCGGAGCGTCTTGATATCGGTACTGTTCGCTACGTGTGTCGTCGTCGGCGTGATGGCCGTTGCTCTGTGTGTCTCCTTCCTTATCCACGAGATCGAGGTCGGAAAGGGGTTGTATCTGGTAGCAGTTATCTGGCCGTACGCACTGCCCCCGGCCGTCGCTGGGCTGGTGTTCCTGTTCATCGCACACCCGAACATCGGAATCTTCACGAGTTACATCGAGGCCCTTGGCGTCGATGTCAACTGGTTCAGTAACGGTCCACAGGCGTTCGTGGTCGTGCTGATCGCCGCAGTGTGGAAGCAGATCGGGTACAACGTCATCTTCATGACAGCCGCACTCGGAAACATCCCCGATTCGTTGACTGAGACCGCCGAACTCGACGGCGTCTCCCGAACGCAACGACTGCTCCGCGTGTACGTTCCGATCATCTCACCGACGCTCGTGTTTCTAGTCATCATGAACACGATCTACGGCTTTTTCGGGACGTTCGCGATGGTCGATCTCATGACGAAAGGTGGACCAGCTGGTGCGACGAACATCCTCATCTATGACCTCTACCGGACCGCCTTCCAGTTCTACGAGTTCGGATTCGCCTCAGCGAAGTCCGTTGTGCTGTTCATCGCCGTCGGGCTGTTGATGTACGGTCAGTTCCGGCTGAGCGACAGATACGCCTACTACGGAGGATAACATGCTCGGCTCACTCCTTACCGCATTGACTGCCGCTGTTGAGCGTTCCCAGGCCGCGGGACGAACTACCAGTGAACGCATCCGGCGATTCGAGACGGAGCAGCTCACGCTGCACGTGCTCGCAGCGACCGTCGTGTTCCTGATCGTACTACCAGTGTTGATCGCGGCGCTCGTCTCAACGAAGCGGGCCGGGATCGTTACCTCAATCGGCGATCTGGTACCCGGCGGCCACGCGCTGTCGAACTACCGGCGTGCCCTCATTGGCCTCGAATTCTGGCGATTCATGCTGAACTCATTCGTGATGTCTGTCGCCGTCGTCGTCGGAAAGCTGATTGTGTCGCTGCTGGCCGCGCTGGTGATCGTCTACTACAGGTTCCCGTACAAGAACGCCGTATTCCTGTTTATCCTCTTTACCCTCTTACTCCCGGTCCCGGTCAGGTTCGTTCCGCTGTATCGATTGACGACGGAGCTTGGCATGGGAAACACCTTCTTCGCGATCACGGTGCCGTATCTGGCCAGCGCGACGACCGTGTTTATCTTGCGCCAGCACTTCTTATCGATTCCGGCCTCGCTCGTCGAGACGGCGAAGGTCGACGGTGTCGGTCCGTTGCGCTTTCTGTGGTCTGTTCTGGTCCCGATGTCTCGTGCCGTTCTCGTGGGCGTGTCGGTGATCATGTTCGTCTACACGTGGAACCAGTACCTCTGGCCGTTGGTGATCATCAACGCCGAGAACCTGCAGGTCGCACAGGTCGGGCTGAATCTGCTTCGAGGACAGGCCAGCACCGGCGAGGTGGCTTGGTCAATGGTGATGACAGGGTCGATACTGACTCTGTTGCCACCGCTGGCGCTGCTAATGCTGTTCCGACGACAGCTGCTGGAGACGTTTACGATCCAACAAAAATGAGTGGATACCAATGACTGATGTAACCTTACAGAACGTACGAAAGGAATTCGATGGTGTCGTCGCCGTGAAAAACATCGACCTCCAGATCCCGGACGGGGCGTTCGTGACTGTCGTCGGACCCAGTGGGTGTGGCAAAAGCACCACGCTTCGGCTGATCGCTGGGCTGGAGCAGGCCACTGACGGCACGATTCAGATGGGCAATCAGGACGTCACCGGCGTTGAACCGAAAGACCGCGATGTCGCCATGGTGTTCCAGAACTACGCGCTGTACCCCCACATGACCGCGCGCCGGAACATCACGTTCGGCATGAAGTCAGCCGGCGACTTCAGTGACGAGGAAATCGACCGCCAGGTGGAGGAAGCCACAGCGGTGCTCGACATCGACGACCTGCTCGACCGAAAGCCCGGCGAGCTATCCGGCGGTGAACGACAGCGAGTCGCCCTCGGCCGCGCATTAGTCCGGGACCCGGAGGTGTTCCTCATGGACGAACCGCTGTCGAACCTCGATGCCAAACTCCGGATCAAGATGCGGGCCGAACTGGCGAAACTCCACAGCGAATTCGGCACTACGACAATCTACGTGACACACGACCAGACAGAGGCGCTGACTCTCGGTGACCGGGTGGTCGTGATGAACGACGGCCGCATCCAGCAGGTCGACAGTCCACAGCGACTGTACGACTACCCCGAGACTCGGTTCGTCGCGGAGTTCATCGGCGACCCCGCGATGAACATGCTCTCCGTAGATATCTCCCGTGATGGGACTGAATACGAGGCCGTTGGGCCGACGTTTCGCATCCCGTTACCCGAGGGCGACGGCTTGGAAACAGCCGCCGGAGCGAAGGCGCTGTTAGGCGTTCGGCCGGAGAGCCTTTCGGTAGCTGATTCGGCCGACCGAAGTTCCTTCGCCGCTGAGGTAACCGTCACCGAACCGCTCGGTGATAGCCTCTTACTGGAGTGTCGGACCGGCGATCAGGAGTTCAAACTACATGCCGAACCCCGAACGGCTGTCGAGCCGGGCGACCGAGTTGCGCTGACAGTTGAGACCGAGCGGCTCCACCTGTTCGATCCACAGACGGGCGAAGCCATCTATCACGCAGCGGCGGCGGAATCGTCTGAACGTTCTGGCGTACCTGCTGGGTAAGTTCATCATCTCGTTCACCCGTTCAGTTAACGTCATCATCTGGGCGCTGATCTTTGTGGTTATCTTCGGCCCTGGGGCTCTCGATGGCGTGCTGGCGATTTCGATCAGGTCGATCGGGTTCACTGCAAAGCTAATTGCGGAAGCCATCGAGGAGATCGACCGCGGGTCTGTCGAAGCGATCACGGCAGCTGGGGCATCACCTGTTGATGTACTCATCTACAGCATCGTTCCACAGATCAAGCCGGCGTTCATCAGCGTCGCGACGCTTCGATGGGATATCAACGTCAGAGCGTCGACGATCATCGGGTTCGTCGGTGCAGGTGGGATCGGTGTCCCGCTACAAACAGAGATTAATTACTTCAACTGGGAAGCAGTCCTGACGATACTCATCTCTATTCTGGGCCTTGTGCTCATCAGTGAAGCCATCTCTGCCTATCTGCGCAAGAAAGTAATGTAGGCGAGCAGCCAGCCCGTATCGCCTATTATTATCCGTTTATTTGGATACATAATATTGTATGATAACTGTCAAAAACCTTATGTGTATGGGGTGTATATAGCCAGTGGGGCCAACGCCAGTGTCTGCCAACCTGGTTTCCCCCTTCTCCGTATTGTGAGACATCCTATCGACGGATACAGTGTCGTGAGGTACATCATTCTGCAAGGAAGGTAGCGGGGCCGTTAGTGCGACTCGGATGGCGAAAAGGATATACTGTCTAATCGTGATTCTCGCACTAATGTGTATACGTGAAACTACGATGTCTTACACAAGAGCCACGCCATACTCGAAACGACCTGTAGCCGCCCCGCTACTGGAGAGACACGGCAGTGACGGCGGACGAACTTCCGGAGACGTGTCACGAGGGTCGTCTCACTTCAGGTCAGGAAAAGAATGGTGGGCAGCCGGGGGGAGTGGCGTGCAACGCACCATTCGTAGTCGTCATCCACGACGACAGGTTCTGGACTCGGGCCAATCGATGATCTGAATCGGATTCAAGGGGGAAATGGAGCGAGGACCAGAACCCACCTAACGGTAAACAGTTGGTAACAAAAACAGTTGTGATATCTACTTGCAGTCTGCCGGTTCCGTGATTGCTGCACGGCCACGAACACGCTCTCGGAAGGGGTATATCCAGTCGACTGTCAGCGACGCGTCGTAATTACGACACTCCTTTGGAGGAAATTTCGGCGCTCTCTCCAAAATGACCACCTCGCCTGGCTGTGTCGGGAGCGGCACTTCTCTTCTTGGTTAGTCTCATTCAGAAACCAATTCAATCATGGAATTGAGCTCGGATTCTATCTGGGAGTATTCGGTTGAGTCCCAGTCGAATCGCTCTTCCACACCGGCATCAGTGAACCGAAGAGACGCACAGATACTGCGGTTCCGGTCGTGCTGGAGGAGCGCTACGCGTAGGCGAGCATCTGGGGTCGATAGTGTTCGGCCAATCCGGCAGTCGAGGCTTCCGAGATGTCCACGCGCCTGCCCCTCTCGGCTTGCTCGACAGAGGAGTTCGTCAGCGAGAAGCGACTACTGAACGAATCCGCGAGGGCGGCTGAGGTGGGTTCGCCGGCGAGAGTCCCTGTCGTCTCGGCTGTCGTTCTGTCGAGCGTGTACTCTGTCAACCGGCGGTTCAGCTGCCCGGTGGGGGGTTGGACCGGATCGTGGAGGGACTCGTATCACTCACGAACGACTGCATCGAGCGTCTCGGTGCGAAGACAGAGCGGGTCGTGTGTCGTGGCCCAATTGTCCGCAACTTCACTTCTACGAGCGCCATTCCGTGTTATATACAGGACGGAGCCAAGAAGGTCAGCAACCATCTGGTCCGCCCGTTCAAAAGCAGCTTGTTCCAAACCTGAATGTTGGGGACCAGTTAGAAGCGTATCGTTCATCGAATACTACTCACCAAGAGTTTCGGCCCACTTCACTTTTGCCGAGACAATCTCGTTAGCCGATAGATATCTCGGCTACTCTGGCTACAGTACCAACTCAATTCAGAGTGGAAGAGTCAAGCAGTAGTTCTCAACCTCTGGCGCAAGGGAGATGATCTGCTCTCGACGTCGGGCTTTGCTGCCACCGAGTCGCCCTCGACGACACGTTCACCAAGCGCCTGCTGGGCGTCCTCTTGCGCAGCATCGACGAAGACGGGGAGGGTTTCCTCGCATATCACGCCGCCGGTGCCGTCCTCGAACGCCACGCGATAGTTGTAGGTGATCCCCGGCGTGTCGACGAACGGAAGGAGTTTGAGTCCGATCAGCGGTCGTCCTCACGAAATCCGTCTTCCTGCAGAGGGATCGTTTCTACGGTGGAAGCGTTCCTTCGTTTCTGACTATAGACCTGATGCCGAGATGGTGTCTCAGATACATGCCACTCTTTTGGAGCCATCAGAACACCAGAGGGCTGCTAAACGCCCACTCGTTCAGCGCCGCACTCGTCGAGGGTGATGGCCCTGTTAGAGGGTGGTCGACTTCCGGCCTATCTCGTCGTCTTCGACCGCGATGACATCCTTCGCTACGAGATGTTCGAGAGCCTCGTCTACGTCCTCGGGAGAAAGGTCGACCGCGGCTTTCAACTCTGCCCGGGAGATCGACTCGTCGAAGGCCTGCAACACTTCGAGTTCTCGGTACACGCGTTCGGTGATTTCGGAGATTCGCTCGGCCAACGGCGTCGAGATGTTGTGCTGCTCTTCCAGTTTCAGTAATGCCTCGTTCGCATGGGTGACGAATAGCTCCTGTCCCAGCAAGTCGCTTTGCAGCTCAAGCTCGTCCTCGATAACGTCGAAATCGAGTTCGGTCTGCACGAGCGAAAACATGTCCTCGATGTCGTCCGTGCGCCCGGCGACCGACTTGAACAGGAAGATGTCCTCGGAACTGACCAGCGCGACCGACAGCCTCCCGGCGTCGAGATAGGCTTCGCTCCGCCGGCGCATCCCCTCCGAAAGGACGAGCTTGTCGATCACCTGTTGGTTGAAAATGTCGATACGACACCCGTCGTCGTTCTCGAGGATCCGCTGCGCTCCGAGGTCGTCGTACTCCTCTCCGGGCTCTTTGACGATATCATACCCGTTTGCCAGCAAGGCTGCCTGTAGCACTCGAAGCTCGTCGCCGGAGCTAACGATGAGGTCGATGTCCTTGGTGGTGTTCTTGAGACCGCGGAACGCCATCGCACCGCCGCCGATCAGATAGACAGTCAGTTCAGTTTCGAGTTGCCTGCCGACCCGTCGCAGTTCAGACTCGATGTACTCGCTGTCGAACCGCCGCCTCATACTGCCACCCCGTACTCGTCGGCGAGGTCACGGAACTCCTCCCACCGCGGGAGGCGTCCCGACCGGCTCTCTCCCTCGGTATCGAGGTATTCGAGGAGGTTCGACACCTGTTCGTCGACCTCGTACTTTTGTGCGGCTTGGAGCACCTCGTCGCGGTCGATTGCCGCCTCGCTGAGCAAGAGGAGGCAGTAGGACTGCGAGCGCGTTCCGTCATCGACCACGAGCATATGACAACACAGCTCCGCCGGCGATACCTCTTCAACTGTCTCCGAATACAGGTAGTACCGACGCTGACGAGCCATCAACGGGAGATCGTACGCTTGGAACAATTCCGGCCCCGTTAGGAGGAACGCATCCGCCTTGATCTCGGCGCGGGTCTGGACGAGACAGTCGTCCAGCGATTCCCAGAGGATTGTGAACGACTCTGTGTGGTCTTCGATGCGGTGTCTGTGCCGCAAGTGCGCAAACTCACGGGCCACGGTAGATAGCTCCTTGAAGTCATCGTTGAGCGTGTACTTCCCATCTGACTTGTATATCATCCCGCGGTTCTCCAGCGGGGACAACGACCGGTGTACCGTGCTCCGATGAACGCCGACTTGCTCCGCGAGTTGGGTGGCACTTGCCGGTGACTGTAGGTAGTACAGAATACGTAGCGTTGCACCGCCGAGCAATTCGGGAAACGGGATATGGGTGTACTGTTGGACGAAACTGTCGAACAGTTCGATGGCTCGGGCGTCTGATCGATTAATCCGTTTCTGCTTTCCCTCACGGCTGGTGTGAACCAACCCCTTCGATTCCATCCGGGTAACGAGTTCGGACACGTAACTGCGACTCCGGTCCAGTTCCTCGGCGAGTCCCGAAACTGTCGACTCTCCTTGCAGGGCTTCCAGCGCCCGAAGCTCTGCCTCAGTGTACACTGTGTTGCATATTTGCGAAATAAATATAAATAACTTCGGTGTTTTGCAACACCGACGCGTCAGTCGAGCGCCGGTAGAGAAGCACCCCCTCTCGTCGGTGCGGAGAGTCATCTCTCATCTCGAACCGGCCACACCACTTAGCTGATAGGGAAAAGCGAACCGGGAACGTCTGGTAACCCGGGCGTTCAACCGTCGGTTAGCAGGTCACGTCTTCGGCTGGGTCAGAGGCGGTCTTGGATATCTGTAGCGCCCACACGCTAGACCCCTTCTGTTCAACGGCCACCCGTGGCGGTGCCGAGGCCAGATCTTCGAGAGCTCCGCTGACGTCGCCCGGACGGGTGTCAGTTACGAGATGGAGCGACTCACCGGGAGCGAGCGCGCCGAACTCCGCGCGAACCTGTTCGATACGCGCCCGGTCGGGGACGCCACGGAGGTCGAGCGCAGTCTCGGGAACCGTCACCGTTGTCCGGTCCGCAAGGGCTTCGCGTACATCGTCGCCGAGGTCCCGGAAGGCCGCGGGTACCTCACCCTCGGTCGAGCGAAGCGATTTGTCGATAGGGAGCTCCGCGAGTACGTCCGCACTGAGGTCGGGGTCGCTGCCGAACGGCGCGTGGTCGTCGCCACAGGTGGGACAGGTGAACCCGGCCATGTTGACAACGGCCCCGAGTACCGGGACGCCCTCCTCGCGGAACAGTGCTGTCGAGCGCTCCGTATCGCCGGCGGCAGTCGGGAACGGCGTCGTCACGAACACCGCGCCGTCGACGGGGAACGACTGCAGCGTCGTCAGCACGATGTCGCCGGTCCCCGGCGGCAGGTCAAGCACCAGAGTGTCGACGTCCCAGGCGGCGTCGGTCAGCAGTCCCTCGACTGCTTCGTGGGCCATCGCACCGCGCCAGGCCATCGGTTCGTCGTTGGCGATCAAGCCGACGCTGACGACTTGCAGGCTGTCGACCTCGACCGGCTCGGCACGGCCGTCGTCGGTCGAGCCGAGCGGTCCCTCGATGTCGAGTAGCTCCGGCGTATTTGGGCCGTACACGTCGGCATCGAACAGGCCGACCCGCTCGCCGGAGGCGGCCAGTCCACGCGCCAACTGGGTCGCCACGGTGGTCTTGCCGACGCCGCCTTTCGCGCTGGCGACGGCGACGATGCGGTCCACGCCGGGCACGACGGTACCGTGGTCCGGCTCCGCAACGTCCGTTTCTACGCGGACCTCCTCGACACCGCCACACTCTAGCACCGCTGTCCGCATCCGGTCGGCGAGCGTGTCTGCTGTGGCGGGCTCCATACCGGACAGTGTCGGGTCGACGGTGACGGTCCCATCGGTGACGGTCACGGACGACACCAACCCCGCGGCGACCACGTTCTCGTCGCCGTCGGGGGCGGCCACAGTT
This sequence comes from Haloarcula japonica DSM 6131, assembly GCF_000336635.1. Lineage (GTDB taxonomy): Archaea > Halobacteriota > Halobacteria > Halobacteriales > Haloarculaceae > Haloarcula > Haloarcula japonica. Next base: position 35,688 of record NZ_AOLY01000040.1, on the reverse strand, counting down.
CGAAGTTCGTCCCTGATCGCGTCTTCCGAGGGTTCGTTTTCTTTCCCGGACATATTACCACGTCTCCCCGTGTTCGGTATCCGGCTCGGGGCCGTCGTCATCATCCATCAGCGTCCCGCCGTAGGGACGGTAGTCGATTTCGAACACGCTGTCGATACGCTCTATTAGGTCCTCGCGCTCGGCGATAACCTCGGTGTCGAACTCCGCGGCCTCCAGTGCGTCGACGAGGCCCTCGTCGTCGAGCCGCCCGTCGCCGTAGGCGGCGGCGACGCCGTCCCGGAACGTGTCGGCGTTGCGTCGACACCGCAGGCCCTCGTCGATGTCCGTCTCTGCCTCGCTGCGGTCCCCGTCCAGCGGGACGGCCTCGAAGTGTTCGATGGCCCGCTGGTCGAACTCGGCTGCCTTCGAGAGCACTTCCGTGGCCTGCTCGACCGGGCTCAGCTCCGCCCAGGCGTCCCGTGCGGCTGGCGCGACCATCGTGTCGACGACGTCATCCCAAGTCGTCGCTCGTTCAGGGTCTTCCAGCGCTTCGGCGACGAACGCGCCGACGTGGTCGTCTGGAATCGTCATGCCCAGCGATGACTCGAGACCGCCGCCATCGTCGCTTTCTGACTTGTCTTCGCCCTGTTCCGCTGTCGTTCCGGCCGAGTCGAGTTCGTATGGCATCGTCAGGTCCTGTCCTCCGGGTCGGTGTTCAGATCGCGTCGGGGCTCGAACCCGGGCGCGCCGCCGGGGGCCGGCGACCCGCTCCCGGATCGGGCCGAGCCAAAGGAGCCGGCAGGATCGTACCCGTCGACGGACTGCTCTGCAGGTGTGTCCGGCCCGCTACCGGGAGCAGACGGCGGCCCGATTTCGACATCTAGCTCCTCGGGATCAGTCCCGCGGGCACCCGCGAGCGCCTGCTTGGCCGCGCGGGCAACGTCCTCGCTCTGGTCGGTCACGCCGTGGGCTTCGAGCGCCTGCTCGGCCCGGTCGGTCGCGAGTTCGCCGAGGCTCTCGGCGGCTTTCGCCCGGGCGAAGGCGTTCGGCTCCCGGGCCAACATCGCGGCCAGGATTCGCTCGGCCTCCGACACGTCCTCGGCGACGCCGCCGAGGAACTGGGCTGCGTACTCACGGACCGCTGGATGGGGGTCGGTCTTGATGCAGTCGACCAGCAGCGACTGGTCTGCGTCGCCGCGCTTGCCCATCGCGATGACGGCGTTCCGTCGGACCCAGCCGCTGTCGTCGTCAAGCGCCCCCTCCAACTGGTTAGCGTCGCCGCCGACCCGCGAGAGGGCGACGACGGCTTCGGCTCGGACCCACGGCTCCGGGTCGTCGAGGGCCTGCCGGACGACGGCCGGCGCGGCCCCGGCGACCCCAAGCGCTTCTATAGCGAACTGCCGCACCTCGGGGTCGTCGTCGTCCAGTGCGCACTCGCCCAGCGCGTCGATGGTCTCCCTGTCGAGGCCGGACTCCGCCGCATCGACCAGCGCAATTGCGGCGTCCTGCCGGGTTCGGACCCGTGAGGCGTCGAGTGCGTCGCGGACCTCCGCCTCAGACTCGCCCGGCGTCCGACCGCGTGCGCTCCAGTTCTCGTAGCTCATCAGGCCAGCCTCCAGTAGAGGACCGTCCAGCCGGCGACCGTTGCCGCTATGAGCGTCCCGAGCGACGTGTACAGCGGATTGCTGCTGCCGCCCGAACCGCCGTCACCGCTGGAGTCTCCCCCGCCGGCGGCGCTACCTGAACCTGTACTCGAACTGTCTCCGCTTCCCCCGCTCTCGGGTGCGGTGAGTTCGCCGGACTCCGTGTCGAGCGTGCTGTACTGCATCGTCAGTGACTTCTTGCCGTTGACCTCGTCGGCGCTGCCGTTCCAGACAGCGAAGGCGAGATACATCGTCTCGTTCTGTGAGAACGTCGCGTCGTGCTGGCCTTCGCCGGTATGCTCCCGGACGAAGACGACGGACCACTCGTCACCGTTCCGAGTGGCCTGTGCGTCTACGTTCTGTTGTGGTGCGTTGCTCAGCGACCCGTAGCCGGCCGCGTAGTAGTTCTGGCCGTAGTTCTCGTACTGGCTCTGTGACAGCGGGTTCCCGGCCGCGAGCCCCGGTTTGGTCTCCTCGTCCGGGTTCGGGTAGGCGTACATGTCGTTGCTCCACTCCGCGTTCTTGTCATTCCCGTACTGCCACTGCGAGCGCCAGTACCAGATGTTGACCGGGTCGCCGCCGGCACCCATCGTGATCGGCGGTTTCTCGCCGCTGTGGAGCATCACGGCCGCCGCGTCGCTGTAGTTCTTCGGCGACCGGATGTTCGTGTCTTTCGTCGGGTCCGTCCAGGTCAGACGGAAGGCGACGTGGGTCTCGTTGGTCAGCGCCTGCACCTCTATCTCGTCGATGCTCCCGCCGCCGTAGGGGACGGCCATCTGCTGTTTCGACAGCGAGACGGTCCGCGATGGGGCATCCGACCAGCGGTCGCTGTCGGCGGTCTGTGGGACTTCGTCAGTCGCGACCAAAGGCTGCTGGCCGCCGGTGACGGCCGCCGCCACGGCCATCTGGCCGGCGACGAGCAGCGCCATAACGAGCGCCGTCGCCGTTGTCGCCCGCCGGGCCGCCTCGTAGTCGAGTTCAACCATCGGCTCTCACCCCCGTTCCGGGCGAGACCGGGTCGGGATGGCTCGCCTCGTCGAACTCGACCAGGGCCGCCGCCAGGTCCGCGGCGGCGGCGTAGACGGTGCTCGCTTCGGGCCCCTCTCGGTCGGAACTGCCGTCGCCGTCGACGGTCTTCCGGACTCGGTGAGCGAACGCAGGGACAAAATTGCCGAGATGCTCGTCCAGCACCGTCGCGCCCGCTCGTGCGAGCCGGACGGCCGTCTCGTCGTCGTCGCCGTCGAGGGCGACCGCCCGCTGTGCGGCCAGCACCTGTAGCAGCTCCAGTTCAACGGTGACGTGGTCGTGGCGCTCGTCGAACTCGTCGCTGATTTCGAGCCCGAACTCCTCCAGCAGGCCCACGACCGTGGCGATGCGGCGCTGGCTCTCGTTGACCTCATCGCCGGTCGTGTAGTGGGCCTCGTAGGGGACGACCGGATAGGTCCCCCCGTCGCCCGGGAGGCCGAACAGTCGGTTGTACGCCGGTTCGAGCGAGTCGCGGTCAACCCCGTCCAGCGCGTCCAGCAGCGTGTTGACCTCAGTTTCGAGTTCGAGCGCAGCGCCGGCCTGCCGGACGGCGTCCTGTACCTCTTGGTCCTGCAGATCGGCGATGACGGTCTCGTCCGGGTACTGGAAGACCGTCGCGGCGAACCCGTACAGCGCGGCACGTCGCGTGTGGTGTTGTGGCGTGTTCTTCATTGTGCGCACCTCAGGGCTGGTTGGTCCACTGTTCGCCCTCGCGGACCTCCATGGGCTCCTCGATGGGCACGTCGACGACCTTCTCGCCGTTGCGGTCCCATCCCTTCACGCGGTTTTCCTTGACGTTGTAGGTCTCGATGAGCCGCGTCGTCGCGCCGAACAGTTGGAGGATGCCCAGCACTTCGTGGCTGGGGTTGCGAGCCCGCTCCTGGACGATGCGGACCGACTCCTCGTAGGTGTCGCCCGGCCACTCGTTTTCCTTGACCTCGGTGTTGGGCGTGAACATCTGGGTCAGGAACTCCGGCGGGACGTGGTACGGCGGCATGTAGAACACCTGCGGCTGGGTCCCGAACTGCGGGTACAGCGGCAGGGCCACCTTCTCGTCGGAGTGGACGAGATAGTTGATGGGCGAGCGCCCCGACGCGGCGGAGGATTTGCCCCCCGCTGGTCCGGCGTCAGGCCCGCGGTTGATGTTACCGTGGAGCCGCGTCTTCCCGATGCAGGAGGAGACACACCGGGGAACGTTCCCCTCCTCGATGCGGGGGTAGCAGCCGACCGGCTTCTCGGTGACGCCCGTTTCGGGGTTGTACATCGGCTTGTGGTACGGACAGGCCTTCACGCAGCGGCGGTAGCCGCGACAGCGCTCCTGGTCCAGCAGGACGATGCCGTCCTCCTCGCGCTTGTAGATGGCCTTGCGCGGGCAGGCCGCCAGACAGGCCGGGTTCTTGCAGTGGTTACAGAGCCGCGGGAGGTAGAACTGCCAGATGTCGTGGTACTCGTCGTTCTCCAGGTCTGACTCGACGACCTCGCCCTCGGGGTACTCCCCGTGGACCTGGTCGTCGCCCAGCGCGGGGTACTCCCAGGCCTGCTTCTCGGCGATGTAGCCGCGGACCTGCTCGCCGTTCTCGGCGGCGTCGAAGATAGTCTGGTCGGCCTCCAGGTCGTCGAGCAGCCGCATGTCCCAGCCCATCGGGTAGCCGCCGTAGGGCTCGGTCTCGACGTTCATCCACCACATGTACTCCTCGCCCTCGCCGCTGGTCCAGGTGGACTTACAGGCAAAGGAGCAGGTGTTGCAGTTGATACACCGGTTCGTGTTGATGACCATGCCCCAGTGGTAGTCGCGCTCCTCTTCGCGGTGTTCGTATGGGTAGCTATGCTCGCGGCCGAGTTGTGGATTGTACGTTTGTGCCATCAGTCATCGCCTCCTGGGGTCTTCGTGCCGGTACTACTCCCGCTGCCGCTTGGCTGCAGTGACCCGCCGATGTAGTCCTCGACGAGGTCGTCCCGGCGGGCGTCGCCGGGCCACCAGTCCGCTTCCTCGTACTTCTCGACGTCCACGAGGTCGTCCCGGTTGGTCCCCGTCGGGGCCCACACCGTCTCCTCGTAGCCGTGCTCCAGTTCCGCGCCGTGCCAGGCGATGTCCTCGTCGACGATGTCGGAGACGTTCGGGTCGCCGAACACCGCCTTGTGGACGAGGTCGTCGGTCTCCTGCAGCGGGTCGAGCCAGATGTTGGTGATCGTGTTGTACCCCTTGACGCTGTCCTCGTCGGCCTCGTCGTCGGGGAAGTGCTGGGGCCACCAGCCGTGCCACAGCGTCAGCTGTCCCATGTCGCCGGCCGACCGCGGGCGCTGGCGCTCGCTGACCATCGCCCTGACGACGAGGTCGCCGCGCTTGCCCGTGATGCGGACGTAGTCGCCGTTCTCCACGTCGATGTTCTCGGCGTCGCTCGGGTGCATCTCGACGAACGCCTCACCGAGCGGCGCGACGTCTTCGGACTCGCCGGCGCCGGTGGGGAACGAGAAGTCGTCGACGAGGCGGTCAGTTCCTTCTGGATCGCCGCTGACGCTGCCGAAGTCACGCGAGGCCCAGATGAGGTTCCAGTCTGTCATCCCCCACGAGGAGTGGGTTCGGTACTTCGGGTGTGGCGTGTTGTAGTAGAACTGGTTGCCCTCGTCGTGGTACAGCGGGTTCTCCTCGTCCTTGGCCTCGTCCCACTTCTTGTTCACGCCGTAGGGGGTTCCCTCGACGCTCTCGACGTGGTCGATGTCGTCCCGACCGAGTTCGATGAAGCGGTCCTCCTCCTTGTGGAACTCCATCCGGCCGGTCTTCGTGTAGAACGGCCGGTCTTCGTGGACCTGCGAGTAGAACGGGATCCGCGGATAGGTTTTCAGGTCCAGGCGTTCCGGCCCGTCCTCCAGGTCCTCGACATCGATGCTTTGGGTCGTCATCCCGCGGTCGAAGGTATCCTGGATGTAGTTGGTCACGTCGCCGTCTTCATCCAGGAACTCCTCGAAGTACGCCCGATAGGAGTCGACGTTACGCTCCGCCGGCGGGATCTTCTCGTCCAGTTTCTCGGCCACCATCGCGACGGCTTCCCCGTCCTGCTTGGTGTCGTACATGGGGTCCATCACGCCGTGGTCCATCTGGACGAAGGGGTTCTCCGGACCGATGGTGATGTCGGGGTACTCACACTCTAGCCAGGACGGCACCGGGAGCACGATGTCGGCGTGCCGGGCGGAGTAGGTCATGTGCATATCCGAGACGATGAACAGGTCGTTCTCCGTGTCGGGGTGTTTGACGAAGTTCTCGATGACGTGCTCCTGGTGTTTCGTCTGGTTCAGGAGGTTGCAGTTCATCGTCCACAGGATCGACGGCTTGGACATGGTGTACGACCCCGCGTTTTTCGGCATCACCGGCTCCTCGGCGTCGCCCTGTGGCACGAGGTCCATCTCGCGGTCGAAATCGCCCCGGATATCGTGCGGGTCGAGTTTCTCGCCGCCGAAGAAGGCGAAAGCGTAGCCGGGATACATCCCGTGGGCGGCGTTGCCGTCGGGGTTGACGTAGTGGGGGTACCCGTCCAGCAGCTCGATCTTGTACTGGCCGGAGTAGTTGTAGTACCCCTGACCGGCGTCGCCGATGTTCCCGAGCATCGCCTGAACGAGGAACACCGCCCGCTGGAGCGCGTCGTTGGAGTGGAACCAGTGGTTGATCCCCTCGCCGGTGAACCACTGGCCCTTCTCGGCGTCGGCGAACTCCCGCGCCGTCTGGGCGAGTTTGTCCGCCGGAATCGTGGTGATTTCCTCGACCGTCTCCGGGTCGTAGTTCTCGATGATGTTGTCCCGCTGGCGGGCGAAGTCGCTCCTGACGGAGACGGTCGAGCCATCGGTTAGTGCCACGTCGCTGGCGACGTCTAACTGCGGGGTGGTCGGCATCTCCTCGCCGACCTCCTCGCGTGTCATTGGGACCGGCTCGCCGTTCTCGCCCAGCACGACGAAATCGCCCCAGTCGTTGTGCTCGTGCTGCTCATCGAGGTCCTCTGGGGGCCCCTCGTGGTCCTCGAACACTTCGTGTGCGCGCAGGTATTTGCCGGTATCCTCCCGGATCAACAGCGGGAGGCTCGTGAACTTCCGCATGAACTCGGCATCGTACAGCTCCTCGTCCATGATGACGTGCGCCATGCCCAGGGCGAACGCCGGGTCGCTCCCGGGGCGGACCGGCAGCCACCGGTCGCACTTCTGGACCGTCGGCGAGTAGTCGGGGTAGACGCCGACCATCTTCCCGCCGCGCTCGCGGGTCTCCTGCAGGAAGTGGTTGTCCGCGAGTTTGTTGTGAATAAGGTTCTTCCCTTGGATGATGGTGTAGTCGGCCTTCCGCCAGGCGACGGCGTCGGAGTCGGAGGTCTGGTAGCCGGTCGTGATGACGTGGCCCGGCGGGAGGTCGGCGTACCAGTCGTACTCGGTCCACTCACAGCCGCCGAAAACAGACGCGAGTCGCCGACCCGAACCGTGGCGGGTGAACAGTCCGTCGGCTTTGATGGCGTTGAAGATGTGGAACCGCTTGTTGTCCTCTAAGTTCGCCATCTTCTCCGCGATGAGGTCGATAGCCTCCTCCCAGGAGACGCGCTCGAACTCGTCCTCGCCCCGTCCTTCTGGATTGGGGTCCTCGGGGTCCCACCCCTTTCGAACCATCGGGTACTTGATGCGGGACGGTTCGAACGTCCGGCGGTGTAGGGACAACCCCTTCATGCATCCGCGGGGGTTCCAGTGCTGACTGACGCCGGCGTCCTCGTAGCCCGACGGGCCGACCGAGGGCTCCTCGTTGTGGTACACCTGCTCGGCCCGTATCGGGACCCCGTTTTTCATGTAGAAGTTCAGTGCACACGACTGGGTGCAGTTGGGGTGACACACCGTCCAGTCCACCTCGTCGTAGGCGTAGATGTCGTGGTACACCTGCTCCCAGTCCCGGTTCGGATAGGACTTGAGCGGGTTGTCCACGCTCGTTATCGGTTCCGTGGACTGTGTTGCACCCCATGCTCCTTCGGCGAGCGCGCCGACCGTCCCCGCACCCGCCGCGGTCAGGAAGTCGCGCCGTGACAGTTTCACTTGGCATCACTCCGTTGGACAGCGCGTATCTGCATACGTGGGACCCACGGCCTTTGCTAAATGAACAATACCACAGGTTCTCAATTGGTGAGACAGGGCACGAAGATATTCGGCGAAAACGGGCCTATTGTTTGAACTGAATCTGACTGTCAACCAAATCGTTTTGTTAGTATCCAACAAACGGTTGCCTATGGGTGACCCAGCCTGTTATCGGGAGTACTGTCCGGACTGCGATACACAGGTAACGATCGTTGACGAGAATTGCCCCTCGTGTGGGCGCTTGCTTGATCTCAAAGAGCGGAGTTCACAGTCTCAGTAGGCTGGCCTGGTGAGGCTTACTTGGACGCCTACCGGACTATTTCCTCTCTCTAAGCGGTCAACTACTGGGTCCAATTGGGCCTCGCTGTGCTGGAGCCAAGCCGTCAAGAGTGCAGTGAGTACATGAGCATCACGAATCCGACGGCAGTGAAGCTACTCTGGATGATCGCGCTTTCGACGACTGGCAGAGAGAAGAGCTGATGAGCACTTCCGGCGAGCAGAGTGCCAGTCGTAATAAAACCGATTCCCAGACAAAGGGCCCGCAAGTGAGATGATTTCTTTCGGCGGTAGGCTTTGTACGTGAGCCATGTCAGTATGGTCCCACAAAACAGAATCACTGTCTTGATTGTGGTTAGGGCGAGGATGTTCAGTTGCATTCTGGTTCGAATTCTCGCTGACGCTGTACTATATTATTTAGAGTATTCCCAATATTTGATAACAGTATTTCCAGTTATGTGGGAGTAGAGGCCGTATTAGAGCGAGTCACACTATTCAGAGAAGCGAACATATTCTGATACAGTACTAAATGGCCGGTTATCTGTGATTTATAATTCGAGGCCACATTCAATGCCCCGCTCGCAACTGGCGGTAGACCACGTCCCAGGAGGGGACCCCTATCGACCCGCCGGAGATGATGACAGAGGGGTATCGGATGGTCCGTTGTCGAGGTCCCGAGACACCGCCTCGTTCAGCGCTTGCCGTATGAAACTTTCTCCGTCGGGTGCTGACAGTATCGTTGCCGCACACCAGTCCAGTGAGGCGCTACTGAAACTCCTGTGCCGCTTCCGCTGTCCCTCATCATGCGACGAAGTACCAGTGATGGTCTAACACCGAGTCGGACAATTAATGTCAGTCTACACTAAACTCGACGTATGCGAGTCGCGGCAGTCGGAATCGGTAGTGCTGGGGGCCGGATCGTTGAACGGCTGTGGCAGGACAACGAACGCCGCGAGGCGACGTATCTCGGCGCGGCCTGCGCCGTCGACACGGACACCGAAGCGCTCACTGAACTCGACGCACTTCCGGACGACCGGCGGCATGCCTTCGGACTCTCCGAAACAAATGGGACCGGGACGAACGGGGACCGGATGAGCGGTGTCGCCGCTATCGAAGACGAACGGCTCGAAGTGCGCCGGGCGATAGACGAATTGGTAACGAGCGATATTGATGCCATCGTCCTCGCGGCCGGGCTTGCGGGCGGGACGGGCAGCGGTGCCACGGCCCACGTTGCCGACGCACTCAGAGAGATTTACTCGATCCCAGTTTACTGTCTGTCGGTGTTACCCGCCGGCAGAGACGACGAAGCAGCCGCGAACACTATCCAAGCACTTCGAGCGGTGGAAGCGACCGTCGACGGGCAGATACTGTTCGACAACGAAGCGTGGCTCGGGAGCGGACAGACGGTCGATGAGGCCGCCGAGACGCTGAACGAGACGGTCGTGACACGGCTGGGGGCGCTGTTCGCAGCAGGTGAGGCGACGGCATCCGAGGCAGTCGGCCAGAGTGTCGTCGACGCCAGCGAAATAATCAACACCCTCTCAGACTCGGGCTTCACAGCGCTTGGCTACGCCAGTCAGGACCTGCAATCGGCCGATGGCGGGGGTGACGGGACAGTCATAGACCAGCTCAAGAACCGTTTTCTCGGCGATAACTCAGACGACGTCGACGAAATCGAGGCATACAACGCCGTCGAGACGACACTTCGCCGAGCGGTCCGTGGCAAACTGACGGCCCAGTGCGAGCTTGACTCCGTCGATAGAGCCCTGGCCGTGTTTGCCGGGCCGCCCGCGTGGTTGATCCGGGATGCCGTTACCGACGGGCGGCGATGGCTCACGGAGGAACTCCAGTCACCGGAGGTACGGAGCGGCGATATGCCGACGCCAGACCGGGACACATTGTCGGTTCTGGTCGTACTCAGCGGCGTTTCAGAACTGCCGCGGCTGGTGGAACTCAAAACGCTGGTCGACGACTCGGAATGAGGCGGCCCGTTAGATTCTCGCGTTAATACACGCTAGCTTCAGCAAAACATCGTGGGACTGGTGTCAGATGGCCCGAAGTGCCGAAAAAACGGGATAACGAAGATCGCACTCAAATAGATTTATAAGTGACAGTTTTCAACGAGACCGTCGCAGACTACGCTCGTGAAGAGGGCATCACTGTCCCGGCGGGTGGACGACTCCAGGATTGCTGACCGGGTCCCGCCACGGATGCCCCCTTCTGCACTGTCTCCTTCGAGTACCGACCATCCCGGAACTAGCCTGTAGTACCCAATAGTACTTGTTATCAACAGGCCTCGTTTCGACGCAGTGTCGATCGGCCGAGCCGGTAGCCGTTGGAAACGTGAAACCGAACAGAAACTCTCACAGATTGGGCCTGTTCAGCCGACACAGCCACCACCCACGTTTTTGGAGACATCTAAACAGGGCCGTATATAGTATTATGAGCTACGGTGGACAGTTCATAGTACTCAGTATATATATTATAAATGCTCAAACACGTCATCAGTATGCGTTCCAGTGTAGCATGAGCACACTCTCGGCTGATACGGAGGGTTGGTTATCGTTTGGTAAACAGGACATGATGGTGTTCATACTCGTTATGTCCCTTACTGGGTTGCAGAATGCGTTCACAGAAATCATGCCTGAGTTCACGGTCGGACCGCTAGAACTGGGCGTTGGTGGCTTCATTTTCATCCCGATTGTGCTGGTGCTACTCTTCAGGACCTACTGGGCTGCAGTAGCCGTTCCTGTTGGCGAAATCGTATTCGGTGAAATACTACTCGGTGAGTTCGATGGACTGGGTGCCATGGAGGGATTGCTCCTCATCCCTGTTTGCTATTATTTCGCCGCGAAACTGCTTCAGGACCCGGAAAACACCACTCAGTTGGCAATTGTCGTGTTTCTGGCTGAGGCACTCGAAGAGTTCTTCGCTACGTTCATCGATATTGGGAAGGTCTATGTCGGGGTTGAAGAATTGGAAGCCGTACCCGGTCTCCCCGAGAGCATTATCGTGCTTGAAGGGGTCGATTTCCTTACACAGATGCTGATCACGGGGATTCTTTTCGGCGTAATTCCCGCACTGTATCTCTACCCCAAGCTTCACGGGAAAGTCGAACCGCTGCTCGGCATGGAGCCGTTTGAAGGTGAACGCGGCGGGTCGATGTGGCGTGGCTTTTCGCCGAAGGCACTGTTGGCGGTGCTTATCGCCTTCCCGCTCGCCTTCGTGGCCGAGGCTGCCAGCGAAGTCGGTGGGGCAGTCAACGTAGTCTGGGAGCCGGAATTCCTCGCGACGTTCGGCCAGAGCTACATTGTAGTCCCGATTGTCGTCTCCGCTATTGTCGCGACCCTCGTCTGGTACCGCGCAACGCAGACGGCTTAAGATGATGACAACGACACATAACTCTCAAATTGACGTTGAACAACTGCAGTTCCGGTATCCTGGTGCTGACGAAGCCGTGTTGACCGGGACAGATCTGACAATCGAACCCGGCGAGTTCGTCGCCATCATCGGCGGGAACGGGTCGGGCAAGACGACGCTGTGTAAGTCGTTCAACGGGATCATCCCCCATTTTTACGAGGGTGATGTGCAAGGACAAGTTACCGTCGCTGGACACGAAGTCTCGGAAAGCTCTGTTGCAGAGCTCTCTCAGCACGTCGGCTACGTGTTCCAAGAGTTCGACAACCAACTTGTCAGTCCGACTGTGTTCGAGGAAGTCGCGTTCGCCCCGATGAACTATGGGCACGAGGACTACCGCGAACGAGTCCACCGAACATTAGATCTGCTTGATCTGGGTGGGCTGGAGGACCGTTTCGTCTGGGAACTCTCCGGCGGACAGAAACACTTGGTTGCGCTGGCAGCAGCATTATCACTAGACCCTGCCATCCTCGTCGTCGACGAACCAGCGGCACAGCTTGATCCAGTCAACGCCCGAGAGACCTATGACCGTCTCGCCATGCTCAACGAAACCCACGGGAAAACTGTGGTCACTATCGAGCATCAGACAGAGTTCATCGCCGAATATTGTGATAGCGTTGTCCTCGTTGAGGATGGCATTGTCAGTTGGAAATTACCGGTCGAGGCGGCCCTCAATCGGCTGGAAGATCTCAGAGGGCAAGATGTCCATCCCCCACAGGTCACGCGAATCGCCGAGTGCGTCCTTGACGATGCTCGCCCGCTCCCGGTGACGCTTTCGGATGGTCTTGATTTGTTCACCGATTACGGTAGCAACACTGGAGCACGAACTGATGGATCGTCGAAAGTAAACCGGACAGGGAAGCCTGTCATCTCCTTTAATAACATCTCGCATTCATACGATACACTCCGAAGCGGGACGAAAGACGTTATTGATACCCTCTCACTGAATATCTACCCGGACGAGCGGGTCGTCCTCGCCGGCAGCAACGGCGCTGGGAAATCCACGCTCATGCAACTGGTGACTGGCTTGGAGACTCCCGACGAAGGGACGGTAACCGTCGGCGGAACGGACACTGAAGATGTACTCCCGGAGCAACTGGCCGAGGAGGTCGTCTACGTCAAACAGAACCCCGAAGAGATGTTTATCGACGATAGTGTCCGAGCCGATGTCGCCCACTATCTCGACGATAGGGACTACCCGAACGTTGAGCAGCGAGTCGACGAGGTAATCGAATTCCTCGACCTGGAAAACCTGCAGTCCCGGGATGGCCGTCTGCTCAGCGTCGGCCAGCAGCGACGGGCGTCACTGGCGATCGGGTTGGCGACGAACCCGTCGATTATCCTGCTCGACGAACCAACTGGCAGTCTCGACCTCGGGAGTCGTGAGGAGGTCAGTCGAACGATCAATCGGGCAGGCGAGCGTGTCGAGACGGTCGTGATTGCGACACACGACCTCGAACTCGCGGCATCGTGGGCGACTCGTATCGTCGTACTCGACGACGGTGATATCATCGCTGACGGTCCGCCAAGTGACGTGTTTGCTGACCTTGCCTCCCTCAAACAAGCAAACCTTCGCCCGCCGCAAGTGGTCCGCCTCGGGACAGAACTCGGTCTCACTCCAGCCCCACTCACAGTCGAGGCGTTCACAGACCGATTGAACACGGCAAGTCCGTCGACCGAGACAGCAAAATCGCCCGTGGAGGAGCAGTAATGACGACACTCGATGCGCTTCGTGATGCCACGTCTGTCGAGGCGATCAAGTCTGACTTACTTCGGACGGCCTACGAAAACGAGGGTTCGTTCCTCCACCGCTTGGACCCCAGAGTCCTGTTACTCTGGTACGTCGTCTTCCTGTTCGTCCCGTGGCTGTTCTACGATATGACCGTCCTTCTCGGACTGCTAGCGTTCGTGTCGGTGCTCGCAGTACTGTCACGGGTCAGCCTGTTTCTCGTCGGACTGATGGCGTTTACTGTGGTGACGACGTTAGGATCGTACGCTGTCGTGACTGTCTTCACAGGTGATCCTGTCGCGGCAGTTCGAGCGCTAATTCCGTATACGCTGAAGTTAACGATTATCTCCGTGTCGAGTTTGGCAGTGTTCTCGAGCATGGGACCGAAGACCCTTTCTCAAGGCCTCAGGAGTCTCGGGATACCACGACAGTTCACGTTCCTCATCACGTACGGTTACCGAATGCTCCCAGTACTGTTTGAGGAATACCACGATCTGGTGAATTCGTTCAGGCTACGGAGTACCGCTCCTGACTCACCCGGGCGATTCCGTTGGCGTCACTACGCCTACCTGCTGAAGCTATCGGTGCGTGCGTTCTATCCCATGATATTCAATGTTGCAAAGCGAAGCCGCGTCACTGTCGAAGCCATGGAAGCACGGGGATTCTCACACTCATTAAATGACGAGGCGAGCACTGAACTTCGGCTGGCAGATATGCAGATCCGGCCCATCGATGTCGGATTCTTTGTCGGCTCTCTCCTTGTCGTTGCCGCGCTCGCGTTTTTCTTCTAATGTCTGCCGTTGATCGTTCCGCTCTCTTTGGCTTCTCATTCTCACTCTCATACTACCGTTCCGACTGGTTATACAGAGCAATCTACTGGTGTTGTACAGGCCTATTGAGCCATATATATTGAGTGTAACAGGTGTATAGGACTCTTAGCGGTCCTTTTGACATGACGGGTTGAGTGAGAAATGTGAGCCTGATTACTGGTAACTCACTCGAATCGAAACTGCTGGAGACGATTATTCTGGGACGAGCAAAGATACCGGACGACCCCGATCCAGGGAACTATGTCGTCGTCGACGTAGCGCAGTTCTCGACGACGGTTCCGGAACTGTTTGTAAATGGCGCGGAGTACATCTATATTACCGAGGAACGAGGGAACGAACCAGCATTCAAAGCTGAGCATCCAGACGCAAAAATCGGGGGGAGTTCCGGCCCGGACTATCGGGGCGAGGAAGGATACGACTTCTTCAATTCGCCGAGCTTTGTCCAAGATATTGACGTCGCTGGTCGACCGACTGCAATGACCTCAACCAACGGTGGGAACGCGGTCACCGATCTCCGCTTGGCCGGCGGTGACGACGTCGATATCTACGTTGGTGGCTTGACTAACGGGAAAGCAGTTGCTAACTATCTCGCAGACAGCGACCGAGAGACGTATTTCGTTGCCGCCGGCTCGAAAGGGAAACCCTCACCTGAGGATCTCGTTGGCGCGCTGTATATTGCGCGGCAACTGCACGGGAAGCCACTGACACCGGAGCAACGCGACATCTATCGCGAAGTCGTTCAGTTCGGGAAGGGGCCGAAGTACGAGGAGAAACCACAGATCAAGCGGACGGATCTTTACGAGTACACACTCGCGTTCGACAGCCGTGACGTCGTTCCGAAACTGGACGGGCAACGACTCTATGACGTAAGTGGAGAGAGCGAGACCTGATGCAGACCGATATCCACACGCATACCACGTACTCGGATGGGTCGGACCTTGATGCAATGATTACGGCGGCCGAACAGGCTGGTTTGTCTGCACTCGGGCTGACCGATCATTGTATCGTCACTGAAGACGACTTCGGGCGACGTGCGAGATACGACCTCGTCGAAACGTATCAACAACGCCGGGAAGACATTCGTGCTGCCAGAGATACGACTGAACTCCGATTGTATGATGCTGCCGAAGTAAGCTACGTCGAAGGCACCGAGTCGCGGATTGCGTCGTTTCTCGACACGGCCGACTTCGCATACACTATCGGAAGCGTCCACTTCGCCGACCAGTACAACTACACCAGTGAAACGCAGTACGGCACTGCGTCCGCAACGCAACGACGGAGGGCCGTCGAGCGGTACTACGATGCGGTCGTTGCGCTCATCGAATCTGAACTCTTCGACGTAGTAGGGCATCTTGACCTCCCAGAACGCATTCCAGTATTACGACGGCACACAACTCGGGCGGATTACGACCGGGTCGCACGAGCGCTTGCTGACTCCAAGACAGTCCCTGAAGTAAACGCTGGCCGCGTCCATAGCTCACTTGGCCGAGTACATCCCGACCCAGCAGTGCTAGATCTGTTCACCGAGTATGGAATTCAGTTCGTTCTTGGATCGGACAGCCACACGCCTGCGGAACTCTCGCAGCGAGTCCCCCAACTACGAGCGGTGACCGGAACTCTAGACCGGTATCCTGTTTCTGATGTACTAGGCGACAACCAACGGCATCGTGATTTTGAGTAACCTAGCCCGGTAAGAAAGCGGTCAGTTCTCTGTACGGAATCTGTTATCGATGAGATAGCACTATCGACTGTTCGAATGCTGTGAGCACAGCGCATATCTCACTGTGAGTGGCTATCTATCGGTTTTAGTGGTCTTGGCCAACTCGAAGTGATTCCTATGCTGGTGCTCTTCACTCGCTCGTTCTGGGAGTGGTAGCACCAATACACCGGAGCAAAGTAAGTGCCATTCTTCCACTGAGTGGGATCATCGGGTCGACATCTACGCCGAGGGGTTCGACTTGGACTGCCTGTAGACTCAAGGGCATCAGTCATCCCGGCGTAAAATAGACGAGAATACGCATCCAACATAGCCTTTTTATATGTGGTTGTTTATCCATAGCCTATGACAGATGATACTGCTGAAGAGCAGATAGAAGACGCCATTCGTGACTATTACTCCGCGCTGTTTGTGTATGCACAGGCCAATGGTGACAGGGGCGTCCGAATCTCGTCACTCGAGGCTGTTACCGACCAGGATTACGAGTACGAGGTGGTCGAACAGGTTGGCGACGCTATTGATCAGTCGTACACTGGCACGGTGGTACAGCAAGGTACCGAATGGGTCGTCGAACCGGACCACGAGGAGACCCCAACGCGCGAAGATTAGCGGTTCTCAAAACTGAACCCACCTTCTTCACCACGCTGGACTGTAAGCACCGCGTTTTCTGAGGCGTCGGTCACGGATTTGGTAACCGAGCCAGTAATAAACTCTATGAGACGGTTCTGCGTCGGTTTGCCTATTACAGTGACGTCGTAGTGGGCGGACTCGTCGATGATTGCCTCCGCAACGTCGGGCGCGTCAAGATGCTGCGTATCCAGTTCAACCGACTCGGGGAGCCGTGCCCGTGCCGTATCGAACAGTTCTGTGACCTGTGCGGTGTCATCTTTGGCCTGTGAGACATGCAAGAGCTCGACAACAGCGTTCGCGCCTGCTGCCAGCGCTCCGCCGACGACGACTGCGAGACCAGAATGTTCGCCACCAGCAAGTGGGACGAGCACCGAAGAGATACTTGCCCCACTCCGCGGATGTGTGACTGATACTACGTCACATGATGCTTTTTTTCGCATCTGGTCGGCCGCGTCACCGCGAATCCCTTCGCCGAGCAACTCGGGTGTGTGTTCGTCGAACACGACGAGCTGGATATTCCGTTGCTGTGCGACGGTAATCGCAGTCGAGAGTGGACTGTCTGTCTCTTCAACGATTAAATGGGCGTCAACAGTGTGGTCCTCGTCTATATGTGCCTGCAGTAATTTTCGGCCGATTGACGTCGTCTCAGCGCTATGGATGCTGTTGTCGTCGAGTAAATCAAGGACAAGTAATTCGCCCTCGACACCCTCAGCGATATTCATCGCCGTCTCGAACGTGAAGTTGTCGTGGGTACTGAATATCGGATAGAGGATACGGGGTGGCGAATCGGGAGTCTCGGACCGCTCTAGAAACTCCCGGAGACTACCCTCATCATGACTCATGTAAGCGAGTGGTGGCCCATCAGTATTAAACGCAGGTGTTGATTCCGCATTCCGTAGCAAATCAGCCGTGTAATAGTTGGATGACCAATGGATAGCGGCGAAGACAAATAATTCATATACAGCCCGAGAGACTAGTCACCATGAGACACACTACGGCCGCGGGATATAAGCACCATCAACACATCGACAGTCGGCTTCGGTGGGCGTAGTATGCCGGAGTCGCTGTTCAGACACGCGCTGGTACCTGTTGCGTCACCGGAAGACGCAGAGTCGACCATGCGGGCGTTGCGACCGTATGTAGAACCAGTAGGTGGAGATGTAACCGTTATTAACGTCATCGAGAAGGCGGGCGGCGCGCCGGACAAAGCGTCAGTCGAGCAGCGAGAGGATTACGCAAACGAAATGTTCAGCAGTGCTCGTGGTGAGCTGGCCGATACCGACTGCACGCTCACGACCGAAATCCGCTATGGGACTGACGTTGCAGAGACGGTTATTGAAACCGCGCATGAAATCGACGCGAGCGCGATCGTGTTCACACCACGAGGTGGCAGCCGGTGGGTTCGCCTGCTGACCGGCGACGTGGGACTGTCACTCGTCTCCGAGAGCGACGTACCCGTTATTACACTACCTGAATCTGACAATGACTGATCAAGAACTCGCACGCGACCTCGGCTTTCTCGAAGCGTATACGATTGGCCTCGGGACGATGATCGGTGCCGGCATCTTCGTCCTCCCGAGCATCGCTGCGGAGCAGGCAGGACCCGCGAGCATGATTTCCTTCTTTGCCGGCGGCTTAGTATCGCTGCTCGCTGCTATTTCACTGTCGGAATTGGCAACCGGGATGCCCAAAGCCGGTGGCAGCTACTATTACGTCAACCGCGCGCTCGGTCCGTTTTTCGGCAGTATCGTCGGTTGGGGGATGTGGGCCGGGCTGACCTTCGCCAGCGCGTTCTACATGATCGGTTTCGGTCAATATCTGCTCCCCGGGCTTGGACAGTACATCGGGTTCCTGGCCGGATGGGGTGAAATCGGGATAACCGTCGCAGCACTCGTCATGGCGGCGCTGCTGACCGGCGTTAACTACTACGGCGTCAAAGAGACCGGCGCACTCCAGAACGTCATCGTCCTCACCCTTGTCGGTCTCATCGTCGCCTTCCTCGGGCTGGGAGTCCTGAGTGGGCCGACTATCGGAACGTTCCTCCCGCCAGAGGGCTGGCCGGCCGTCGCAGCGACGATCGGGACCGTCTACGTGACCTTCATCGGCTTCGAAGTGATTGCGACCAGCGCCGAGGAGATAAAGAACCCGAGCCGCAATCTTCCGCTGGCGATGATTGCGGCCGTCGTGACGCCGACGCTGATGTACGTCGGGGTGATGTTCGTCTCGACCGGGACGCTCTCAATCGAGGCGCTTGCAGACTCTCCGATACCCGTCGCCGACGTAGCGACGGAGATCATGGGGCCAATCGGAGCGTTAGCGATGATCGTGGGAGCCGTTTTAGCGACTATTTCGAGTGCGAACGCGAGTATCCTCTCGGCGGCCCGCGTAAACTTCGCCATGGGTCGGGACAAGATCCTCATCAACTGGCTCAACGAGGTCCACGACCGGTTCCGGACGCCATACCGTGCCATCTCCGCGACCGGTATTATCACGCTCCTGCTCATCGCCATCGGGGTCGGCATCGGGACACTCGCGGAAGTGGCGAGTTTCATGTACCTCGTCACATACGCGCTCGTCCATATCGCCGTCATCGTTCTCCGTCGTGCCGATCCTGACGCCTACGACCCGTCGTTCCGGATTCCGAGCGTGCTGTACCCAATTGTCCCGATTCTCGGTTTCATCGCTTGTCTCGCCATTCTCCTCCAGATGAGCCTCCTCGTGCAGGCCATCGGCGGTGTCATCGTCGTCTTTGGAATCTTCTGGTACTTTGTATACGCCCGCAACCGAGCACTCAGCCAGAGCCTAGTTGGGGAGGCAATCGCGCCAGAACCGACCACAGTCGCGGACGGGCAGGGACGCTATCGGGTTGTTGTTCCCGTGGCAAATCCCGAAACTGAACGGGACCTTCTCCGGATGGCAGCAGCGAGCGCACACGCACACGATAGCGGAACGGCCGAGGTTGTCGCGGTGAACATCATCGAAGTCCCACAGCAGACTTCACTGGAACAGGACCTCACATTCGAGGAAGCACGAGTCCAACGCCAGCAGGAACTGCTCGACTCTGCACGGGACATCGCTGACGACCTCGATGTCGGGCTACGAACGCGCGCTATCGTTGGTCGCAACGCCGGCTCGGCGATTCTGGACGTTATTGAGGAGGAAGACGCTGACCACGTTCTCCTCGGCTGGCAGGGGAAACGAAGCCGACGAGAACACGTTCTCGGCTCCACAATCGACCCTGTCATCGGTCGTGCATCGTGTGATGCGACGCTCGTGAAACTCGGTCCGGAAGATGGGCGCGCGACGGGCGACATCATGGTCCTGGCCGGTGAGGGCCCACACGCACCAGTCGCCGCTCGTCGGGCCAGAGAGTTTGCCGAGGCAGCCGACGAGGAAACCACGTTGACACTGTTCAACGTTCAAGAGCCAAGCGAAGACGATGACGGCCTTTCCCCACAGGAGCGGGGCGAGGCGCTCATCGAGGAGTTCGTTGAACGGACCGGTCTCGAAGAGGCACAGTACCAGAGCCGTATCGAGGTGGCCGAAGATATCGAAGGGGCGATTCTCGATGCAGCTACAGGGTACGATACAATCTGTGTCGGAGCGACCCGCACGGGAGCGGTGTCACAGGCTGTCTTCGGCTCGCTGCCCGAGACGATTGGTGAACAGACGGATCAGACTGTGGTCATGGCCCGTGGTCCTGAAGAATCCGCGATGTCGATCCGCCAAGCCATCGTTCGACGCCTCGAATCGTAGGCAGTGGGGCAGGTCCCCACTACTGCACGCAGGGAAAAACGCATTGCTCCTCCACCTGTCTTCGTGTATGAATCGGCACCTCACTGAAAGCGACAAGCGCTTCAGTTCGTTCCATCCTGTCGCTGGTGCTGGCCGAACTGTCACAGGCCACAGTGCTGTCTCGCTTGGCTTCCCGACTCGTCCCGTAGCCACCAACTTGTGATGATAAAGTAATGATAAGAAGTTCTGCTGTATGGCCTCACTTGCTGGACTCGCTCTCGCCACTTTCGGCCTCAATTCCTCGTTTCCATCGGTAGTAGAGAGACCGCATAGTCTGGTCAGAATCACGAGACATGAGAATAGTCAACTCATCGAGCTCAGAGAGCGTCTCTTGTACAGACCCATAGACTAACGTTTCGAGCTGTGACTTCTGTTCCGGCGCTCCAATTGATACGGCATCATGAGACTCAGTTTCCGTTATAATTGCATCGGCGGTATCAGCAGCCTCCTTGATCGTCGTTGTAATCGCTACGTCGGAACCGAGCACGTATTCAGCGAACTTTAGCAGGTCTTCGCCGTCGCTTCTCGCCTCAGTAGATGCTTCAGGTGGTACCACGTGGAACACGGTCACAGATGCACCTGTGGCACGTGCCACCGCGCGTGCTGCTTCCGCAGCGAGGGCTGAGTGTGGGCCTGCCCCGACAGGTAATAGTATCGAGTCTATCGTTTCCGCTTCCGATTCGGCGAGCGGTGCGACAGTATGCTCATCAACGCTCGGTACGTACAGTGCATTCTCTCCTCCTTTGCTACCCATCTTTTCGACGAACACGTCGCACTCAGCGGACGCCAAGACCGCGTCAATTGTACTTCGCTTGAGCAACCAGCCCTGATCGAGGCCGGTCCCGCGTGGCAGCAGGACAGCCACCTCACTCTCATCGTCTATGACATCAAGAATACCCTTAGTCAGGTCTTTCACGGTTCTGACGGCTGCACTGACCGGAACACTTGGCGTGAGTTCCTGCGCTAGAGTACTCATCTCCGCCAGCTGTGTCCGTCTGTTTTCCAGTGTCTCGATGGTGGGATTCGTATCGGCCTGGTTCGCTTGTTCCGTCCGGATATACTCTCGAACATGGCCCAATTCCGCTTCGTCTGCCACCGTCTCGATGCCGAGTAAGAGCACCCGGCCGCCGTTATCAGCAGCTAGTGCGACTGCTGTCTGGAGGAACCGGCGGACGTTGATCCCTGTATAGCTATCAAGCAGCGTCTCAGTAACGGGAACGATAACTCTATACCCTGGAGATTGAATAGGCGGCCCGCTACGAAGATACGGTTCATCATCCGAACCCGAAGACCGCTCCGGGACGGTGATTCGAACGCTGGTCGGCTCGGAGTTATCGGACATCGTTATGACCCTCTGAACACATCCGTAATCCGACTCGTCGCCCCATTTTTCGCGAAAACGGTGACGGTATCACCAGCACGAATCTCGCTTTCCCCCTGCGGGATGAGCAGTTCGCCATCCCGAACGATGGCGACGATTATCGTCTCTTCGGGCAACAGATCGTTGTTATCAGCTTCGATTAAATCGAGGCCATCAATCGGAGCGCCCGCACTGACTGCCATCTCGAAGATTTCAGCTTGGCCAGCAATGGGCAGGAAATCCTGAATCCCCGGGTGCTGGACGGCCCGATAGAGATATTGACCGTTGAGACGGTGCGGGCTTTCGACGATATTCACGCCGAGGTCCTCGAATAGTTCCATGTGGGCGGGGTCGTTGATGGAACTCACGAGCGACTCGACCCCATACTGCTTCCCAAACATGGTCACCATGAGATTTACCGAGTCGTTTTCCGTGGTCGAAATAAGTGCGTCCGCCTCCTCAATGCCGGCTTCGAGCAGGATTTCTTTCGATGCTGCGTCAGCGTTGATAACCATACAGTCGTAGGTTGCACTCACCTCCTCGGCCAGTTCTGTATCGCGTTCGATGACGACCACCTCGTGGTCGTCCTGCGTTGCGAGGTTGATAACGGTGCTTCCGGTGCGGCCTGCGCCGATGATGATTACGTACATTGGTGGTTGTTTGCTGGTATTGGTTGTGTAGCGGTGCGAGCAAGCCCTTCTACTGTGCAGGGCGGGCCGGGGACATCGAGCACAGGCGGGCGGAGTTGACGCTGACTATCCATCCAAGTCACCGCCTGAAGATCGCGTTAATCAGGACTAGGACGGGGATGATTTCGAGCCGCCCCATCCACATCTGGACGATGAACAGGACCTCAGCGATGACCGGCATCTCTGGGCCAGTAATCCCCGACGATAGGCCGACGGTCCCCTGTGCCGTCGCTACTTCGAAAATCCCATCGGCAAGCGTGAAATCCGTCGGAAGCACTGCCAACAGGACGAACAGCGAGAGGGCGAGCAAGACGAGGTACGCGAACGCGAACGTCGTCGCGGCGCTAATCTCGGTGTTTGCCTCGTCGGCTTTGAGTATCCGCTGCCCAATCCGAAGATCGTCGATAGCGTGGTCGGGGAGGAACACGCGCGTGATCTCCCAACTGATGCCGCGAGCGATAATATAGCCACGCAGCAGTTTGATCCCGCCGACCGTTGCCCCGGCAGAACCGCCGAGTAACATCGCACCGAAGACGATGAACATGACCGCGCCGTTGTTCCAGTCGCCGATAGCAGACGTCTGCCACCCCGTCGTCGTCTGTGCGCTGATAAACTGGAAGAGGCCATCACGGAACGCCTGACTCGTCGCCACACGCCCGAGGTATGCGATGGGCTCACCGTTGTAGGGCACGCCGACCCATCGGGCGAGAAACGCCGTCAGGCCGACTACACCGATGACGAAGAAGCCAAACAACACTCTGACCTGTGGATCGCGTGTGAACTCTCGGATGTCCCGCTCGGAGAGCATCCCGTAGTAGACTGGGATCGAAATTGCCCCGGTAATCATCGCGGGGATGTGAACGAGCTCCATCGCGTATGAGTCGTAGCCGGCGATGGAATTGTCGAGTGTGCTGAACCCGCCGGTGGACTGACCAGTCATCGCGTGGTTTATAGCGTCGAAAATCGTCGGCTCGATACCGTAACTCGGGGTAACGAGGAAGGTGGCCGCCGCCAGATAGACGGCGACCAGTGCGGTGACGCCGACGTAGATTTTCCAGATTGCACGCGCCGTCCCCACGATGCTCGGCCGAAGTTTCTCGTTTCGTGCTTCCGATTGATACAGCGAGAGTCCCGCAGTTCCGTGCGGCTGACGCAAAATTGCCAGTGAAAGGACGATCATCCCCGCGCCACCGATCCACTGCATCTGTGAGCGGTACCAGAGGAAGCCGTGGCCCACCGTCGGTTCGTGCACACTCATCGTGAGGCCCGTCGTTGTGTACCCGCTCATGCTCTCGAAGAAGGCATGGAGCGGGTTCTGGAAGTTGAGCAGGCTCGACTGATAGCTCGCACTCGCTGGCACGAAGGAGTCGAGTACTGCCGGTGGCGTGATGTAGGCCGCGATTACGAACGGGAGAGCACCGAACGCCGCCGTAGCGAGCCACCCGAGGGCTGCGACGATCATCGCGTGGTGACGCTTCGGTTCAGGGGCATCCTCGCATAGCTTGTAGGCTGCCCCGCCAGTGAGTGCAGTAATCCCAGCACCGGTCAGAAACGATAGTCCGCTGTACCACTCTTGATAGACCAGCGAGACAAGCATGGGGACTAACATCAGCCCGCCGATGAGTACCTGCAAGGCACCGACGTCTCTACAGACCGTTTTCGAGGCTGTCAGGAAGCCAAGACGACCGACAGATGAATTGGACATTGATTTGGATTCTCCTGTTATCACGCTGTTTGGTCTTCGTAATGGCCGAAGATGTCGGTGAGATTCGGGTTCGCACCGGCTGCGGAGTAGACGGTCAACAGATCGTTCGTTTGGATTCGGGTGTTCCCGCGCGGTGTCAGTGGCCTGTCCTCGCCCTCACGACCGATGGCGACGATCAAGACATCGTTCGGAAGGATACCCTCCTCACCGGCTTCTGTGAGTGTTTTGCCAGCAACTGGTGCATCTTCCGTGACCGTGATTTCGAACACTTCTGCGTCCTCGCCGATTCGCATATAATCGACGATAGCCGGCCTGGCGACCGCACGGTAGAGATGCTCGGCGATGAGTTGCTGTGGATTCTCGACCGTGTTCACCTCGATCTGACGAAAGAGGTTCATATGCGCTGCATCGTGAACGACTGACGTGATTGCCGGAATCTCGAACTCTTTGGAAAGCAGACAGACCATCACGTTCGTCGCGTCCTGATCAGTCGTCGAGATGATCGCGTCCGCTCGATCCGCTCCGGCATCCTCCAGCGTCTCCTTGATCGTCGCGTCCGCGTTGATGACCAGGCAATCGAACTCGCTTGCTATCTCCTCGGCTTTTCTTGTATCTTTCTCGATAACGACAACCTCGTTTCCAGTTCGAGTGGCGATATTGATCAGCGGTGAGCCGATGTCGCCTGCGCCGACGATGATGATGTACATATATGGTTTCAGTTAGGTGTTTGTTGTCGACCCGGACGTCCGTCTCTTGGTTACACTCATGCGTCACTCACCTCTCGGTCAGGGAGTGCCAGAATCGGGACATCACTCTCGTTAATGAGGTTGTGCGTCACATCGCCAGCCAACAGTTTTTGCCAGCGGCTCCCCCCACGGGGGGTGAAGACGATGGCACTGGCGTCAAGTTCGTGTGCTACCTCGATGAGTGTCGATGCGATATCGGTCCCGTACCGAAGCTCTGTTTCCAGTGTGACACCAGTGTCAGCGAATCTCTCGGTGACGGTAGCGAATATATCACTCGAAACCAATTTGCGCTGTTCGACTGACGCTTTGTCCGGCGCACCACCGGCTTTCTCGATGACATGAACGGCGATAACAGTGCAGCCTGACCCTGCTACGTACGGGCGGAGTGCAGACGTTGTCGCCCTTGCGTCGTCTTCGTTAGCGACCGGAACGACGACTCGCTGGAAGAATTCCGCAGCCATCTCAGTCACCCCCGTCTCCACGGTAGACTTTTCCGAGATAGTGCCACCGGTACTGTCCATCCTCGTCGCCGATACCGTGTTCCCATCCGACTCTGTAGGCGAACGGGCCTCGTGCTTCGCCCGTTTCCTCCGGGCGTTCCACGACGACAATCGTGTACGCTCCGTGGTCCTCTATTCGAACGAGCTCTTCACCCGCCCGAGATTCGATCGCATCTGTGAGCGGTGGATGCTCCCGCAGGAGCTGTTGTGCGTAATGGATAATCTCCCTGAGTCGCGCGTCACTGCTGGCTTCCAGTGCAGTCGTGATTTCCTCCGGGATATCTTCGGGCGGGTTGGTCTCAGATTGTGTCATATTTTATTCGGGTGCTGCTCTGTTTCTGGCCCCGTTGAGCAGTCGATATCGGCTGGCGAGTCAGCCGTTCGAACGACTTGGTTACTCTCACGGGAGCTGTCTTCTCGCTCTAGAAATATCGCTTGCTTAAAAAAGTACCGTCTAGTATCCTTATACAGTAAAAGAATTGGACAAAATTGCTTAATCCGAAATCAGTCTAGTACTCTGTCATTCTGTCACCCGGTGAGTCTCACAGTTACGTGAAAATTTATCGTCGAATGGAGTCACCTAATCGGGAAGCTGAGGTAGTGCGGTACACAGCAGGCCCTTGTAACAGTCCACTACCGTGGGCCGTCCGCTCAATGCCAGGATTGGTACCAGATTACCTCTCTTCGAAACTGAATCCCGCACCACCATTCCGCTGTACTGTGAGGACTGCGTTCTCTGATTCTTCAGTGACGCTCGCAGTGATCGAACCCGTGACGAACTCTAGAAGGCTGCGTTGCGTCGGTTTGCCTATCACAGTCACATCGTAGTGTGCGGATTCGTTGATGATTGCCTCCGCGACGTCAGGCGCTTCAAGATGCCATGTGTCCAGTTCAACAGATTCAGGAAGTCGCTTCTTGGCCGTTTCGAACAGTTCTTCAACCCGTGTTACTTCGGCTTCGGTTTTGTCTTCAGACACGTGAAAAAGGTCAACGGGAGCATCTGCACCCACCCCGAGAGCGCCTCCGGTGATGACGCCGAGGCCACAATGGTTGCCTTCGGCGACCGGAACAAGCACTGATGCGACCCTCGGTCCAGCACGCGGGTATATGACTGAAACTACGTCGCACGATGCTTTTTTTCGCATCCGGTCGGCGGCGTCACCACGAACTCCCTCGGCAAACAGTTCCGGTGTGTGTTCATCAAGGACAGCCAACTGGATAGTCCGTTGTTTCGCCACTCTAATCGCTGTCTTTAGCGGACTGTTCGTTTCCTCGACAATGAGATGTGCATCGACGGTATGACCCTCATTTAGATTTGCTTGCAGTAATTCTCGACCGGTACGTGAGGTCTCTGCTGTTTCGAGGCCGGCGTCTGTAAGTAAATCCAATACGAGGAGTTCCGCTCCGGCCCCCTTTGCGATATTCAATGCAGCCTGAAACGTGAAGTTATCATGTGAACTGAAAACTGGATACAGTATTTGGGGTGGAGAATCGGGCGGGTCGGACCACTCCAGAAACTCTTGGAGACTCGTTTCAGTGTGAGCCATGCCACTACTGACTGTCTATCCGTAATAAATCCCCTCTATCGTTACTGATTCCGTAGCTAGAAGAATTTATATTCCCTATACAACGGATTGATTTCGGAGACAATCGATCACCAAACCAGTCCTCTAGGCTATGGCCGAAACACAGCTGCTGGCGGATATCAGACTCGATCCGCTGGCAACTGGTCGGGGCAGTAAGTTGCTACGCACGACCCGCTTCCGCGGTGGCACAGACCGGTCTACGTTCGCTATCTGAAACGACAGATGAACAGACCGACCAGACCTGTTAGCGGCGAACGGTCCGAAAGAATCCACGCTGTCAGTTCGTCAGACCATCGTTCGACGCCTCGAATCGTAGGCAGTAGGGCAAGGCCCCACTACCTGCACGCAGGGGAAAAAGGGATTGGCACGCATCCTATATATCTAGTATGAGTCGACGTCTCGACGAAATCGACAAGCGCATTATATATGCGATGCAGCAGGATGCACGGAATATCTCGGCTCCGATGGTCGCCGAGGAGATGGACGTCTCTCCGGGGACCATTCGCAATCGAATCAACCAGCTCGAGGAGGCGGGCATCATCAAAGGATATCACGCTGATATCGACTACGAACGCTGTGAAAGTCGCATGACTAATCTATTCGTTTGTAACACTTCGGCGAGTGAGCGGGAGGACCTCGCCAGAAAGGCACTCACAGTTCCCGGCGTCGTGAACGTCCGTGAACTCAGGACAGGCCGAGGGAACCTACAAATCAAGGCTGTGGGCGAGGAGATGAGCGACCTCACGCGAATAGCCCACCAGCTCAGTAAACTCGGCCTGGAAATCGAGGACGAGGACCTGATTCAAGAGGAATACTTTACGCCGTACGAGCCGTTCGGGCCGGACGGCGCAACCAAGCAGGGTGCAATGACAGATATGGTGTCACTCTCCGGGGGAGCCGAAGTAGTTGATGTGACCGTCAGTAAGGACGCCCCTATCGTCAACACGACACTACGGGAAGCTAACGAGCAATCGCTGCTCGGCAGTGAAGTGCTTGTTATCGCCATTGAGCGTGGAGATGAAATGATCACGCCCAAAGGTGACACGGAGATCCGTGCTGGTGATCTCATCTCCGTATTCGCTCGGGACGGCGTGCCGAAGTCGACACTGGAGTCGTTTGGCAACACGAACCAACCGATGACACATTCGTAAGGACCCGAGCGATTCTTCGCTCGTTCTAGACCCGTACTATACTCTACACCTCTTCGGATTGCTGGCCTACCTCCCGATAGTATGTGGATTACGCAAGATAGCGAGGTTTTTATTTCAGGACCATAATTTTCCCCCAAGTGAACCCTCAATTACGTCTGCGGTGTTTCGGCAGACAGCGAGACGAGCGATTCACACGGGATACTGATTATGAGGGACGCAGCCAAAAACGGCACCAGTAGGACAGATAACACATGTACATAATCACTGTCGGAGCTGGCGATATCGGAACGCCGCTCATTGAAATCGCAACCGGAACTGGAAACGAAGTCGTCGTCATCGAAAAAGACGCTGCGAGAGCGGACGAAGTCGCTAATGAGTTCGACTGCTTAGTCATCAACGCGGACGCGACGATCAAGGAAACGTTGGAGGATGCCGGGGCGGACCGGGCTGATGCGCTCATCTCAACGACGGACCAGGATGCGACCAATGTCATGATCTCATTGCTCGCACAGGAACTCGAAATCCCTAGCATCGTCTCAGTCGTCCATAACCCTGAGCACATGAACCTCTTCAGGCAAATCGGCGTCAACACAATGGAGAATCCACAGCGCCTCATCGCGGAATCACTGTTCCGGTCTGTGGATCGGCCGTCGATTGTTGATTACATGCGTGTCGGCGATGTCGCCGAAGTGTTCGAGATCACGGTCGCCGAGGACGCACCGATTGCCGGTCTGAACCTCGTTGAAGCGGACAACGAGGGACTGCTTGATGAGGACACACTTGTCGTAGCGATTGAACGGTCCGAATCGGATTCCCCCATTACCCCCCGGGGACAGACCCGCATCGAAGCCGGTGACTTGCTCACGGTGTATTCTGGCAGTGGAGCAACACCAGCGGTGACAGATATCTTCGGCCATTACGAGGACCACGAAACGAACAATTCGAACAGGTTCAGTTTATGAGAGGCGTGCGAGTCGCTCAAAGGTAGTCGTAGAATCGGGAAGGTGGTTCAAAACGCCTCACAGCCGTTTGCAGAATGGAGACTTCATTGTGGATTCGGCCTTCACCCCCGTTGAGGAAGGTGAGTCCCATGAGTGCACCGGTGCCAGAACAAATAACCAGGCCAGCTAGGAATCCCAGCCAGACAAAATAGACAGCCTCTGTGAGGGAGACAAATTCATAGCTAGGAGACAAGAACCCCAATCCGATGAGGGCATATCCGCCGAGTAGGTAGACCAATAATAGCCACCTATCGGGAGGAAGAGCAGCATCGAAATTCGAGCCCCAACGACACAGAGTCGCTTGATTACACCCGCAACTTGACCACTCAGCGACTGATCTGGCGGGCTAAACGCGGCCGCTTCGGAATCGGAAACCGTGCCTCGGT
This sequence comes from Haloarcula japonica DSM 6131, assembly GCF_000336635.1. Classification (GTDB taxonomy): domain Archaea; phylum Halobacteriota; class Halobacteria; order Halobacteriales; family Haloarculaceae; genus Haloarcula; species Haloarcula japonica. The sequence continues at coordinate 6,428 of NZ_AOLY01000040.1, read as the reverse complement.
CACTCACCGAGGTTAGTTGCTTTTGCGCCTTTGCCCACCCACTTGCCGAGTAGCCGCTTCACGGCTGACTGGACTGGCCGATGCTTGCGTACCATGAGGACTTCACCCTCGAACTCTTCACCGATCGTCTCTGGGATTTCGCCAAACAGTACCCGACGGAGAATCCCTTCACCCGCTGCACCGATGATGATCGAATCGAACTCACCATCACGAGCGTGGTCGAGAATCGTTTGCGTGATGTCTCCGGCTTCTGCGACTGCGATGTCCACATCGATATCAGACTCAGCGAGCACCTCTTGTCTGTTTTCAAGGAACGACCGATCACCGTCGACATCACCATCGGTCGCGACGTGGAACAGTGTCACTTCCGCACCCGATCCAGCATATGCAGCGGCGACGGTCTCGGCGAGATCAGAGTTCGGTCCGCCTGCAGTCGGAACGAGGACTCGGCTCGAATCCGTCGTCCCGTCGGTCTTTAGGACAGCAACATCACACTCGGCGTTCTCGACGACGGTGTCGATGTTTGAACCCAGCGCGTAATCGGACACATGTTTCCGCTGCCCTCGCCAGCCGAGCAACACGAGATCGCTGTCACGTTGATAGGCTACGTTGTTGATGCTCTTCGCGATATCATGGCCGATGGTTACGGTCTGGTGTACCGGGACATCATCAGGAGCGTACTGCATCGCCTCGTCGAGTAGCTCCCGCTGTTCATCAGCGTACCGACGGCCTTCCGACAGCGGCGTTTGCTCGGGAACTGTGGCGACACTCGTAAGCAGAACCTCACCGTCTTGATGGCGAGCGACGGCACTCCCTGCACGAATAAGCTGTTCGGCATGATCGGGATTGGCAATCGGGACGAGAACTTGGTAGCCTCGTTGTTCAGGTGCTCGCTCTTCTGTGATGAGACGGGTCTCCTCTTTTGCTTCGGTTTCGCGGACCCGACTCCGCGAGTAGAGGAAGAAGATTCCGACGCCGACGAGAATCCACGCAATCGCTCCGTACCACGCGAGTGGGCTGTAGTTGAACAGGTAGACTGCGAGGGCGAGTTTGGTGATAATTCCGATGATTGGGACATAGGGAAAGTACGGCATCACGTACCCGTAATCGATCTGGTCGCCCCACTCTCGGCGTATCACAATAGCGGCGTAGTTCACCTGGAGGAACAACAGGAGGAACATCACGTCAGTCGCAGCTGCGACGGCCTCTATCGGGAGGGCTACCGCCATGAAGACGATAAGGGCACCTGAGAGTGCTGTAGCGATGTGCGGTGTTCGTTTCTCGTCGTGAACTGCGCTGAAAGCGTCGGGGAGAACGTGATCGCGACCCATCGCGAAGGAGACGCGCGTCGACGAATAGGTAGTCGCATTGAGGGCAGAGAGCGTCGAGAAGATACCGGCCACGAGGATAACGACCGTCCCGTACGGCATTATCTGGCCCGCAGCGCGAGCGAGACCGAGCTCTCCGAGATGACCGAGGATTTCCCATACAGCGGCGTCTTCGATATTATCCGGAACCGGAGGCAGGTTTGTCGCACCGTGAGCACCCGATGCAGCACCTTCCTGCGCCAGTTGGAAGAGGTCGGGGGTGACTGTGACCGCCCCGATGAGTACGATTGCCACGAGCATGTAAATCGTGACGACGACGGACATCGAGTAGAAGACCGCCTTCGGCACGGATTTCTTCGGATTGACGACCTCTTCGCCGGATTGAACGATGATCTCGTACCCCTCGAAGGCGATGAAGGTCAGCCCCATCGCGATGAATACACCACCAAAGTCACGTGGAAGGAACGGTTGGAATCGATCGCTTGCTTCCGCCGGATTCCCGAAGATGTAGCCCAAACCAAACGCGATGAGGATGACGATGACTGTGACCTTGACCATGGTCACGATGTTGCCAGCGAGTCCAGTTTCCTTGGCGCCACGGAAATTGATGTACGCGAAAAGCGCTCCCGCGAACACTGCGAATACCTTCTCTGGACCGATTGTGAGTAAGAACAGATCGACTGGCTCGAAGAGGGCAATGCCGAAGTAGTCCGTCAGTAATAGGTGAACGAACGCCCCGAAGCCGAGCGTGTACAGCGAGCCAGCGACGGCGTGGGCGAACCAAGACATCCAGCCGGCGAGGAATGCTTGTGACCGTCCGAGTGCCTCGCGAACCCAGAGATACCCGCCGCCGGCTTCCGGGATTGCTGACCCCAGCTCCGCATAGACCATCCCCGTGAAGATGGTGATGAACCCGTTGAATGCGAAGGCCATCACGAGTCCAGGGCCTGCTTGACCAGCAGCGAGCCCAGTCAAGACGAAGATTCCGGCACCGATCATGGCACCGATACCGATCATCGTAATGTCGAATACTGAGAGGTCCCGGGCAAGATCCTCATTATGACTATGACCCGGCAATCCCTCGTCGTCACTCATCAGAACCACCGCCCGTAGCCTCGCTGAACGGACCCTTCTGATACTCGCCCGCGGCTATACTATCCACGACGTACTTGCCATGTATAACAGCAACTTGGAGGCCTACCCACGCAAGCAGCGTAAGTATAGCGCCGATAGTCAGCGTGGACACCATATTTCTGTGTCTCCCATACATCAATATAAAAGTAATGTGCTGATTCATAATTGGTATATATAAATCTCATACGGATAGCCAAATAGAACATGACCTGTGCTCGATATCAGGACTTCGCACAGATAGCAGTGCTCTCAGGTAACCATTTCCCATGGCGTAATCTAACTGCTCACCTCTTTGGCGTGAATCAGCCAATTTAAGTTCTCGTTCAGCATACCGAAATTGTATGGCTAATCGTCTTGGGACAATTGCTCGCGACCTCGGTCGGATGCTCGAGGCGCTAGCAGGCCTCATTCTCGTCTCCGTTCTTATTCCGCTCGTCTGGCGAGAGTGGTGGGTTGTTCCTGGAATGATCCTTTCAGGACTGCTCCCTTTGCTAGTCGGATTTGGCCTATCGCGGGCCTTTCAGGACGCAGATGATCCTGGTCGATTGCATGGGATGATGATCGCCGCCTCTGGATGGTTCTTCGTCGCAGTCTTCGGTTCCGTCCCATTCCTGCTTATTGCCTGGACGGCGCGGCTCGATCCGACCGTCCTCGAAATTCCAGCCCGGTTCACGACCGGGGGGACCAGGACGTTCAGCACGCTCGCTGCGTTCCAGAATCCCCTCAACGGGTTCTTCGAGAGCATGAGCGGCTTCACAGGAACGGGACTGACAATGACCGACAACGAGGCGGCGCTTCCGCACACGCTCCAGTGGTGGCGTTCGTTCATCGAATGGGTTGGTGGCGTAGGGGTAATCGTGCTCACGACCGCTATTCTCGCACGCCCGGGAAGTGGGTCACTGACGCTCTATGAAAGCGAAGCGCGTTCGGAGAAAATTCATCCCAGTATCGTGTCTACCGTCAGGACGATCTGGTGGATCTTCCTCCTGTTCACGTTCTTCTCGATCCTCCTCCTGTGGCTGGCTGGCATGCCGATGTGGCATGCGATTAACCATGCGATGACCGGGCTCGCAACTGGCGGATTCTCGATTACGGATAACTCGATAGGTACGTACAACAGTGTCGCCATCGACTTCGCACTCATCCCCATCATGATTCTTGGGAGTATCGCGTTCCCGATTCATTATTTAATTCTACGCGGGAACCTCCGGAACCTCTACAAAGATCTCCAGACGAGGTGGGTCTTCATTTTCTTTGGCCTCGGGACGTTGATTTTGACTGCCGTACTGTTTGGTCAAGGATTCTACCAGACAGAGACGATGACCGTTGCTGGAATCGTCCTTCATGGCCGGACAGCAACGCTCCTTCAGACGTTTCGATTTGCCATCTTCCAGTTCGTCTCGGCGGCGTCCTGCACCGGATTCCAGACCGCAGGCTCGCTCGGGCCGGGATGGTCGGCACCCGCACAGCTGACAGTCGCGTTCGGAATGATCGTCGGGGCAGCTGCCGGATCAACTGTCGGAGGTATCAAGCTCATCCGATTGCTCACCCTCGGAAAGGGGATTCTGTTTCGTATCCGTGACGTGTTTTACCCTTCAACTGCTGTTCGCACATTCCGACTGGATGACCGAACATTATCAGATGACGAAGCAGCGCAGGAGTTTGAAGAGGCCGCTATCATCACGTTCCTCTGGATCCTTTTCCTTGGCGTCGCTGCATTCGTCTTTATGATCGCCCTTCCGATGGGTCCAGACGGCTACACTCTGGAAAACGTTCTGTTCGAGGTTGCCTCCGCGCAAGGTAATGTTGGGCTCTCGTCGGGTATCACCGGTCCGGGGATGCCGACGGTAACGAAGGTCATGTTCTTATTCAACATGTGGATCGGTCGACTTGAGATAATTCCGGTCCTAGTGCTCCTTCGGAGTTTGTTCGTCTCGATGGAGGTCTATGACTAATGCGACTCGAACATATTCCGGTCATTGGCCCGCTCCTCGCGGCTGGCGCAGATGATTCCGTATTCGACGCACTTCTTATTCTCGGGCCGATTGTGATCATTATAATCACTTTCCTTGGCCGCACGCTCCCTTCAGTCCTCCTTGCAGTCGCCTATACGGGAGGGTTTGTTGGCTATATCGCATATAAGGGAGTTACTGAAACGACGGAGAGTAGTACTTAGGGCCTACTGCTTATCAGCGCGGTCATCCAGATCAATGACATCTCAACTCACATAGCGAATTACCGATGTCATGTCCCGTGCGAGTGCGTGTATCACTTTGTGGCAATTTACGTATATAATCGTCAGTCCAATAATATTGGGCGTTTAGAGGGCAATCTGAATCAGTTCCCGTTCACTGAATCAGCCCAAATATGCATTACAGTCCCGCTAAACCAACTGTAATCTCAGCTGGGGTTCGTCTATCGAGTGCTTGGTGGGTCGTTCGTGGTTGAAGTGGTTTCTGAAGCGCCGTAGCCATGTTTCGTGCGCCCTCAACTAGACAGTGCCGAATTGGTCGTAGATACATCCGGTTCGTCATACTGCTTTCCTGTGAAATCTTCTGTACTACTGCCAGCAAGTAGCGTCATCAAACCGACAATACTTGGATTGGAAGGAGTGTAATCAGATGTGATTGCTGACGGTCGAATTCGTAAAAGGAACTCACTAGTGCTCTCCGACAAAATGTCAGTCTAGTTGAAGACGTTAAAATCAGTTAGTAAACAGTCGTGTATAAATGAATTGACCTGCAGACGGTAGAAATAATGGACTCAGAGAGATCAGCATACTGTCGCTGTAGCGTAGACCTGGCCATCTTCGGAGATGCTGACCCCAACGCCTAGATGTTCCGCATTCTCGTACCTGAGCCTATCTCTATAGGTGAAGCTATTGAACCAACTATCGACAATCGTATCAGCAACGTTCTGTTCGGTTATCTCTGCAGTCTCACCTCGATATTCGTTCAAATTCAGGCGGTCAATGGATTCGAGTCTGTTGCGCTTCGCATTAGCGATGTACTTTTGTTCCTTGAACTGACATCGTTCGTATAAATCGGCGTTTCGGTATCGAGTTTCGCTGTTGCCATAACCAACATCGTGGGAAACAGTTGCTGACTGAGACATGGTATTGCTGTGGTTTTTAGATAAATTGTCAAGCTTCACTGCCGTCGTCGTATCTGTCGAAAGTGTGGTGACAGAATCAGGGTGATCGTTGATATTACTCTTAATTAGTGACTCAATATGATCCGTGCTCAGATTTTGCTCAGTTGATGCTAAGTCTGGTGTTACTGTTGGTGACGATGTTGCCGTCATTGATGGTGTTGCCGTTGCCGGTTGTGTCGTAGTTTCTACTCCTTCGGTCGGTGTTTCAGCAGGGCTGTTTTCAGAACTTCCTAACATCCCCCCCAAGAGTAACCCGATGCTCCCTACTAGCATGAAAACCATGATAATACCAATCGCCGCCTGGAGGCTAGTTCTCATTGTGTATCTTTTTTTAACTTGGTCTTATCAACGTTTGGAACACGGTATTCATCGGGAATGACATATAATCTATACTTCTGGATTAGCCGTCTGAGCAGTTCATATCGCCAGATAGCGTCTAGCTCCCGTTAGCTTACGGGAATCTTCAGCCCATAAGGATACATGAGGCTGTTATCAATTCGCGTCATAACAATAGGCTTCGGACCAACATCGACGACGACGTAGAATCATTCTTATCTCCGCCAAAACACCATTCAAACAACACTTAGACTCTGCCTGGTAACAAAATTATACTTAAATACGTATATCTGTAATTAAAAAATCAATAATGAGAACTGACGGAAGGACTAAGTGGCAATAGAAAAAGGAAGAGAGCCTGTCCGAAAAACATCGCCTGATGGCGTGAAATCTCGATAGTCAATATTCCATCATATCGGTAATTATTACTAGCTCAAACCCGTATACAGCAACGGAACTAGCAGATGAGCTATAATA